>NZ_LZEU01000001.1:1077500-1677500 GCF_014490745.1 Pseudomonas alcaligenes | reverse complement strand
AAGCGATCATGTACTCCACGCCTTCGTCGGTGTGGCGCTGGCCGAACACGATCGGGCGGATCGCATGGGGGTCGCGGAAGCCAACCACGCCGTAGCCGGTGATCATCGCCACCACCGCGTAGCCGCCGCGGCAGCGCTCGTGCACACCAGCGACGGCAGCGAACACGTCTTCTTCGGTCGGCTGCAGCTTGCCGCGTACCGCCAGCTCATGGGCGAACACGTTGAGTAGCACTTCCGAGTCGGAGTTGGTGTTGACGTGGCGCAGGTCGGACTCGTAGATCTCGCGCGACAGCTGCTCGACGTTGGTCAGGTTGCCGTTGTGCGCCAGGGTGATGCCGTACGGCGAGTTGACGTAGAACGGCTGCGCCTCGGCGGAGCTGGAGCTGCCCGCGGTCGGGTAACGCACATGGCCGATACCGACCTGGCCGACCAGGCGCTGCATGTGACGCTGCTGGAACACGTCACGCACCAGGCCGTTGTCCTTGCGCAGGAACAGGCGGCCATCATGGCTGGTAACGATGCCGGCAGCGTCCTGGCCGCGATGCTGAAGCACGGTGAGCGCGTCATACAGAGACTGGTTGACGTTCGACTTACCGACAATACCGACGATGCCACACATGTGACGCAACCCCTACGTTGTGAATCAGGCTTAAAACTACAGGCTCTCGGGCAGTTTAGGCTGCACCAGGGCCTCTTTGAACGGCAGCTCGACCGGCGCGCTGATGCCACTGGCCAACCACTGACTGGACAAGCTGAGAATCAGGTTCTTCGACCAGTCGGCCACCATCAGGAAATGTGGCACCAGAGCCGACTGCTGCCACCATTGATCCTGCTGCACCGGCGCCAGACTGACCAGGCCCACCAGCACCACCACCAGCAGGGCGCCACGCGCCGCACCGAAGACCATGCCGAGAAAACGATCGGTACCGGAAAGACCGGTGACCCGTACCAGCTCGCCGATCAGGAAGTTGACCAGCGCGCCGACCACCAGAGTGACCACGAACAATATGGCGCACGCCGCGATGACCCGCATCGACGGCGTTTCAATGAATTCGGTGAGGTGCTGCGACAGGGCGCCGCCGAACATCCAGGCGACTACACCGGCAACGATCCAGGTGAGCAGCGACAAGGCTTCCTTGATGAAGCCGCGCTTCAGGCTGATCAAGCTGGAAATGGCGATGGCGGCGACAATCGCCCAATCGACCCACGTAAATGCCACGATGCTGCCTACAGACGGGAAAGGCGGCGGATTTTACCAGAGCAGTCGGCGCCGGGTAAGCCGGGCCGAACATATCGGCCCGATAGCCTCAGCCCTTCTCGGGCTGGAAGCGCACCACGAAGCCGTTGAGCTTGTGCTGGCGGTTGAGCACGTCACGCAGGCGATCCGCCTCGGCACGCTCGATCACCGGCCCGACGAACACCCGGTTCATGCCCTCGAAGGAGCGCACATAGGCGTTGTAGCCCTTGCTGCGCAGGGTCTGCTGCAGTTTCTCCGCGCCGCTGCGGCTGGACAGACTGGCCAGCTGCACCGACCAGCTTACCGGCAGGCTGCTGGCATCCAGGCCGCTGCTGGCAGCCGGCGGCTCGCTCGCCGCGGCTTGCGCCTGGGCCGGCGGCACGGCCGGGGCAACCGGCGTTGGCGCGGCGGCAATCGGTTCGCTCGGTGTCTGCGGCACCGGCTCGACCGGCGGCACTTCCTCCTCGGCAACCGGCTCAGGCACCGTCACCGGCTCCAGGGCCACCTCCGGCAACACCGGTTTTTCCGGCATCGCCGGGGCATCGACCTCGACCTGGCGCAGCTCGTCCTCGCGGGAAAACAGCATGGGCAGGAAGATCACTGCCAGCGCCACCAGAACCAGTGCGCCGACTATCCGCTGCTTGAGCCCTTTATCCAGCACCGCCATTTCCTGCCTCCGCCTGCTGCCCAAGCCACTCCAGAGCCTCGGCCACACAATAAAAGGAGCCGAACACGAGGATCTCGTCTCCGGCCGCCGCCTGCTCACACTGTACCAGCAATGCATCGGCAACACTGCCACATGCCCGCACATTGGCACCCTGATTGCGCAGGGTCGCCTCCAACTCTCCGACGCTGCGGCTCCGCGGACTGGGCAATGGCGCCACCGCCCAGCTGCGCACCTCGGTGAGCAGCGGGTGCGTCACACCAGCCAGATCCTTGTCCGCCAGCAGACCGAATACCGCCAGGCGCGGCCCCTGCGGGGCGCGGCTGGCCAGGCGGGTGGCCAGGTATTCGGCAGCATGGGGGTTGTGCCCGACATCGAGCAACAGCGCCAGTGGCTTGCCGCGCCAGAGCAGCTCACGGCGATCGAGACGCCCAGTCACCCGGGTACGCTGCAGGGCCGCGGCCAGGCGTTCCGGCTGCCAGGGCAGGCCCAGCACGGCATAGGCCTGCAGGGCCAGGGCAGCGTTTTCCATCGGCAGGTCGAGCAGCGGCAGCCCTTCGAGCTGCAGTACCAGGCCGGCCGCATCCAGTCCATGCCAGTTCCAGCCCTGCTTGCCGACCCGCAGGTTGTAATCGCGGCCACGCAGGAACAGCGGGCAGTCCAGCTCGGCCACCCGCGCCAGCAGAGGCTGTGGCGGATCCATGTCGCCGCATAGCGCCGGGCAGCCTGCGCGGAAGATCCCGGCCTTCTCGAAGGCCACCGACTCGCGGCTGTCGCCCAGCCAGTCGGCATGATCCAGACCAATGCTGGTGACCAGAGCCAGGTCGGCATCGATCAAGTTGACCGCATCCAGGCGCCCGCCCAGGCCGACTTCCAGCACGGCAGCATCGAGCCCGGCACGCTCGAACAGCCAGAAGGCCGCCAGGGTGCCCATCTCGAAGTAGGTCAGGGAAATCTCGCCGCGCGCAGCCTCGACCGCCTCGAAGGCGGCGCACAGCTCGGCATCACTAGCCTCGCAACCGGCCACCTGTACCCGTTCGTTGTAACGGAGCAGATGCGGCGAGCTGTAGACCCCGACCTTGAGCCCCTGCTCGGCCAGCAAGCTGGCCAGGAAGGCGCAGGTGGAGCCCTTGCCGTTGGTACCGGTCACCGTGATCACCCGCGGTGCCGGGCGCCCCAGGCCGAGCCGGCGAGCCACTTCGCGGCTGCGCTCCAGCCCCATGTCGATGGCGCTGGGATGCAGTTGTTCGAGGTAGGTCAGCCAGTCGGCGAGGGCACGTGGGGGCATAGGAAGCTCTAGGCGGGAGTCGGCAGATGCTGCAGTTGAGCCAGCAGCGAACCCAGACGCGGGCGCAGCTCCTGGCGGGAGATGATCATGTCGATGGCGCCGTGCTCCAGCAGGAACTCGCTGCGCTGGAAGCCTTCCGGCAGTTTCTCGCGCACGGTCTGCTCGATCACCCGCGGGCCGGCGAAGCCGATCAGCGCACGCGGCTCGGCGACAATTACATCGCCGAGCATGGCCAGGCTGGCAGAAACACCGCCGTAAACCGGATCGGTCAGCACGGAAACGAAGGGAATGCCCTCCTCGCGCAGGCGCGCCAGTACGGCGCTGGTCTTGGCCATCTGCATCAGCGAGATCAGCGCTTCCTGCATGCGCGCACCGCCGGAGGCAGCGAAACACACCAGCGGGCAGCGCTTGGCCAGGGCGACATTGGCGGCCTGGACGAAACGCTCGCCGACGATGGCGCCCATCGAGCCGCCCATGAAGCTGAATTCGAAGGCGCAGGTGACGATCGGCATGCCCTGCAGGCTACCGCTGATGGCAACCAGAGCATCTTTCTCGCCGGTCTCCTTCTGCGCAGAGGCCAGGCGATCCTTGTATTTCTTGCTGTCACGGAATTTCAGGCGATCCACCGGCTCCAGCTCGGCACCGATCTCCTCGCGACCGTCCGGGTCGAGGAACAGGTCGAGGCGAGTGCGCGCATCGATGCGCATGTGGTGATTGCACTTGGGGCAGACATCCAGGGTCTTTTCCAGCTCGGGGCGATAGAGCACGGCATCGCAGGACGGGCACTTGTGCCACAGCCCCTCGGGTACCGAACTCTTCTTGACCTCGGAACGCATGATCGAGGGGATCAGTTTTTCTCTCAGCCAGTTGCTCATGCTTACTCTCCGTAGCTGTTCCAGGGCCGTTCGGCACCCCTGGCAAACTCATATTCATGGCCCGCACGATGGACACTGCCGCGCCCATCGCCAAACCTGGATTCAGGATGGGTTATGGACGGCAGGCGCGGCGCACCCGTCACATCAGCCGCCACGCACCTCACGAATGAAGGCACGCACCTTGCCGGCGTCCTTGATTCCCTTGCTGGCTTCCACCCCACCACTGACATCCACCGCATAGGGCCTGACCCGGGCAATGGCCGCAGCCACGTTATCGGGCGTCAGGCCACCAGCGAGAATTACCGGCTTGGGCAACTGCGCCGGCACCAGCGACCAGTCGAAAGCCAGCCCGGTACCGCCCGGCACGCCTTCCACATAGGTATCCAGCAGGATGCCCGAGGCGCTCGGGTACTGCGCCATCAATGCCGCGATGTCATCACCCGGTTTGACCCGCAGCGCCTTGATGTAGGGCCGCGAGTAGCCTTCGCACTGCGCCAGGCTCTCATCGCCATGGAACTGCAGCAGATCCAGCGGCACGACCTGCAGAATCCGCTGCAGCTCGGCACGCTCGATATCGACGAACAGGCCTACCGTGGTCACGAACGGCGGCAGGGCCGCGACGATTTCCCGGGCCTGCTCGACACTGACCGCCCGCGGGCTCTTCGCGTAGAACACTAGGCCGATGGCATCGGCACCAGCAGCAACAGCCACCAGAGCATCTTCGACGCGGGTAATACCGCAAATCTTGCTGCGAACGACGGACAAGTTCTGGCTCCGAGCAGAGAAAAATCGATGGTAGCAAAAGCCTGAAAGTGCAGTGGACGATTTTTCCGTCCACCTGGCTCGAGTACCGGCTCAGCCCTTCAGCATCACATCGGGCAGGCCGGAGAGAAAATGCGGCCCCAGGTAGCGCTGCGGCAGCTCGAACTGCTCCGGGTACTCGACCTGCACCAGGTACAGTCCATAGGGATGGGCTGTCACTCCGCCGGTACGCCGTACCCGGCTTTCCAGCACCTCGCGCGCCCACTCCACCGGGCGCTCGCCGGTGCCGATGGTCATCAGTACGCCAGCAAAGTTGCGCACCATGTGATGCAGGAAAGCATTGGCGCGAATATCCAGAATGATGAAGCGCCCGTACTCGAGCAATTCCAGGTGGTGCACCGTCTTGACCGGCGACTTAGCCTGGCACTGGCGCGCCCGGAAGGCACTGAAATCATGGGTTCCCACCAGATGGCGGGCGGCTTCACGCATGCGCTCGATATCCAGCGGCCGATGGTTCCAGGTCACCTCCTCAGCCATATGCGCCGGGCGGATCTGGTCGTTGTAGATCACATAGCGATAGCGGCGCGCCATGGCACTGAAGCGCGCATCGAACTCCACCGGCATGACCTTGGCCCAGGTCACGCTGATATCCGCCGGCAGATTGAGGTTGGCGCCCATCACCCAGGAATGCAGGGTACGTTCGACCTGTGTATCGAAGTGCACCACCTGGCCACTGGCATGCACCAGGGCATCGGTACGCCCCGCACAGCTCAGCACCACCGGCGCACCGCCGGCCACCTTGGACAGGGCCTTCTCCAGGCTCTCCTGGATCGACGGCACTCCGGCGCGCTGGCGCTGGAAACCGCGATAACGAGAACCCTTGTATTCGACTCCCAGGGCAATCCTGGAAAAGCCGACGGCAGCCCCAGGGGCTGCCGTCGTTGGTATTGCATCAGACATTTATCAAACCAGTTTGGCGATCAGCTCACGCGCTTCCTGCTGCTGACCATCGTTACCTTCGGCGACCACTTCGTCGAGGATGTCACGTGCACCTTCGGTATCCCCCATGTCGATGTAGGCACGCGCCAGATCGAGCTTGGTGGCAGTCTCGTCGGTACCCGAGAGGAAATCGAAGTCGTCGTCCACATTAGGCTCCGCATCAGCCGGTGCAGCCGCAACAGGCAGCGGCTCGCTTACCAGCAATTCGTCATCCAGGCTGCCGCTGAGCTGATCGAGCTCGGCAGAAACCTCTTCGAGCTGGGCAGCGAAGCTGTCCTGGGCCGGGGCGGCAGGCGCCTCGTCAGCCAGCGACAGATCGAAATCGGAGGACAGATCCAGGTCGGCCGGCTCGGCTGCCAGCGGTGCAGCCGGCTCGTCATCCAGGCTCAGCATGAATTCGTCATCGGCAGCCGCCGGCTTGCTCTCGGCTTCCAGATCCAGGCTGAAATCCGCCAGGTCATCGCCCAGGGCCAGGGTGTCGGCAGAGTTATCGCCGCCCATGTCCAGATCGAACTCCATATCGCCCGCGGCCGTCGGCTCGTCCAGGCTCAGCGCGCTATCCAGGTCACCCAGCGCCGAGGTGCTGGACGGTGCGGCAGGCACATCCAGGTCGACATCCAGGTCGTCCAGGCTGAGGTCGAAGGAGTCATCCAGGTCGGCCGCAGGCGCCTTGGCGGCCACCGGCTCGTCGAGGCTCAGGTCGTCCAGGCTGAAGCTGTCCAGGTCATCTGTGGCAGCCAGGCCACCGGCAGTGGCCAGGGCAGCCATGCTCGGGTACTTGCCTTTGAGCTGGTCGACGGCAATTGCCGCGCCACCGATCTCACGCAGCTCCTGCTCCTGGCGGGCGAAACCGTCGCGGTCGCCCAGCTCGGCGCAGACTTCCATCAGTTTCAGACGCAGATCACTGCGCTGCGGCTCATCGTTGATGGCGTTCTGCAGCAGCTCGGCGGCCTGGGTGAACTTGCCGTAGGCAATATAGATATCGGCTTCGCCCAGGGCATCGGCGGTCTGCGGTGCAACACGCTCCTCGGCCTGCTCGCGCACCACGGTTTCCGCAGAGGCATCGAGACCGGCAAAGCTGTCGTCCGGCAGATCCAGGTCAGCGGCAAAGCTGTCCGATTCAGGGGCGCTGGCCAGGCTGTCCTGCAGCTCGGCTTCCTTGATCGCGTTACGCCGCGACAGCACCATCAGACCGACCAGCAGCACCAGCAGCGCACCGCCACCGGCGGCCCCCAGCAGCATCGGGTTGTCCAGCAGGCCGTCGATGAAGCCCTTGGGCTCCGGCTCCGGCGCCTTGACCACTGGCTTGCTGGCCTGAACCGGCTTGACCGGGGCGGCCGGCTTGGCAGCAGGTGCCGGGGCAGCCGGCTTCACTTCGGCCGGTTTGGCCGTAGGCTCTTCGCTGTAGTTGTAATCAGGCTCGCTCGGCTTGGCCGCTTCAGCCGGTTTGGTCTCGGCAGCCGGCGGTGTAGCAGGAGCGCTGGCCGCGGCAGCTGGCTTGCCCTCTACCGGAGCAGGAGCTGGCGCCGGTGCAGGAGTCGGCGCAGCGGCCGGCTGAGCCGGTGCGGCAGCAGCCTTGCCCTGGTTCGCCAGGTCGGACTGCAGCTTGGCCATCTGGTTGTCTTTCAGTGCGATCAGCTTCTGCAGCTTGTCCAGCTGCCCTTGCAGATCGCTCATGCGGCTTTTCAGCTCGTCGTTTTCGCGGCGGGTGGAGTCCAGGCTTTCCTTGGTCACCGCCAGCTGATCGCTGAGCGCCTTGCTGTTGCCGGCGCCCTTGTCGCTGGCAGCGCCAGCCTTGCCGGCCTCAGCGGAAACCAGCTTGAGGTTGTCCTTGACTTCGGTCTTGGCCGGAGCGGCGCCAGCGCTGTCGCGCTTGGTCGCATCGAGCTGACGCGCGCCATTGGCGGCCAGGCTGCGACCTTCGCGCCAGGCGGCATTCTGCTCGCTGACCTGGGCAATCGCCTCGGCCTGGCTGCGGCTCTTGATCTGCTCGTCGGTCGGCAGACGCAGTACCTGACCGCTTTTCAGGCGGTTGATGTTGCCGTCGACGAAGGCATTCGGGTTGAGATCCTGGATGGCCAGCATGGCCTGGTGTACGGAGCCGTTCTGGCGGCTGCTCTGGGCGATTTCCCAGAGGGTGTCGCTGGAAGTGGTCTTGTACTGATCGCCGTCGATCTTGCTCGGTGCAGCCGGAGCGGCCGGAGCCACAGGAGCCTTGGCGGTTGCCGGGCGCGGCGCCGACGCAGCCGGAGCAACAGGCGCAGCGGCCTGGGCTACCGGACGCGGAGCGGGAGCCGGAGCAGCCACTTGCGGACGCGGCGCCGGAGCGGCGACCGGCAGGCGCGGTGCGGCGGCAGCAGTCTGCGGCGAGTACAGCGGCGGATCGAGCAGCAGGGTGTATTCGCGCAGCAGGCGACCGTTAGGCCACAGCACTTCGACGAGAAAGTTCAGGTAGGGCTCGCGCACCGGCTTGTTCGAGGTGACCCGGATCACGCTCTTGCCATTCGGCTTGATGATCGGCGTGAACTTGAGGTCGGTCAGGAAGTACTGGCGATCGACGCCAGCCTTGTTGAACTCTTCGGGGGACGCCAGAGCCGGAATCACTTCGTTGGGCGCCAGGTCGCGCACCTCGAGCAATTCGATTTCCGCCACCAACGGCTGGCTCAGCGAGGACTGCAGGGTGACTTCCCCGAGCCCAAGCGCATGTGCCGTACCGGAGGTCAGCGCCGAAGCAGCCGCGATTGCCAGCACCAGTTTGCGAACCCGAACCATAGCGTAATCCCTTGTTTTATCTTTTTTTCTCGTTACACGAGAGGATTTGAAGTGCGCTGCCTGCACCCGCCCGAAAGCGGCTCCCCGTCAGCGAACTACCAAAACAGTATTGCCAAGCTAGAAAAATTCTTCAAATTTGGGGCTAAGTATCTTTTACAGATAGTGTTTTATCAACAACTCACCAATTTGCACAGCATTCAGCGCAGAGCCTTTTCGCACATTATCTGACGCAATCCACAAATTAAGCTCAGTTGGATCGTCCAGGCCAGCACGCAGGCGCCCCACATAGAGTTCGTCCTGCCCCACCGCATCGCCGACCACGGTTGGATAATCGCCCGACTCCACCAGCTCGATACCAGCCTGCTGCTCCAGTAGCGCGGCAATAGCAGCCACATCTACCGGTTCGCGGGTTTCCAGGCAGACCGCCAGGCTGTCGCCGAAGAACACCGGCGCCACCGCGCAGCTCACCGCTACTTTCAGCCCGTCGACCGCCAGCACCTGCTTCAGCTCCTCGGCCACTCGGCGCTCCAGGCGCGCATGACCGCCCTCTTCCACCTCGCCGATCTGCGCCAGCAGGTTGAACGCCACCTGGCGACCGAACAGCTGCGGCTCCAACGGGCGCATATTGAGCAGCTCGGTAGTCTGTCGCGCCAGCTCGCTGATGCCGGCACGCCCCAAGTTGGAAACCGCCAGCGCCGCAGTCAGCACGATCTTGCGCAAGCCGAGCTGGGCGCGCAGTGGCGCCAGCACGGCCGCCAGGGCGGTGGCGACCGGCGCGGGACTGGCCAGCAGATAAGGTGCGCTCGCCCCAGCCAGCGCCACGGCATTGGCCTCCGGCACCACGGGCAGCGCCTGCGCCAGGCCGCCACTCAGATCGATCACCGAGCAGCCGGCCGCGTGCGCCTTGGCACCGTACTGACGGCTGACGTCTTCACCGGCAGCAAAGAAGGCCAGCTGCACCTGGGCGAAATCGAAATCGGCCACCTCGCGCACGCGCAGGTTCTTGCCACGAAATGCCGTGGACTGACCAACCGAGTCGTTGCCAGCCAGCAGATGCAGACTGCTAACCGGGAACTCGCGCTCCTCCAGCAGTTGCACCAGGGTTTCACCGACAGTGCCGGTGGCGCCGACCACGGCGATAGCGAAGGACTTGGACATCGGAACACCTTGAGACAGAGAAGCAAGTGGGCGGCACTCTACGCTGCGCCCGAAAGGCTGACCACAGAAACAAAAAAGGGCCGGTCATGACCGGCCCTCTGGTACTGCCCGAACGATCAACGCTCCAGCAGGATGCGCAGCATGCGCCGCAGCGGCTCGGCCGCGCCCCACAGCAGCTGGTCGCCGACGGTGAAGGCACCGAGGTACTGCGAGCCCATGTTGAGCTTGCGCAGACGACCGACCGGCACGCTCAGGGTACCGGTGACGGCAGTCGGGCCGAGGTCGCGGATGCTCGCTTCGCGGGTGTTCGGCACCAGCTTGACCCAGGGGTTGTGCTGGCTGATCAGGCCTTCGATGTCGGCCAGCGGCACGTCCTTGTTCAGCTTGATGGTCAGCGCCTGGCTGTGGCAGCGCATGGCGCCGATGCGCACGCACAGACCGTCCACCGGGATCGGGCTCTTGAAGCGACCGAGGATCTTGTTGGTTTCGGCCTGGCCCTTCCACTCTTCGCGGCTCTGGCCGTTGGGCAGCTCCTTGTCGATGTAGGGGATCAGGCTGCCGGCCAGCGGCACGCCGAAGTTGTCTACCGGGAAGGCTTCGCCGCGCATGGCCTCGGCGACCTTGCGGTCGATGTCGAGGATGGCGCTGGCCGGGTCGGCCAGCTCATCGGCCACGGAGGCGTTGATCGCGCCCATCTGCTTGATCAGCTCGCGCATGTTCTGCGCACCGGCGCCGGAAGCCGCCTGGTAGGTCATGGCGCTCATCCACTCGACCAGACCGGCCTCGTACAGGCCGCCCAGGGCCATCAGCATCAGGCTGACGGTGCAGTTGCCGCCGATGTAGTTCTTGGTACCGGCATCCAGCGACTGGTCGATGACCTTGCGGTTGACCGGATCCAGCACGATCACCGAGTCATCGGCCATGCGCAGACTGGAAGCCGCGTCGATCCAGTAGCCGTTCCAGCCGGCTTCACGCAGCTTGGGGAAGACTTCGCTGGTGTAGTCGCCGCCCTGGCAGGTCAGGATCACGTCGAGGGTCTTCAGCTCGTCGATGCTGTAGGCATCCTTCAGCGGGGCGACATCCTTGCCAATCGCCGGGCCCTGGCCGCCAACGTTGGAAGTGGTGAAGAACACCGGCTCGATCAGGTCGAAGTCACGCTCTTCCAGCATGCGCTGCATGAGCACGGAACCGACCATACCGCGCCAACCGATCAGACCTACACGTTTCATAACACTCATACCTCTATAAGCAGCCCCGCCCTAGCGTGGCGGGGCTGGAAAGATTACAGACTGCGCAGCGCCTCGACTACCGCATCGCCCATGGCCGCGGTACCGACCTTGGTCTTGCCTTCCGACCAGATGTCGCCGGTGCGCAGGCCCTGATCCAGCACCAGGCTGACGGCCTGCTCGATGGCATCGGCGGCTTTGACCTGGCCGAAGCTGTAACGCAGCATCATCGACACCGACAGGATGGTCGCCAGCGGGTTGGCGATGCCCTTGCCTGCGATATCCGGCGCGGAGCCGTGGCACGGCTCGTACATGCCCTTGTTGTTGGCGTCCAGCGAAGCCGACGGCAGCATGCCGATGGAGCCGGTGAGCATGGAGGCCTCGTCCGAGAGGATGTCGCCGAACATGTTGTCGGTGACCATCACGTCGAACTGCTTGGGCGCACGCACCAGCTGCATGGCGGCGTTGTCGACGTACATGTGGCTCAGTTCGACATCCGGGTAGTCCTTGGCCACTTCCTCGACCACGGCGCGCCACAGCTGGCTGGAGGCCAGCACGTTGGCCTTGTCCACCGAGCACAGCTTCTTGCCGCGCACGCGGGCCATGTCGAAACCGACCTTGGCGATGCGGCGGATCTCGCTCTCGCTGTACGGCAGGGTGTCGTAAGCCATGCGCTCGCCGCTCTCCAGCACCTTGCTCTCGCGCGGCTGGCCGAAGTAGATGCCACCGGTCAGTTCACGGACGATGAGGATGTCCAGGCCGGCGACGATCTCGGGCTTGAGGCTGGAAGCCTCGGCCAGTTGCGGGTAGAGCAGCGCCGGCCGCAGGTTGCCGAACAGGCCCAGCTGCGAGCGGATCTTCAGCAGGCCGCGCTCTGGGCGGATGGCCGGGTCGATGGTGTCCCACTTCGGCCCGCCAACGGCGCCGAGCAGGATGGCGTCAGCGGCGCGGGCCCTGGCCAGGGTTTCGTCGGCCAGCGGCACGCCGTAACGGTCGATGGCGGCGCCACCCAGGTCATCGAAGCTCAGCTCGAAGTCCAGGGCGTACTTGTCGTTGGCCAGGTTCAGCACCTTGACCGCCTCGGCCATGATTTCCGGGCCGATGCCGTCGCCAGGGAGAACCAGAATCTGCTTGCTCATGGATGTTCCTTGATTACTTGATGGCGCCGAACAGCCAGGGGCTGCTCTGCTGATGCTTGCTTTCGAAGGCCTTGATCGCCTCGGCGTCCTGCAGGGTCAGGCCGATGTCGTCCAGGCCATTGAGCAGGCAGTGCTTGCGGAAGGCATCGATCTCGAAGCCGTACTGCACGCCATCCGGACGGGTCACGGTCTGCGCGGCGAGGTCGACGGTCAGCTGGTAGCCCTCGGTGGCCTCGGCCTGCTGGAACAGCGCGTCGACTTCATCCTCCTGGAGGATGATCGGCAGCAGGCCGTTCTTGAAGCTGTTGTTGAAGAAGATGTCGGCGAAGCTCGGCGCGATGATGGTACGGAAGCCGTACTCCTCCAACGCCCAGGGCGCGTGCTCGCGGGAGGAGCCGCAACCGAAGTTCTCGCGGGCCAGCAGCACGCTGGCACCCTGGTAGCGCGGGAAGTTCAGCACGAACTCTTTATTGATCGGGCGACCCGAGCTGTCCTGGTTTGGCTGGCCGACGTCCAGATAGCGCCACTCGTCGAACAGGTTGGGGCCGAAGCCGGTGCGTTTGATCGACTTGAGGAATTGCTTGGGGATGATCTGGTCGGTGTCGACATTGGCGCGATCGAGCGGCGCGACGAGACCGGTGTGTTGGGTAAAGGCTTTCATGTCGGGTCTCCTCAGGCCTGCATCAGTTCACGAACATCGATGAAACGGCCGGTCACCGCGGCGGCGGCGGCCATGGCCGGGCTGACCAGATGGGTACGCCCACCGGCGCCCTGACGGCCTTCGAAGTTGCGGTTGGAGGTAGAGGCGCAATGCTCGCCGCTGCCCAGTTTGTCCGGGTTCATCGCCAGGCACATGGAGCAGCCCGGCTCGCGCCATTCGAAACCGGCCTCGATGAAGATCTTGTCCAGCCCCTCGGCCTCGGCCTGCGCCTTGACCAGGCCGGAGCCCGGTACCACCAGCGCCTGCTTGATGGTGCTGGCGACCTTGCGGCCCTTGGCCACGTCGGCGGCGGCGCGCAGGTCTTCGATCCGCGAGTTGGTGCAGGAGCCGATGAACACGCGATCCAGCTGGATATCGGTGATCGCCTGGTTGGCCTGCAGGCCCATGTACTTCAGAGCACGGACGATGGAATCGCGCTTGACCGGGTCGGCCTCGGCGGCCGGATCCGGCACGCGCTGATCGACGGCCAGCACCATTTCCGGCGAAGTGCCCCAGGACACCTGCGGCTTGATCTCTTCGGCCTTGAGTTCGACCACGGTATCGAACACCGCATCGGCATCCGACACCAGGTCGGCCCAGGCGGCCACGGCCTTGTCCCAATCCTCGCCCTTGGGCGAGAACGGACGGCCCTTGACGTAGGCGATGGTCTTCTCGTCCACAGCCACCAGGCCGACACGGGCACCGGCCTCGATCGACATGTTGCAGATGGTCATGCGCCCTTCCAGGGACAGCTCGCGAATGGCGCTGCCGGCGAACTCCAGGGCGTGGCCGTTGCCGCCGGCGGTACCGATCTTGCCGATCACGGCGAGCACGATGTCCTTGGCGGTGACACCGGCCGGCAGGCGGCCTTCGACGCGTACCTGCATGTTCTTCATCTTCTTGGCCACCAGGCACTGGGTGGCGAGCACGTGCTCGACTTCCGAGGTACCGATGCCATGGGCCAGGGCACCGAAGGCACCGTGGGTGGAGGTGTGCGAGTCGCCGCAGACCACGGTCATGCCCGGCAGGGTGGCACCCTGCTCCGGGCCGACCACGTGGACGATGCCCTGGCGGCTGTCGTTCATCTTGAACTCGAGGATGCCGAAGTCATCGCAGTTCTCGTCGAGGGTCTGCACCTGGATGCGCGACACTTCGTCGACGATGGCCTCCAGGCCGCCCTGGCGCTCGGCGCGGGTGGTCGGCACGTTGTGATCCGGGGTGGCGATGTTGGCGTCGATGCGCCACGGCTTGCGCCCGGCCAGACGCAGGCCTTCGAAGGCCTGCGGCGAGGTCACTTCGTGAAGGATCTGCCGGTCGATGTAGATCAGCGACGAACCATCGTCGCGGCGCTTCACCTCGTGCATTTCCCAGAGCTTGTCGTAGAGCGTCTTGCCGGCCATTTGCTATGTCCTCATCAGGGTCATGTGCGGTGCGAGGGTTAAAACCCTTCTGCTGATGTGGCGATCCTAGGGACTTGCATTCAATAACTCAAATTCATATTTTTTATTCAAAGCATTCCTAGCTGGAATGCAGAGACCGACTCGCACCCTTTCCCGGCATCAGCCCCTCAATCTGGCGCCAGCCTACGAATACCGCCGTCCGGAGCACCCCATGGATCTGGCCAACCTCAACGCCTTTATCGCCATCGCCGAAGCCGGCAGCTTCTCCGAGGCCGGCGAGCGCCTGCACCTGACCCAGCCGGCCGTGAGCAAGCGCATCGCCGGGCTGGAACAGCAGCTCAATGTGCGCCTGTTCGACCGCCTGGGCCGCGAGGTGAACCTCACCGAGGCCGGCCGCGCCCTGCTGCCGCGGGCCTACCAGATCCTCAACGTGCTGGACGACACCCGCCGCGCCCTGACCAACCTCAACGGCGAAGTCAGCGGCCGCCTGACCCTGGCCACCAGCCACCATATCGGCCTGCACCGCCTGCCGCCGCTGCTGCGCGCCTTCACCCGCGCCTATCCGCAGGTGGCGCTGGACATCCAGTTTCTCGACTCGGAAGTGGCCTACGAGGAAATTCTCCATGGCCGCGCCGAGCTGGCGGTGATCACCCTGGCCCCGGAAACCCGCGAGCCGGTGCGCGCGGTGGCGGTATGGGACGACCCGCTGGACTTCGTCGCCGCCCCCGAGCACCCGCTGGTGCGCGGCGGCGACGTGCGCCTGGCCGACGTGGCAAAGCACCCGGCGGTTTTTCCCGGCGACAACACCTTCACCCACCATATCGTGCGCCGCCTGTTCGAAGCCGAAGGACTGACGCCGAACATCGGCATGAGCACCAACTACCTGGAGACCATCAAGATGATGGTCTCCATCGGCCTGGCCTGGAGCGTACTGCCGCGCACCATGCTCGACGAGCAGGTGGTGCGCCTGCCGCTGCCCGGTATCCAGCTGCGCCGCCAGCTCGGCTACATCCTGCACACGGAACGAACCCTGTCCAATGCAGCCAAAGCTTTTATGCAACTGCTCGACGCCCAGCGCACGGGCCTTGCCTAGAGGACAAAACTGCGGCTAACGTGGGCCCATAACGATAAGAAAAGGCTCCTGCATGTCCTACTCGCGCCAGTTCCAGCCGGGCGTATACGCCTTGCCGTGCATCGGATGAGCCGCAATGCCGAAATCCCGCAAGCCCCAGCCGCCGCTCCCCTTCATTCCCGCCCTCGATCCCGTCGAGTTCGAAAAGACCTGGCATGACGCCCCGCGCCTGCTCGCCGCCCTCAATGGTGCGCACCTCGGCGCCTGGTACTGGGACATCGAGAGCGGCAAGGTCAGCTGGTCGCGCGGGGCCCAGGCACTGTTCGGCCTCGACCCGAAGAAACCGCTGCCCAAGCGCATCGACTACATCGAGCTGATTCCCGAAGAAGAACGCCCATCGGTCATCGCCCTGTTCCAGGACGTGCTGGCCGGCCGCCCCAACCCCACCGCCCTGCGCCACCGCATCCGCTGGCCGGATGGCAGCCTGCACTGGCTGGAGATCAGCGGCCGCCCGCAGATCGACAGCGACGGCCGCACCCGGGTGTTCGGCGTGATCCGCGATATCACCGCCCAGCAGATGCGCGCCAAGGCCCTGAGCGAGTCCGAACGGCGCTTTTCCAGCCTGTTCCACCTCAGCCCCGACGCGGTGATGCTGGTGCGCTACAGCGACAGCCGGATCATCGAAGCCAACCAGCACTTCAGCAGCCTGTTCGGCTGGAGCGCCGAGGAAATCATCGGCAGCACCACCCTGGAACTGGCGATCTGGGCCGATCCCGAACAGCGCCTGCGCATGCGCGAGCTGACCCGTAACAGCCCGGAACCGGTGATCCTAGAGGCTCGCCTGTGCACCCGCAGCGGCCGACCACTGGACGGCATGCTGAGCAGCCAGTACCTCGAGCTGGACGGCCAGGCCATGCTGCTGTGCACCTTCCTCGACACCAGCGAGCGCAAGCAGGCCGAAGCAGCCCTGCGCGCCAGCGAAGAGAAGTTCGCCAAGGCCTTCCTGCACACCCCCGACGCGGTGGTGATCACCGACAAGAGCAACGGTCGCTTCCTCGAGATCAACCCGGCCTTCGAGCGCCAGTTCGGCTGGAGCAAGGAAGAAGCCGTCGGTCGCACCTCGCTGGAGCTGGGCATCTGGGCCCGCCCCGAGGATCGCCAGAAAATGCTCGACGCCCTGAGCCAGGACGGCAGCTTCCACAACCTCGAGGTGGAGCTGTTCAGCCGCACCGGCCAGCTCAGCCATAACCTGCTCTACGGCGGGGAAATCGAGCTGGCCGGGCAGACCTGCCTGGTGCTCAACGTGCGCGACATCACCTTGCAGCGCCAGCAGGAGCAGGATCTGCTGGAAAGCCGCGAGCGCCTGACCCTGGCCCTCGACTCGGCCAACCTCGGCACCTGGGACTGGCACATCCCCAGCGGCACCCTCTATGGCTCGGAGCGCGCCGCCACCCTCCATGGCCTGCCGGCCGAGCCCTACCACGGCGAGTTCGAGACCTTCTTCCGCCACGTGCCGGACAGCGACCAGGCCAACATGCGCAAGGCCTACCGCGACGTGGTTGCCGGCAAGCGCCATGACTACCAGCTGACCTACCGCGCGCGCTTCGCCAATGGCGAGGTGCATTTCCTGGAAAGCACTGCCAAGCTCTACCTCGACGCCCAGGGCAAGCCCTTGCGCATGGCCGGCATCCTCATGGACATCAGCGAGCGCATGCTGCGCGAGCAGCGCCTGGCCGCCTCGGAAGAGAAGTTCGTCACCCTGTTCCAGGCCAGCCCCGAGCCGATCTGCGTGTCGCGCATCCGCGATGGCGTGTTCATCGAGATCAACCCCAGTTTCACCCAGACCTTCGGCTGGCAGCCCGAGCAGATAGTCGGGCACAGCGCCCCGGAGATTCGCTTCTGGGCCGACGAGCGCCAGCGCCACGAGCTGTTCGCCAAGCTGACCCAGCAGCAGCACCTGAGCAACGAAATCGCGCGTTTCCGCACCCAGGACGGCCGCGAGCTGACCTGCGTGGTATCCAGCCGCTTTATCCGCGTCGAACGCCAGCTGTGCATCACCACCACCTTCCGCGACATCAGCGAACGCCAGCAGGCCGAGGCGGCACTCAAGGCCAGCCAGGAGAAGTTCGCCAAGGCCTTCCACTCCAGCCCGGACGCCATCACCATCACCGAGCGCGACAGCGGCCGCTTTATCGAGGTCAACGAAGGTTTCTGCCGCCTCACCGGCTACCGCACCGAGGAAGTCATCGGGCGCACCGCCCGCGAGCTGAACGTGTGGAACAACCCCGACGAGCGCGCCCGCATGATCGAGGCGATCAAGCGCGATGGCCGCGTCTACCACCTGGAAATGCACGGCATGCACCGCGACGGCAGCTCGCGCCTGGTGGAAGTCTCAGTGGAGCCGATCGAGCTCGACAATACCCCCTGCCTGCTGCTCACCGCCCGCGACATCAGCGAGCTGAAGGACGCCCAGGCCCAGGTGCGCCACCTGGCCTACCACGACCCGCTGACCAACCTGCCCAACCGTGCCCTGCTGATGGATCGCCTGGTGCAGCAGATCGCCCTGCTCAAGCGCCACGACCTGCACGGCGCCCTGCTGTTCCTTGACCTCGACCACTTCAAGCACATCAACGACTCCCTAGGCCACCCGGTCGGCGACGCCGTGCTGAAGATGGTCACCGCGCGCCTGGAAGCCAGCGTGCGCGAGGAAGACACGGTAGCGCGCCTGGGCGGTGACGAGTTCGTCGTGCTGCTCTCTGGCCTGGAGGGCAAGCGCCGCGAGATCACCCAGCAGGTGCGGCAGATCGCCGAGAAGCTGCGCACCCGGCTGGCCGAGCCGATGCTGCTGGACGGCCATCGCCTGCAGGTGACGCCGAGCATCGGCATCGCCCTGCTGCCGGATCACGGCGACAACCCCACCGACCTGCTCAAGCGCGCCGACATCGCCCTGTACCGGGCCAAGGACACCGGGCGCAACACCGTGCAGATCTTCCGCCAGTCCATGCAGGACGCCGCCAGCGAGCGCCTGCGCCTGGAAAACGACCTGCGCCAGGCCCTGGCCCGCCACGAATTCGAGCTCTACTACCAGCCCCAGGTGGACGCCCGCAGCGGCCTGATTGTTGGCTGCGAGGCCCTGCTGCGCTGGACTCACCCAAGCCTCGGCCCACAGTCGCCAGCGCAGTTCATCCAGGTACTGGAAGAAAGCGGACTGATCCTCGAGGCCGGCACCTGGGTGCTGCACGAGGCCTGCCGCGCCTGTGCCCGCCTGCTGCGCGACGGCCTGGTGGACGGGCGCAGCTTCCAGCTGTGCGTGAACATCAGCCCGCGGCAGTTCCGCCAGCACAGCTTCGTCGAGCTGGTCGAACGCGGCCTGGCCGATAGCGGCCTGCCCAGCCGCATGCTCAAGCTGGAAATCACCGAAGGCATCGTGATCCAGAACCTCGACGACACCATCGCCAAGATGCATCGCCTGAAGAAACTCGGCATCAGCTTCGCCATGGACGACTTCGGCACCGGCTACAGCTCGCTGACCTACCTCAAGCGCCTGCCGGTCGACGTGCTGAAGATCGACCAGTCGTTCGTGCGCGACGCCACCAGCGACCCCAACGATGCCGAGATCATCCGCGCCATCGTCGCCATGGCCCGCAGCCTCAACCTGGAAATGATCGCCGAGGGCGTGGAACAACCCGAACAGCTGGAGTTCCTGCTGCAGCAGGGCTGCCACTTCTACCAGGGCTATCTGTTCAGCAAGCCGCTGCCGCTAACGGCCTTCCACGAGCTGCTGCGGCATAATCGCAAGCCGGCAATGGCACACTGAACCCAACAGACAACACGCACGCCGGACTTCGCTACACTCAACCACAACCTACCGGGCAGAAACGACAAGGGGCGCCACTGGCGCCCCTTGTTTTTACCCCGAGCCGATCAGCTCTGCAGGGCCGGCTTCTGGCTGCCGATGGGGATGCGCTTGGCCTTGGCCTCTTCCGGCACGATGCGCACCAGGTCGATATTGAGCAGGCCATTGATCAGGCTGGCGGCCTTGACCTCGATATGGTCGGCCAGGCGGAACGACAGCTTGAAGCCGCGCTGGGCAATACCCTGATGCAGGTAGGTCACGCTTTCAGCGCTGCGCTCACGCCGGCCACCCGTGACGGTCAGCACGCCACGCTCGACCTGCAGTTCCAGATCCTCGTCCTGGAAGCCGGCAGCCGCGACCACGATGCGGTACTGATCCTCGCCATGCTTCTCGACGTTGTAGGGCGGGTAGGAACTGCCCGCGTCGTTGCTGCGCAGAGCCGACTCGAACAGGTCGTTGAAGCGGTCGAAACCAACGGAATGGCGGAACAACGGGGCCATGGAAAATGCAGTGCTCATGTCATATCTCCTGAGTTTCAGCGAGTAGGTTGATCGCGGGACCCGACTTCGGCATCCCGTATGCCCTTAGATATGGACACGCAAAACAATTTCAAGCCCAACTTCACGCCGGCTCGTCGCAGGTCTCTGCGGGCGCCGCATAAGCGACGCTCTGACAGCCGAGCAGTGCATCGATGCGCGCGCAGTCATTCTCCCGGCGCAGGGCGCTGAACAGCTCGCTGGCCTGCGGGTAGCTACGGGTCAGCATCGCCAGCCACTGCTTGAGCCGGCCCGGTGCATAGCGCGGGGCGATCTTGCGCCGAGCCTGCAGCCAGAAGTCCTGCAGCAGCGGCTGCAACTCCACCCAGCTCATCGGCGCCAGCTCCTGACCGGCACGGGCGGCGGCGATCTGCCGGGCCAGATCCGGGCGCGATACCAGGCCGCGACCGAGCATGATGTCCTCGGCGCCGCTGATCTCGCGGCAACGCCGCCAGTCTTCCACGCTCCAGATTTCGCCGTTGGCATACACCGGCACGCTGACCGTGTCCTGCACCCGCGCCACCCACTCCCAGTGCGCCGGCGGCTTGTAGCCATCAACCTTGGTGCGCGCGTGCACCACGATCTGCGAGGCGCCCCCCTCGGCCAGGGCCCGCGCGCAATCCAGGGCACCATCCGGGCTGTCGAAGCCCAGGCGCATCTTGGCCGTCACCGGGATCTCGCGCGGCACCGCCCGGCGCACTTCGCAGAGAATCGCATGCAGCAGCTCCGGTTCCTTGAGCAGCACGGCGCCACCGCGCGACTTGTTCACCGTCTTGGCCGGGCAGCCGAAGTTGAGGTCGATCACCGGCGCCCCCAGCTTGCAGGCATAGGCGGCGTTGTCCGCCAGGCAGGCCGGATCGGAGCCGAGCAGCTGCAGGCGTACCGGCGTGGCGCTGCGGGTATGCGAGGCCGTGGCCAGCTCCGGGGCCAGCTTGCGAAAGTGGGAAGCCGGCAGCAGACGGTCGCTGACGCGGATGAATTCGGTCACGCACCAGTCGATGCCGCCGACACGGGTCAGTACATCGCGGAGGATTTCGTCGACCAACCCTTCCATGGGCGCCAGGGCGATTTGCATGGGACTATCCGGGAAAACGGGGCGCGTAGTGTAAGGCCCGCCCGCCGCCATGCAAGACTTGCCCGACGGCAGCCATGATCCACACTGCAAGCGTCTCGTCCAAGGAGTACCCCATGCGCTATTTCCTGCTGCTGATCGCCTGCCTGAGCTGTGGTGCGAGCATGGCCGGCACCTTCATCCCGCGAGGCGTTCACCACGTCCCCCAGGCAGCCGCGCCCGACTCGCCGGGACGACTGATCTTCAGTCGCAACAGCAATGCGCCGAATGCCTGCGATGTGGAGATTTACCTGAATCAGCGCCTGGTCGCCCGTCTCGGCCCGGGCAAGAACACCCTGTTCGACCTGCCCAGCGGCCGGGTCAGCGTGGCCGTGGCCCTGAGCTCCGCCGGCTACTGCGCCGGCAATGGCCCCAGCGCAACCCAGTCGATCCTGCTCGCCCCCGGCGAAACCCGCCAGTTCGCCATCCGCGTCGAGCCCGGCCAGGTGTTTCTCGCCCCGATGTTCAACTGAAGCCTTACAGCTGCAGCGGATAGGGCTCCAGCAGGGCCTGGCCGTAGCCCTCGATGAACTCCGCCGGCATGCGCTTGGGCTTGCCAGTGGACAGCTCGATGCAGACGAAGGTGGTCTTGGCCCGCAGCAGGGTGCTGGCATCGGCCGGGCGCCACAGCTGGAAGTGCCGGGTCATCTTCAGCTTGTGATCGGACTCGACGATCCAGGTGGCCATCTGCAGTTCCTCACCCTCGTAGGCGGCGGCCAGGTAGTCGATTTCGTGACGCAGCACGGCCATGGCCCGATCCAGACGACGGTATTCGGCCAGATCCAGGCCCAGATGTTGCGAATGACGCCAGGCGCAGCGCTCCAGCCAGCTGACATAGACCGCGTTGTTGGCATGCCCGAGGCCGTCGATATCGTCGGCAAGCACGCTCAGGTCGATGACGAAAGGCTGCGGCAGATCCCAGCTCATGGCCGCCCCTCCACGCTGGCGGCCAGGGCGCAGGCCTCGCTGGCGAGCTGGGTGATCTGATCCCAGGCACGGGCACGGATCAGGTTGTCCGGGGCGATCCAGGTGCCGCCCACGCAGGCCACGTTGGGCAGGCGCAGGAAGCTCAGCAGGTTGTCGGCAGTGATGCCGCCGGTGGGGCAGAAACGGATGCCGGTGAACGGCCCCTTGAAGCTCTTCAGCATCTTCACGCTGGTGGTGCCGTTGGCCGGGAACAGCTTGAGCGAGCGGTAGCCGTACTCCAGGGCCAGCAGCACCTCGGACGGCGTCATCACCGCCGGCAGGTAGGGCAGCCCGGAATCCTCCGCCGCCGCCGCCAGGCGCTCGGTGCAGCCGGGGCTGACAGTGAACTGGGCACCGGCGTCGCGGGCTTCCTGGAACTGCTCGGTGTGGATCAGCGTGCCGGCGCCTACCAGCAGCTCCGGCAGGGCCTGGCGGATCGCCGCCAGGGCGTCCAGGGCACGCGGCGTGCGCAGGGTCACTTCGAGCACCTTGATCCCGCCGGCGTGCAGGGCACGCGCCAGATCCACGGCCAGCGAGCTGTCCTCGATCACCAGCACCGGCAATACCGGTCGCGCCAGCTGCAGCACCTTGTCCATCGTCAGACTCATGTCAGTCTCCCTCATCGAAAATACTTGCCCCGCGGTCAGCCGGGCCAACCAGGCGGCGCTGCCCGGCGAACAGTTCTAGGCCGTAGCCGGCGGCCAGCCCCACTGGCGCCGCGGCCACCTCGCGCAGTGCCAGCTGTGACGGCTCGAGTTCCACCCGAAGCACACCGGCCTCGGCATCCACTTCGATCAGATCACCATCGCGCAGGCGCGCCAGGGCACCGCCGGCAGCCGCCTCGGGGGTAACATGCAGGGCCGCCGGTACCTGCCCGGAGGCCCCGGACAAACGGCCATCGGTGACCAGTGCAACGCGCTGGCCGGCCGCCTGCAGGTTGGCCAGCAGCGGCATCAGCTTGTGCAACTCCGGCATGCCATTGGCACGCGGCCCCTGGAAGCGCACCACCAGCACCAGGTCGCCCTGCAGCTCGCCGGCCTGGTAGGCCGCCTGCACCGCCGCCTCGCTGGCGAATACCCGTGCCGGCGCCCGCACCCGCCAATGGGCCGGATCGACCGCCGAGGTCTTGAGCATGGCCCGCCCCAGGTTGCCCTGCAGCAGACACAGCCCGCCCTCGGTCAGGAACGGGCTGGCCAGCGGTCGTACGATGTCCGGCGCCGGGCTCTGCGCCGGCAACTCGCGCCAGGCCAGGCGCTCGCCATCCAGCCACGGCTCGCGGGCATAGTCGGCCAGCGTCTCGCCGGCCGCAGTCGGGACATCACCATGCAACAGCCCGCCACCGAGCAGCTCGCGAATCAGCCAGGCCGGCCCTCCGGCGGCCTGGAACTGGTTCACGTCGGCCGCGCCATTGGGGTAGACCCGCGCCAGTAGCGGCACCACCCTGGACAGGGCTGCGAAGTCCTCCCAGGTCAGGGTGTAGCCGGCCGCGCGGGCAATTGCCGGCAGGTGCAGGCCGTGGTTGGTCGAGCCACCGCTGGCCAGCAGCGCCACCACGGCATTGACCAGCGCCCGCGCATCGATCTGCCGGCCCACCGGCAGGTAACGCTCGCCCCGCGGGCTATTGCGCGCCACCAGGCGCGCCGCTTCGTCGGTCAGCGCATCGCGCAGTGGTGTATAGGGATGGACGAAGGCGCTGCCCGGCACGTGCAGGCCCATGGCCTCCATCAGCAACTGATTGGTATTGGCGGTGCCGTAGAAAGTGCAGGTGCCGGCCTCGTGGTAGGCGGCCAGCTCGGCGGCGAGCAGCTCCTCGCGGCTGACTTCGCCACGTACATAGCGCTGGCGCACGGCGGCCTTGTCCTTGTTGGCCAAGCCGGAATGCATGGGCCCGGCCGGGACGAAAACCGCTGGCAGATGGCCGAACTGCAGGGCGCCGATCAGCAGGCCCGGGACTATCTTGTCGCACACCCCGAGGTACAGGGCGCCATCGAAGATGGCATGGGTCAGGCCGATGGCCGTGGCCTGGGCGATCAGGTCGCGGGAGAACAGCGACAGCTGCATGCCCGCCTCGCCCTGGGTGATGCCGTCGCACATGGCCGGCACCCCGGCAGCGAACTGAGCCGTGGCTCCATGCCGGGCCAGGGCCTGCTTGAGCCGCTCGGGGTAGTCGCGCAGCGGCGCATGGGCAGAGAGCAGGTCGTTGTAGCTGGAAACGATGGCGATATGCGCGGCACCGCCCTGCCTGATGATCAGTCGCGCGTCGGCGTCCTGCGCAGCCAGGGCGTGAGCCAGATTGGAGCAGCTCAGGGCCTGGCGCGGCGGGCGCCGGGTGGCCTCGTCGAGGCGTGCCAGGTAGGCAGCCCGACGCGGCGCCGAGCGCTGCTCCAGAGCGTGAGTAACCTGTTCGACAACGGGGTTAAGCATCAGCACATCCGCTTTCCAGTCTCTTCGCCCTGAGTGTAACGGTTAGCGCCCTGCTCTGGCGCGCTCCGGACAGGGCGACCGGCTGCTCAGGGCGCCCAGTAGACCTGCACGGTCTGCCGGCCATTGCCGAGCAGCGCCTGCAGCGGCAGATCGGCAGGCGCCTCGAGCAGCTGCCGCTTGGCCGCGCCAAAAGCCAGCAGCCCCAGCCACCGGCTGTGGCAGAGCATGGCCAGATTCGGCGACAGCCGCTGGCGCGGCTCGCTGGGCGCCAGCGCCGCAAGCACCGCCGGTGCGGCTTGCGGGTCGAGAGCCGCAGACAGGCCAGGCATGTCGGGGAACAGCGAAGCGAAATGGCCGTCCTCGCCCATGCCCAGCAGTACCGCGGCGAACGGCTGCAGGTGCTGCAGGCAAGCCTGCCAGCGCTGCGCCGCCTGCTCCAGGGTGGCTGCCCCCTGGCGTGGATCGAGAACGCGAGCCAGCGGCAGCCCCTCACCGAGCAGGCGGTAGTTGCTTTGCGCCGCGGCAGCCGGCACCCAGCGCTCGTCCGTCGGGCTCAGATCGACCCGCGCCCAGTCCAGGCGCTCGGCCGCCAGCAGCGGCAACAGTGCCTGCGGGCTGCTGCCGCCGGGCAACAGCAGGCTGGCACGTTCACGCTGCTGCAGCGCAGCGCGCAGGACAGCGGCCAGATCCAGCGCCAGCTGCTGGCAACAGGCGCTACGATCGGGAAACTCGTGCAGGACAACATCGGGCATGGCGGCACCATCGCGGCAAGCAGGCCTGCATGATGCGGCAAGCGCGCCAATCCCCCAAGCCTGCCGCACGCCAAGGCGAGCGGCAGGCCGACCACCTCAAGAGGCGACGCGTAGAGCCGGGCTTAGCAGCTGCCGCTGCCCCGCGGCCGCCAGGTCGGCATTGCCGAGCAGCTCCAGCACCGCCTCCACCAGCCGAGCATCGCCCAACGGCTTGCTGTGCCCGCCGCTCGGCAGGCTCAGCAGGCGGCTGCCCGGCCAGGCCTGATGAATGCTCTCGGCCTCGCTGAAGGGCACCATCTGGTCGTCCCGCGCATGCACCACCAGGCCCGGCATGGTCAGCGCATAGTGCGCCACATCCACCCGCGCTACCGGCATGCCGGCGCTCTGCTCGACCTTGCTGACGAAGCGCGCCCGCGCCTCTTTCGGCAGGCCGACAAAGTGGGCGAAGCGGCGCAGGGCACCGAGGATGCGCGCCGGCGCGGCAATGGTCACCAGGGCTTCGGTGCGCAGGCCCAGCTGAGTCGCCAGCAAGGCGCCAGCGCCGCCCATCGAATGGCCGATCACCGCATGCAGCGGCGGCAGCTCGCTGGCCGCCTCCAGCAGCGCACGGGCGAACAGCACCACATTGGCCTCGTAGCCGGGCGAGCGGCCATGGGCCGGGCCGTCCAGCGCCACCACGCCGTAGCCGGCGCGCACCAGGGCGCGGATCAGGCTGGCGAACTGCGTCGGCCGGCCCTCCCAGCCGTGCATCAGGAGCACCGCCGGCCCCTGCCCCCAGCGCAGTGCCGACAGGCCGAAGCGCAGGGTAATGCGTTCAGCATCGGCCAGCAGCGGCAGCTCCCAGTCGCGCGGCGGCAGCTCGCGCGGGGTGAGGAAGGCACGGTGCATCTTGCTGGCTACCAGATCCGGAGCCAGACGGCCGACAGTGGCATTGAAGCCACGAACCCAGTTCATGCTGCTCATTTTGCCTCTCCTCTCACTCGCCCGCCCTGCGGGCATGCTCTAGATCACCGCCGTTCTGGCGGCACGCAGAATTCGATCGGACAACCCGCCCTCCCCCAGCGCACGCGCCAGGGCCAGGCCACCCACCATCAGGGCCAGATCGGCCAAGGCCTTGTCGCTGTCCTCCGGGCAACCCGCCAGATCGGCCACCATCAGTTCGAGGTGGCGCTCCAGCTCGGCACGGAACGGCTCGGGCAGACGCTCCAGGGCGCTCAGCGCGGCCGGCAGCGGGCAGGCATCGCGCTCGCTGTCGCGATGCCGGCGCGACAGATAGAAGGTCGCCGCCAAGACTCGCCGTTCCACGGCCGACAAGCTGCCATCGAGCTGCCGCAGCATGTCGCGACGGCGCTGCAGCAGACTGCAGAAGGCTTCCAGCATCAGCGCATCCTTGCTGGCAAAGTGGGCATAGAAGCCGCCCACCGTCAGCCCGAGGCTGCCCATCACCTCACCCACGCTCGGCTCGACCGGGCCACGGCGAATCAGCGCCCGGGTTGCCGCATCGACTATTCGTTCGCGGGTTCTGGCCTTCTTCTCGTGCATGGCAGCCTCCTTAAGATTACGATCATAATATTACGCACGAAATATAAACGCGCAAGCCAGCTGCCCAGCCGCTGGTCGGGTGAGAAGTTTCTAAGGCGGAAAAACAAAAGGGCCATTCCATTCGGAATGACCCTTCAAAAGCCCGCATAGCGGGTAAAAATGGCGTCCCCTAGGGGACTCGAACCCCTGTTACCGCCGTGAAAGGGCGGTGTCCTAGGCCACTAGACGAAGGGGACAAAACCTTCGAAAGACAAGGCCAGCACTAGGCTGGCCTTGTGTGGAATTGGTGGAGCTAGACGGGATCGAACCGTCGACCTCTTGCATGCCATGCAAGCGCTCTCCCAGCTGAGCTATAGCCCCGGATTTTGCGTCTCTCGACGTGCAGTGCAAGCACTGCGTGAAGTGGCGTCCCCTAGGGGACTCGAACCCCTGTTACCGCCGTGAAAGGGCGGTGTCCTAGGCCACTAGACGAAGGGGACAAATCCTTCATTTACCCGAATGCGCTGGAATTCATTCGGTGGCAATTTGGTGGAGCTAGACGGGATCGAACCGTCGACCTCTTGCATGCCATGCAAGCGCTCTCCCAGCTGAGCTATAGCCCCGTCGCTTGGACGGGGCGCATATTAGGTTCGAGGGCTCAGGCTGTCAACACTATTTTTCATTCGACTCGAATATTTTTCGTCGAAAGAACAACCACTTACCCTCGCACCCCGCTCAGCGGAAGCTTTCCAGCAGTTTCTTCCACTCCTTGCTCTCGCCATTGCTTACGCCACCGAGCAGCTCGATAGCCTGGCGCAGACGGAAGCGCGACAGATCGGCGCCGAGGATTTCCATGGCATCCAGCACCGAGACCGAACTGGCCTTGCCGGTGATGGCAGGGAAGATCAGCGGCATCAGGTCGCGCAGCTTGAGGCCGAGGCCCTCACAGACGAACTGAATGCAAGCGGTGATCTTCTCCTTGTCCCACTGGCGCAGCGCCTCCAGCTCCCACAGCAGCAGCTGCAGGGACTGGCGCACCTGGTCAGGAGACAGCTTCTTGTGCGCCAGCAACGCAGGATCGAGCTGCACGCCGCCGCTGAAGAAGAAACTGCCCAGCGGTGCGATGTCGCTGAAGGTCTCGACGCGCTGCTGCACGTGCGGGGCGATCTGCATCAGGTACTGGGAATTGAAGGCCCAGTCCTGCACGCGCTTGGCGAACTGCTCCACCGGCAGCTCGCGCAGCCACTGGCCGTTGAGCCAGGACAGTTTCTCGATATCGAAGATCGGCCCACCGAGCGAGACGCGCGACAGGTCGAAGTGCTCGATCATCTCGGCCAGAGAGAACTTCTCGCGCTCGTCCGGCATCGACCAGCCCATGCGGCCCAGGTAGTTGAGCAGCGCCTCGGGCATGAAGCCCATGCGCTCGTAGAAGGTGATGCAGGTGGGGTTCTTGCGCTTGGACAGTTTGGACTTGTCCGGATTGCGCAGCAGCGGCATGTAGCAGAGCTTGGGCTGCTCCCAGCCGAAGTACTCGTACAGCTTGATCAGCTTCGGCGCCGACGGCAGCCACTCCTCGCCGCGCAGGACGTGGGTGATTTCCATTAGGTGGTCGTCGACCACGTTGGCCAGGAAGTAGGTGGGCAGGCCGTCGGCCTTCATCAGCACCTGCATGTCCATGCGATCCCACGGGATCTCCACGTCGCCACGCAGCATGTCCGGCACCACGCAGACGCCTTCGCTCGGCACCTTCATGCGCACCACATGGGACTCGCCAGCGGCGATGCGCTTTTGCGCCTCGTCTGGGGCGATATGGATGCAGTGGCCATCGTAGCGCGGGGTTTCCTTCTTCGCCATCTGCTCGGCGCGCACCTGGTCCAGGCGCTCGGCGGAGCAGAAGCACGGGAAGGCATGGCCCTTGGCGACCAGCTCGTCCGAGTACTTCTTGTAGATCGCACCACGCTCGCTCTGCCGGTAGGGGCCGTGCGGGCCGCCGACGTCCGGGCCTTCGTTCCACTCGATGCCCAGCCAGCGCAGGGCGTCGAAGATCTGCTGCTCGGACTCGCGGGTCGAACGCAGCTGATCGGTGTCCTCGATGCGCAGGATGAACTCGCCGCCGTGCTGACGGGCAAAGCACAGGTTGAACAGGGCGATGTAGGCGGTACCGACGTGCGGATCACCGGTGGGCGACGGCGCAATACGGGTGCGGACTTTGGTCATGACGGCTCTCGAAACAAAGAAGCGAAACGAATGGGAATACTCAGGGGCGCGATGTTAGCAGGCCGCCCGGCACCGGCTCCAGCAGCCCGGCGGGGCCCGGCAGGCTGGCCATGAGGAAGTCGAGGAAGGTCTTCACCTTCATTGCCTGGAAACGCCGCGAAGGGTAGACGGCGTACAGCTCGCCTACCGGCAGACGGATGCCCGGCAACACCTCGACCAGTCGCCCGCTGCGCAGCGCCTCGCCGCTGATCATTACCGGCAGCGCGGCAATCCCGGCGCCGGCCTGGGCCGCCTCGCGCGCCAGGGTGATGTTGTTGCACGACAGCACCCGCTGGCAGGCGATGTTCTCGCCGAGCAGCGGCCAGTAGCGCAGCGAGTCCTGCGGCAAGAGGATCGCCCGATGGCTGGCCAGCTCCCGCGAGCTGCTCGGCGTGCCGTGCTGGGCCAGGTACTCGGGGCTGGCACACAGGTGTCGGCTGCTCTGGAACAGCTTGCGCGCGATCAGGGTCGAGTCCTGCGGCTGGCCGATCTGGATGGCGATGTCGATGCCCTCCTCGACCAGGTCGACTTCACGCGAGGTCAGCTCCACTTCGGCGCTGATCTGCGGGTATTGGCGCATGAATTGCCCCAGCACACTGCCGAGGAACAGCTGACCGAACTCGATAGGCGCGGTGATGCGCAGCAAGCCGGAAGGCTCCTGTTGCAACTGCATCACCGCCTGCTCGGCTTCAGCGAAGTCGAGCATGATCTGCCGACAGCGCTCGTAGTAGGCCTGCCCCACTTCGGTCAGGCGCAGCTTGCGCGTGGTGCGATTGAGCAGGCGTACGCCCAGGCGCTCCTCAAGCAGGGCGATGCGCCGACTGACCGTGGATTTCTGCATGCCCAGGCTCTGCGCCGCCTGGGTAAAACTGTGGCACTCCACGACCCGGGTGAAGATCAGAGCATCATCAAGCCCCATGATTGTTCCCAATAAGCAACAAAGTTTGGCGATTCTATCGTCTATATACTCCACAGCAACACTGTTAGATTCGCTTACACTTACGCCCCCTCCGTTCGAGCCCCCGTCATGCCCGCACAATTGCAACGCCGCCTGTCCGTCTTCATCGCCCTCCTCGTCGCGGTCGGCCTGGTTCTGTTCGGACACTGGCTGCTGGTCGGGCGCTTCCACGAGAGCACCGACAACGCCTACGTCCAGGGCGAGATCACCCGGGTTTCCAGCCAACTCAATGCCCGCATCGAGCAGGTTCTGGTGCAGGACAACCAGCATGTGGAAAAGGGCCAGCTGCTGGCCACCCTCGAATCCGCTGACTTCCAGCTGGCCCTGGATCGCGCCCGTGCCGCCCTGGCCACCCGCGAGGCCGAACTGACCCAGGCGCAGAGCCGCCTGACCCAGCAATCGAGCCTGATCGCCGCGAGCAAGGCCGATGTCGGCGCCAGCGAAGCCACCCTGAGCCGCGCGCAGATCGACCTGTCCCGCGCGCAGACCCTGCGCAAGCCCGGCTATGTCTCCGAAGAGCGGGTTACCACCCTCTCCGCCGACAGCCGCGTGGCCCGCTCGCAGCTGGCCAAGGCCGAGGCCGACCTGAGCGCCCAGCGCCAGCAGGTGGATGCACTGAATGCCGAGGTCAAACGCCTCGAAGCCCAGATCGCCAATGCCCGCGCCGACATCGCCCAGGCCGAGCTCAACCTCGAGCGCACGCAGATTCACGCCCCGCTCAGCGGCATCGTCGGCCAGCGCTCGGCGCGCAACGGCCAGGTGGTACAGGCCGGCGCCTACCTGCTGTCGATCGTGCCGAGCGACGACATCTGGGTGCAGGCCAACTTCAAGGAAACCCAGATCGGCAAGATGCAGGTCGGCCAACACGCCGAACTGGTCTTCGACGCCTACCCGGACACCCCGATCGAAGGCTCGATCGACAGCCTGTTCGCCGCCTCTGGCGCGCAGTTCAGCCTGCTGCCGCCGGACAACGCCACCGGCAACTTCACCAAGGTGGTGCAGCGCATTCCGGTGAAGCTGACCTTCGCCGCGGACAACCCGCTCAAGGGCAAGATCCGCCCGGGCATGTCGGTCGAGGTCAAGGTCGACATCCGCGATGGCCGGTGATGCACTGATCCGCCCAGTCGGAGAGCCGAGCCGGCGCGACTGGATTGCCGTGATGAGCGCCATGCTCGGCGCCTTCATGGCGGTGCTGGATATCCAGATCACCAACTCCTCGCTGAAGGACATCCAGGGCGCGCTGTCGGCCACCCTGGAAGAAGGTTCGTGGATCTCCACCTCCTACCTGGTGGCCGAGATCATCATGATCCCGCTCACCGCCTGGCTGGTGCAGCTGCTCTCGGCGCGGCGCCTGGCCGTGTGGGTATCGCTGGGCTTCCTCGCCTCCTCGCTGCTCTGCTCGTTCGCCTGGAACCTGGAGAGCATGATCGTGTTCCGCGCCCTGCAGGGCTTCACCGGCGGCGCGCTGATCCCCCTGGCGTTCACCCTGACCCTGATCAAGCTGCCGGAACACCACCGCGCGCGCGGCATGGCGCTGTTCGCCATCACTGCCACCTTCGCCCCCTCCATCGGCCCGACCCTGGGCGGCTGGCTGACGGAGAACTGGGGCTGGGAATACATCTTCTACATCAACGTGCCGCCGGGCCTGCTGATGATCGCCGGCCTGATGTACGGCCTGGAGAAGAAGGCGCCACACTGGGAGCTGCTGAAGAGCACCGACTATGCCGGCATCGTCACCCTGGCGCTGGGCCTCGGCTGCCTGCAGGTGTTCCTCGAGGAAGGCCACCGCAAGGACTGGCTGGAGTCGAACCTGATCGTCGGCCTCGGCTCCATCGCCGTCATCAGCCTGATCCTGTTCGTCATCCTGCAGCTATCCAAGCCCAACCCGCTGATCAACCTGCGCATCCTCGGCGAACGCAACTTCGGCCTGACCAGCATCGCCGGCCTGGGCATGGGGGTCGGCCTGTATGGCTCGATCTATCTGCTGCCGCTGTACCTGGCCCAGGTGCACAACTACAACGCCCTGCAGATCGGTGAAGTGATCATGTGGGCCGGGCTGCCGCAGCTGCTGATCATCCCGCTGGTGCCCAAGCTGATGAAATACATCACGCCGAAACTGCTCTGCGCCATGGGTTTCGGCCTGTTCGGCCTGTCCAGCTTCGCCTCCGGCATCCTCAACCCGGACTTTGCCGGCGAACAGTTCCACCAGATCCAGATCATCCGCGCCATCGGCCAGCCCTTTGTGATGGTGACCATCTCGCTGATCGCCACGGCCTACATCCAGGCCCAGGATGCCGGCTCGGCCTCGAGCCTGTTCAACATCCTGCGCAACCTCGGCGGCGCCATCGGCATCGCCCTGCTCGCCACCCTGCTCGACAGCCGAACCAAGATCTACTTCGACTACCTGCGCGAAGCCCTGGTACCGGGCAACCCACAGGTGGACGAGCGTCTGGCGCTGCTCGCCGAACAGCTCGGCAGCCAGCAGGCGGCCCTGGGCAAGCTGAGCCAGATCGTCCACCAGCAGGCGGCGATCATGGCCTACAATGACGCCTTCCATTTCGTCGGACTGGCACTGGCCATCAGCATGATCGCCGTGCTCCTGACCCGCGCACTGCCACCGGGCACCACCGGCGGCGCTGCCCACTAATAAGCCGCACACGCCACCACAAGTGGCGTGTCGTCGTTAAGGTTCCGCAATGCCCGCCTCCGCTAGCCGTTCCCGCTCCCTTCTGCTGATCGGTGCCTTCCTGGTCATCTACATCGGCTGGGGCACCACCTACCTGGCCAACCACTTCCTCCTGCGCGAACTGCCGCCCTTCATCATCGGCACCCTGCGCTTCCTGTTCGCCGGCTTGCTGGCCCTGCTGTGGGCCGCCAGCCGCGGTGAAGCCCATGTGCAACCCGGCAACTGGGGCAGCGCCCTGATCGGCGGCCTGCTGCTGATCGCCATCGGCCAAGGCGCGCTGATCTACGCCAACCTGCACCTGCCGACCGGCCTGCTGGCCATGCTCTATACCACCCTGCCGCTATGGAGCGTGGCGCTGGAATGGCTGCTCGGCGAACGCCCGCCACTCTGGGTACTGCTCGGCCTGGCGCTGGCCAGCGGCGGCATCGTGCTGCTGATGAGCAATGGCCTGGGCAGCGATGCCGGGCCGCTGCAGTGGTTCTCTGGTGCCCTGGTGCTGCTGGCCACCCTGCTCTGGGCGGTCGGCGCCTGGTGGATGCGCCAGCGCGCACCATTCCGCTCCAGCTGGTTCGGCCTCAGCCTGCAGATGCTGATCGGCGCCGTCGTGCTGGCGGTCATCGGCCTCTGGCATGGCGACTGGCAAGCCCTGCACCTGACCAATCTGTCCGTGCATGGCTGGCTGTGGCTGGCCTATCTGGTACTGCCAGTGAGCCTGGGCGTATACCCGGCCTACTTCTGGCTGCTGCGCGAGGTGCGCCCGAGCCTGGTGTCGACCTTCGCCTTCGTCAACCCGGTGGTGGCACTGCTGCTGGGCTTCCTGATCCTCGGCGAACAACTCAGCCTGAGCGCCGGCGCGGCCTGCCTGGCGACCCTGGGCGGGGTGTCGCTGATCATCTTCGGGCGCCGCTGAGAACCCGCCTCGGAGATTCTGATCGTCGGCCATACTGCGTTGAAATTGGGCTCGGCAAGCTGCTTGCGGCTAACGCGCTTTAGCGCGGCCCGGAGGGTGAGTGAAACGAGTACTGCTCATTTACACCTCGTAAACTCCGCGTCCTCGCCCAATTTCGCCTTGCCTGGCTCTAGCTCAAAAGCTCCGAGACAAGTTCTGGGCTATCAGACCTGCAGCAGGCGCTCGCGCAGCTTGTGGATCTCGTCGCGCAACTGCGCGGCGGCCTCGAACTCCAGATCGCGAGCCAGCTGGTACATCTTCTCTTCGAGCTGACGGATACGCTTGCTGATCTCGCTGGGTGAGCGCAGCTCGGCCTCGTAACGCGCGCTCTCCTCCGCCGCCTTGGCCATGCCCTTGCGCTTGTTGCTGCGCGCGCCAGGCACGGTGGCGCCTTCGAGGATGTCGCGAATATCCTTCTTCACGCCCTTGGGCACGATGCCGTTGGCCTCGTTGAAGGCGATCTGCTTGTTGCGCCGCCGCTCCGTCTCGCCGATGGCGCGCTCCATCGAGCCGGTCATGTTGTCGGCATACAGGATCGCCCGGCCATTGAGGTTGCGCGCCGCCCGGCCGATGGTCTGGATCAGCGAGCGCTCGGAACGCAGGAAACCTTCCTTGTCCGCATCGAGAATCGCCACCAGCGACACCTCGGGCATGTCCAGGCCCTCGCGCAGCAGGTTGATCCCCACCAGCACGTCGAAGGCGCCGGTGCGCAGATCGCGGATGATCTCCACCCGCTCCACCGTGTCGATGTCCGAGTGCAGGTAGCGCACCTTGACGTCGTGGTCGGCCAGGTAGTCGGTGAGATCCTCGGCCATGCGCTTGGTCAGGGTGGTGACCAGCACGCGCTCCTCCAGGGCCACGCGCTTGCGGATTTCCGAGAGCAGGTCGTCGACCTGGGTGCGCGCCGGGCGCACTTCGATCTGCGGATCGACCAGGCCGGTCGGGCGCACCACCTGCTCGACCACCCGCCCGGCGTGCTCGGCCTCGTAAGGCCCGGGCGTGGCGGAAACGAAGATGGTCTGCGGGCTGGCCGCCTCCCACTCCTCGAAGCGCATGGGCCGGTTGTCCAGCGCCGAGGGCAGGCGGAAGCCGTACTCCACCAGGGTTTCCTTGCGCGAGCGGTCACCCTTGTACATGGCGCCAACCTGCGGCACCGACACGTGGGATTCGTCGATCACCAGCAGCGCTTCGTCGGGCAGGTAGTCGTACAGGGTCGGCGGTGGCTCGCCGGGGCCGCGCCCGGAGAGGTAGCGCGAGTAGTTCTCGATGCCGTTGCAGTAGCCCAGCTCGAGGATCATCTCCAGATCAAAGCGGGTACGCTGCTCCAGGCGCTGCGCCTCGACCAGCTTGTTGTTGCCGCGCAGGTAGTCCAGGCGCTCCTTGAGCTCGACCTTGATCTGCTCCACCGCCCCGAGCAGGGTCTCGCGCGGGGTCACATAGTGGCTCTTGGGATAGAAGGTGAAGCGCGGCAGCTTCTTGATCACCTCGCCGGTCAGCGGATCGAAGGCGGAAATGCTTTCCACCTCGTCGTCGAACAGCTCGACGCGGATCGCCTCCAGCTCCGATTCGGCCGGGAAGATGTCGATCACATCGCCACGCACGCGGAAGGTGGCACGGGCGAAATCCATGTCGTTGCGGGTGTACTGCAGCTCGGCCAGGCGGCGCAGCAGATCGCGCTGATCCATCTTGTCGCCACGGTCGAGGTGCAGCACCATTTTCAGGTACTCCTCGGGGCTGCCCAGGCCGTAGATGCAGGACACCGTGGTGACCACGATGGCATCCGGGCGCTCGATCAGCGCCTTGGTCGCCGACAGGCGCATCTGCTCGATATGGTCGTTGATCGAGGCATCCTTCTCGATGAAGGTGTCGGAGGCCGGCACATAGGCCTCCGGCTGGTAGTAGTCGTAGTAGGAGACGAAGTACTCCACCGCGTTGTTCGGGAAGAAGCTCTTGAACTCGCCATAGAGCTGCGCGGCCAGGGTCTTGTTGGGCGCCAGCACCAGGGTCGGGCGCTGGATCTGGGCGATCACGTTGGCGATGCTGAAGGTCTTGCCCGAGCCGGTTACGCCGAGCAGGGTCTGGTGCGACAGACCGGCCTGCAGGCCTTCGACCATCTGACGAATGGCCTCCGGCTGATCGCCAGCTGGCTTGAAGCGGGTGACGAGCTGAAACTGGGACATCGGCAATCCTCGGCGAGTGGCTGTGACGCGGCGGCGAAACCAGCGTCATAGCTATCGTAAAGCGTGCCGGCGCTGTCGCCGCGCACAAGCTAGGCCGCTATAATACCGGCCCGATTACGCAACTCCCTAGTTCCAGTTTTGACTAGGCGTTGCCGGTTTCCCACCTCCCTCTCCGAGCTGCCGCATAATGAGTCTGTTCTCTGCCGTCGAAATGGCACCGCGCGACCCCATCCTGGGCCTGAATGAAGCCTTCAATGCCGACCCTCGCACCACCAAGGTCAACCTGGGTGTTGGCGTCTACTTCACCGAGGAAGGCCGGATTCCGCTGCTGCGCGCCGTTGCCGAGGCCGAGAAGGCGCGCATCGAGGCCCACGCCCCGCGCGGCTATCTGCCGATCGAAGGCATCGCCGCCTACGACAGCGCCGTGCAGAAACTGCTGTTCGGCGCAGACTCCGCCCTGCTGGCCGAAGGCCGCGTGGTCACCACTCAGGCTGTCGGCGGTACCGGCGCGCTGAAGACCGGCGCCGACTTCCTCAAGCGCCTGCTGCCGGGTGCCGTGGTCGCCATCAGCGACCCGAGCTGGGAAAACCATCGCGCCCTGTTCGAGTCCGCCGGCTTCCCGGTACAGAACTACCGCTACTACGACGCGGCGACCAACGGCGTGAACCGCGCTGGTCTGCTGGAAGACCTGAAGAGCCTGCCGGCCCGCTCCGTCGTGGTGCTGCACGCCTGCTGCCACAACCCGACCGGCGTCGACCTGAGCCTGGACGACTGGAAAGCCGTGCTGGAAGTGCTGCGCGAGCGTGAGCACGTGCCCTTCCTCGACATCGCCTACCAGGGCTTCGGCGAAGGCATCGACCAGGACGCCTTTGCCGTACGCCTGTTCGCCGAGTCCGGCCTGCCGTTCTTCGTTTCCAGCTCCTTCTCCAAATCCTTCTCGCTGTACGGCGAGCGCGTCGGCGCGCTGTCCATCGTCACCGCCAGCAAGGAAGAAGCCGGCCGCGTGCTGTCGCAAGCCAAGCGCGTGATCCGCACCAACTACTCCAACCCGCCGACCCACGGCGCCACTGTGGTCGCCAGCGTGCTCAACAGCCCCGAACTGCGCGCTCTGTGGGAGCAGGAACTGGGCGAGATGCGCGAGCGCATCCGCGGCATGCGCCTGGCCATGGTCGAGCAACTGGCTGCCCAGGGCGCCAAGCGCGACTTCAGCTTCGTGGCCCGCCAGCGCGGCATGTTCTCCTACTCCGGCCTGACCGCCGAGCAGGTGGAACGCCTGAAGAACGAATTCGCCATCTATGCCGTAGGCACCGGTCGCATCTGCGTCGCCGCCCTGAACCACAGCAACCTCGACGCGGTCACCAAGGCCATCGCCGAAGTTCTCTGAGACGAACAGAGAAGTCACCGCCAAGGCTTGACTTCTCTTTTTTAATCAGTAGGATACGCACCGCAGTTCCGCGATAGCTCAGTCGGTAGAGCAAATGACTGTTAATCATTGGGTCCCTGGTTCGAGTCCAGGTCGCGGAGCCAAATTCGGAAAGCCCCAGGTGAAAACCTGGGGCTTTTTTATTGCCCACTGAGCCTTCACCCCGACCAAAGCACGCTCGACAGAAATGAAAAAGCCGGTCAGTGACCGGCTCGTTTCGCTAGCAGCTGACTAGGCTCAGTTGACGCTCAGCCGGTCGCGATTCTTCTCCAGGGTCGCCGCTCCGATTCCCTTGACCTCCAGCAACTCGTCAACGGAGGCAAACGGGCCATTGGCACTACGGTAATCGACAATGGCCTGAGCCTTGACCTTGCCAATCCCCACCAGACCGCTCTCCAGAGCAGCCGCATCAGCGCTGTTGAGATTGACCTTGCCAACCTCTGCAGCAGAAGAGGCTGGCGCAGCTTCAACCGGAGCAGGCGCGGTAGCGGGAACGGACTCTGCGGCAACGGCAGCAACGGACAGACTGGTCAGGCAGGCGAATAGCAGGGCGGACAGCTTGGACTTGAGCATGTGAAACTCCTTGTGCAGTGGGATGTGGCATTCCTCGCCACACACTCAAGCTAGCCGCTAACCGCGGAGTGTCAAAAACGCCCTCAGTGTTCTGTGCGCCGCCGCACATGGATCCAGTCGACGATCTCGCCCTCCGGGCTGTAGCCGCTGACGGTCTGGCGCAAGAGCTGACGCACCCGATCGTAATCATCCGCCTCGACAGCAGCCAGCAACTCCAGCAGAGCGGCTTTCAGACTCTCCCAGGGCAGAAACTCTTCGCTGGCACGCATGATCATCGAATGACTGGTAGGACTGACCCCATCACCGATGAGCAGCTCCTCGTACAGTTTCTCGCCAGGGCGCAGGCCGGTGAACTCGATGGCGATATCGCCATGGGGATTACTGTCCGAGCGCACACTGAGTCCAGAGAGATGAATCATCTTCTCGGCCAGGTCGAGGATCTTCACCGGCTGCCCCATGTCGAGAACGAACACATCGCCACCCTGCCCCATGGAGCCGGCCTGAATCACCAACTGGGCCGCCTCGGGAATGGTCATGAAGTAGCGGGTAATGGCCGGATGAGTCACCGTCACCGCCTCGCCTCGGCGAATCTGCTCGCGGAACAGGGGAATGACCGAACCGGACGAACCGAGCACGTTGCCGAAGCGCACCATGGTGAAGCGCGTCTTGTTGACCTGATGCAGCGCGGCACCATCACCCAGCAGCACCGGCGCCAGCTCCGCACTGAGAGCCTGCAGCACCATCTCGGCCAGGCGCTTGCTCCCCCCCATGACATTGGTGGGACGCACCGCCTTGTCGGTGGAGATCAGCACGAAATGCTCCACTCCGGCCTTGAGCGCCGCCTGGGCGGTATGCAGGGTGCCCATGACATTGTTGAGGATGCCTTCGGCGATGTTGTGCTCCACCATCGGCACATGCTTGTAGGCCGCCGCGTGGTAAACCGTATTCACCCCCCAGGTACGCATGACGCCTTGCATCTGCGCCTGACTGCGCACGGAGCCCAGCACCGGCACCAGGCGCACCGATAGCGCCCGATGCCGAGCCATGGCCTCCAGCTCGGCATGAATGCTGTAAAGGTTGAACTCGCTCTGTTCCAGCAGCACCACGACCCTGGGCGAACAACCCAGAATCTGCCGGCACAGCTCGGCCCCGATCGAGCCACCCGCCCCGGTGACCATCACCACCTGACCGCGAATGCAGCGCTCGAGCAGCTCGGCCTGTGGCGGAACAGGATCGCGCCCAAGCAGGTCGGCGATTTCCACTTCCTGGATATCCTCGACCGCCACCCGCCCACTGGCCAGATCGAGAATGTCCGGCACGGTACGAATGTGCAGCGGAAAGCCTTCGAGAAATTGCAGGATTTCCTTGCGCCGCCCGCGACTTGCCGAGGGGATGGCCAGCAGAATTTCCTCGGCCCCGGTCTCGTCGATCAATCTCGGGATATTGGCCGGCGCAAACACTTTAAGACCGGCGATCACTCGCGACGAAAGCTCCGGATCATCATCGATGAAGGCCACCGGGCGCATCGCACGCCCTACTCGTAGTGCCGCCACCAGCTGATTGCCCGCCGTACCGGCACCATAGACAGCCACCCGCGGCAGGCTTTCTCCGCCACCGGAAAAGCTCATGGCCTGGCGCACCTGGAACCAGTCGCCCATGAAGTACTGACGCATCAGCAGGCGCAATCCGCCAACCATCAACAGACTCAGCCACCAGTAGTTGAACACCAGCGAGCGCGGCACGACCGCTGGCACATCCCGATGCCAATACACCAGCAGGGCCAGCAACAGCGCGGAAATGCTGACTGAGCGAAAGATGGTGAACAGCGCATCATTACCCAAATAGCGCAGCACCGCCCGATACATGCCCTGACGGATATAGATGGGAATGGCGATCAGCGGCGCAGCCACGAACAGCCACATGTGGCTACCCAAGGGATTGACCAGATTATCCGCCCCCAGGCGAATCAGAAAGGCCGACCACAGAGCCAGCCAAGTGATGACCACATCGGCCACCACTTGAACCAGGCGCTTATATTGGCGCGGCCAACCTAGTAACCAGGTACGCAATGTAAGAAACCCCATACCGGCTCTCGCTTTTACTTTTAAAAACAACCCCACACCGCCTTCTTACTACACAAGCCCTGCCCTGAAGCGCACTGCCAAACATATAAGTGGGGCATAAGCCAGCAAGACCCCCACTACCCCCCCCCCCCCCCCCCCCCCCCAAGCGCCACCCAACATGCAATAGGTAGCAGCCAGAACATATTGATGAGCGCCACCCCCACAGTCACTGGCAAATGACGCCCATAGTGACGAGAAGCATATTGATAAGCATGGCTACGGTGCGCCTCATGAACTCTTTCTCCTCGCCCCAAACGACGTGCGAGCGTCAGCGTAGCATCGACAACAAATACGCCAAGCAAGATCAACCACGCCCATAGCAATTGCGGCTCATCGAAAGCTGCCCACAGTGCCAGAAGACCTAGCATGAGCCCTAGGTAGCCACTCCCCGCATCACCCATAAAAATACGCGCAGGAGGAAAATTCCAGTACAGAAAACCTGCACTCGCCGCCGCTAACAAGACAGGCAAGAGTGCTGCCTCCGCATGCCCCAGCAGCACGAAGATCAGTGCACCAGAAAGGCTAACGGTGACCGCCTCGACCCCAGCAATCCCGTCAATGCCATCCATGAAGTTATATAAATTGAGCAGCCAGACCAGACCGAATAGAGCTAGAACATAGCCCAACCAACCAAGATCGAAGGTAGAACTGAAGAGTCGCAGAACAGGGACTCCACCCAAGCCAATCAACCCCAAAGCCGCCGCCAGAAAATGAGCCATAAGACGCCAGCGCGGAGCAATAGGGCTATGGTCATCGATAAAACCAACGGCAGCCACCAGACCTCCCGCCCCCAGAAACGCCCACAGATTTTGCAGGGGCAAAAAGCCAGAACAACACAAAACAAGCACAGCCAGGGAAAAACCCAGAACTATCGCCAGCCCACCACCCCGTGGGGTTGGCTGCGTATGAGAACTACGTTGATTGGGCACATCCAGCACATTGCGCGATAAGGCATAGCGACGCAGCAACCAAGTGAGCGCTAACACCAGCACAAAAATCATCGGTACAAGCAGAGCCATCATTTGGATTCTTGCTCTAGGAATGACAAAGCAGTCTGCTTCAAAGCTTCATTGCATGAGAGTAACGGCACCCAACCCAGGCGCGCCGTGGTCTTGTCGATACTTACCTGCAGAGAACCACATAGACGCCGCCCTAGCGCCCCCTTTCCCAACAAAACAGCCATCAGGCGCAATGCGCCCTGAGGGACAGGTAGCAAGCGCGAAGGCTTGTGCAGAGCGAATGCCAGACGCCGTAGCAACTCACTCGTAGAGAGATCCTCTCCATCACTAACCAGGAATACCTGGTTGGCCGCCGCCGGATGCTTGAGGCAGACACTCAATAAATCGAGCAGATTAGGCAGAGCCACCAAACTGCGCCGGTTATTAATCCCCCCCAAAGGCAGGGGCACACCGGCATTTAGCCAACGCAGCATACTGCGGAAATTGGCGCGCACCCCAGGCCCATAAATAAGCGGGGGACGGATGATGACAACCTGCATGCCACTAGCCTGCGCCAACTCCAGCAATGCCTGCTCGGCCTCCAGCTTGGAGACGCCATAAGGATCAAGGGGAGCCGGTATGTCATCCGCAGTAAAAGGGCACCCAGGTGCAGTTTCCTCGCCATTCACCTTTATCGAGCTGAGAAAAATGAAACGCGCCACTCCAGCCTGAGATGCTGCCCGAGCCAACCTCAACGTGCCATGTAAATTGACAGCACGGAACTCCTCAAGAGGCTCGGCAGCTACCTCTTGCATCACATGCACACGCGCAGCCGCGTGCACCACAACGCCGACCCCTGCAAGCACATGAGGATCAATCTCCCCCCGCGCCAGATCTCCCAGCACAAGGGGTTCACCTGGTGATTCCGCCGGCAGGCTGTTCAGATCACGCACACCTGCCAGCAACTGAACATCTGTTCGCCCGGCTAGCTGCCGAAGCAAAGCATTGCCAACAAATCCGCTGGCCCCGGTTACCAATACACGCATCAATACCTCCCCATCAGCCGCAACAGCGACATGGAGATCAACCAAGAAGTAAGACACCGAGCCGGCCCAAATGGGGATAAGCCAGAGCCGTGAGAGCGGGAATCAGAAAGACCAAATGAAAAGTTACTGCTCGCCACGCCCCTGAGTGCGCAAAGACTGTAATTCACGCTGTTGCCGAGCAATATGCAAACGCAAGCGGGCAATGAGCCAAAAATTGATCGAAAAGGCAAACATAGCGCCAATAATGAAAGCTATCGACATCAAGACAGCAACCGGCAACTCTGCAGTTGGCCAGCCAAGAAAAACAAGATGGGCCGGTTGACGGTTTTGCAGAACGAAGACCAGCACCGCCACGCCGGCAAGCAGCAAGCACAGCACCAGCAGCAGGCGCTTGAGGTTAAGCAGCATGGGCAGCTCCCCGCGAGCCCTGCGCCCAATCACTCATCTTCATTGACCCGGTCACGCAGTTCCTTGCCCGGCTTGAAATGCGGGACGAACTTGCCGTCCAGACGCACCGACTCGCCAGTCTTCGGATTACGCCCCACCCGCGGCGCACGATAGTGCAGCGAAAAACTGCCGAAACCGCGTATTTCGATGCGATCGCCAGTGGCCAGAGCCTGCGACATCTGCTCCAGCATGGTCTTGATCGCCAACTCCACATCCTTGGACGAAAGCAGCCCCTGATGGCCGACAATACGCTCGATCAACTCCGACTTGGTCATGGTTTTCCCTTCTTTTTCAAGCGGCTAGATCAACTGCTAGCGGTGTTTTAGCACGCCCACCCGCATTTGAATAGCCCACCTGTCAAGCTGGAATCGTCGGATAAGCCCATGATCCGCCGAGAGAAAGCGCAGAAACGAAAAAGGGCGACCGAAGTCGCCCTTTTTCTGATTTACCGGAACTTAGTTCTGGTTCATCTGTGCACGGATCAGATCACCAATGGTGGTCGGACCGGTGCTTTCGCTTTCCTGCTTGGTGCGCAGCTCTTTCATCGCATCCTTTTCGTCTTCGACGTCTTTGGACTTGACGGACAGGCTGATCACGCGGGACTTGCGGTCGATGCTGATGATCTTGGCTTCGACTTCGTCGCCTTCTTTCAGCACGTTACGGGCGTCTTCAACGCGGTCACGGCTGATTTCGGAGGCCTTCAGGATGCCTTCGATATCGCCGCCCAGGCTGATAACAGCGCCTTTGGCGTCCACTTCCTTGACGGTACCGCGCACGATGGTGCCTTTCTCGTTCAGGGAGGCGTAGTTGGAGAACGGATCGTCTTCCAGCTGCTTGATGCCCAGGGAGATGCGCTCGCGCTCCGGATCAACGGAGAGGATGACGGTTTCCAGCTCGTCGCCCTTCTTGAAGCGACGTACGGCTTCTTCGCCGACTTCGTTCCAGGAGATGTCGGACAGGTGAACCAGACCGTCGATGCCGCCGTCCAGACCAATGAAGATACCGAAATCGGTGATCGACTTGATGGTGCCGGAGATCTTGTCGCCCTTGTTGAACTGGCCGGAGAAGTCTTCCCACGGGTTCGACTTGCACTGCTTGATGCCCAGGGAGATACGACGACGCTCTTCGTCGATGTCGAGAACCTGAACTTCCACTTCGTCGCCAACCTGAACGACTTTGGACGGGTGGATGTTCTTGTTGGTCCAATCCATCTCGGATACGTGCACCAGACCTTCAACACCTTCTTCCAGCTCAGCGAAGCAGCCGTAGTCGGTCAGGTTGGTAACGCGCGCAGTCACGCGGGTGCCTTCCGGGTAACGAGCCTTGATGGCAACCCATGGGTCTTCGCCCAGTTGCTTCAGACCCAGGGAAACGCGGTTGCGCTCGCGGTCGTACTTGAGAACCTTGACGTCGATCTCGTCGCCAACGTTAACGATCTCGGACGGGTGCTTGATGCGCTTCCAGGCCATGTCGGTGATGTGCAGCAGACCATCGACGCCACCCAGGTCAACGAACGCACCGTAGTCGGTGAGGTTCTTGACGATACCTTTGACCTGCTGGCCTTCCTGCAGGGATTCCAGCAGAGCTTCGCGCTCGGCGCTGTTTTCCGCTTCCAGGACGCTGCGACGGGAAACGACAACGTTGTTGCGCTTCTGATCCAGCTTGATGACCTTGAACTCCAGCTCTTTGCCTTCCAGGTGAGTGGTATCACGCACCGGACGGACATCGACCAGGGAGCCCGGCAGGAATGCGCGGATGCCGTTGACGTCAACGGTGAAGCCGCCTTTGACCTTGCCGTTGATAACGCCCTTGACCACTTCCTCAGCATTGAAAGCGGCTTCCAGAACCAGCCAGGACTCGGCACGCTTGGCTTTCTCGCGGGACAGCTTGGTTTCACCGAAGCCGTCTTCCACTGCGTCCAGCGCAACGTGGACTTCGTCACCGACCTTGATGGTCAGCTCGCCTTGTTCGTTGAAGAACTGGTCGAGCGGGATGACGCCCTCGGACTTCAGGCCGGCATGTACGGTGACCCAGTCACCGTCGATGTCGACCACGATGCCGGTGATGATGGCACCCGGCTGCATGTCGAGGGATTTCAGGCTTTCTTCAAAAAGTTCTGCAAAGCTTTCGCTCATGTTGATTCCTGTCGATCAAGGGCAGGGAATCTGCCCAAACCACATTCCAGACAATGTGGGTTCGTTCATGTAAAAAGAGGCCTGCGGGACTATGACTGGTCTCCCGCACGCCTCCTTGTCGACCGCGAGATTGCGGTCTTGCTTACCCTGCCAGGTCGCGATTGGCGACCTCGCCGAGAATTCTTTCCAGTACCTGCTCGATGGTCAGCTCGGTGGAGTCCAGCTGAATGGCATCGACTGCCGGCTTCAACGGAGCCACCGCACGCTGCATGTCGCGCTCATCACGCGCACGAATCTCGTCTAGCAGACTCGGCAGGCTAACACCTTCCACTTTGCCTTTCAACTGCAGGTAGCGACGACGGGCGCGTTCCTCGGCACTGGCGGTCAGGTAGATCTTCAGCGGCGCCTCTGGAAACACCACGGTTCCCATGTCGCGACCATCGGCCACCAGCCCGGGCGCTTCGCGGAAGGCACGCTGACGCTGCAGCAGCGCTTCACGTACCGCGGGCAGGGCCGCGACCTGGGAAGCCCCGGCACCGACCTGCTCGTTGCGGATATCGTCGGTGACCTCGTCGCCCTCGAGGATGATGCGCTTGTCGATGAACTGCACGTCCAGATGGGCGGCCAGGGTTTTCAGCGCTTCTTCGTTGGTCAGGTCGATGCCGTGATTGCGCGCGGCAAAAGCCAGCAGGCGATACAGCGCGCCGGAGTCCAGCAGGTTCCAGCCCAGCTTGGCAGCCAGCAGGCCGGCGATGGTGCCCTTGCCCGAGCCGCTCGGCCCGTCGATGGTGATGACTACAGCGCTCATGCCTTGCCCTCCTCCGCTACGCGGATACCAACCTGGGCCGCCAGGCCGAGGAAGTTGGGGAAGGAAGTGGCGACGTTGGCGCAGTCATGAATACGGATCGGCGCACCGGCACGCAGCGAAGCGACGCTGAAGGACATGGCGATGCGGTGGTCGCCGTGGCTCCAGACTTCGCCACCGCCAAAGGCGCCGCCCTCGATAATGATGCCGTCCGGGGTAGGCTCGGCCTTCACGCCCAGGGCAATCAGGCCATCGGCCATCACCTGGATACGGTCGGATTCCTTGACCCGCAGCTCTTCCGCGCCACGCAGCACGGTGCGCCCCTCGGCACAGGCGGCGGCAACGAACAGCACCGGGAATTCGTCGATGGCCAGCGGCACCAGATCTTCGGGGATATCGATGCCCTTGAGCTTGGCCGCACGTACGCGAATGTCCGCGACCGGCTCGCCACCGACTTCGCGCTGGTTTTCCAGGCTGATATCGGCCCCCATCAGCTTGAGAATGTCGATCACGCCGGTGCGGGTCGGGTTGATGCCGACATGCTCCAGCACCAGTTCCGAACCTTCGGCGATGCTCGCCGCCACCAGGAAGAAGGCCGCCGAGGAAATATCCGCCGGCACCTCGATATGGGTGGCGCTGAGCTTGTGGCCGGATTCGACGCGGGCGACATTACCGTCGACCGCCACCGGATAGCCGAAGCCGCGCAGCATGCGCTCGGTATGGTCGCGGGTCGGCGCCGGCTCGGTCACCGCGGTCTCGCCAGCGGCATACAGGCCGGCCAGCAGCAGGCAGGATTTGACCTGGGCACTGGCCATCGGCATTTCGTAGCTCATGCCGGTCAGGCGCTGGCCACCCTTGATATGCATGGGCGGGCGACCTTCGGCAGCCGTCTCGATCACCGCGCCCATCTCGCGCAGCGGCTTGGCCACGCGGTTCATCGGGCGTTTAGACAGCGAGGCGTCGCCGGTCAGCACGGTATCGAACGGCTGCGCAGCCAGCAGGCCGGAAAGCAGACGCATGGAAGTACCGGAGTTACCCAAGTAGAGCGGGCCGGGCGGCGGCTTCAGGCCATGCAGACCAACACCATGCACGGTGACCTTGCCGTGGTGCGGACCTTCGATCACCACGCCCATGTCGCGGAACGCCTGCAGGGTCGCCAGGGCGTCCTCGCCTTCGAGGAAGCCCTCCACCTCAGTGGTGCCTTCGGCCAGCGAGCCGAGCATGATCGAGCGGTGCGAAATGGACTTGTCGCCCGGTACGCGGATACGGCCGGAGAGCGAGCCACCGGGGTTGGCGAGGTAGATCAGGTCGTTCGAGTGCATGGCGTCCACATAGGCCCGACGGGCCAGGATTTTGCTGAAATGCTCGCGGGCGAAGCGGGCGCGGGTGAACACGCCCAGCAACTGATGCCCGTCCCCTGCGTCGACCGCGCCGCGCAAGGCGTCGAGGTCGTCGCGAAATGCGTCCAGGGTGCGCAGCACCGACTCGCGGTTGGCGAGAAAGATGTCGTGCCACATCACCGGATCACTGCCGGCGATCCGCGTGAAATCGCGGAAACCGCCAGCGGCGTAACGGAAAATCTCCAGGTTCTCGCTGCGCTTGGCCAGCGAATCCACCAGGGTAAAGGCCAGCAGGTGCGGCAGATGACTGGTGGCAGCGAGTACCTGGTCGTGGTGTTCGACCTGCATGTGCTCGACATCCGCACCCAGCGCACGCCACAGCCCGTCAACCAGAGCCAGAGCGGCGGTATCGGTCGATTCCAGCGGCGTCAGGATCACCTTGTGGCGGCGGAACAGGCTGGCATTGGCAGCCTCTACCCCGCTCTGCTCGGAGCCGGCAATCGGATGGCCCGGTACGAAGCGCGGATTGTCACCGCTAAAGGCCAGGCGCGCCGCACGCACCACATTGCCCTTGGCACTGCCGACATCAGTGAGCACGGCGTCGCCCAGATCGAGCTTGGCCAGCTGCGCCAGCAGCTTTTCCATGGCCAGGATAGGCACCGCCAGCTGGATCACCGCAGCCCCCTGACAGGCGGCCGCCAGATCGGTTTCACAGCGATCGACCACGCCCAGCTCCACTGCCAGGCGGCGCGACTCGGCGTCCAGGTCGACCCCGACCACCTCGCTGAACAGGCCCTTCTCGCGCACACCCTTGGCAAACGAGCCGCCAATCAGGCCGAGGCCGATGACCACCAGGCGACCCGACACGGCTACGGCCTGCTGAGGCAGATCAGCCACGAGCCAACACCTGCCCCAGGGAATCCAGGAAACGGGCGTTTTCCGCCTGGGTGCCGATGGACACGCGCAGGAAGGTCGGCATGCCGTAACCGGCCACCGGGCGCACGATCACCCCGGCCTGCAGCAGCGCCTGGTTGATCGGCGCGGCATCGCGGGCGAAGTCGACGGCGATGAAGTTGCCCTTGCTCGGAATCCAGCGCAGCCCCAGCGCGGCAAAGCCGGCCTCCAGCTGCGCCATGCCGGCATCGTTGACCCGGCGGCTCTCGGCCAGGTAGTCGGCATCGTCCAGCGCCGCACAGGCGGCGCTCAGGGCCAGGCTGTTGACGTTGAACGGCGCACGCACGCGATTGAGCACATCGGCCACCTGCGGCGAGCTCAGCGCATAACCGACGCGCAGCGAGGCCAGGCCGTAGGCCTTGGAGAAGGTGCGCGAAACCAGCAGGTTCGGGTAGCGCGCCAGGTAGTCGAGGCCATCCGGCAGCTCGTCGCCTTCGGCGTACTCGATATAGGCCTCGTCCAGCACCACCAGCACGTCCTGCGGTACGCGGGACAGGAAACGCTCCAGCGCATCAGGGCCAAACCAGGTGCCGGTCGGGTTATTCGGGTTGGCGACGAACACCACGCGGGTGTTGGCGTCGATGGCCGCCAGCATGGCTTCCAGGTCGTGACCATGATCCTTGGCCGGCACCGCCTTGCCCTGGGCACCGACGGCCTGGGTGGCGATCGGGTACACGGCGAAAGCGTACTGACTGAACACGGCGTTCAGCCCCGGCGCCAGCCAGGCGCGGGCGACCAGGTCGAGGATATCGTTGGAGCCGTTACCCAGAGTCACCTGGGCCGGGCTCACGCCGCAGCGGGCGGCCAGTTTCTGCTTGAGTTCGAAGCCGTTGCCGTCCGGGTAGCGGGTCAGTTCGGCCAGTTCGGCGCGGATCGCCTCCAGCGCCTTGGGCGACGGGCCCAGCGGGTTCTCGTTGCTGGCCAGCTTGACGATGCCGGCCGGGTCGAGGTTCAGCTCACGGGCCAGTTCATCCACCGGCTTGCCCGGTACGTAGGGCGACAGTTTCTGCACGCCCGGTACGGCCAGGGCGAGGAAATCACAGGACATAGCTCAAGCCTCACGCGGCAAGCCGCAAGTCAGAGCACTCGCGGCTTGCGGCTGTTATCAAAGTACCGCTTTCGGATAGGAGCCCAGCACTTTCAGCGCCACGGCTTCGCCATTGATCTTTTCCAGCACGTCCTTGATCAGCGGATCCTGGTGGTGACCGATGAAGTCGATGAAGAACACATAGGTCCACTTGCCACTGCGCGACGGACGGGTCTCGATGCGGGTCAGGTCGATGCCGTTGGTATGGAACGGCACCAGCAGCTCGTGCAGCGCACCCGGCTTGTTGCGCATGGAGACGATCACCGAGGTCTTGTCGTCGCCGGTTGGCGGCACTTCCTGGCTGCCGATGATGAGGAAGCGCGTGGAGTTGTCCGGGCGATCCTCGATCTTCTCCTGCAGCTTGGTCAGGCCATACAGGTTGGCTGCCATGTCGCCGGCGATCGCTGCACTGTTCCACTCGCTCTTCACCCGCTTGGCTGCGTCGGCGTTGCTGGAGACAGCCACGCGCTCGACGTTCGGGTAGTGCGCGTCCAGCCACTTGCGGCACTGGGCCAGGGACTGGGCGTGGGAATAGATACGGGTGATCTTGTCGGTCTTGGTGGTGTCACCCACCAGCAGGTGATGGTGGATGCGCAGCTCCACCTCGCCACAGATGACCATGTCGTGCTCGAGGAAGCTGTCGAGGGTGTGGTTGACCGCACCCTCGGTGGAGTTCTCCACCGGCACCACGCCGAAGTTGACCGCACCGGCGGCCACTTCGCGGAACACTTCGTCGATCGCCGCCATCGGCTGACTGATCACCGCATGGCCGAAGTGCTTGAGCGCCGCGGCCTGGGAGAAGGTGCCTTCCGGGCCCAGGTAAGCGATCTTCAGCGGCTGCTCGAGGGCCAGACAGGAGGACATGATTTCGCGGAACAGCCGCGCTACCTCCTCGTTGTCCAGCGGCCCCTTGTTCAGTTCCATGATGTGCTTGAGCACCCAGGCTTCGCGCTCGGGGCGGTAGAACACCGGCTTCTCGCCTTCCGGCAAGGAAGCCATCTTCACCCGCGCCACGTCCTGGGCGCAGCGCGCGCGCTCGCTGATCAGCTCGAGGATCTTCTCGTCGAGGCTGTCGATGCGAACCCGCAGCGCCTTGAGCTGATCGGCGTCGCTCATCAGCCGTGCTCCTTCTCGAACTCGGCCATGTAGGCCACCAGAGCCTCGACGGCATCCAGGCCGGTGGCGTTGTAGATGGAGGCACGCATGCCGCCCACCGAACGGTGGCCTTTCAGGTTGAGCAGGCCGCGGGCGTCGGCACCAGCCAGGAAGGCCTTGTCCAGCTTCTCGTCGGCCAGGCGGAACGGCACGTTCATCCACGAACGGGCATTGTGCGCGATCGGGTTGGTGTAGAAGTCGCTGGCATCGATGGCCTTGTACAGCAGGTCTTTCTTGGCCTTGTTGCGCTGTTCCATGGCCGCCACGCCGCCCTGCTCCTTGAGCCACTCAAAGACCAGGCCGGAGAGGTACCAGGAATAGGTCGCCGGGGTGTTGTACATGGAGCCGTTATCGGCGGCGATCTTGTAGTTGAGCATGGTCGGGCAGACGCTGCGGGCGCGGCCGAGCAGGTCTTCGCGAATGATGGCAACCACCAGGCCGCTCGGGCCGATGTTCTTCTGCGCGCCGGCGTAGATCAGGCCGAACTTGGAGACATCGATCTCGCGGGAGAGGATATCCGAGGACATGTCCACCACCAGCGGGGTGTCGCCCACTTCGGGAATCCAGTCGAACTGCAGGCCGCCGATGGTTTCGTTGCTGGCGTAGTGCACATAGGCGGCGTCTTTCGACAGCTGCCACTCGTTCTGCCCGGGAATGGCGAAGTAGTCGTAGCCCTTGGCACTGGCGGCCACATTGATGCGACCGTAGCGCTGCGCTTCCTCGATGGCCTTCTTCGACCAGATGCCGGTCTCGATATAGTCGGCCACGCCGTCTTCCGGCAGCAGGTTGAGCGGAATCTCGGCGAACTGCTGGCTGGCGCCCCCCTGCAGGAACAGCACCTTGTAGTCGCTCGGAATGCTCAGCAGGTCGCGCAGATCTTGCTCGGCCTTCTCGGCGATGGCCACGTACTCGTCACTGCGGTGACTCATCTCCATCACGGACAGGCCCTTGCCCTGCCAGTCGAGCATTTCGGCCTGGGCACGTTCGAGAACGGCAGTGGGGAGCGCGGCCGGGCCGGCGCAGAAGTTATGGGCTCGCTTGCTCACGTCAATCTCACTCTTCGCTGTTGCTGGTCTCCGCGCCTGCTTCGGCGTCGGCTACCACTTCTTCGTTCTGCTCTACGGCTTCGCCTTGCAGCGTTTCCAGCTCATCCTCGTCTACACCGGACGGCTCCTGTACCCGCTCCAGGCCGACCAGGGTTTCGTCCTTGGCCAGCTTGATCAGGGTCACACCCTGGGTGTTACGGCCGGAGTTGGAAACCTCGTCGACACGGGTACGTACCAGGGTGCCTTGGTCGGAGATCAGCATGATCTCCTCACCATCCTGCACCTGGATCGCGCCTACCAGCTTGCCGTTACGCTCGTTGATCACCATGGCGATCACGCCCTGGCCGCCACGACCGCGACGCGGGAACTTGCCCAGGCCGGTGCGCTTGCCGAAGCCGCGCTCCGAGGCGGTAAGGATCTGCGAGCCGGATTCCGGAATCAGCATGGAGATCAGCTGCTGTTCCTTGCCCAGGCGCATGCCGCGCACACCACGGGCGGTACGGCCCATGATGCGCACCATGCTCTCGGCAAAGCGGATCACCTTGCCGGCGCTGGAGAACAGCATGACTTCCTTGGCGCCGTCGGTGATGGCAGCGGCAATCAGGGTGTCGCCCTCGTCCAGACGCAGGGCAATCAGGCCGCTGGAACGCGGCTTGCTGAACTGCACCAGCGGGGTCTTCTTCACGGTACCGAAGGCGGTGGCCATGAAGATGTAGGCGCCGGTAGGCTCGGCCACCAGTTCCGGGGTGTCGCCTTCGACTTCCTCGACTTCCGCCTCGACCACTTCACCCTCGAGCACCACGCCCTCGGCCTCGTCGAGTTCTTCCTCGTCGCCAGCCTCGCGCTGCAGCGCTTCCAGGTCGATCTGCAGCATGGCGGTGATACGCTCACCTTCGTCCAGCGGCAGCAGGTTGACCAGCGGACGGCCACGGGCAGTGCGCGAAGCTTCCGGGATTTCGAAGGTACGCAGCCAGTAGACCTTGCCCTTGCTGGAGAACAGCAACAGGGTGGCGTGACTGTTGGCGACCAGCAGGTGCTCGACGTAGTCCTCGTCCTTCACCCCGGTAGCCGACTTGCCCTTGCCACCGCGACGCTGGGCCTGGTAGGCCGCCAGCGGCTGGGACTTGGCGTAGCCGCCGTGGGAGATGGTGACGACGCGCTCTTCCTCGGTGATCAGGTCGGCGATGGTCAGATCCATCTGCGAAGCCATGATCTCGGTGCGGCGGGCATCGCCGAACTCGGCCTTGACCTTCTCCAGCTCCTCGCGGATGACTTCCATCAGGCGCTCGGGGCTGGTCAGGATGCGGATCAGCTCGCCGATCTGGACGAGAATCTCCTGGTACTCGGCCAGCAGCTTCTCGTGCTCCAGGCCGGTCAGGCGGTGCAGGCGCAGCTCGAGGATGGCCTGGGCCTGCTCCGGCGACAGGTAGTACTTGCCTTCGCGCAGGCCGTATTGCGGATCGAGGTCTTCCGGGCGGCAGGAATCGGCGCCGGCGCGTTCGACCATGGCCTCCACGGCACTGGATTCCCAGGCGGTGGCGATCAGGCGATCCTTGGCATCGGCCGGGGTCGGCGAGGTCTTGATCAGCTCGATCACCGGGTCGATGTTGGACAGGGCTACGGCCTGGCCTTCAAGGATGTGACCGCGCTCGCGGGCCTTGCGCAGCTCGTAGACGGTACGCCGGGTCACCACTTCGCGGCGGTGACGGACGAACACTTCGAGCATGTCCTTGAGGTTCATGGTCTTCGGCTGGCCGTCGACCAGCGCCACCACGTTGATGCCGAACACGCTCTGCATCTGGGTCTGGGCGTAGAGGTTGTTCAGGACTACCTCGCCCACTTCGCCACGGCGCAGCTCGATGACCACGCGCATACCGTCCTTGTCGGACTCGTCGCGCAGCTCGGTGATGCCTTCGAGCTTCTTCTCCTTGACCAGCTCGGCGATCTTCTCGATCAGACGCGCCTTGTTCAGCTGGTAGGGCAGCTCGGTGACGATGATCTGCTGGCGGTTGCCGCCCTTCTCCATGTCCTCAATCGTGGCACGGGCACGCATATAGATGCGGCCACGGCCGGTACGATAGGCCTCGATGATGCCGGCGCGACCGTTGATGATGCCCGCGGTCGGGAAGTCCGGCCCCGGGATGTACTGCATCAGGTCGTCGACGGTCAGCTCGGGGTTGTCGATCAGCGCCAGGCAGCCGTCGATCACTTCGGAGAGGTTGTGCGGCGGAATGTTGGTCGCCATGCCCACGGCGATACCGCTGGAACCGTTGACCAGCAGATTGGGGATCTTGGTCGGCATGACCGCCGGGATCTGCTCGGTGCCGTCGTAGTTGGGCACCCAGTCGACGGTTTCCTTGTCCAGGTCGGCCAGCAGCTCGTGAGCCAGCTTGGCCATGCGCACTTCGGTGTAACGCATGGCCGCAGCGTTGTCGCCGTCCACCGAACCGAAGTTGCCCTGGCCGTCGACCAGCATGTAGCGCAGGGAGAAAGGCTGGGCCATACGCACGATGGTGTCGTAGACAGCCGTGTCGCCGTGCGGGTGGTATTTACCGATCACGTCACCGACCACGCGGGCGGACTTCTTGTAGGCCTTGTTCCAGTCGTTGCCCAGCTCGCTCATGGCGTAGAGCACGCGACGGTGCACCGGCTTCAGACCATCGCGCGCATCCGGCAGGGCACGCCCGACGATCACGCTCATCGCGTAGTCGAGGTAGGACTGTTTCAGCTCGTCTTCGATATTGACCGGGAGGATTTCTTTGGCCAGTTCGCCCATGAGAAGCCTGGTTCCTTATTCTGGTGAAACCCCGTCATACCCTTCCTGGGCAAGACTGGAGTCCGTCGCAGCCACTCACTGGAGTAGCGACTCACGACAAATCAACGAGTTAAGCAAACAATTCGCGCTATTTAAGCGGCCTTCGCGAGGCCGCCTGAGAACTGCCGGAGCTTACCACAGTCACCCGTGCAGACCTACCCCGCCGGGCAGCCCGCAGCCGGGCTCAATGCAGGCGCTTGCGGCACATGAGTTGCGCCATTTTCGCTGCATCCGGCCGCTCGACTATGCCTTTTTCGGTGACGATGGCGTCGATCAGGTCAGCCGGAGTGACATCGAACACCGGATTGAAGGCCTCGACATCGGCGGCGACGCGACGCCCACCCACTTCCAGCAGCTCGCGCCCGTCACGCTCTTCGATGGGAATGTCGTCACCGCTCTCCAAGCCCATGTCGATGGTCGAACTGGGCGCCACCACCATGAAGCGCACGCCGTGGTGCATGGCATTGACCGCCAGCTGATAGGTACCGATCTTGTTGGCCACATCGCCATTGGCGGTGATGCGGTCGGCACCGACTATGACCCAGGTGATGCCACGGGTCTTCATCAGGTGCGCGGCAGCGGAGTCGGCATTCAGGGTCACCGGCACGCCTTCGCCCAGCAGCTCCCAAGCGGTCAGGCGCGAGCCCTGCAGCCAGGGCCGGGTCTCGTCGGCGTAGACCCGCTCGACCAGCCCCTCGAGATAGGCGGCGCGGATCACCCCCAGCGCGGTGCCGAAGCCGCCGGTGGCCAGGGCGCCGGTATTGCAGTGAGTGAGGATGTTCTGCGGATTGCCCTGATGACGACGGATCAGCTCCATGCCGAGCTGGGCCATGGTCAGGTTGGCCTCGCGATCGCTCTGGTGGATGCCGATCGCCTCGGCCTCCAGCAGGGCCAGGGCGTCATCACCGGCCTTCAGGCGCTGCAGACGCTCGCGCATGCGCTCCAAAGCCCAGAACAGGTTGACCGCGGTCGGCCGCGACTCCCCCAGCACGGTGAAGTCCTCTTCCAGCGCCACCTGCCAGTCGGCATCACCTTCGGCCAGACGCGCCCGCACGCCCAGCACCAGGCCGTAGGCGGCAGCGATGCCAATGGCCGGCGCGCCGCGCACCACCATGTCACGGATGGCGTCGGCCACTTCGGCCGCACTGTCGTAGGCCAGCCACACTTCCTGCTGCGGCAGCAGGCGCTGGTCGAGCAGGTACAACGTGCCATCCCGCCATTCAATGGCTTTCACCTTCTCAGCCGCCAGCAATTGCTCGCGCATGACACACCCCACCTGCAGAAACGAAAAGCCGCGGATTATAGCGAGCCGAGCATTCAGGTGCTCGGGTATACTGCGCCACTGCCAAAATACCCGAGGATGGCTCGCCATGCCCAACCCCAGCGCCCCGCTCGACCTGCTGCTGCTGCCCACCTGGCTGGTGCCGGTCGAGCCTGCCGGCGTGGTTCTGCGCGAGCACGGGCTGGGCATCCGCGACGGGCGCATTGTCCTGATCGCACCGCGCGCCGAGGCCCTGCGCCATCCGGCTACTGAAATACGCGAGCTGCCAGACTGCGTCCTCACCCCCGGCCTGGTCAATGCCCACGGCCATGCGGCGATGACCCTGTTCCGCGGCCTGGCCGACGACCTGCCACTGATGAGCTGGTTGCAGGAGCACATCTGGCCGGCCGAGGCCAAGTGGGTCGACGAAGCCTTCGTCCGCGCCGGCACCGAGCTGGCCATCGCCGAGCAACTCAAGGGCGGCATCAGCTGCTTCTCCGACATGTACTTCTTCCCGGAAGTGGCCAGCGAACTGGTGCACGCCAGCGGCATCCGCGCCCAGCTGACCATTCCGGTGCTGGATTTCCCCACGCCCGGCGCGCGCGATGCCGAAGAAGCCCTGCGCAAGGGCCTGCGCCTGTTCGACGACCTCAAGCAACACCCGCGGATCAAGGTCGCCTTCGGCCCGCATGCGCCCTACTCGGTCAGCGACGACAAGCTGGAAAACGTGCGCATGCTCGCCGAGGAACTGGATGCCGGCATTCATATGCACGTGCATGAGACCGCCTTCGAAGTGCAGCAGAGTCTGGAACAGCACGGCATGCGCCCGCTGCAGCGGCTGGCCAACCTGGGCCTGCTCGGCCCGCGCTTCCAGGCCGTGCACATGACCCAGATCAGCGACGCGGACGTGGCCCTGCTGGTAGAAAGCAACAGCAGCGTAATCCACTGCCCGGAGTCCAACCTCAAGCTGGCCAGCGGTTTCTGCCCGGTGGAGAAGCTCTGGCAGGCCGGCGTCAACGTCGCCATCGGCACCGACGGCGCGGCCAGCAACAACGACCTCGACCTGCTTGGCGAAACCCGTACCGCCGCCCTGCTGGCCAAGGCCGTGGCCGGCAGCGCCACCGCCCTGGATGCCCACAGCGCCCTGCGCATGGCCACCCTCAACGGCGCCCGCGCCCTCGGCCTGGATGCTGACACCGGCTCGCTGGAGCTGGGCAAGCTGGCCGACCTGGTCGCCTTCGACCTCTCCGGCCTGGCCCAGCAACCGGTCTACGACCCGGTTTCGCAACTGATCTACGCCGGCAGTCGCAGCTGCGTGCAGCACCTGTGGGTCGGCGGCAAGCAACTGCTCGACCAGGGCCGCCTGACGCGCCTGGACGAAGGCCACATCATCGCCACTGCGCGTGCCTGGGGCGCGCGCATCGCCAGCAAGACTGGCAGTGCCACCGAATCGCTTTGAAGGAATGCCCCCATGAGTAACGTCGACCACGCCGAAATCGCCAAATTCGAAGCCCTCGCCCACCGCTGGTGGGATCGCGAGAGCGAGTTCAAGCCGCTGCACGACATCAACCCGCTGCGGGTCAACTGGATCGACGAACGCGTCGGCCTGGCCGGCAAGAAGGTGCTCGACGTCGGCTGCGGCGGCGGCATCCTCAGCGAAGCCATGGCCCAGCGCGGCGCCACCGTGACCGGCATCGACATGGGCGAAGCGCCGCTGGCGGTAGCCCAGCTGCACCAGCTGGAGTCCGGGGTGAACGTCGAATACCGGCAGATCACCGCCGAGGCCCTGGCCGAGGAAATGCCCGGCCAGTTCGACGTGGTCACCTGCCTGGAAATGCTCGAGCACGTGCCCGACCCGTCCTCGGTGATCCGCGCCTGCTACCGCATGGTCAAGCCCGGCGGCCAGGTGTTCTTCTCCACCATCAACCGCAATCCCAAGGCCTACCTGTTCGCCATCGTCGGCGCCGAGTACGTGATGCGCCTGCTGCCGCGCGGCACCCACGATTTCAAGAAATTCATCCGTCCTTCCGAACTGGGCGCCTGGAGCCGTGCCGCCGGCCTGACCGTCAAGGACATCATCGGCCTGACCTACAACCCGCTGACCAAGCACTACAAGCTGGCCGCGGACGTGGACGTCAACTACATGATCCAGACCCTGCGCGAGGAGTAAGGCGCATGCGTTTGCGAGCAGTACTCTTCGACATGGACGGCACCCTGCTGGACACCGCGCCGGACTTCATCGCCGTGTGCCAGGCCATGCTCGCCGACCGCGGCATGCCGGCGGTGCTGGACAAGCAGATCCGCGACCAGATTTCCGGCGGCGCCCGCGCCATGGTTGCTGCCACCTTCGCCATGGATAGCGAAGCCGAAGGCTTCGAGGCCCTGCGCCTGGAGTTCCTCGAGCGCTACCAGCAGCACTGTGCAGTGCTCAGCCGGCCGTTCGAGGGCATGGCCGAACTGCTCGCCGACATCGAGCAGGCCAAGCTGATCTGGGGCGTGGCCACCAACAAGCCGGAACGCTTTGCCGCACCGATCATGCAGCAGCTCGGCCTGGCCGAACGCTCGGCCGTGCTGGTCTGCCCCGACCACGTCAGCCGCAGCAAGCCGGATCCGGAGATGCTTCTGCTGGCCTGCCAGCAGATCGGCGTCGAACCGGGCGAAGTGCTGTTCGTCGGCGACGATGCCCGTGATATCGAGGCCGGCCGCGCCGCCGGCTGCAAGACCGCAGCGGTCACCTACGGCTACATCCACCCCGACGACAACCCGCGCCACTGGGGCGCCGACGTGGTGGTGAACCATCCCCTGGAGCTGCGCGGCGTGCTCGACCGCGCCCTGTGCAGCTGCTGATCCGATTCCGCAACAAAGAGATTTCGCCATGTTCGACTACACCGCCCGCCCCGACCTGCTGCAAGGCCGAGTGATCCTGGTCACCGGCGCCGGCCGCGGCATCGGCGCCGCCGCCGCCAAGGCCTATGCCGCTCACGGCGCCACCGTGCTGCTGCTGGGCAAGACCGAAGCCAGCCTGAGCCAGGTGTATGACGAGATCGAGGCTGCCGGCCACCCGCAGGCCGCAGTGATCCCGTTCAACCTGGAAACCGCCCTGCCGCACCAGTACGACGAACTGGCCGCCATGCTCGAAAGCGAGTTCGGCAAGCTCGACGGCCTGCTGCACAACGCCTCGATCATCGGCCCGCGCACCCCGCTGGAGCAGCTGTCCGGCGACAACTTCATGCGCGTCATGCAGGTCAACGTCAACGCCATGTTCATGCTCACCAGCACCCTGCTGCCGCTGCTCAAGCTGTCCGATGACGCCTCGGTGGTATTCACCTCCAGCAGCGTCGGCCGCAAGGGCCGCGCCTACTGGGGCGCCTACGGGGTGTCCAAATTCGCCACCGAGGGCCTGATGCAGACCCTGGCCGACGAAGTCGAAGGCGTCAGCAACGTGCGCGCCAACAGCGTCAACCCCGGCGCCACCCGCACCGACATGCGCGCCCAGGCCTACCCCGGCGAGAATCCGGCGAACAACCCGGAGCCCGCCGCCATCATGCCGGTCTATCTGTACCTGATGGGCCCGGACAGCAAGGGCCGCAACGGCCAGGCCTTCGACGCCCAGTGAAGGCCGGTCACTGGGCAACCGCCGGTTTTCCGGCGGCCGCCCAGTGCGAACGGCATCACATTGCCACCATCACCGCCAAGGAACCGGCAAAAACTTGCCTCTCAAGCCCTAAAAATCAATACAACCAATTGATTTAAAAGGCTTTATACAAACTGGCACAGAATTCGCTCTACCTCCCTCGTCACAGCGCATAGCGCCAGAGGTTGAGCTCCATGGTTCCACACAATCAGTCCAACACTATCGATTTCGATGCCGCCAAGCTGCAGCGCCTGGGCTACGCCAGCCGCAACCGCCAGCCGCTCAAACCGGTCAGTCTGGCCCAACTGCGTCAGCAGCTCAGCCTACAGCTGCAGACCTCGCTGGAAGTCGACCGCATCCTCGATCTGTTTTTCCGTGAAGTGCAGCGCCTGGTTCCGCTGAGCGCCCTGAGCTACCAGCTGAGCGCCAGTGATATGCGCCTGGAACTCGGCGAACGCGCCAGCCACTCGGCCGGCTACCGCCTGAGCCATGAAGGCGAGTACCTCGGCGAGCTGATCTTCCGCCGCAACCAGCGCTTCAGCGACGACGAACTCGGCCAGCTGGAATCGCTGCTGGCCAGCCTGCTGTTCCCGCTGCGCAACGCCCTGCTCTACCGCGCTGCCCTGCAGAGCGCCCTGCGCGACCCGCTGACCGATACCGGCAACCGCGTCGCCATGAACCAGGCCCTGCAACGCGAAGTGGAACTGGCCCGGCGCAATCTGCAGCCGCTGTCGGTACTGATGCTGGATATCGACCACTTCAAGCAGATCAACGACCAGTACGGCCACACCACCGGCGACGAAGTGCTCAAGGCCATGGCCGACGTCGTGAAGAACAGCCTGCGCAACATCGACATGGTGTTCCGCTACGGCGGCGAGGAGTTCCTCATCCTGCTGTCCAACACCAGCCGCGAAGCCGCGCAGATGGTCGGCGAGCGCCTGCGCCTGGCTGTGCTCGGCCTGCAGCACCTGGTGGACAACCGCGCCATCGAACTGTCGATCAGCCTCGGCTGCGCCACCCTGCTGGCCGGCGAGTCGGTGGACAGCCTGCAACGGCGCGCCGACAACGCCCTCTACGTGTCCAAGCGCGAGGGGCGCAATCGCCTGTCCATGGCCGGCTGAACAATAGGTCAGCAATAAAAAGGGGCTCCTAGGAGCCCCTTTTTATTGCCGCAGATTCAGCGCTTGCGGCCGAAGCCGGGACGCTGACCCTCGCCACTCGGCGGCCGCTTGTTGCCGCCAGGCGCCGCCGGACGTGGCTTGCGCGCCGGACGATCAGCCAGCTCTACCGCCGGACGCGGCGTGCGCTTCTTGCCATCCGCCGGACGCTCGGCCACTGGCGTGCCACGGCCGCTGTCACGGCGCTCGCCACTGTCCTTGCGCGGGCTGCGCACCGGACGCTCGCCACCGGCGTCACGCGGGGCCCGCGCCGGACGCTCGCCGCCCGCCTCGTCGGCCGGACGCAGCACGCGCTTGGGACGCTCGCCACGGGCCAGCGGCTTGGCCGACTTGCGCTGCAGGCGGTCGAGCTTGTCGCGCACCTTCTCTTTCATCGCCGGCAGGGCCATCGGCGCCAGGCCGCATTCCTCGCTGAGGATGTCAACTTCGCGCTGGGACATCTCGCGCCAGCGTCCCATCGGCAGGTCGGAGGTCATGAACACCGGGCCGAAGCGCACCCGCTTCAGGCGGCTGACCACCAGGCCCTGGGACTCCCACAGACGGCGCACCTCGCGGTTGCGACCTTCCATCACCACGCAGTGGTACCAGTGGTTGAAGCCGTCGCCGCGCGGCGCTTCCTTGATGTCGGTGAACTTGGCCGGGCCGTCTTCCAGCATCACGCCGGCCTTCAGCTGCTCGATCATCTCGTCGGTGACTTCGCCGCGCACGCGTACCGCGTACTCGCGATCCATCTCGAAGGACGGGTGCATCAGGCGGTTGGCCAGCTCGCCGTCAGTGGTGAACAGCAGCAGGCCGGTGGTGTTGATGTCGAGGCGGCCGATGTTGATCCAGCGTCCCTCGCGCGGGCGCGGCAGGCGGTCGAACACGGTCGGCCGGCCTTCCGGGTCGTCACGGGTGCAGATCTCGCCTTCCGGCTTGTTGTAGATCAGCACGCGGCGCACGACCTGCGCCACTTCCTCGCGGCGCAGCAGCTGACCGTCGACGCTGATGGCATCGCGCTGGTCGACGCGCGCGCCCAAGGTGGCAACAACGCCATTGACCTTGACCCGACCGTCCTTGATCCATTGTTCGATATCGCGACGCGAGCCCTGCCCCGCACGGGCCAGGACTTTCTGCAGTTTTTCGCCGCTGGGGCGGACAGGTTCGATGCTGGGATCGATTTCACTCATGCTGGGCACCTCCCGGTGTGTCTGGTGAATGTGGCGCTAGGCGCCGAAAGGGTCGCGCATCATACGCGGATCACCGCCAGGACGCACGGGCAGACTATAGACGGCCAAGACCAACGCCGCCGTTTACCGCCAACCGGCAGGCAACCAGGCTGACCAGCGGCTGGCGGCAAGCCATTGCCCAGCCTTAGTCGTGACCGAGCGGCGCCTCATCCAGCGATTCCGCGGCATCGGCCAGCGGCTCCGGCTCTTCGGCATCCTGCGGCAGGTCGCTGAAGTCGGTCTTCAGGCCCTGCTCCATCGAGTCCAGTTCGGCCAGCAGGCTGCGGAAACTGGTTTCGTCGCGCGGCTCGGCAGCGGGTTCGGCGCCTTCGGCATCGGCCCGCGCCTGCAGCTCGGCCGGCACCGGCAGGTCGTCGTCCAGCGCCAGCAGCGGCTCGGGCTCCAGTTCGCGGAGTTCGGCCAGGGTCGGCAGCTCGTCGAGGTTGCTCAGGTTGAAGTGGTCGAGAAACTGCCGGGTGGTGGCCAGCATGGCCGGCTTGCCCGGTACGTCGCGGTAGCCGACCACGCGAATCCACTCGCGCTCCTGCAGGGTCTTGATGATCTGGCTATTGACCGCCACGCCACGGATATCCTCGATCTCGCCACGGGTGATCGGCTGCCGGTAGGCGATCAGTGCCAGGGTCTCCAGCATGGCCCGCGAGTAGCGCTGCGGGCGCTCCTCCCAGAGCCGACCGACCCAGGGAGCGAACTGCTCACGCACCTGCAGGCGGTAGCCAGAGGCCACCTCCTTGAGCTCGCAGGCGCGCCCCTGGCAGGACTCAGCCAGGATGCCGAGCGCCTCGCGAATGGTCGCCAGCTCCGGGCGCTCGGCCTCGTCGAATAGCTCGCTGATGCGTTCCAGCGACTGCGGCTTGCCGGAAGCCAAGAGGAAGGCTTCGAGCAGGGTGGCCAGTTCTTTCGGGTCGGACAGGTTCATCTATTCGGCTCGGGCACGCACATGGATGGGGGCAAAGGGCTCATTCTGCACCAGTTCCACCAGTTGTTCCTTGATCAGTTCCAGCACCGCCATGAAGGTCACCACCACACCAAGACGCCCTTCCTCCGTGGCGAACAGCGTGACGAACGGCACGAAGGCGCCACCTTTGAGGCGCTCCAGCACTTCGCTCATGCGTTCGCGGGTGGACAGCGCCTCACGCGTCACCTGGTGGCTCTCGAACATGTCGGCACGGCGCAGCACCTCGGCCATGGACAGCAGCAGCTCCTCCAGGCTGACCTGCGGCAGCAGTTTGCGCGCTCGCGCCTCCGGTGCATCCAGGCGCGGCACGGTGAGGTCGCGCCCCACCCGCGGCAGCTCGTCCAGGCCTTCGGCAGCGGCCTTGTAGCGCTCGTATTCCTGCAGGCGGCGGATCAGCTCGGCACGCGGGTCGTCTTCCTCGTCCTCGGCATCGGCCGAGCGCGGCAGCAGCATGCGCGACTTGATCTCGGCGAGCATGGCGGCCATCACCAGGTACTCGGCAGCCAGCTCCAGGCGCACCGACTTCATCAGCTCGACATAGCCCATGTACTGCTTGGTGATTTCCGCCACCGGAATGTCGAGGATGTCGATGTTCTGCTTGCGGATCAGGTACAGCAGCAGGTCGAGCGGCCCCTCGAAGGCTTCGAGGAAGACTTCCAAGGCATCCGGCGGGATATACAGATCCAGCGGCAGCTCGGTGACCGCCTGGCCGTAGACCAGGGCGAACGGCAGTTCCTGCTGGGTACCGGGCTCGGCGTCGGGCGCCACGGCTGCGGGATGTTCGGCGGTTGCGCTCACGCTGTGCCGGCCTCGAACGGGCTGGGGTCGCCACAGCCGACGCGGAACACCTCGGGCTCGCCATCGGCCAGGTTGACCACGGTGGAAGCCTCCAGGCCGCCATAGCCGCCGTCGATGATCAGGTCGACATGGTGTTCAAGCACCTGGCGCATCTCGTAGGGATCGCTCATCGGCAGCTCGTCGCCCGGCAGGATCAGGCTCACGCTCATCAGCGGCTCGCCCAGTTGCTCGGCCAGGGCCAGGGCGATCGGGTGGCTCGGCACGCGCAGGCCGATGGTGCGGCGCTTGGGATGCAGGAGCATGCGCGGCACTTCGCGGGTGGCATTGAGAATAAAGGTGTAGGGCCCCGGGGTGTGCGCCTTGAGCAGGCGAAAGGCGGTGGTGTCGACCTTGGCGAACAGGCCGATCTGCGACAGGTCGCTGCACACCAGGGTGAAATTGTGCTTGTCATCAAGCTGGCGCAGGCGGCGGATACGCTCCACCGCGCCCTTGTCGCCGATCAGGCAGCCGATGGCATAGGAGGAATCGGTCGGGTAGACGATCACCCCGCCGCCCCGGACGATTTCCACCGCCTGCTTGATCAGGCGCGCCTGCGGATTCTCCGGGTGCACCTGGAAGAACTGGCTCATGACCTCTCCCTGTTCAGATGGCAGCAGCGCGTGCATGGTCGAAGCGCTCCCACAGCGCTGGCAAGTCGTCCGGCAGCGGCCGGTACATCCCCAGCTCGGACCAGTCGCCGGGGGCATGGAAATCACTGCCCACGCTGGCCAGCATGCCGAATTCGCGGGCCAGGATGGCCAGCCCGCCGACCTGCTCGGCCGGTTGCAGGCCATTGACCACTTCCAGGGCATGACCACCGGCGGCAATGAAGTCGGCCACCAGGCGGCGGCGCTTGCTGCGGGTGAAATCGTACTGCCAGGGATGGGCCAGGCTGATCCAGGCTCCGGCATCGCCGAGGGTGCCGACCGCCTGTTCCAGGCTTGGCCAGTGCTGCTTGACGTCGCCCAGCTTGCCCGAGCCGAGCCACTTGCGGAACGCCTCGGCGTGGTCGCGCACATGCCCGGCACGTACCAGGAACTCGGCGAAGTGCGGCCGCGCCGGCGCGTTGCCGCTATCGCCCAGCGCCTGCTGCACGGCGCGTGCGCCATCCAGCGCGCCGGGCATGCCCTTGGCCTCCAGGCGCCGGGCGATTTCCTCGGCGCGCAGCCAGCGGCCCTGGTGCAGGTCGACAATCGCCTTGCCCAGCGCCGGCGCCTCGCTGGCGAAGGCGTACCCCAGCACATGGATGGTCGCCCCACCCCAGGTGCAGGACAGTTCGATGCCATTGACCAGGCGCACGCCCAGCTGCTCGGCAGCCTGGCGGGCTTCGTCCAGCCCCTCGAGGGTGTCGTGGTCGGTCAGCGCCAGCAGCTCGACGCCCCGTTCATGGGCGCGCGCGACCACCGCGGCGGGGGCCAGGACGCCGTCGGAGGCAGTGCTGTGGCAGTGCAGATCAACCTTCATGGGGCCGCTTTCGCTGGGAATGATGTTTGTTATTATGCCGCCACATCCCGCTTCTGGCTGCCGCCGTGAAACAATTCATCGACTTCATCCCGCTTATCCTGTTCTTCATCGTCTACAAACTCGATCCGCGCACCGTCGAACTGGCCGGCCACAGCGTCGAGCTGGGCGGCATCTTCAGCGCCACAGCCGTGCTGATACTGGCCTCCGTGCTGGTCTACGGCACTCTTCTGGTGCTGCAGCGCAAGCTGGAAAAGGGCCAGTGGCTGACCCTCGCCGCCTGTCTGGTATTTGGCGGCATGACCCTGGCCTTCCATAGCGAGACCTTCCTCAAGTGGAAGGCACCGGTGGTTAACTGGCTATTCGCCCTGGGCTTCCTCGGCAGCCACTTCATTGGTGACAAGCTGCTGATCCAGCGCATGCTCGGCCACGCCGTGCAGCTGCCGCAGGCGATCTGGACGCGCCTGAACCTGGCCTGGGTGGCCTTCTTCATCTTCAGCGGCAGCGCCAACCTGTTCGTGGCCTTCACCTTTCAAGAGTTCTGGGTCGACTTCAAGGTATTCGGCAGCCTCGGCATGACGGTACTCTTCCTGGTCGCCCAGGGCGTCTACCTGGCCCGTCACATGCATGACGGCGAAACCCAAGACAGCAAGGACTGACATGCTCTACGCCATCATCGCCAGCGACGCCGAAGGCTCCCTGGACAAGCGCCTGGCCAGCCGCCCGGCCCACCTGGCCCGCCTGGAACAACTGAAGAACGAAGGCCGCCTGGTACTGGCCGGCCCGCACCCGGCCGTGGACAGCAACGACCCGGGCACGGCCGGCTTCACCGGCAGCCTGATCGTCGCCGAGTTCGACTCCCTCAGCGCCGCCCAGAGCTGGGCCGATGCCGACCCCTACCGTGCCGCTGGCGTCTATGCCAGTGTCACGGTCAAACCCTTCAAACGGGTTCTGCCCTGACCGCCTAACGCCCAATAACAAAAATCGGAAACCGGAGTTCCCCATGCGCCAAGGCCCGCTGTCGCTGTTGCTCGCCAGTCTGCTGTTCGCCCCCTGGGCCGCAGCCGAGGAAACCACTCTCGCGCTGCCCACCCCCAGCCCGGCCGTAACCAGTCCCAGCCACAACGACAAGCTCGCCGAGCTGCAGCAACAGCTGGCCGACAGCGAACGCCAGCGCAGCGAACTGCTGGCCAACAGCAGCGAGCAGAACAACGCCCAGCTCAACCGCCTGCGCCAGGACAACCAGCGCCTCAAGCTGCAGCTCAAGCAGGCCCAGGCCCAGCAACCGCCGCGCCTGCTCAGCGAGCAACAGCTGTGGTACACCATCGGCGGCGGCTCCACCTTGCTGGCTTTCGTCATCGGCCGCCTGAGCGCCGGACGACGGAACAAGCGCCGCAGCGAATGGGTCTGAGTCACCGTCTTCCACCACGTGCCTGAGCCATGACCGAACTGCTGCTGATCGACGACGACCGCGAACTCTGCGAACTGCTGGGCAGCTGGCTGCAGCAGGAAGGTTTCCAGGTGCACGCCTGCCATGACGCCGGTAGCGCTCGCAGCAGCCTGGCCCAGCACAATCCGGCGGCGGTCATTCTCGACGTGATGCTGCCCGACGGCAGCGGCCTGGAGCTGCTCAAGCAGCTGCGCAGCGAACACGCCGAGCTGCCGGTACTGATGCTCTCCGCCCGCGGCGAACCGCTGGATCGCATCCTCGGCCTGGAACTGGGCGCCGACGACTACCTGGCCAAACCCTGCGACCCACGCGAACTCACCGCCCGCCTGCGCGCCGTACTGCGCCGCAGCCAGCCGGTGGCCAGCGCCACCCGCCTGGAACTGGGTGACCTGAGCTTCAGCCAGGTACGCGGCGTGGCCAGTCTGGGCGAACACGAGATCAGCCTGACCCTCTCGGAAAGCCGCATCCTCGAAGCCCTCCTGCAGCAACCGGGCGAGCCGCTGGACAAGCAGGCCCTGGCCCAGCTGGCCCTGGGCCGCAAGCTGACCCTGTACGACCGCAGCCTGGACATGCACGTCAGCAACCTGCGCAAGAAGCTCGGCCCGCACGCCGACGGCCGTCCGCGGATCATCGCCCTGCGCAGCCGCGGCTACTACTACAACCCCTGAGTCAGGCTGTCGATACCGCTCTTTACCCTGGCTTTACCCTGCCCTGACCGCGCTTGACCTTGGCCTCCCTAGACTGTGCTCATCCGGTAACCCGCCGGAATCGAGACAAGGAGACACACCATGCGCAAGACCCTTACCGCCCTGCTGCTCGCCGCCGCCCTGCCGACCCTGGCCATGGCCAGTCCGGCGGAAGGCCCGCGCGGCCCGGCCCCTGACTGCGGCATGGCCGCCCACGGCGAACACCGTGGCCCGGGCATGGATATGTTCAAGGATCTCAACCTGACCCCGGAACAGCGCGAGCAGTTCGCCAAGCTGATGCACGAGCGCAAGGACAACCCGCGCGAGATCACCCGCAAGTACCTGGACAAGCTGCCGGAAGCCGACAAGCAGGCAATGAAGAAAGAGCTGGAGACGGCCCGCCAGGAACATGACAAGGCCATCCGTGCCATCCTCACGCCAGAGCAGCAGAAGCTGTTCGACCAGCACAAACAGGAGCGGGAAAAGCAGCGTGCCGAGCGTGAAGAGTTCGAAGCCTGGAAGGCCGAGCGCGACAGCAAGAAGCAATGATCCCCGCGCATTAGCCTGACCACGGCCCGGCCTGCCACGTGCAGACCGGGCCTGCTGTTTTCTGTAAGGAGCAACCCATGCGTTCACTGTTCTGGCGCATCTTCGCCAGCTTCTGGCTGGCCATCGCCCTGGTTGCCGGTCTGTCCATGCTGCTCGGCCATGCGCTGAACCAGGACGCCTGGATTCTCGGCCACCACCCGGCGGTGAAAGACCTGCCGCAGCAGTGGAGCCAGCTCTACGCCACCCGTGGCGCCGAGGCGGCGCAGGGGCTGCTGGAGCAGCACAAGCAGCGCTGGCACGTCGACACCCAGGTACTCGACAGCGATGGCCAGCCGCTGGTGTACGGCACCTTCCCGCCGCGCGCCGCCGCCTTCGAGGCCCGCCGTGGCGATGACCGACCGCTGCCCTGGCGGCGCCTGACCCGCGAATACACCAATCCGCACAACGGCCAGACCTACCTGTTCATCTTCCGCATCCCGCACCCGGAGCTGGGTGCCTGGCACCGCGACAGCCTGTTCTGGCCGCTCAGCGCCCTGGGCATCGCCCTGGTGGTGCTGACCGCCCTGAGCCTGCTGCTGACCCTCTCCATCACCCGCCCGCTCGGCCGCCTGCGCGGTGCCGTGCACGACCTCGGGCAGACCGCCTACCAGCAGAACAGCCTGGCCCGCCTGGCCGCTCGCGGCGACGAGTTCGGCGTGCTGGCGCGCGACTTCAACCGCATGGGCGCACGTCTGCAGGGGCTGATCGGCAGCCAGCGCCAGCTGCTGCGCGACGTGTCCCACGAGCTGCGCTCACCGCTGGCGCGCCTGCGCATCGCCCTGGCCCTGGCCGAACGGGCCGAGCCGGCAGCGCGCGAACAGTTGTGGCAGCGCCTGACCCGCGAATGCGACCGCCTGGAAGATCTGATCAGCGAGATTCTCGCCCTCGCCCGCCTGGACGCCGATCCGGGCGCGGCCCAGGCCATCGACTTCGACCGCCTGCTCGACGAGCTGCAGGCCGATGCCCGCCTCAGCGCTCCCGAGCAGGCCCTGCTGGTCGAGCGCCAGCCCACCCTGGAGCTGCAGGGCTGGCCGGCCATGCTCGGCCGCGCCCTGGACAACCTGCTGCGCAACGCCATGCGCTTCAACCCTGCCGGCCAGCCCATCGAGCTGCGCCTGCACAGCCAGGGTCAGCAGTTGCTGATCAGCGTGCGCGACCACGGCCCAGGGGTCGCCCCGGAGCTGCTGGAGAAACTGGGAGAGCCGTTCTTCCGCGCCCCCGACCAGGCCGCCGCCGGACACGGCCTGGGCCTGGCCATCGCGCGCAAGGCGGCGGAGCGCCATGGCGGGCGCCTGCTGCTGGACAATCACCCGCAGGGCGGCTTCGTCGCCACCCTCGAGCTGCCACTGAACGGCGCTGCGCTGTAAATCCTTGCCAGGCGGGCCGATCAGCCCTGCCAGGCCGCCACGAAATCGGCCGGCTCCAGCGCCTGCGGCACACGCCGCTCGCCTTCCACGCTACCGAGATAAAGGAAACCGACGATGCGCTCGCTGGCGCTCAGGCCCAGCCCGGCCATCACCTGCGGGTGGTAGCTCAGCTCGCCGGTGCGCCACATGGCGCCGAGGCCCTGGGCATGGGCCGCCAGCAGGATGCCATGGGCGGCGCTGCCAGCCGCCAGCAGTTGCTCCTGCTGCGGCACCTTGGGGTGATCGCTGAGACGGGCGATCACCACCACCAGCAGCGGTGCGCGCAGCGGCATGGCGCGGGCCTTGTCCAGCGCCTCCGGCTTGACCTCGGGATTGCCGGCGGCCAAAGCCGCGGCGAACAGCTCACCGAGGCGCACACGGGCCTCGCCTTCCACGGTGAGGAAGCGCCAGGGGCGCAGCTGGCCATGATCCGGCGCACGCAGGGCGGCGCGGAACAGCAGCTCGCGCTGGGCGGCATCGGGCGCCGGTTCGAGCAGACGGCCCACGGAAACACGGTTGAGCAACAGATCGAGCGCTTGCATGGGCTTCTCCCGGGGAAACAGCTCGGCATTCTAGCCGATTACGCGCAGCACTCCGCGTCTGCCACCGGCACCAGCGCCGGCAGGCCGTAAGCGGCACGGGCGGCATCGCAATTGGGGTTGGCCGCGCCATCTTCCCAGCTGGCGCTGAACTCGCGGCAGGTACTGGAGCGCTGCTCGTACAGGCTGCAGCTGACTGCGCAGCCGACTTCGCCCTGCAAACCGACGCAACGCACCGGCTTGCTGGCGGTGCCGAGCATGGCCACACGGTGGCTGTTGACCTGCTCGACCAGCTGATCGGGCACGCTGCCACCGGCAGACTGACACTCCCCCCAGTAGAACGACACCCGGAAATGCGCGCAACAGGCGCCACAACTCAGGCAAGGACTGTTTTCGGACATGACGCTAGGACTTCTGCAAACCGGAGCGGGCCGGCGATGGGGTGGTTATTCTATGAATCGGCATGCCGCTGTGAAGCCCCCAGACGCAGATTTACAGGCCGCCTGGCGGGCAGGCTAGAATGCCCACCTGCCTACAATCAGAGCCTTGTTCATGGCCTCGCCGACCTTGCGCGTCATCGGCTTCATTCTCGGAATCTTCCTCATTACCCTGGCGGTCAGCATGGTCATCCCGATGCTGACCCTGCTCAGCTTCGAACGCACCGATGATCTCAACGCCTTTCTCTGGTCGAGCCTGATCACTTTCGTCGCCGGCCTGCTCCTGCTGATTCGCGGCCGCCCGCAGCACATGCACCTGCGCCCGCGCGACATGTACCTGCTGACCACCGCCAGCTGGGTGGTGGTGTGTGGCTTCGCCGCCCTGCCGATGGTGCTGATCGCCCATATCAGCTACACCGACGCCTTCTTCGAGACCATGTCCGGTATCACCACCACCGGCTCCACCGTGCTGACCGGGCTGGACAATATGTCGCCGGGCATCCTGATCTGGCGCTCGATGCTGCACTGGCTGGGTGGTATCGGCTTCATCGGCATGGCGGTGGCCATCCTGCCGCTGCTGCGGGTCGGTGGCATGCGCCTGTTCCAGACCGAGTCCTCGGACTGGAGCGAGAAGGTCATGCCGCGCTCGCACATGGCAGCCAAGTACATCCTGTATGTCTATGTACTACTGACACTGCTGGGCTTTCTGGCCTTCTGGGTCGCCGGCATGACACCGTTCGAAGCAATCAACCACTCGATGGCCTCAATTTCCACAGGTGGCTTTTCCACTTCCGACTCATCCCTCGCACACTGGCAACAACCAGCCGTACACTGGGTCGCGGTTGTCTTCATGCTGCTTGGCAGCCTGCCCTTTACCCTCTATGTCGCGACCCTGCGTGGTCATCGCAAGGCCCTGATCAAGGATCACCAGGTGCGTGGCCTGCTCGGTTTCCTGATCCTCAGCTGGCTGGTGGTTGGCACCTGGTTGTGGGCTCACTCGGACAATACCTGGCTGGATGCCGTGCGCATCGTAGCGGTCAACACCACTTCCGTGGTCACCACGACCGGTTACGCACTGGGCGATTACACGACCTGGGGTAGCTTTGCAGTGCTGCTGTTCTTCTACCTGACCTTTATTGGTGGCTGCTCTGGCTCCACCTCGGGCGGCTTGAAGGTTTTCCGTTTCCAGGTCGCCTATGTGCTGCTCAAGGCCAACCTGCAGCAACTGGTGCACCCACGCGCGGTGATCAAGCAGCAATACAACAACCATAACCTCGACGAAGATATCGTCCGCTCGCTGATCACCTTTTCCTTTTTCTTCACCATCACCATCGGCGTAATTGCCATGGCCCTGACCCTGTTCGGTCTGGACTGGGTCACCGCACTCACCGGCGCAGCCACCGCCGTGTGCAACGTCGGCCCCGGCCTGGGCCCGATCATCGGCCCCGCCGGCAACTTCGCCAGCCTGCCTGATGGTGCCAAATGGCTACTGACCCTGGGCATGTTGCTCGGCCGCCTGGAAATTCTCACCGTACTCGTCCTATTTACCCCGGCGTTCTGGCGGCACTGAGCCGCTGCAACCTCTTCAGCCCGAACGGAAGCCCGACATGTCCTTGCCGACCCTGCGCACCCTGGCACTGATCAACGGCATCTTCCTGTTGACCCTGGCGATCGCCATGCTGGTGCCGGTAGTGACCCTGCTGATCTATGCGCAGCCACCGGGGATCAATGCCTTTCTCTGGTCGAGCCTGATTACTTTCATTTGCGGCCTGGGCATGTTCCTCCAGGGCCGCGGCCGGCAGGTGCACCTGCGCCCGCGCGACATGTACATGCTCACCGTGTCGAGCTGGCTGCTGGTGTCGTTCTTCGCCGCGCTGCCCTTCCTGTTCGGCCTGCACACCAGCTTCACCGATGCCTACTTCGAGAGCATGTCCGGCATCACCGCCACCGGCGCCACCATCTTCAGCGGCCTGGACAGCATGTCGCCGGGCATCCTGATCTGGCGCTCGCTGCTGCACTGGCTGGGCGGTATCGGCTTCATCGCCATGGCCGTGGCGATCCTGCCGATGCTGCGCATCGGCGGCATGCGCCTGTTCCAGACCGAGTCGTCGGATCGCTCGGAGAAGGTCATGCCGCGCTCGCACATGGTCGCCAAGTACATGGTGGTGGCCTACCTGGGCATCAGCCTGCTGGCCACCCTGGGCTTCTGGCTAGCCGGCATGAGCCTGTTCGATGCGATCAACCACGCCATGTCGGCGATCTCCACCGGTGGATTCTCCACCTCCGACGCCTCCCTGGCGCACTGGCCGCAGCCGGCGGTGCACTGGGTGGCGGTGCTGGCGATGATCCTCGGCAGCCTGCCGTTCGTGCTGTATGTCTCGGTGCTGCGCGGCAACTACTGGGCACTGCTGCGCGACGCCCAGGTGCGCGGCTTCCTGTTCATTCTGGTCGGCAGCTGGCTGCTGCTCGGCACCTGGTACTGGGCCACCACCCGCCTGCACTGGCTGGAAGCGGTGCGCCACGTGGCGGTGAACACCACCTCGGTGATGAGCACCACCGGCTTCGCCCTCGGCGACTACAGCCTGTGGGGCGGCTTCGCCAGCATGCTGTTCTTCTACCTGGGCTTTATCGGCGGCTGCTCCGGCTCCACCGCCGGCGGCCTGAAGATCTTCCGCTTCCAGATCGCCTACATCCTGCTCAAGGCCAACCTGATGCAGCTGGTGCACCCACGCGCGGTGATCAAGCAGCAGTACAACCGCCATCGCCTGGACGAGGACATCGTGCGTTCGATCCTGGCCTTCTCGTTCTTCTTCACCATCACCATCGCCGCACTGGCCATGGGTCTGACCCTGTGCGGCCTGGACTGGATCACCGCGCTGTCCGGCGCAGCCAGCACGGTGTCCGGCGTCGGCCCGGGCATGGGCCCGATCATCGGCCCGGCCGGCAACTTCTCCAGCCTGCCGGACAGCGCCAAATGGCTGCTGACCCTGGGCATGCTGCTGGGGCGCCTGGAGATCCTTACCGTGCTGGTGCTATTGATGCCGACCTTCTGGCGGCACTGACACCCCGTTACGAGCGTCTCGCGGCTCTGTCGTAGGGCGGGTGAAACCCGCATGATTCACCTCGCAGGTTGCGTCCACCCTACGACAGAGGCTCAGAGGCGCGCGCGGTACTCGCCCGGGGTGCTGTCGAACCAGCGGCGGAAGGCGCGGAAGAAGTTGCTGGGGTCGGCAAAACCCAGCAGATAGGCCACCTCCAGCAGGGTCAGATTGGGCTGCGCCAGGTACTGGCCAGCCAGCTCGCGGCGGGTGTCGTCGAGCAGCTGCTGGTAGCTGGTGCCCTCTTCCTGCAGGCGCCGCTGCAGGGTGCGCTCGGACAGCAGCAGCACCTGGGCCACCGCCTCGCGCTTGGGCTCGCCCTGGGGGAGCAGGCGGCACAGCACCTGGCGCACCTGATGGGTGACCCGGCTGTCGGAGAAGCGCGCCAGGTACTCGCCGGCGAAGCGGTCGTGCAACTGCGCCAAGGCCTCGTTGGCCGAAGGCAGCGGCGCATCCAGGTCGGCGCGGTCGAAGAGCATGCCGTAGTGTTCGGCATTGAAGCGCAGCGGCGCCTGGAACACCTCGCGGTAAGGCTCCAGATTCTCTGGCGGCGGCCCCTGGAAACTCACCTGGCGGGCGCGGATCGGCTTGCCGGTCAGCCAGCGGCAAAAGGTCAGGGTATGCGCCAGCGATGCTTCGGTGCTCTGCCGGGCCGGCGGCAGGCGATCGCCGTGGATGGCGAAGACCAGCTCGTAGCCATCCAGGGTCGGGTGGAAGCTCAGGTCGGAGCCTTCGGCGATGATGCGCTGGTAACGCACCAGGCGGTTGAAGCCCTCCTGCAGGTTGCGGCTGGACATCAGCGCGTAGCCAACCACATGGAAGGCCGTCGGGCGCACGCTCAGGCGCGCCATGTTGAGGCCGATGGCCGGGTTGCCGGAGGCCTCCACGGCCAGTTGCCACAGGCGGGTCATGCTGTCCTGCGGGAAGCGCGCCTCGGGGTCGTCGAGGGCGGCATAGTCCATGCCCAGGCGGGAAAACAGGCTGCGGCAATCGACGCCCCCCAACTCCAGGGCCTGGACGATGCTGGAGGCCCAGCTGGAGGAAGTTGTGCGTTCGCTCATGGCGTTATTCTTATGCTGTTCAATCACGGGCTGGCGCCAAGAGGATACTAAACTGGCCCTGTATGTCACTGGCCGCAGGAGACAGCCTGCGTAAACTGTGGTCAACAATGACAGGAGGTACGCCATGAGCGCCGAAACCACCGAACGCTATCAGAGCTTTGCCGAGTTCTACCCCTACTACCTGCAGGAACACAGCAACGACGTATGCCGCCGCCTGCATTACGTCGGCAGCACGCTGGTACTGGGTATCCTCGCCTACGCCATCTTCACCCAGCAATGGCTGTGGCTGCTGGCCCTGCCGCTGGCCGGCTACGGCTTCGCCTGGGTCGGCCACTTCGTCTTCGAGAAGAACAAGCCGGCCACCTTCCAGTACCCGCTGTACAGCCTGATGGGCGACTGGGTGATGCTGAAGGATGCCCTGACCGGCCGTATCCGTTTCTAAACCAGCTGCCATCCCTCCGGCCCGGGCGCTGAGCACCCGGGCCCGTTGCCCGCCGCATCGTTCCCGCAACAGTCCCACGCCAACAACAAGAGGACGCCTGATGAACGCTCATGCCCGTTTCACCCATATGGAAGACGGCAGCGCCGAGGACTGGGCCATCATTGCCCAGGACTTCGCCGCCTACGCCAAGCACCTGCCGGATCGCATCCTCAGCCACCTCAAGCTGCTCGACGGCGACTTCGGCGGTTTCCCGGTGGATCGCCTGACCCACTCGCTGCAGACCGCCACCCGCGCCTACCGCGACGGCAAGGACGAGGAGTACGTGGTCTGCGCCCTGCTCCACGATATCGGCGACACCCTCGGCTCGTACAACCATGCCGACATCGCCGCGGCCATGCTCAAGCCCTTCGTCAGCGCGGAGAACCACTGGATGATCGAGAAGCACGCGATCTTCCAGGGCTACTACTTCTTCCATCACCTGGGCCTGGATCGCCACCTGCGCGAGCAGTTCAAGGAGCATCCGCAGTACCAGCAGACCATCGAATTCTGCGCCCGCTACGATGCCGCCGCCTTCGACCCGCAAGGCGAGACCCTGCCGCTGGAGTTCTTCGAACCCATGCTGCGCCGCGTGTTCGCCCAGCCCAGGCAGTCCATCTACCAGTCGGCCATGCCGCGACAACCGGCCTGACACCTCCCCGCGCCTGCCATTCGGCGGTCACACTTGGCCGCCGCCCGGGGGCTGGTTATGATCCCTCACCCGCCATAGCCTTGGCTCAGGTCTTGCAGACCCTCAGGCGCTCGACAAGAAGCGCCAGAAAACCATCAGGGATCGCTCCATTTCATGAAGTCCGCCACCCCGGAGGCCGTCAAGGCCCAACCTGCCCCGCTGTTGCGCGAGTACTACTCCCGCGTGCTGGCCTATATCGCCACGGCAGCCAGCATCGCCGCCGGCACCTACGATCAGCACTTCGGCTACGACATCCTGTGGATGGTGCCCTACGCCCTGCTCTATCCCCATGTGGCCTACCACCTGGGCAACCGCTTCAAGCGCGACTACCCGGAACAGACCACCCTCACCCTGCTGTTCCTCGATGCCGCCCATGCCGGCATCGCCGCCGTCATGATGGGCTTCTCGGTGGTGCCGGGGCTGATGTTCCTGCTGATCCTCAGCTTCAGTGCCATGATTGCCGGCGGCCTGCGCTACGTCGGCCTGGCACTGCTGGTAGCGGCCGGTGGCATAGCCCTGACCACCGCCCTGGTGCATCCCGAGGTCAAGGCCGCCACCCCGATCCTGGTGGCCATCGTCAGCATTCTGCTGAGCACCCTGTACATCTGCATCACCGCCTATTTCGTGCATGAGCAGGGCATTCGCCTGACCCTGATGCGCAGCGAAATCACCCGCGAACAGGAAAAGGCCGCGCGCCTGGCGCGCAACCTGGCCAAGTACCTGTCGCCGCAGGTCTGGCAGATGATCTTCAGCGGCAAGAAGCACGTGCGCCTGGAGACCCAGCGCAAGAAACTCACCGTGTTCTTCTCCGACATCAAGGGTTTCACCGAGCTGTCCGAGGAGCTGGAAGCCGAGCAGCTGACCGACCTGCTCAACAACTACCTCACGGAAATGTCGAAGATCGCCCTCAAGTACGGCGGCACCATCGACAAGTTCGTCGGCGACAGCGTCATGGTGTTCTTCGGCGACCCGTCCAGCCAGGGCGCCAAGAAGGACGCGGTCAACGCCGTGTCGATGGCCATCGCCATGCGCAAACACATGAAGGTGCTGCGCCAACAGTGGCTGGCCCAGGGCATCACCAAGCCCCTGGAAATCCGCATGGGCCTCAATACCGGCTACTGCACGGTCGGCAACTTCGGTGCCGACACGCGCATGGACTACACCATCATCGGCCGCGAAGTGAACCTGGCCAGCCGCCTGGAAAGCTCCTCGGAAGCCGGCGAAGTGCTGATCTCCCACGAGACCTACTCGCTGGTCAAAGACGTGATCATGTGCCGCGACAAGGGCCAGATCGCGGTCAAGGGCTTCAGCCGCCCGGTACAGATCTACCAGGTGGTGGACTTCCGCCGCGACCTCGGGGCCAAGTCCAGCTATGTCGAACACGAACTGCCCGGCTTCTCCATGTACCTGGATACCAACGGCATCCAGAACTACGACAAGGAGAAGGTCATCCAGGCCCTCAACCAGGCCGCCGAGAAGCTACGCGACAAGGTCATCCTGTAAACGCAGAAGCCGCCGAAAGGCGGCTTCTGCGTTCTGGGGCACTGATCACACCCGCAGCGCCTGCAGCTCGGCCGGCGCCACCAGCTCGCCGTCCAGCAGCGGCTGCTGGCTCAGGAACTCCAGGGCCGACGCGCGCCACGACTGGCGGGCCGCCCGCTCGGCACACAGCCGGCGATCCAGCTGCAGGGCATCCAGGCAGGCCTGGCGCAGATCCTCGCTCATCACCCCGGTAACGCCCGCCTCCAACACATCCAGCGGCCCCGGCACCGGGAAGGCCGCCACCGGTGTGCCACAGGCCAGCGCCTCGAGCATCACCAGGCCGTAGGTATCGGTGCGCGAAGGAAACACCAGCACGCTGGCCGCGGCGAAAGCCTGGGCCAGCGCTTCGCCCTGCAGATAGCCGAGGAATTGCGTCTGCGGATAGGCCGCCTGCAATTCACCACGCTGCGGGCCGTCGCCGACCACGCACTTCAGCCCCGGCAGATCGAGAGCAAGAAAGGCAGCCACGTTCTTCTCCGCCGCCAGCCGCCCGACATAGAGGAACAGCGGTTCGACCGGCGCCTCGCCCTGCGGCTGGAACAAGCGGGTATCCACGCCCTTGCGCCACAGCTGCAGGCGCTGCAGGCCCCAGCTGCTGAACTCATCGCGCAAGCGCTCGGTGGTCACCAGCACGGCCTGGCTGGGCTGGTGGAAGCGCCGCAGGTAGGCATAGCCCCAGCTCAGCGGCAGCGCCGGCCAGCGTGTATGCACGTATTCGGGAAAGCGCGTGTGAATCGCACTGGAGAAGGCCAGCCCGCGCTTGCCCAGCCAGCGGCGGGCGGCCCAGCCCAGCGGCCCTTCGGTGGCCAGGTGCACGCAGTCCGGGCCGAACGCGCGAATCGCCGGGCCGACCTTCCACAAATCCCACACTAGCGGAATCTCCGGGTAACTGGGGCACGGCAGCGCATGGAAATCCTGCGGCGACAGCAGCTTGACCAGATGACCGAGGCCACGCAGCTCGCTGACCAGAGCCTGCAAACTGGTGACCACACCATTGACCTGCGGGTGCCAGGCATCGCTGACGATGAGGATCCTCATGCGACCTGCCCGATGCCGACTGCAGCGCCGACGGCCACCTGCTCATCGGCCAGGCGGTAGAGCTGGATGCTGCCGTCCAGGTGTTCGATCAGCGCCGTGCAGGACTCCACCCAGTCGCCGCAGTTGAGGTATTCCACGGCGCCCACCTGGCGGATCTCCGCGTGGTGGATATGGCCGCAGACCACGCCGTCGAAGCCGCGCCGCACGCACTCGTGGGCGATCGCCTCCTCGAAGTCGCTGATGAAATTCACCGCGCTCTTGACCTTGTGCTTGAGGTACGCCGACAGCGACCAGTAGCCGTAGCCCCAGCGCTCGCGCCAGTGGTTGAGCCAGCGGTTGAGCAGCAGGGTGAAGCCGTAGGCCGAGTCGCCGAGGAAGGCCAGCCAGCGGTGGTAGCGGGTGATCACGTCGAACTGGTCGCCGTGGATCACCAGCAGCTTGCGGCCGTCGGCCGTCTGGTGCTCGGCCTCGTCGACCAGCTGGATATTGCCGAGGATCAGCTTGGAGTAGCGGCGCAGGAATTCGTCGTGGTTGCCGGTGACGTAGATCACCTCGGTGCCGCGCTTGCTCATGGTCAGCAGGCGGCGGATCACGTTGGTGTGCGCCTGCGGCCAGTAGATGCCGCCGCGCAGCTTCCAGCCGTCGATGATGTCGCCGACCAGGTAGACCTTGTCCGCCTGGTAGCGCTTGAGGAACTCGGCCAGCCGCTCGGCCTGGCAGTCACGGGTGCCCAGGTGCACATCGGAAATCCACAGGGTGCGGACACGTTGCTTGCGGCTGGGTTTGCTGCGCTCGGCGATGCTCATGGATGGCCTCCGCTGGGTTTAGCGCGAGCTTGCGCGCCGGCGGTGAAACCACTGTGACAGCCAGATGGCGGACTGATGACAGCGCACCACCGGCGCGCCGCGGTGTAGACTGCCGGCTCGTTCCGGGAGCCCCGCCATGCACGCGCTACTGTCCTTGCGGCACTACCATCACGAACAGATCGCCCACAGCCACGAACACGCCCAGCTGGTGTTCGGCCTGTCCGGCTGCCTGGACTTCGAAGTGGCCGGGCGCGGCTGCCAGGTGCTCAGCCACAGCCTCGCCGTGGTGCCGCCCGAGCAGCACCACAGCTGCGCCAGCCCCCAGGGTAGCCACTGCCTGGTGCTCGACGTACCGCCCCACGCCTGGCTGCAGGAACGCCTGGGCGGGCATCTCGACAATGCACAACGTCTGCTGGAAACCCCCGGGCGCGTGCCGCTCAACCTGGCGCAGAGCCAGCTGGTGCAATGGCTGGCAGCCAGTTCCCTCGACGACAGCGTGATCGCCCAGCAAGGCGCCGCCCTGCTGCTGGCCAGCCTGAGCCAGGCCGGTCAGATCCAGGAAAGCGCCCAGTTGCCGCTGGCGGCCATCGACGCGCACATCGACCGCCACTGCGCCCACCCGCTACAGGTGGCCGATCTGGCACGCCTGTGCGGCCTGTCGGTGGCGCGTTTCCACAGCCGCTTCCTCGCCGCCACCGGGCTGACGCCCATGGAGCATGTGCGCAACCGCCGCCTGCAGCTGGGCCGCAGCCTGCTACTGGACAGCGACCTGGCCGTGGGCGAAGTCGCCGCCCGGGTCGGCTATGCCTCGCAGAGTGCCTTCACCGCCGCCCTGGCCCGCCAGCTCGGCACCACACCGCGACAACTGCGCCGCGAGTGGCGCGACAAAAGCCGCGAGTAGCGCGACAGACCCGGGGCCATCCTGCGCCTAGACTACCCGGCAACCCTCAGGAGCCCCCGGTATGCAGACCATCGAATGGCAGGACTTCGAGCGCGTGGAACTGCGCGTCGGCACCCTGCTCAGCGCCCGCCCCAACGACAAGGCGATCAAGCCCAGCTATGTGCTGGAAGTCGATCTCGGCGAGCTCGGCGTGAAGACCTCCAGCGCCCAGCTCACTGCCCACTACGCCAGCCATGAGCTGGTCGGCCGCCAGGTGCTGTGCGTGTGCAACTTCGCCCCCAAGCGGGTCGCCGGGGTACGCTCGGAAGTGCTGGTGACCGGCGTCTACGACCAGGACGGCAAGGTGGTACTGGCCAGCTTCGACAAGCCACTGCCCAATGGCGCCCGCCTGGCCTGAACCAGAGCCGCCGCTTCGCGGGCTGCGCCCGTCCTACAGACCTCGGAAGTACCATGCAACGCCGCACCGCCCTGCTCGCCCTGCACCTGGGCGCCCTGTTCTTCGGCCTGTCCGGCATCTTCGGCAAGCTGGCCCTGGCCGCGCCGCTGGTGATCGTCTTCGGCCGCGCCCTGTTCGCCGTCATCGCCCTGCTCGGCTTCACCCGTCTGGGCGAGCGCGCGGCTGCCACCAGCGGGCGCCAGCGCCTGATCCTGATGGGCGCCGGACTGCTACTGGGCGGGCACTGGTGGAGTTTCTTCGTCGCCGTGAAGGTGTCCGGCGTGGCCGTGGCCACCCTCGGCTTCGCCAGTTTCCCGGCCTTCACCGTGCTGCTCGAAGGGCTGCTGTTCAAGGAACGCATCCGCGCCGCCGAGTGGGGGGTGGTGGCCCTGGTCTGCGCCGGCCTGGTGCTGGTCACCCCGCAGCTCGACCTGGGCAATCAGGCCACCCAGGGTCTCAGCTGGGCGGTGCTGTCCGGCCTGCTGTTCGCCGTGCTGTCGGTGTGCAACCGGGCCACCACCCAGGGCCTGCAGGCCGCCCAGGTGGCGCTGTGGCAGAACCTCGCCATCGTGCTCTGCTGCCTGCCGCTGGCGGCGCCGCTGCTGCCCGCCGTGCGCCCGCTGGACTGGCTGTGGATCGGCCTGCTCGGGGTGCTCTGCACGGGCCTGGCACACAGCCTGTTCGTGGCCAGCCTGCGCGTGCTCAATGCGCGCAGCGCGGCGGTGGTGTTCGCCCTGGAGCCGGTCTACGGCATCCTCTTCGCCTGGTGGCTGTTCGGCGAACAGCCGGGCCTGCGCATGCTCTGCGGCGGCGCGCTGATCCTCCTGGCCACGCTGATCTCGGCGCGCCTGAGCAAGCACGCCGCCAGCGTCGAGGATCTCAGTTGACGCTGTAGCCACGCCCGTTCAGGCAGGCACTCAGGGCGCGCCGGTAACGCTCGGTGGCGTCGGCGCCGACCGCCTGGGTCGAGGTCGCCGGGTCGAAGCCGCTCTGCCCCACCGCCCAGCTGTGGCATTCGTAGCGGTCACGGCCCTGCTGCTCGGTGGTCTGGCCGCGTGCCGGGTAGGCGATCACCTCGTAGCTGGCGACGCTGGTCTGGGCCGCCGCCGCTGGCGGCTGTACCACTTCATAGCGCTGCTCGCCGCTGTTCCACAGGTAGTAGGTACCGGCCGCAACGAAGTACAGCATGCTGCCGATCCACAGCTCGTGGGCGTACGACGGCAGGCCATGGTCGCCATGGTGACCGGGGCCCGGCCCCCACGCACCCGGCCCGCCCGGGCCTCCACCAGCAGGGCCGCCCGGGCCCATGGGGCCGGCCAGCAGGAGACCGGAAAAACTGAATACCAGCAGACTCAGGCCGGTAATGCGCAGGACACGCCTCATTTCGCTCACACCTCATCGATACCGGGCTGCCAGGTACGCAGCCCATACGGCATTATTTCGCGAGAGGGTGTCAGCCAACGTCAGAGCGGAGTAAACCCGGGGTAAGACTTCCGATACAAAGCCGTACAGTCAGCGGTCGTTGTGGCCCAGGTCGCGCTGCGGGTCGATCTGGTCGCGCAGGCGCTGCTTGAGCACCTTGGCCTCGGGAAAGCCACCATCGGCCTTGCGCTCCCACAGCTGCTGGCCGTCGCAGGTGATGCGAAACACCCCGCCGGTGCCCGGCTCCAGGCTGACCTTGCCCAGTTCGTCGCTGAAGGTGCTGAGCAGCTCCTGGGCCAGCCAGGCGGCGCGCAGCAGCCACTGGCACTGGGTGCAATAGGTGATCACGACTTCAGGCTTGGCGGACATGCGGGACTCCCGGTACGAGGCCGGCCGCCATCATAGCGGCGCGGGTACAGGCGAAGCGGACGGGTCAGGATTTTTCCAGATTGGCCAGGATGCGCGCATGGATCTGCTGGCACAGGCGCTGTTCCTGCTCGCTGATGCCGGCAAACAGCTCGGTGCGCAGGTTCTGCGCGATGCTCTCGATCTGCTCGATCAGCGGCCGTGCCTGAGGGCTGAGGACAATCTTCTTCGCCCGCCGGTCTTCCAGCACCGCCTGGCGCTGCACCAGGCCCTGGGCCTCCAGACCGTCGAGCAGGCGGGCCAGGGTCGGCCCCTCGACGCCCACCGTCTTGGCCAGCTCGCGCTGGGTCGGCGCTTCGTCCAGCAATGCCAGATGCAGCAGCACCAGCCAGCGCGCCTGGGACAGGCCGAGGCCCGCCAGGCGCCGATCCAGTTCCGCGCGCCAGGCGCGGGACAACTGGGCCAACTGCATACCGAAACTGTGCTGGGCGAAATTCTGCATAGGTGACTCTGGGTAATCCGTTACGGTTCGCGCCGCTGCCCAGCCTCCCTCTGGCCGATAAAGCAGCAGAAAAACCTAATTATTAGTCACCTAACCATAACCCTGGTACGGGCCTTACGCCAAGCCCGGATTTACCATTTCACATACTGGTCTTCGACGAAGCCCCACAGATTGTCGATGTGGACCGCCGGCCGCCCCGCCGGGCGCAGGGTGCCCTGAAAACGACCGAACACCTGCTTGAAGTTGCTGGCCAGAAAACCCAGGTTGAGGCATTCACTGTGCAGCCCCTGGCCGACGAAGCGCAGCTCGACCTGGCCGTCGCCGGAGCGGATGCTCCAGGGCTGCAGCGGCTGGTCGCGGTCGAAGTGGAAATGCACGCCGCCGACCGGGATTAGTTCGCCATCCAGCCAGTAGCAGTTCTCGCTGAAGCTGGTTTCGTTGACCCCGCAGGACAGGTTCAGGCCGACCCGCGTCTGCCCCACCGCACCGGACAGGCAGGCCCAGTTCCAATGGGTTTCCGGGCGCATGTAACCGGCCGACCAGTCGTGGTGGGCAAAGGCGCCGAGCTGCTCCAGGTCGAAGTCGCCCAGGCTGCTGCGCACCTGCCCGCGACAGCGCACCCCGGCCACCTTCTGCGCGTAGACCCAGCCGTTCACCGCCGTCGGCGTACACAGGCACATGGGCTGGAACTGCTGCTCGGAAAAGCTCGCCTCGATGCGCAGGCCGTCGTCCAGCTCAACCAGCAGTTGCTTGTCGCTGCCGCGGTTGTCCAGGCGCAGCAGGTTGGCGCCGCTGCGCAGCTCGCAGACGCCGGCGTTGGGCTGCTGGGAAAAGCTGCTGCCCAGGCCCAGCGGCAGACGGAACTGGCGCTCGACCATGCGCCCGCTGGCCGGGTGATAGAGGTAGACGAAGCCGGCAGTCAGCAGGCTCAGGTTGGCCAGCGCGCAGCCGCCGATCAGCTCATCGCTGATCAGGCCGAAATACTGGAACTGGTGGAAGCGCCGCCACTTGGCCAGGGCACCGAGACGCCGGCCCATGGGCGAACGGAAGTCGAAGTCGCGCCAGTTAACCGCGCCCGGCGCCGCGGGGAAAATACCGTAGTGGGGTCGGCCATCGGCCTGGATCAGTCGTTCCATCGTCACTGCCCGCAAGCGAAAAGGCGATGCTAGCAGCCGTACCCCGGTCTGAAAGCGACCTATTGCGCCAGGCCGCAGGACGCTTCAGGTCACCACCTGGTTGCGGCCGAACGCCTTGGCCTCGTACAGCGCCCGGTCGGCATGCTCGAACAGCCGGTTCGGCGACAGCGCCTCGCCCGGCGGGCAGTGGGCCACGCCCACCGACAGGGTCAGCACCGGAGCGGTCGGCGATCCGCCATGCTCGATGCGCAGCAGCTCCAGGGCCTGGCGCAGCACCTCGGCGCGCTGACGCGCCTCCAGCGCCGTGGTGCCGTACAGCAGCACGGCGAACTCCTCGCCGCCCAGACGCACCGCCATATCCTGCGGGCGCTGGGCGATATTGCCCAGCACCCCGGCGACCTGCTGCAAGGCATGGTCGCCGGCCTGGTGGCCGTAGCGGTCGTTGTAGGCCTTGAAGTGGTCGACATCGCACAGCAGCAGGGCCAGGCCGAGCTGCTCACATTGGGCCTGGCGCCACAACTGCGGCAGCTGGCGATTGAAATAGCGCCGGTTGTGCAGCCCGGTCAGGCTGTCCTGGTCGGCCAGCACGCGCATCAGCCGGCTGACCAGGAAATGCTCGCGCGACTTGATCTCCAGCAGGTAGCAGCCGACCGCACCGATCAGATTGCCGCAGACCAGAAACATCAGGTTGTTCAGCAGGCGTGCCGGCGGCAGATCACCCAGCACTTCGAACAGACCGTAGGCGAACAGCACCAGAAAGGACATTGCCAGCGCCTCGCCCAGGCGCAGGCCGACCATGAAGTAGGCGGCAATGCACACCAGCAGCAACCCCTCATAGGGAAAGTGCGGGCTCTGCCGGTGGGCCAGGGCGATGATCGCCGCCGCGCCCAGGCCCAGGGCGCCGATGCACACCAGGCGTAGCGAGGCCAGCAGGTGTCGGGGACGCCCCTGCAGGATCAGCCGACCGCTGACCAGCAGCACCGCGGCCACCGCCAGGCGAATGGCCAGCAGGACGAACAGCAGCGGCCCGCTGATCATCCACAGATCCACCACGGCAAAGGCCAGCCAGACAATCAGGGCAAACAGCAGCGCCACGCACCTCAGCTCGCTGCCATCGCGGAACAGATGGCGACGGTATTCCTGTTCCAGCGGGCGACTGAAGCACAACCAGCGGTAGCCAAGCGCCAACTGGTCGGCATAGGGACTGGAACGGACATCGTCCAGCCAGGCGAGATGGGGCGACACCATGACCTCTAAAACTAATGGCGTGGTGCCACCATATAGTTTTGTGAATCACGTCACAAGTTTGTCATTTGGCAGCGCCGGCAGTTTGGCGCAAAAACCACCACTTCCGTCGCCTGCAAGACAGTTGCGCGGCCGCCCGAGGGCGGCCGGCTCAGACCTCGAATTCCGCCTGCAAGGCAGCGCGCACGCAATACAGCACGCCTTCCGGCACCTGCCCGGCAAACAGCTCGGCAATCGCCGCCACCGGCGGCAGCTCACCTTCGCCGTCGAGGAAGGCATCCTGGATCTCGCCAAGCAGTTCCTCGGGCAGATCCAGCGCCTGCTCCAGGCTCAGCTGCTGGCAACCGATGGCCTCGGCCAGCAGGCTGTAGACGTTCTTCTCGGTGCACTTGAGCTGACCGGCGATCTGCAGCGGCGTCATTCCGGCGCGGGCCAGGCTGACCAGCTCGTGGCGCAGATCCACCACCACCGCCGGTGTTTCCGCCGCGCCATTGAGCACCTCGAGGAAGGCCTCGCCGTAGCGCTCCAGCTTGCGCGCCCCCACCCCGCTGACCTGGGCCATGTCGCTCAGGGAGGCCGGCTTGCTGCGCAGCATCTCCAGCAAGGTGGCGTCGGGGAAGATCACATAAGGCGGCACGCCGTGCTCCTCGGCCAGCTTGCGGCGCAGGGTGCGCAGGGCTTCCCACTGCTCGCGCTCCTCGCCGCGCACCAGTTGGCTGGCACTGCTGCCGCTGGCCTTGGCCGCCTGTTGCGGCTTGAGGTCGCGACGCAGCTGCAGGGTCACTTCACCACGCAGCAGCGGGCGGCAGGCATCGGTCAGGCGCAGGCCGCCGTAGCCTTCCAGGTCGACGTCGGCCAGGCCGCGCGCCACCAGTTGGCGGAACAGGGTGCGCCAGTCGCCTTCGGCCAGCGCCTTGCCGATGCCGAACACCGGCAGGTGCTGATGGCCGGAGGCGCGGATCTTGTCGTTCTCGCGGCCCAGCAGGATGTCCACCAGGTGGCCGACGCCATAGCGCTGGCCGCTGCGGTAGATCGCCGACAGGGCCTGGCGCGCCGGCTCGGTGGCGTCCCAGGTCTGCACGTTGTCGACGCAGGTGTCGCAGTGGCCGCAGGGCTTGGCCAGCTCCTCGTCGAAGTAGGCCAGCAGCGCCTGGCGACGGCAGCGGGTTTCTTCACAGAGGGCGAGCATGGCGTCCAGCTTGTGCTGCTCGATGCGCTTGTGGCGCTCGTCACCCTCGGAGTTGGCCAGCATCTGCTTGAGGAACACCACGTCCTGCAGGCCGTAGGCCATCCAGGCGTCTGCCGGCAGACCGTCGCGACCGGCCCGGCCGGTTTCCTGGTAATAGGCCTCCAGGCTCTTGGGCAGATCCATATGGCAGACGAAGCGCACGTTGGGCTTGTCGATGCCCATGCCGAAGGCGATGGTCGCCACCATGATCAGGCCTTCCTCGTTGAGGAAGCGCTTCTGGTGGTAGGCGCGCAGGTCATTGGGCAGGCCGGCGTGGTACGGCAGCGCCGGATAACCCTGGGCACTGAGGAAGTCGGCCACCTCCTCCACCTTCTTGCGCGACAGGCAATAGACGATGCCGGCGTCGCCCTTGCGCGCAGCGAGGAAGGCCAGCAGCTGTTTGCGCGGCTGATCCTTGGGCTGGATGCGGTAGAAGATGTTCGGCCGGTCGAAGCTGGAGAGGAAGCGCTCGGCCTGCTCCAGGTGCAGGCGCTGCACGATCTCTTCGCGGGTACGCATGTCCGCCGTGGCAGTCAGGGCGATGCGCGGCACGCCGGGAAACAGCTGGGCCAGCTGGCCCAGCTGCAGGTATTCCGGGCGGAAGTCGTGGCCCCACTGCGACACGCAGTGGGCCTCGTCGATGGCGAACAGGGCCAGCTCTGGCAGGCGCCGGAGGAAATCCAGCATGCGCGGCTGCACCAGGCGCTCGGGGGCCACATAGAGGAACTTGATCTCGCCGCGGCGGATGCGCTCGGCGATATCACGCTGCTCGTCGTTGCTCAGGGTGGAGTTCAGCGCCACGGCGGCCACACCCAGCTCGTCGAGGGTGGCGACCTGGTCTTCCATCAGCGCGATCAACGGCGACACCACCACCGCCAGACCGCCGCGCAGCAGCGCCGGCACCTGGAAGCACAGCGACTTGCCGCCGCCGGTAGGCATCAGCACCAGGGCGTCACCGCCCGCAGCCACGCGTTCGATGATCGCCGCCTGCTTACCGCGGAAGGCGTCGTAGCCGAATACGTCTTTGAGGATGCGCAGTGCCTGGGAATTGGTTGCCTGGTCGAGCATGCCGGTCTCCATTGGAAGCCGCGCAGTATACGCGAGCGATGGCAGTGGCAGGCCATCGCCCGTCGGCCGTGCTTTTGCAGGCCCGGGGGGCTAGAATCCCGATGTTTACTTACTCAAGGTAGTCCCACGATGTCCTTCGCCGAGCAACTGTCCCGCCTGCAAGCCTTCCTCGATGCTGATGAACTGCACGAGGAGGCCTTGGACTACGTGGCCGCCCACGGCTACCTGACCGCCCTCGCCATCTGCCCGGAGCAAGTGCCGGAGCGCGAGTGGATCGATGCCCTGTTCGCCGAGCCGCCGCACTACCGCAGCGACGCCGAGCGCGCGGAAATCGAAGCCACCCTGCTGCAGCTCAAGGGCCATATCGGTCGCCAGCTGGCCAGCGACGATGATCCGGAATTCCCCTGCGACGTCGACCTCGGCGATGAGCCGGACGATTCCGACCTGCGCGGCTGGTGCATCGGTTTCATGGAAGGCGTGTTCCTCCGTGAAGCGGTGTGGTTCGAAGACGCCGAAGACGAAGTCAGCGAGCTGCTGCTGCCGATCATGGTCGCCTCCGGCCTGTTCGACGAGCAGCCCGAGTTCACCGAAATCGCCCGCGACCGCGACCTGGTGGACACCATGGTCGACCAGATCCCCGAGCTGCTCACCGCGCTGTTCCTGCTGTGCCAGGCCCCGGAAGAGAAGCCAGCGCTGCTCAAGCCCCGCCACCACTAACTTCTAAACGATAAGTGCCTGCGCTCGATCATGCGGCGTTAGAAACAGCCTCAGACAGTGGCTTGCCACTGAACGCCCTATGGGCGGCCCGTAAGGGCGAGCGCAGCGAGTACTGCTCATTTACCACCCGTAAACTGCGCTTCTTCGGCTGTTTCTGCCTTGCCTGCTCTTCGCTCGGCGACTTCTCGTTCAGAAGTAAGGTCGTTCATTGATGGCGCATCGCGATATCCAGCAAAGCCGTCACCGCAGCGTGCGTTACGCATTGCTCGCGGTCGGCTGGCTGTGCGTCGTGCTCGGGGTGATCGGCATCTTCGTCCCGGTGCTGCCGACCACGCCCTTTCTGCTGCTGGCCGCCGCCTGTTTCGTGCGTAGCTCTCGGCGCTTCTACCTGTGGCTGGTCGAACACCCGCGCCTGGGGCCATGGATCCGCGACTACCTGGACGGCAACGGCATCCCGCTCAAGGGCAAGGTCTACGCCATCGGCCTGATGTGGTCGAGCATCGCCCTCTCCTGCTACCTGGTGCAGCGCCCCTGGGCCTGGGCCTTCATGCTCACCAGCGCGGTGCTGGTCAGCACCTACATCCTCCGCCAGAAAACCCTGCCCACGCGCTGAGGCGAGCAGCTGCAGAAAATCGGCAGATGGCCGCTGCAGCGCCTAAACTTTCCGCACTTTAACCAGAGAACCCAGCCATGCTGCGGCCAAGCAATCAGGGACGTGCGAAGCGCCTGCCGGCTGTTGGCCTGGCTCTGGGCGCCCTGCTCGGCCTGCTGTTGGGCGCCGCCGCGCTGGCCAACTGGGACTTCGCCCTGATCATCCAGAATGCCGAAAAACGCTACGGCAACCTGGGCGTCGGCAAGGGCCGCCTGGAGGCCTGGGACGAACTGATCCAGGCCAGCGCCAACCTGCCGGAAAAAGAAAAACTCAGCGCAGTAAACCGCTTCTTCAATCGCCAGTACCGCTTCGTCGACGACAGCCGCAACTGGCGGCAGAACGACTACTGGGCCACCCCCGTGGAAGGCCTGATGAAAGGCGCCGGCGACTGCGAGGACTACTCCATCGCCAAGTACTTCACCCTGCGCCGCCTCGGCATCCCCAGCGAGAAGCTGCGCATCACGTACGTCAAGGCACTGCAGTACAACCAGGCGCACATGGTGCTGACCTACTACGCCAGCCCCGGCGCCGAGCCGCTGGTGCTGGACAATTTGATTGGCGACATCCGCCCGGCCTCCCAGCGCAAGGATCTGCTGCCGGTCTACGCCTTCAACGCCGAGGGGCTCTACCTGCCCGGGGCCGGCAAGAAAGGCGATACCAAGAAACTGTCGCGCTGGCAGGATCTGTTGAAGAAGATGCGCGCCGAAGGCTTCGACATCGGCGAAGGTTAGGAGAAGACCATGTCCCTGTTGAAACAGCTGTTCCTCGCCATCTGCCTGTTCCTCGTGGTGGCCTTCACCGGCAGCTTCATCGCCAGCGTGGAGACCTCGCGCGAGCAGCTGCTCAGCCAGTTGCGCTCCCACGCCCAGGACGCCGCCACGGCCCTGGCGCTGTCGATGACGCCGCACGTGGACGACCCGGCGATGATCGAGCTGATGACCAGTTCGATCTTCGACAGCGGCTACTTCGCCACCATCCGCGTGGTGCGCATCCCCGGCGACGAGGTGATAGTCGAACGGCGCACCACCACGACCACGGACAATGTGCCGCAGTGGTTCGTCAAACTGATCAACCTCGAGCCCGAAGGCGGCGATGCCCTGATCATGCGCGGCTGGGAGCAGGCGGCGCGGGTCGAAGTCCTCAGCCACCCACAATTCGCCCTGGCCAAGCTGTGGGATAGCGCCATCGGCAGCCTGCTCTGGCTGCTGTTGTGCGGCCTGGTCAGTGCCATCCTCGGCGGCTGGCTGCTACGCACCCAGCTGCGCCCGCTGGACAACATGGTGCAACAGGCCCAGGCCATCACCCGGCGCGAATTCCTCACCCTGCCCCGCGTGCCGCGCACCCCCGAACTGAAACGGGTGGTGCTGGCAATGAACCAGATGGTCGAGAAACTCAAGCAGCTGTTCGCCGAAGAAGCCGCGCGCAGCGAGAAGCTGCGTGAAGAGGCCTACCAGGACAGCCTTACCGGCCTGGCCAACCGCCGCCTGTTCGAAATCAAGCTGGCCAACCAGCTGACGGTGACCGAACAGAACGCCGCCGGCTACCTGATGTTCCTGCGCGTCAACGACCTCGGCGGGCTCAACCAGCGCATGGGCGGCCAACGCACCGATGCGCTGATCCACGGCATCGGCGAACTGCTCAAACGCCTGCTGGAACAGCGCGGCACCCCCGAATGGCTGGCCTCGCGCAGCCGCGGTGGCGAATTCACCCTGCTCGCCCCGGGCCTGGTCGGCGAAGATGCCGACCGCCTCGCCCAGGAGCTGATCGAAGGCCTGGAAAGCCTGCGCCAGACCGGCGCCAGTGACTGCACGCCGGTGGCTCACCTGGGTATCGCCGCGTTCCGCCCAGGCGAGGAAGTGGCCAACGTGATCGGCCGCGCCGACCAGGCCCTGGCCCAGGCACAGAGCAACGCCGGCAAACCCTGGGAGCGCCTGGACGACTTCACCACCAGCAACGGCCAGGGCCTGCACGACTGGCGCAAGTGGATCGACGAGGCCCTCAACCAGGGCAAGCTGCAGCTGTACTTCCAGCCGGTCGCGCTGTGCGCGGAGCGCGGTCAGGTTCTGCACCAGAAAGTCCTCGCCCGCCTGCTCGATCCCAATGGCGAGGCCATCGCCGCCGGCCGCTTCCTGCCCTGGATCGAACGCCTGGGCTGGGCCGCACGCTTCGACCTGGCCATGCTCGAACACAGCCTGGCGCACCTGGAACAGCATCGGCAGCCGCTGGCTCTCAGCCTGTCCGCCGCCACCCTGCGCGAACCCGCCAGCCTGGCCAAGCTGCTGGAAGCGCTCAAGGCGCATCCACAGCAGGGCGAGCTGATGACCCTGGAGCTGGACGAGCGCTATCTGCCACCACCGGCTGAACTGGAAGCACTCAGCCAGAGTGTGCGCGAGGCCGGCTTCAACCTCGGCCTGCAGCACTTCGGTGGGCGTTTCAGCCTGATCGGCAACCTGACTCACCTGGGCCTGGCCTATCTGAAGATCGACGGCAGCTACATCCGCGCCATCGACCAGGAAGGCGACAAGCGTCTGTTCATCGAGGCCATTTTCCGCGCCACCAACAGCATCGATCTGCCGCTGATTGCCGAGATGGTGGAAACCGAAGGGGAACTGGCGGTGCTCAACGAGCTGGGCATTCATGGAGCCATGGGCCGCCTGATTGGCGCCCCGAGCCCGTGGCAGAACTGATGGCGGATCGCGCCTGTCAGCCCGGGGCCGCAATGGCCCCGCAGTTGCTCTGGCGGCCTTGCGCCGCCAGGCAGGGTCAGATCAGCTGGTGTTCGTCGTCGCCCAGCAGGCCGCTGAGGCCTTCGATCTCGGCACGGGTCACGGCGCGCTGATCGAGCTTGTGCCGTGCCGCTTCGGGCAAGTCCGTGTAGCGGATCACGCCCTTCTCCACCAACACGCTGACCACGTCTTCCAGTACCCGCACCAGTTCCAGGTCGGACTCTTTCAGGCTGGTCAGGCGCGCCTTGACCTCTTCCTTGGCGGTCAGCCAGTTTTCCAGCTCCTCGCTTTCTACCGCCAGGGTCTCTGTCATCTCGTCGAAAGGGTCGTGCTCCACTCGCAGAAGTCGACCTTCCTCATCCCTTTGCACGTACACCATGAGCATCCTCCAGGCATAGAACCCACCGTCTCTCCGACTGGCGGGTTGGCTCAAAGTTTAGATCACTCTCCGAGCACCGCCCCTGCATTGCCCAGGGGCCACGGCAAACCTACCTCTCGAAGAATGCCTTAATAATCCGGCTTACGCATTCATCATGCCCGAATATGTCGGAAAAATAGTGGCCATATGCCATTTTTCACGGATTTCCGATCCGCTCGGGCTGCCTGCAATGCGGTGAGTCGGCATGGGCAAAGACTAATCCGCCCCCACCCTGCGCACCTTGAGACAAATCAAACGCAACAGGAAAACCGGGCAATAAAAAGCCCGCCCCAAAGGGGCGGGCTCAGTGCCTGCAGCCTAGCGGCTACGCCGCATCAACTTTCAGTGTGCCGTCACCCAGCATGCCCAGGATCAGGCTGGTCTCGTTACCGGCTGCATAGCTGGTGTAGAGGTTCACATCCTGCAGCACGATGGTCTGCTCGGTCGAGGTGGATGGATCGGCCGCCGAGGTATCGCTGACCTTGATCACCGTATCCAGCGCACCACCGCCCGAGACGTTGGCCGTGCTGATATCGATGAAGTTCAGCAGGTTGCCGATATCGCCAGCCTGACCATGCTCACCACTCAACAGCTGGGACAGATCCAGTTTGTCGCCCTGGGCGTTGCCGTTGAAGTTGTGGACGAAGCCCTGGATGGTGTCAGTGCCTGTGTCACCCGCCTTCCACTGGAAGGTGTCGTGGTCGGCACCGCCGATCAGCAGGTCATTGCCCGGCCCACCAATCAGCAGGTCGTTACCCGCACCGCCATCCAGCGTGTCGTTGCCTGCCAGGCCATACAGAGTGTCATGGCCGGCGAGACCGTTGAGCGTATCGTTGCCACTGCTGCCCTGGATCACGTCGGCCGACGAGGTACCGTTGAAGGTCGTCCCGGCTTCGATGGTCACATGCAGATTGGTGGTGGAGGTGGCATCGTTGTCGGCATCCTTGACCCCAACCTGGAAGTTCAGCTCGGTATCCAGGGTGTTGGTCTCGGTGGTAATCAGGCCGATGTCGGAGACCTTGACCACATCGCTGTCGGTCTGGCCACTGAAGGTGGTGGTCGTGGTCGAGCCACCCGAGTCACCAATGGCTGAGTTGAAGTTCAGCGCCGCCGTGGTGGTAATGTCCTCGACACTGGTCAGGATCTGCGCACCGTAGATCTGCCAGTTCTCACCCGCCCCGTTGTAGTCATTGTGCTCGATGACAATGGCCCCGTCGTTGTTGTCCAGGGTAATGCCGTAGGCCAACAAGGCCGCCAGGGTCGCGGCACTACTGCCGGAGGTGGCGATATCGCTGTTGCTGATGACCAGGGCCCGGGTGGTTTTGATGCCACCGTCGCCGATCAGTTTCAGCACCACCACCAGATCCTCGTTATTGATACCGTCGAACTTGAGGAAGATGCCGTCGGCACGCCCATCCGGATTGGCCACTACGTTGCCGGTCGGGTTGGTGGTGTGGAAGCTCAGATCCAGCACCTCGCCCTTACCGATGGTGTCACCGGCCACGCCGTTCGCCGTGTTCGATACGCTGACCCAGGACGCCGCCTGGGTGAACGTCTCGCCATTGACGAAAATATTGGTGTTGGTACCGCCTGTTTGCAGGTTGTTGGCACCGGTACCTGCACCAGGTTCGGAAGCACTCCTGAACTGGACATAGAAGTCGTTATCCAGCTTGGCCACCGACACCGCCGGCTGGGTGTTATCCGGCACGCTGCCACCCGTCTCGTACCCGGTGATGCTCAACGAAGCACTGGTTTTGAGGATGCTGAAGCCCTCGATCGGCTCGTCCAGCGACACCGTGTAGGTACCGTTGACCTTGTCGAAGGTCAGGGTGCCGTTGGCTTCCTGGGTGGTGCCCGGGTTGGCAGGGTTCGGCGCGTAGTCGAAGGTGACATCGAAGACCGCCGTGGTGGCGCTCTCAGATACCCAGGTAACCGACTGCCCGCTGATTGCCGCACCGCCCACGGTACCGCTCAGGGTGATGGCGCTGAAGTCCGAGTCGGACGACGAGAACGGCCCGCTGCCGCGGGTATCGGCACCCGTGCTGTAGTCGAAGATCCCTGTCCCGCCGGCCGGGTTGTTGCTGTTGGAGTAGACCAGGTTGGAGGTATCCAGGATGGCCGGCACGTCGTCCTCGACCTGGACGATGAAGTCGCGGATCAACGGCACATTGGTCGCGCCCTCCTTCGCCACGATGATGCTGGACAGATCCAGATCCTTCAGTTCCTGGTCATCCATGCTGGCCGTCGGGTGATCGATGGCCCCCAGCAGGCTGAAGGTGTAACTGCCATTGGCCTGCAGCACCAGGGTGAAGATGGTTTCCGTACCCGCCTTGGCCGTCAGGGTATCGGAGGTCGGCCCATCGAGCACGCTGTAGGTGATGGCCACGCCATCGGCCGTCAGCGCCGGCAAGCCGCCGGTTGCACCCAGGCTGAAGGTCACGCCACTGCTGTCGGCCACGGCGCCCGCCAGGGTACCGGCGACCACCGTGACATTGGAGTCCGGATCCACCAGACCGTTGGGCAGACCGTCCTCGTAGACATTGGCGATGATCGGGCTGGTATCCAGCACGCAGATGTTCAGATCGGCGCTGGAGGTGTCGCCGTCCTTGTCGACGATGGTGTAGGTGAAGACTTCCTGGCTATCGACCGCCACATCGTTAGGCGGCGTGTAGCTGTAGGAACCATTGGCGTTGACCACCAGGGTGCCACCCAGCGGCGTACTGATCGGGCCAGTGGTGCCGCCCTGTACCAGGAAGGTCACCACGTTGCCGACGATGCTGTCGGCAACGCCCACGTATGCCGACGGGTCGGCCGCGACGAAGCTGACCTGGGTCACCGTGACCGGTGCATCGGCGCCCGTGCTGTCGACACCGTCTACCGGGTCGACATCGGTCACCACGTTGCCAAGAGTCGGTTGAGGCACAGTAGCCTGCAGGGTCGCGTCGAGGTCGTAGGGGTCGTCGATCAGGGTGACAGCATCACCATGATCCTCGACCAGGCCCAGCTGGGCGATCGCACCGGCATTACCGCTGACGTTGAGGCCGACTGCGTACACCTCGGCGCCACTGGCATTGACGAAGGATGTCCAGCCAGCCGGAACGTTGCCCGCGTTGGGCTGACCGTCAGACAGGAAGTACACCCGATGCTCGTAGTCCGGCAGGTTGACCAGGTCGGCGGTCAGCTGGTTCTGCGCCAGCACCAGCGGCGCGTTGTAGTTGGTGTTGCCGCCGTCGGTAGCCAGGCCCTGGATGCTGGCCTTGGCCACATCAGGATCGGTGGTCTGCGGGATCAGCAGTGCGCCAGTGGAGAAATCGATCACCGTGATCGCCAGATCCACGCCAAGGGCGGCGTAGCTGTCGATCATGTTGACCAGTGCCTCTTTAGCCAGCTCCAAACGGTTCGGCGAGCCCTGATTATTGGTGCCGATCTGGTACAGCATGCTGCCGGAGGTATCCACCACCAGGATCAGGTTGAACGGCGGTACGCCCCCTTCGGTCACGCAGATGCTGTTGTCGTGGGCAGTCGGGCCATCGTCGTCGAAGGCCACTTTGCCGCCCAGATCCAGCACTTTGCTGGTCGAGGCGAAGTCGCTGTCACCATCGGTGATGGTGGCAGTGAGTTTCAGGCCGACCAGGCCGCTACCGAGCACTTCTTCCTGACTGGCATAGTTGGAGCTAGAGCCCGGCAGATCATGGCTGATTTCTTGGTACTGGGTCAGGGAGACCTGCCCGGTTGTCGCATTCACCGACAGCGAGAACACCGTATTGCCGCTGGTGATGCCAGCGCTGGTGGCGGAGGTGGAGCCGACGATATTTCCGCCCACTTCGTACAGGTAGATCGCCCCGCCGCTGGCATTCATGCCTGAGGCCAGCGGCCCGCCAGCAGGGCCTGCCAGCAGGTTGAGGCTGTAGGTCTGGGTCAGGGTACCCGGGCCATCGGCGCCGTAGCTGGAGGTCACGCTGAAGCCACCGCTGAAGCTGCCACTGTCGCTATCCGTGGCCGCACCAATGGTCTGCGCATCCTGGGTGTTGAGTACCGGTAGCTGCGCCGTACCGAAGTTGATACTGACGCTCGGGCCGTCGTCGTCGAAGGCCACTTTACCGCCCAGATCCAGCACCTTGTTCGCCGAGGCGAAATCGCCATCGCCGTCGGTGATGGTCACCGTGCCTTTCAGGCCAACCAGGTTGTTAGCCAGTACGGCTTCCTGGGCATCGTAGTTGCTGCCGACACCCGGGGCGGCATGGTCGATCTCGGCGTTCTGGGTCAGGGTCACCTGCCCGGAGCCGTTCACGCTCAGGGTGAAGATGGTATTGCCAGCACTCACCCCACCTTCGGTGGCCGAGGTCGAGCCGTAGATCACGCCACCGGTTTCATACAGGTAGATGGTTGCGCCATTGCTGGCCAGGCCGGACGAGACACCCTCGGCGGCAATCATCACCAGTGAGTAACTGGTGGTGGTAGTGCCGGGGCCGTCTGCCCCATAGCTGGGACTGGTGACGGTAAAGGCGCCACTGAAGTTGCCACTGTCAGTATCGCTGGCCGCACCGATGGTTTGCGCATCTTGGGTATTGAGCGCGGCCAGTTGCGTCCCACTCAGGCTCATGCCGACACTCGGGCCATCGTCGTCGAAGGCCACCTTGCCGCCCATGTCCAGCACCTGGCTCGCCGAGGCGAAGTCGCCATCGCCATCGGTGACGGTCACCGTGCCTTTCAGGCCGACCAGGTTGTTAGCCAGTACGGCCTCTTGGACGTCGTAGCTGCTGCCGACACCCGGCAGGGCATGGTCGATCTCGGCGTTCTGGGTCAGGGTTACCTGCCCGGAGCCGTTCACGCTCAGGGTGAAGATGGTGTTGCCGGCATTTACTCCGCCTTCGGTGGCGGAGGTAGAGCCGTAGATGGTGCCACCGGTTTCATACAGGTAGATGGTTGCGCCATTGCTCGCCAGGCCGGAAGAAACGCCCTCGGCAGCGATCATCACCATGGTGTAGCTGGTGACGGTAGTGCCCGGGCCGTCTGCCCCATAGCTGGGGCTGGTGACGGTGAAGGCAGTGCTGAAACTGGCACTGGCGGTATCCGAGGCGGCGCCGATGGTCTGCGCATCCTGGGTATTGAGCACGGTCAGCTGGGCTCCACTCAGGCTCAGGCCGACACTCGGGCCATCGTCGTCGAAGGCTACCTTACCGCCCATGTCCAGCACCTGACTGGAAGAGGCGAAGTCGCCATCGCCATCAATGATGGTGGCGGTGCCTTTCAGGCCAACCAGGTTGTTAGCCAGTATGGCTTCCTGGGCGTCGTAGTTGCTGCCCACGCCGGGGCCGGCATGATCGATCTCGGCGTTCTGGGTCAGGGTCACCTGTCCGGAGCCGTTCACGCTCAGGGTGAAGATGGTGTTGCCAGCATTCACCCCGCCTTCGGTGGCCGAAGTCGAGCCGTAGATGGTGCCACCGGTTTCATACAGGTAGATGGTCGCACCATTGCTCGCCAGGCCGGACGAGACGCCTTCGGCGGCGATCATCACCATCGTATAGGTGGTGCTGGTAGTGCCCGGGCCGTCGGCGCCATAGCTGGAGCTGGTGACGTTGAAGGCCCCGCTGAAGCTGGCGCTGGCGGTATCGCTGGCTGCGCCGATGGTCTGCGCATCCTGGGTATTGAGCACACCCAGTTGCGCCCCAGTGAAGCTCAGGCTGATGCTCGGGCCGTCGTCATCGAAGGCCACTTTGCCGCCCAGATCCAGCACCTTGTCGGCGGTGGCGAAGTCACCATCGCCATCGACGATGGTCACCGTGCCTTTCAGCCCGACCAGGCCACTGCCCAACACAGCTTCCTGGGCATCGTAGTTGCTGCCGACGCCCGGGGCGGCATGGTCGATCTCTGCGTTCTGAGTCAGGGTTACCTGCCCGGAGCCGTTCACGCTCAAGGTGAAGATGGTGTTGCCGGCATTCACCCCGCCTTCGGTGGCGGAAGTGGAGCCGTAGATGGTGCCAGCGGTTTCATACAGGTAGATGGTCGCACCATTGCTCGCCAGGCCGGAGGAAACGCCCTCGGCGGCAATCATCACCATGGTGTAGCTGGTGGTGGTGGTACCCGGGCCGTCGGCACCATAGTTGGCCCCGATGACGTTGAAGGCGCCGCTGAAGCTGGCGCTGGCGGTATCCGAGGCGGCGCCGATGGTTTGCGCATCCTGGGTGTTGAGCACCGGCACGGGGGACGTGCCGAAGCCCAGGCCGACGCTCGGGCCGTCATCGTCGAAGGCCACCTTGCCGCCCAGATCCAGAATGGCGCTGTCGACCTGGCTGTCGTCGTCGTAGTCGGTGATGCTGGCTGTGCCTTTGAGGCCAACCAGGCCACTACCCAGCACGGCTTCCTGGGCATCGTAGTTGCTGCCCACACCCGGAGCGGCGTGATCGATTTCGGCCCGCTGGGTCAGGGTCACCTGCCCAGAGCCGTTCACGCTCAGGGTGAAGATGGTATTGCCGAGGGTTACCCCCCCCTCGGTATTGGCGGTCGAACCGTAGATGGTGCCACCGCTTTCATACAGGTAGATGGTCGCGCCATTGCTGGCCAGGCCGGAGGAAACACCCTCGGCGGCGATCATCACCATCGAGTAGCTCCAGTTCACTGCCCCCGGGCCATCGGCCCCATGGTTGGGCGTGACGCTGAAGGCACCGCTGAAGTTGCTCGTGGCGGTATCGGTGTTGATGCCAATGGTCTGCGCATCCTGGGTATTGAGCACTGCCAATTGCTGGCCGCTCAGTCCCACGTCGATGCCCGGCACGTCGTCCTCGACATGGATCAGGAACTCACCAGCCAAGGCCCCGCTGCCGCCATTGGCCAACAGGATGCTGGTGAAGTCGAGGGTCAGTTCCTCGTTGTCGTCGCTGTTGTCCAGCGGATGATCCAGCGGCTCTTTCAGGTCGAAGGTGTAACTGCCATCCGGGTCGACCTGCAGGGTGAACACCGTGGTGCTGCCAGCCGTGGCGGTCAGGGTATCGCCGACCACGGTGTAGACCAGCGCCACGCCGCCCGAGCTGGCCGGTGTCACGCCACTGGTGTCGGTACTCAGGGTGAAGGTGGCGGAGCCATCCGGGCCGACGATCAGCGGCGCAACGCTGCCACTGACGCTGGCAAACTCGCCGTCGTTATCGGTGATACCGCCAGGCAGCTCGTCCTCGTCGACAGAGCCCTCAACCGGGCCGGCATCCTCAACGAAGATATGCAGGGTGGCGGTAGCCGGGTCACCGTCGTTATCGATGATGGTGTACTGGAAGCTCTCGGTCTTGTCGCCATCGACATCGGAGGCGGCCTGATATGCCCACTCGCCCGTATTGAAGTTGAAGGACAGGGTGCCGCCTTCAGGGGTGGCAATGTCGGTCAGTTGCTCATCGCCATCGACCACGCCATCCCAGGTGTAGGCCACGCCATTGATGGTGATCGACTGGATATAGCCAGGGCCATCGGCGCCGTAGGCATCGTCGTCACCGCCACCGACGGCATGATCGCTGCCTTCCAGCACATTGCCCTGCACCAGCCCGCCGATTACCTGATCCAGCAGGGTGTCGACCAGATCGTCGAAGTCATCCACCCGCAGCGGGTCGTTGTTCGGCCCGGAGTCCACATCGACATCTTCCAGGCGGGCATCGATGATGCCGTCGCCAATGCCGATGGTGGTGACGTTGATGCCGTTAGTGTCGACGAAGGTGTTCCATGCACTGGCCACCGGGTCGACGATCGACGGCGCGCCACCCGGGCCGGTCTGCTCGTTGGGATTGCCATCGCTGATGAAGATGACCTGGTTGCTCCAGCCCGGAATCGGGGTATAGGAGGCCATGGTCTGCTCGACAGCATCGGTGAAGTCGGTGGTGCTGTTGAGCGGCCGGGAACCGCCAACTTCCAGCGGGTTGAGCGAGTTCACCAGGTTGGTGAAGTCGGTGATGTTGTCCACCGACGGGTAGGAGATCGAGTCGTTGGAGAAAGCCACGATCTGGATCTTGACCTCGCCACCGGAGGTATTGAACAGCTCCTGCCCGGCGGTGCGCACCGCATCGAGCATGGCGTTCAGCTCGGTATTGTCGATGCTGCCGCTGAAGTCGAGGACGAACACCATGTTGATGTCTTTCGACTCACCAGCCAGCACGGTGGCGTAGTCGTCCTGGGCAATCGGGATGTCGTCTTCGACATCGATCACGAAGGAGCCATCGGCGAAGCTGTCCAGCGGGTCGCCATCGCCATCGGTGGCCACCAGCACACCGGAGAAGTCGATCGGGATCGGCAGCAGCTCATTGTCGCCATCCGGCAGGCCTTCGGGGATCGGATGATCCAGCGGCCCTTCCAGGTGGAACTCGTAGTCGCCATCGCTGGTGATGCTGAGGGTGAAGATGGTTTCCCCGCCCGCCGTAGCGGTCAGCAGGTTGCCGACTACCGTGAAGCTCAGCGGCGTACCACCAGAGCTCAGACCCTGGGCCTCCAGGGAACTGACATCGTCGGACAGGCTGAACACGCCGGAACCATCGGCGCCGAAACTCACCAGGCTATTGAGGCTGCCGGTGCTATCGCTGGCCGTGGTGGTCTGGCTGCCACTCTCGTGGTTGCCCTCGTAGGGCGCGCCATCGCCCAGGCTCAGGGCATCTTCCTGCACCGCGCCATGCACGCTCGGGCGGTTGCCATCGGTACCGGTCTGCACCGGTACATCGTCTTCCACATCGACGGTGAAGCTGCCTTGCGGGAAGCCATCGGCCAGCGGGTCGCCGTCGCCATCGGTGACGGTCAGAATGCCGGAGAAGTCGATGCCCAGACCGGGAAGGGTTTCGCTGTCATCGCCATCCTTCACCGGGTGGTCGATCGGCCCTTCGAGGACGAAGTCATAGCCGCCCCCTTCGCTCACGGTCAGGGTGAAGATGGTTTCGCCACCGGCCGTGGCGGTCAGCACATTGCCCACCACGAGGTAGCTCAGCGCGACCCCGCCACTGCTCAGACTCTGGCTTTCCAGACTGCTGACGTCAGTGGACAGGCCAAAACTGCCGGGGCCATCGGCGCCGAAGTTGACCATGGCCGAGAGCGTGCCATCCGGCTCATGGATACTGGTGGTCTGGCCACCTTCATCGTTGCCTTCATAGGGCGCGCCATCGCCCAGGGTCAGGGCATCTTCCTGTACATCGCCATGCACGGTCACCGGTTGGCGCTCGCTGCCGGCCAGTACCGGCACGTCGTCCTGCACGTCGATCACGAAGCTGCCTTGCGGGAAGCCGCCCACCAGCGGGTCGCCATCGCCATCGGTAGCGGTCAGCACGCCGGAGAAGTCGATATCCAGGCCGCTGTCGCCCAGGCTTTCGTTGTCATTGCCGTCGGTCACCGGGTGATCCAGCGGGCCGAGCAGGGTGAAGGTGTAGCTGCCGTCCGGGCTCACCTGCAGGGTGAACACATCATAGTCGCCGGCATCGGTACCGCTGACCGAAGCAGTCAGCAGGCCGGTATCTGCATCGATGGTGTAGGTCAGATCCTGGCCTCCGGAGGTCAGGCCGAGGTCTTCCATGGACTGCAGGGCTTCGGCGCTGTCGCTCAGGCCGAAATCACCGGGGCCATCGGCACCGAAGTCCACCAGCACGCCCAGAGCACCCGGGCCACCGGTAGCGGTGAGATCCTGCACGGCATCGTCGTTACCGTCATAGGGCGCGGTGCCGCCATCCGGCGGGGTCAGCGCATCCTCGTTGACCAGGCCGCCGACCGGGTCGAATTTCTCGCCACGATCGGCCAGCACCGGCACGTCGTCCTGCACGTCGATCACGAAGCTGCCTTGCGGGAAGCCACCCACCAGTGGGTCGCCGTCGCCGTCGCCATCGGTAGCGGTCAGCACGCCGGAGAAGTCGATATCCAGACCACTGTCGCCTAGCAGCTCACCGTCGTTGCCGTCGGTCACCGGATGATCCAGCGGGCCCAGCAGGGTGAAGGTGTAGCTGCCGTCCGGGTTCACCTGCAGGGTGAACACGTCATAGTCGCCAGCCTCGGTACCGCTGACCGAGGCGGTCAGCAGGCCGCTGTCCGCATCGATGGTGTAAGTCAGATCCTGGCCACCTGAGGTCAGCCCGAGGTCTTCCATGGACTGCAGGGCTTCGTCGCTGTCGCTCAGGCCGAAGTCGCCGGGGCCATCGGCACCGAAACTCACCAGGGCGCCCAGGGCACCCGGGCCACCGGTAGCAGTGAGGTACTGCACGGCATCGTCATTGCCGTCATAGGGCGCGGTACCGCCTTCCGGCGGGGTCAGGGCATCCTCGTGAACCGTGCCGCCAACCGGGTCGGATTCGCCGCGCTCGGCCAGTACCGGCACGTCGTCCTGTACGTCGATGACGAAGCTGCCCGAGGGGAAGCCGCCCACCAGCGGGTCGCCGTCACCATCGGTGGCGGTCAGCACGGCCGAGAAGTCGATATCCAGGCCGCTGTCGCCCAGGGTTTCACCGTCGTTGCCGTCGGTCACCGGATGATCCAGCGGGCCGAGCAGGGTGAAGGTGTAGCTGCCGTCCGGGTTCACCTGCAGGGTGAACACGTCATAGTCGCCGGCATCCGTACCGCTGACCGAGGCGGTCAGCAGGCCGGTGTCCGGGTCGATGCTGTAACTCAGATCCTGACCGCCGGATTGCAGGCCGAGCTCTTCCAGTGACGCATAGGCGTCCTCGCTATTGCTCAGGCCAAAGGCGCCAGGGCCATCGGCACCGAAGTGCACCAGCGCGCCCAGCGCGCCCGGGCCACCGCTGACGGTGAGATCCTGCACGGCATCGTCGTTGCCGTCATAGGGTGCCGTGCCGCCATCCGGCGGAGTCAGGGCATCCTCGTTGACCGTACCGCCAACCGGGTCGAACTCCTCGCCCCGTTCGGCCAGTACCGGCACATCGTCCTGTACGTCGATGACGAAGCTGCCCCGCGGGAAATGCCCGGCCACCGGGTCGCCGTCGCCATCGGTGGCGGTCAGCACGCCGGAGAAGTCGATGCCCAGGCCGGTGTTGCCCAGGGTTTCGCTGTCATCGCCATTGGCCAGCGGATGATCCAGCGGGCCCAGCAGGGTGAAGGTGTAGCTGCCGTCCGCGTTCACCTGCAGGGTGAACACGTCGTAGTCGCCGGCATCGGTGCCGGTGACGAAGGCGGTCAGCAGGCCGGTGTCCGGGTCGATGCTGTATTGCAGCGCCTCGCCACCGGAGGTCAGGCCGAGGTCTTCCATGGATTGCAGGGACTCGGCGCTATCGCTCAGGCCGAACGAGCCGGGGCCGTCGGCACCGAAGTTGACCAGTACATTGAGGGTGCCTTCGCCACGGCTGACCGTCACGGTCTGGCTCGGGTCATCGTCCTGGCCGAGGCCATCGGTGTCCTCGTTGTTGCCCTCGTAGGGCGCATTGAAGGAGCCGCCCTGGGTCAGCGCATCCTCGTGCACGGTGTCGGTGACCGAAGGCCCGAAGGTGATGAAATCGCCTTGGCCTTCGCCCTCACCTTCTTCGAAGCCGCCAACGATGATCGGCACGTCATCTTCGACCTGGATCACGAAGCTGCCCTGGTTGAAGGTGCCGACCGAGTCGCCGTCGCCGTCGGTGGCTGCCAGCACTCCGGAGAAGTCGATGCCGCTGTCGAGCAGTTCGTTATCGTTGCCGTCGGGGGTCGGATGGTCGAGCTGGCCAACCAGGGTGAAGGTGTAGCTGCCGTCGCTGCCGACTTGCAGGGTGAAGATGGTTTCGCTGCCCACCGAGGCGGTCAGCAGGTTACCCACCACGCTGTAGCTCAGGGCATCACCGCCGGAAGTCAGCCCCTGGGCTTGCAGGGAGGCAATGGCCGCCGGGCTGCCGCTCAGGCCGAAGCTGCCGACGCCATCGGCGCCGAAGTTGACCAGCGCGGTGAGGGTGCCAGGGCCGCCGCTGGCGACATTGGTGATCGAGTCGCCATCGCTGATGCCGTCGCTGGTCTCGTCTTCGTCGACCTGGTTGAACACCTGGCCGCGCTCGCCTTCGACCAGCACGGGGCCATCGTCATTGACCAGCACATTGAGTTGCACGGTCGGCGAGACGTCGCCATCCAGGTCGAACACGCGCACCGAGAAGCTTTCGCCAACCTGGTCGGCAGCACCGGTGGCATTGGGGTTGCCATGGTTGAGGGTGTTGTCGCTCAGGGTGTAAGTCCAGCCGCCGGAGGCATCGACCACCAGCACGCCGTACTGGCCCTGCACCACGCCGCCATTGGTGACGTCGATCCAGTTGCCATTGACGTCCTGGATCTGCAGCGAGGAAACGCCGTCCGGCGAGGTGACCACCAGCTGGCCGGTGGCCTGTTCGGCATTGCTGCCGGGGTTGGTACCGTCGCCCAGGGCCTCTTCATCGACAATGGCCGGGCCAGTTACCACCTGGCCTTGGGCATCTTCGTACTCGACGTCGACGTCCGGGGTGAAGTCGGGGTTCGGCACGTCAGGGGTGACGATCGGATCGGGATTCGGGAACTCGGGGCCGGAATTCAGCCCTTCGGTGGGGAAACCGATGGTGGGGTCGAGCGCCCCGCCCGTCTCACTGAGCAACACGAAGCTATGGCCGCCACCAATACCGCCCGCTCCGCCGGCACCACCGGCGCCGCCTGCGCCCGGGCCTGCTGCGGTGGCTTCGGCATTCTGCGTCGGGTCGACGCCGGCCTCGATCGCGGCCTGCAGTTTCTCGACATCAGTGAGATCGGCATTGGAAGGCGCATCAGGCGTCTGATCCTGTGGATTGGCCTGCTGCGAGTCGTCGGCACCAGCAATCATCTGCTCATTGAGCGTCATGCTGCTATCACGGCCGAGCGTGAGTTCCTGCCCGTTGGTGAGATCAACGGCTACCGAGCCGCCTGGGCCGGTAACCAACTGTTCACCGGCATAGACACGGTCTCCTTCGGCAAGGGGTCGACGCGTTCCATCGCCGGCTACCGCAAACACTTCGCCGACAACCTGACTGACGACACCGATCAAAGTAGCCATGATTCCTTCCTCCGCACTACAACTGCCGACCACCGTCGACACGTTTCAAAAGGGCCAAACCACCTTTCGAACCAGGGGATGTGCGAAGAGAAAGCTGAGAGAAGTGAAACGGTGCTTTACGAAAAACCATTCATCAACGCGACAAAAAAGTGTCGCCCCAACTGCACCGACCTACTCCATCAGATACATCCCCGCCCCTTATGCTCCAAACTGCGATTGACCATCACCTAACAACCACAAATGCGCCTAGAGGCCCCGTTTTTCGCGGCTGTACGGGAAAAACAATGTGCTCGTTTTCACAGAGTGCATAAGACTTTTTTCTCATAAATCTTGTGAAAAATTTTTCTTAGCTACGCTGAAGGATGTTCTTAGCTGTGATGTTACAAGCCTGAAACGCATTTCCAGGCAGTAACGTCAAATAAATGGCGACAGGAACCGAGCATATAAATAAGGAGAAAAACCTCATGCGCGTTCTTACCCCGCTCTGCAGTGGCATTCTGCTAGCCATGGCATGTTCTCAGGCCCAGTCGATGACCCTCTCGGAAGCTATCCAGAGCACCGTCGACAACCACCCCGAACTGCACGCCAGCGTTAATGACCGCCTGGTGTCGGATGAGGAGGTGAAAGTGGCCAAGGGTGGCTATCTGCCGACTGTCGACCTGCTCGCCGGTTATGGCCGGGAACAAACGGACAGCCCGAGTACCCGGATCCTCGGTGACCACAATAAGGAAACCCTGAACTACCGCACCGCCGAACTGCGCCTGCGGCAAATGCTGTTCGACGGTTTCAACACCCCCAATGAAGTGGCCCGCACCAAATCGGTGGTGAACTCCAAGGCCTACTACATTCAGGGCACCGCCGAGACCCTCGCCCTGCGCACCGTCGAGGTCTACCTGGACGTGCTCAAACGCCGCGAGATGGTGACCCTGGCCACCAACAACCTGCAGGCCCACCAGCGCATCAATGACCAGATCCGCCTGCGCAGCGAGCGCGGCGTGGGCAGCACCGCTGACCTCGATCAGTCCGAAGCCCGTCTGGCCCTGGCCGAGAACAACCTCTACACCGAGGAGGTCAACCTGGCTGATGCCGAGGCCAACTTCTTCAGTGCCGTCGGTCGCATGCCCGACGAACTGGAGCAACCCGGCACCGTGCAAGGTGAAATGCCCGCCGACCTGCTCGCCGCCCGGCAAGGGGTGATCGAAAACAACCCCTACCTGAAATCCGCCGAAGCCGACGTGCAGTCCGCCGAGAAGCAATATGAAGTGGCCAAATCGCCCTTCTATCCGCGCTTCGATGCCGAACTGGCCACCACCGCCGACGACAACACCCAGGGCGACGAGGGCCACTACAACACCTGGCGCGCCGCCGTGGTGATGAACTACAACCTGTTCAACGGCCTGCGCGACAAGGCCCGCCTGCAGGCCGCCGCGCACCAGATCAACCAGTCCATGGACATTCGCAACAACGCCCTGCGGGTGCTCAACGAGAACCTCTCGCTGGCCTGGGACGCCATGGAAAACGCCCGCAAACAGACCCCCAAAGCCCGTGACTACGCGGACTACACCTCGCGGGTACGCGAGGCCTACCAACAGCAATTCAGCCTGGGCCAACGCACCCTGCTGGACTTGCTGGACAGCGAAAACGAACTCTTCACCGCCAACCGCCGCTACACCGAGGTGCGCTACACCGAAGAGTTCTCCATGTACCGCGTGATCTCTGCCATGGGCGAGCTGCTGCATAAACAGAACGTCGTACCCCCGGCCGAAGCTGTAGCCCTCACCGAAGTGAAGAGCGAGGCCCGCCTGCCGGAAATGAAGTAGTACCGGCGAAGAGATCGTCTGGGGTCGCATCCTGCGGCCTCCGGGCGATGTCTCAGGAGTAGTGTCCCTTGACCACCATGGAGCGGAAGCCTTCCGACGACCAGCGGCAAAGTCATGACGACCCGCTGCTGGATGGCCTTCTCATTCTCTGCAATCTGCACAACTGCTCGGCCAGCCGGGCCAGCCTCACGGCCGGTCTGCCGCTGCCCGAACAACGCCTGACGGCCGAGCTGCTACCCCGCGCTGCCGCGCGCGCCAGCCTGCAAGGGCGCATCCTGCGTCGCGACCTGGAATCCATCTCGCCGCTCAACCTGCCGGTTCTGCTGTTGCTGAAGGATGGCCGCAGCGCCGTTCTGCGGCGCATCGGGCCGAAGAACCAGCTGCTGATCCTGCCGTGCGAGGCGGATGGCGGCGAACAGTGGGTCAACCGCGAGCACCTGGCCCTGGAATACAGCGGCCGGGCCTTCTTCGCCCGCCCGCGACACGAGCTCGAGGAAACCCGAACCCCACTGGTGCCACGGGTCGAAGCCTGGTTCCGCGACACCCTCAAGCTGTCGCGCTGGCTATACACCGATGCCGTCCTCGCCAGCCTGCTGATCAACCTGCTGGGCCTGATGGTGCCGCTGTTCGTCATGCAGACCTACGACCGCGTGGTGCCCAACCAGGCCACCTCGACCCTCTGGGTGCTGGTCATCGGTCTGTTCATTGGCAGCGGGTTCGAACTGCTGCTGCGGGTGTTACGCGCCCACCTGCTGGATGTGGCCGGCAAGAAAACCGACGTGGTGCTCTCCGCCACCCTGTTCGAACGCATCACCGGCATGGAGATGAAAGCCCGCCCCACCACCATCGGTGGCTTCGCCCAGAGCATCCACGACTTCCAGGGCCTGCGCGAATTCCTCACCGCAGTCACCCTGACCAGCCTGATCGACCTGCCCTTCTCCCTGCTGATGATCGTGGTCATCGGCCTGCTCGGCGGCTGGCTGGTGGTGATTCCCCTGCTGGCCTTCCCGATCACGGCCATCTTCGCCCTGATCATCCAGGCCCGCCTACGCGACACCGTGCAGAAAAGCCTGGCCCTGGGCGCCGAACGCCAGGCCCTGCTGGTGGAAACCCTCAGTGGCCTGGAAACCCTCAAGGCCTGCAGCGCGGAAAGCGAACGCCAGCACCGCTGGGAGAAGACCCACGGCGCCCTCGCCCGCCTCGACAGCCACTCGCGCTTCCTCGCCGCCCTGGCCACCAACGGCACCATGTTCCTCCAGCAGTTCGCCGGCATGGCCACCATCGTGTCCGGGGTCTACATCATCATCGCCGGCAACCTCAGCGTCGGCGCCCTGGTGGCCAGCTACATGCTCGGCAGCCGGGTGCTCGGCCCGCTCGGGCAGATCGCCGGGCTGATCACCCGCTACCAGCAGGCGCGGCTGACCATGACCAGCACCGATGCCCTGATGAGCCTGCCGCAAGAGCGTCAGGCCAAGCAGCGTCCGCTGGAGCGCACCCACCTCAAGGGCGCCCTGGAAGTGCGCAATGTCAGCTTCAGCTACCCGGGGCAAAGCAGCCCGGCGCTGAGCAAGGTCAGTCTGAGCATGGCCGCGGGCGAACGCATCGGCATCATCGGCCGCAGCGGCTCGGGCAAGAGCACCCTGGCGCGCCTGGTGATGAACTTCTATACCCCGAGCGAGGGACAGATCCTGCTCGACAGCCTCGACCTGCGCCAACTGGATGTGGCCGACCTGCGCCACCAGATCGGCTATGTCGCCCACGACCTGCCGCTGCTGGCCGGCAGCCTGCGCGACAACCTCACCCTCGGCGCCCGCTACGTCAGCGACGAGCGTATGCTGGAGGTGGCCGAGCTGGCCGGTGTGAGCGAACTGGCCCGGCAGCACCCACAAGGCTTCGACCGCCCGGTGGGCGAACGCGGGCAGCTGCTGTCCGGCGGGCAGCGCCAGGCGGTGCTGCTGGCCCGCGCCATGCTCCTCGACCCGCCGATCCTGCTGCTGGACGAACCGACCAGCGCCATGGACAACACCAGTGAAGACCTGCTGCGCAATCGCCTGCAGAGCTGGGCACAAGGCAAGACGCTGCTGCTGATCACCCACCGCGCCTCCATGCTCAGCCTGGTCGATCGCCTGATCGTGCTGGACTACGGCCATGTCGTGGCCGACGGCCCGAAAGACGCCGTGATCGACGCTCTGCGCAGGGGCCGGGTCGGCCCTGCCGCCCTGTAGTAAACGCACACTCCCAGGAGGTGCCGCATGGAACTCACGCAAGCCCTACGCGACTATTTCGGCAGCCTGCAGAAAAACAAGCAGGACACCGAGTTCATGCCGGAAGTCGACGGGGCCATTCTCGAGGACTCGCCCTGGCTGGCCCGCGCCACCGTGTGGAGCGTGTGCTCGCTGCTGCTGGTAGCGGTGGTCTGGGCCAAATTCGCGGTGCTGCAGGAAGTCACCACCGGCCAGGGCAAGGCCATTCCGTCGAGCAAGGTGCAGGTGATCCAGAACCTGGAAGGCGGCATCGTCACCGAGATATTCACTCGCGAAGGCCAGGTGGTGAACAAGGGCGATGTCCTGCTGCGCCTGGATGCCACCCGCTTCATCTCCAACCAGGGCGAAACCGAAGCCGATCGCCTGGCCCTGGTCGCCCGGGTCGAGCGCCTCAGCGCCGAGGCCGAAGGGCGTCCCCTGCAGCTGCCGGAGGATCTGCTCAAGACAGCACCACAGCTGGCCGAAGATGAGATGGCCCTGTACCGCTCGCGCCAGCAACGCCTGGACAGCGAGCAGAACACCCTCAAGGAACAGCTGCGGCAGAAGACCCAGGAACTTGCCGAATTCCGCGCCAAGGCCCAGCAGTACAGCTCGGGGCTGGGCCTGATCCAGCAGGAGCTGAACATGTCCCAGCCGCTGGTCGGCACCGGCGCCATCTCCGCGGTGGAGATCCTGCGCCTGCGGCGCAGCGCAGTGGAGATGCGTGGTTCGCTGGACGCCACCAACCTGGCTATTCCGCGCGCCCAGTCGGCCATGCAGGAAATCGAGAGCCGGCTCAACGAGTCGACCCTCACCTTCCGCACCGATGCGCTCAAGGAACTCAACGAAGTGCGCACCCAGCTGCAGAAGATCACCGCCACCAGTGTCGCCATTGAGGATCGGGTCAGCCGTACCACCGTCTCCTCGCCGGTACACGGGGTGATCAAGCAGCTCAAGGTCAACACCATCGGCGGCGTGGTGCAGCCGGGCAGTGACATCCTGGAAATCGTTCCACTGGAAGACAACCTGCTGATCGAGGCGCGCATCCGCCCGCAGGACGTGGCCTTCCTGCACCCGGGGCAGAAAGCCATGGTCAAGTTCACCGCCTATGACTACACCATCTACGGCGGACTCAAGGCCGACCTCGAGCTGATCGGTGCCGACACCATCACTGACGAGGAAGGCAACAGCTTCTACCTGATCCAGGTGCGCACCGAGAAGAACCACCTGGGCGGCGACAAGAACCCGCTGCTGATCATCCCCGGGATGGTCGCCAGCGTAGACATCATGACCGGCGAGAAGAGCGTGCTCGACTACCTGCTCAAGCCAGTGCTCAAGGCCCGCTCGGAAGCCCTGCGCGAACGCTAGCCGCGCTGGTGGTTACGCTGGAAGGTTTCTGCGCCCATGGCGGCGATCTGCCCCTCGATCAACGCCTCGAATGGGCGCAGCAGGCTGTCGAAACGAGCCGGAGCTTCTTGCAGCTCCAGCGCCACCACTATCGCCTCGAGCGTCGCCAGCGCACCCTCCGCTGGGGCCTTGCGCAGGCGATAGCGCGATTGCAGCCCCTGAGGCAGACAGACCCGCGGCAACGCCGCCAGCTCTGGATTGAGGTGCAGCAGCTTGCGCGCCTTGCGCCAGGTGCCATCCGGCACCACCAGCAGTAGCGCTCGCGCATCACCCGTCGCCGACAGCGGCAGAACCTGGGCGCCATCGCCGGGAAACAGCAGGCAGGTGCGATAGGCTGCATCCGTCCAGAGCGCCGGATCGAACTGCTCGCCCACCACCAGCTCGGCATTCTGCAGGCCCAGCGCAGCCAGGCGCGCAGTATTCAGCGCATGACCGACCTCGTCCGGATGCTGCAGGATCAGTACCCGGGTACGGCTGGCTAACGAGGGAATCAGGGTACACAGGCAATGCGCCTGCGGACGGCAGCAGCGGCTACAGCGAAGACGAGACATGAGCGGCAATCCTCCGCCCTGCAGTGTGCCACAGGCGGCGGAGGACTCGCCCGCGCCCCAGGGCGGAAAGACCCAGGGGCGCCAGGCTCAGCGGTTGAAGCGCTCCGCCAGGCTGTGCAGGTATTCGGCCATCTGCTCCAGCTCCTGGCTGATCGCCGCGCCCTGCTGGGCCTGCCCGGCGCTGTGGTCGGACAGCTGGGCAATACGGGTAATCTGCCGGCTGATGTCCTCGGCCACATGGCTCTGCTGCTCGGAGGCCGCAGCCATCTGCTGGCTCATGCCAGTGATGCGCGTCACCGCCTGGCTGATGCCTTCCAGCGCCTCGCGCACGGCCTCGACGCTCTGCACACTTTCGCGGGAGATTTCCTCGCCCTTGCTGGCCGTGTGCACGGCCTTGTCCGCGCCGGCGCGCAGGGAGGAAATGATCTGATGAATCTGCTCGGTCGACTCGCGGGTGCGCGCCGCCAGCGCCCGCACCTCGTCGGCGACCACGGCGAAGCCCCGGCCCTGCTCACCGGCACGCGCCGCCTCGATGGCGGCGTTGAGGGCGAGCAGGTTGGTCTGTTCGGCAATCGAGGTGATCACATCGGCCACACTGCCGATCGACTGGGTGGAGTTGGCCAGCTCGTTCACCGCCTGGCCGATCTCCTGTACGGCGCCGGCCATGTGGTGCATGGCTTCCAGGCTGCCACCGGCCAGCTGACGGCCCTGCGAGGCCAGGCGGTCGGCCTCCTCGGCGGCGTGGGAGGTGCTTTGCACGTTGTGCGCAACTTCCTGGATGGTTGCCGCCATCTGGTTGATGGCCGTGGCCGACTGATCCGTCTCACTGCGCTGCTGCTCCAGCAGCTCGGCTTCCGAACGTGACAGCTCGGCGGACTGGGCAGCCCGCTGGCGGACATTCTCCCCGGCATCCTCCAGGCGCGTGAGGGCGGTCTGCAGGCGCGCTTCCTCGCTGATCATGGCCAGGTCGAGCAATGCCTGGGCGCCACGGCTATCGCTGTAGGTCAAAGCCACCAGCGCGCTGGTAAAGGCCTTGGGATGCTCGGACAGGGTGCGGCGGATCATCTGGCGCTTGCTGTAGAGCTGGAAGGAGCCCAGCGCGAACATCACCACCAGCACCTGCGGCACCAGGAACTTGGCAGGCAACATCAAGCCGCCGGCGATGATCAGCAAGGTCGCCAGGATCACCGGCCAGGAACGCAGCATGTCGGAGGTCCAGTACTCGAGCTTGGGCACTGGTGGCTTGCCAGCCCGCAGGCGAGCATAGAGCGCCTCGGCCCGGCGCTTCTGCGCCTCGCTCGGTACCGAGCGCACCGACTCGTAGCCGGACATCTTGCCGTTCTCGTAAACCGGCGTCACATAGGCACTGACCCAGTAGTAGTCGCCGTTCTTCGAACGGTTCTTGACCACGCCCATCCACGGTTTGCCCTGCTTGATCACATCCCACATGTGGCCGAAGACTGCCGGCGGCATATCCGGATGGCGCACCATGTTGTGCGGTTGGCCGATCAGTTCCTCGCGGGTAAAGCCGCTGATCTCAACGAACGCGTCGTTGCAGTAGGTGATCTTGCTATTCAGGTCGGTGGTGGAGATCAAACGCTCGGACGCAGGAAAGGTTCTTTCCCGCTGAGTGACGGGGAGGTTTTGGCGCATCGGGTGCCGTCCTTTGGGTTGGGTTGGCTGCTACAGCTCGGCCTTACACCTAATTGGTCTAGCACATCCGTGCCAGACCGGCATAAGGCCACCACTGCGCTCCAAATATCCCGACAAACGGCATGGATATAGCTTCAAACGGCTCAGGCGATCTGGTCAGCCCGACGCCTGTATGGGAATACGTCGATCACCTTGCCCGCACGAATGGCATCCTGCAGGCTCTTCCAGTAGTCGGCGATATACAGGTCGCCATGCAGCTGGTTGAACAGGCGCCGCTGGCCGATATCGGCGAACAGGAAGCGCGGGAACTCCTCGGGGAACACATCGTGCGGCGCCACCGAGTACCAGGGCTCGGAGGCCATTTCGTCCTCCGGATAGCGCGGCGGCGGGATGACCCGGAAGTTCACCTCGGTGAGGTAGCTGATCTCGTCGTAGTCGTAGAACACCACGCGGCCGTGGCGGGTAACGCCGAAGTTCTTCAGCAGCATGTCGCCGGGGAAGATGTTGGCCGCGGCCAGTTGCTTGATGGCCAGGCCGTAGTCTTCCAGGGCCTCGCGCACCTGCGCCTCGTTGGCGTGCTCCAGGTAGATGTTCAGCGGGGTCATGCGCCGCTCGGTCCAGCAGTGGCGGATCAGCACCGTGTCTTCGTTCTCGATCTCCACGGTGGAAGGCGCCACCTCCAGCAGTTCGGCCAGGCATTCCGGATCGAACTTGGCCTTGGGGAAGCGGAAGTCAGCGAATTCCTGGGTATCGGCCATGCGCCCGACGCGGTCGACGCTCTTCACCAGGCGGTATTTCTCGATCACCGTGCTGCGATCGACGTTCTTCGACGGCGAGAAGCGATCCTTGATGATCTTGAACACGGTATTGAAGCCCGGCAGGGTGAACACGCTCATCACCATGCCGCGCACGCCGGGGGCCATGATGAACTTGTCGTCGGTGCCGGCCAGGTGGTTGATCAGCGCGCGGTAGAACTCCGACTTGCCGTGCTTGTAGAAGCCGATCGAGGTGTACAGCTCGGCGACGTGCTTGCCCGGCAGGATGCGCTTGAGGAAGCCGATGAACTCCGCCGGAATCTCCACCCGCACCATGAAGTAGGAACGGGTGAAGGAGAAGATGATCGACACCTCGGCCTCGTCGGTGATCAGGGTATCGACCTGGATGCCCTGCCCCTCGCGATGCAGCAGCGGGAACACCAGCGGCCACTGCTCGTCGCGGGTGAAGATGCGCCCGACCAGATAGGCGCCCTTGTTGCGGTACAGGGTCGAGGAGAACAGCTCGATGCACAGCTCCGGATCCTTGCACACCCAGTCCGGCAGGTTGGTGCGCAGCTGCGCCTCGAGGCGCTGCAGGTCGCGCTCCAGATCCTCGTAGGGCACGCTGAAGCGGTAGTCCTCGAAGATCTGCCGCAGGGCCTGGTTGAGGTTGCCCGCCGGCGTGTAGCTGCGGGTCTGCGGCGCACTGGCCTGCGGGCGCAGGGCCGGCCGCGTGGTATGGATGAACATGCAGCCATCGCTGATCTGGTCATGGCTGAACAGACCGCAGAAGATCGAGTTGAACCAGGTTTCCGCCAGTTCGTCGTCGAAACGCTGGTCGATCAGGCTGATATAGGCGCTTTTCACCAGCGGCCAGAGTTCGACATCCAGCAGGAACTCGTCGCTGAAGCTCTGCCGCAGGCGCTCGCCGACTTCACTGACCTTTTCCTCGTAGAGGTTGATCCGCGCCGCCGAAGCGCTCTGCGCTTCCTGCCACTGCGCCTGCTCGAAGCGTGCCCGGGCACCGTTGGTGATCTCGCGAAAGTGCGCGCGATAGTCGTCGAATCCTTCGAGAATCTGACGGGCGATATCGGCGGCCGGCCGTTGCTGCGCCATGGATGAACCTCTGCTGCATGTGCGGAACCGCGAGCTTAGCCACAGCCGGCCCCGAGGAAAAGCCGCCTTTGGGGGTAGATCCATGCAAAACCGGGCAATCAGCAGATAAAAAGAAGGCGATGAACCGGGGAAGGAACATCGCCCTAAAGGGTCGCTCGGTTGCCGTGCAGTCAGATCAGCAGCAGATACACCTGGTAGGCCAGCCACCCCAGCACGGCACCGGCCGGCAGGTCGGCCAGGTAGTGCTGCTTGGTGAAGGTGCAGGACAGTGCGATCAGCAGCGGAAAGAGAAATACCCAGGGCCCTAGCGCGCCCATGGCCAGCAAGGCGGTGAGCATGGCCACCGAGACATGCATGCTGGGGAAGCAGTTGGACGGCGCATCGAAGCGCTGGACGAACAGCAGGAAGCGTTCCGACCAGCTCTGCCCGGCGTTGATGCTGCGCCAGTGCGCGGGGGTGGCCACCGGGAACAGGGTGAAGCAGCCCATCTGCATGATCAGCAGGACGATGTAGCTGAATGCGGTGATGGTGAAGTGCCGCGAATCCTCGACCAGCCAGTTGATATAGAGGATCGCCGGGTAATAGAGAAAGCTGTAGATCCACGACCAGGACGGCCAGAACGGCACTCGCTCATCCAGCCGCGAGTGGAAGGTGCGCACCTCGACGAAGGTGTACCGCTGGGTGAAGAAATAGAACTGGTAGACCCCGACAATCATGATCACGCTGAGGATCAGATTGATGAAGAAATCCGGCAGCTGCATGAACTAGCCCCCGCAGCAGGACGGGCGGGAGTGGATTGTCGCGGGCGCGACAAGACGGCTATCGATCGACATGGCATCCATTCCAGAGTCGTTTGACGGGCCCGCATTCTTGCCGAAGTTTCCCCTGCCTGGCTTGTGGCAGAGACGCAGGCTGTGCGTCGGATCAAAGATTTACCGAATGCCGGGCATAAAAAAGCCGATGCAGTGGCATCGGCTCTTCGGGCAGGGCTCAGGCTTATTCGGCGCTGGCCTTCTGCGCGGCTTCCTTGATCAGGGTCTGCAGCTCACCCTTCTCGAACATCTCGGTCATGATGTCGCTGCCGCCAACCAGCTCGCCAGCCACCCACAGCTGCGGGAAGGTCGGCCAGTTGGCGTACTTCGGCAGGTTGGCGCGGATTTCCGGATTCTGCAGGATGTCCACGTAGGCGAACTTCTCGCCACAGGCCATCACCACCTGCGCGGCGCGCGACGAAAAACCGCACTGCGGGGCATTCGGCGAGCCTTTCATGTACAGCAGGATGGTGTTGTTGGCGATCTGCTCTTTGATGGTATCGATAATATCCACGACTCACCTCATCTGAACTACCCCGGACCTGTGCCGGGTGCGGTGGGGCGATTGTACACGAAAGACCCAGCGGCGGGCTCGGGGATGATATCGTCCCGCCAGCCCTCCGACCTGCGGGTACCCGGGCCGCAGGGCAACTAAACTGCATGACAGATGCAAGCAGGAGTCGAGGGCGATGCAGTGAAGTGGCTGATCAGGGCGGCGAGCGCGCTGTACCTCGCCTGCCTCGCGCAGAATGCCCCCGCCGATACCTTTGCGGTGGGCTTCTACGACTATCCGCCGATGATGATCGAGGCCGGCAAGCGCGGCATCTATCAGGACATCCTCGACGAACTGGCCAGACTCACCGGCGACCGCTTCGACGTGCAGTACTACCCCTACCCGCGCATCGGCCTGCTGTTCAACGAGGGCCTGCTGGATATCGAGCCCGGGGTCTATCCCGGCTGGGTGCGCAGCCAGCCGACGCCTGGCCTGTTCTCGGTGCCCTTCGGCAAGGTGGTCGATGTGCTGATGTTCGCTCCGCACAAGGCCTTTGCCGTGAAGCAGCCGACGGATCTGCGCGGCAAGTCGGTGGGCATGGTGCGCGGCTACGCCTACCCGGAGCTGGCGGGCATGATCGCCTCCGGCGAGCTCGACCGGCGCAACGGCCTGAATGAACAGCAGCTGCTGAGCATGCTGGCCAAGTCGCGCTTCGACCAGATCATCGTCAACAAGGCCGTCGCCCAGTACAACCAGCTACAGGTCGAGGAATATCGTCACCTGGAGTTCGGCGACGTGATCAGCGCCTATGACGTCAGCATGCGCGTCCACCCCCGCCACGCCGACTGGCTGGAGCGGCTGGACGCGGCGATCCTGCAGCTCAAGCGCCAGGGCACCATCGAACAGATCTACGCCCGCTATGGCGTACACCTGTAAACCGCCGCCGTGACAGCCGCTTCCGTTTCCGCCTAGGCCGCCTCGACCCGTACCGGCACGCCGTTGAGTGCCGCGTTGCCGGATACCGCGTCGAGCTGGCGATCATCGGTCAGGTCGTTGGCGCTGGCACCCGGCTGGGCGCTGGCGATGCCCATCTGCACGCCGGGGCGGGCATGGCCCCAGCCATGCGGCAGGCTGACCACGCCAGGCATCATCTCGTCGCTGGCCACCGCCTCCACTTCGATCTCGCCGACCCGCGACTGTACGCGCACGCGCTGGCCATCGCTCAGGCCTCGGCCGGCCATATCCTGCGGGTGCATCAGCAACTGATGGCGCGGCTTGCCCTTCACCAGGCGCTGGTAGTTGTGCATCCAGGAATTGTTGCTGCGCACATGGCGGCGGCCGATCAGCACCAGCTCGCCCGCAGCCGGCAGCGGCTGGGCAGCGAAGCGCGCGAGATCCCCAACCAGCAGCTCGGGGGCGGCCTCGATGGCCTTGGATTCGGTTTTCAGGCGCGCCGCCAGGTTCGGCTTGAGCGGCCCCAGGTCGATGCCGTGGGGCGCGTCCTGCAGCGCCGCCAGACTCAGCTTGTGCTCGGACTTGTCGCCGTAGGGGCCGAAGCGCAGGCCCATGTCGATCATCTGCGCCGGCGCCATGGTCGGCTTCAGCTCGGTGCCGTTCTTGGCGGCGAAGGCCTGGGCCAGGCCGACGAAGATTTCCCAGTCGTCCAGCGCGCCTTGCGGCTTGGCCAGCACCGGCTGGTTGAAGCGGGTGACGTTGCGCACGGCGAACACGTTGAAGGTGGTGTCGTAGTGATCGTGCTCCAGCGGCGCGGTGGGCGGCAGGATCAGGTCGGCGTGGCGGGTGGTCTCGTTGATGTAGAGATCCACCGCCACCATGAAGTCGAGGCCATCCAAGGCCTGTTCCAGCTGGCGGCCATTGGGGGTGGACAGCACCGGGTTGCCGGCGACTGTGATCAGCGCGCGGATCTGCCCTTCGCCGGGAGTCAGCATCTCCTCGGCCAGGGCCGCCACCGGCAGCTCGCCGCCGTATTCCGGCAGGCCGGAAACGCGGCTCTGCCAGACATTGAAGTGGCCGCCCGAGGTGGTCGCCACCAGATCCAGCGCCGGGCTGGTGCACAGTGCACCGCCGACCCGGTCGAGGTTGCCGGTGACCAGGTTGATCAGCTGGATCAACCAGTGGCACAGGCTGCCGAAGGCCTGGGTGGAGACACCCATGCGCCCGTAACACACGGCCGACTCGGCAGCGGCGAAGTCGCGGGCCAGCTGGCGAATATCCTGCGCCGGCACGCCGCAGCGGCCACTCATGGCCTCGGCAGTAAAGGGCGCAATGGCGGCCTTTACCTGCTCCAGGCCATTGACCGGCAGCGCGCTGGCGCGGGTCAGGTTCTCGGCGAACAGGGTGTTGAGCAGGCCCAGCAGCAGCGCCGCGTCGTTGCCCGGGCGCACGAACAGATGCTGGTCGGCCATGGCCGCCGTCTCGCTGCGCCGCGGATCGACCACCACCAGCTTGCCGCCGCGCGCCTTGAGCGCCTTGAGGCGCTTCTCCACGTCCGGCACGGTCATGATGCTGCCGTTGGAGGCCAGCGGGTTGCCGCCAAGGATCAGCATGAACTGGGTATGGTCGATGTCCGGGATCGGCAGCAGCAGGCCGTGGCCGTACATCAGGTAGCTGGTCAGGTGATGCGGCAGCTGATCCACCGAGGTGGCGGAGAAGCGGTTGCGCGTCTTCAGCTGGCCGAGGAAGTAGTTGCTGTGGGTCATCAGCCCGTAGTTGTGCACGCTAGGGTTGCCCTGGTACACGGCCACGGCGTTCTTGCCGTGTTCGGCCTGGATCGCCGTCAGGCGCTCGGCGACCAGCGCGAAGGCCTCGTCCCAGCTGATCGGCTGCCATTGGCCGTCGACCTGGCGCAGCGGCTGGCGCACGCGATCGGGGTCATTCTGGATATCCTGCAAGGCAACGGCTTTCGGGCAGATATGGCCACGGCTGAAGCTGTCCTGGGCGTCGCCCTTGATCGACAGGATCTGCCGGCTGCCGTCGGCGCGGTCTTCGGTTTCGATGGTCAGGCCGCAGATGGCCTCACACAGGTGACAGGCACGGTGATGGAGGGTCTTGGTCATGGCCTAGCCTCATTGTTCTGTTCGAGACGACCGGTCTAGTCGTTGAACCCTGACTATGGAGGCTGGAGGGAGGGTTGGCCAGCGGCCTTTATTTCATGAATCGGCGGGCATCATGCCCACCGATTCAAGGTGCAATCGTGCTGCGAGTGGGCGCTGCCGCAGAGACCGCGCCCAAACCGATCAACGAATTGCGCTGATGGTGCCCTTGTTGCCGGTCACCTTGACGTTGACGGCCTTGTACACCATGTAGTCCTGGACGCTGACTTCATAGCGCGGCGCCACGATCAGGTCGGCACCGGAGGACTTCACTGCCTTGAACGCCGCTGCGGACTTGGCTGCCGCCACCGGATCCAGGCCGAGGGCGAAACCACCCTCGCCGCCGCCGTAGGTCACGCCATCGGCGAACTGGGTGTCACCGCCCAGCTTGAACAGACCGAACAGGATGTTCACCGAGGACTCGCCGGTGATCGACTCACCGACCGCGACGTCGGCCTTCAGGTTGGTCTGGACTTCGCCGTTGAGCGGAGCGCTCGGCTGGCTGTAGTTCTGGCTGGCGCAGCCAGTCAGCAGGGCCAGGGCGGAAAAAGCGGCGGCATAAGCTACGTATTTCATGCAAGACTCCTTTGCATTAACTATCCATGAGCCCCGTTGCGGGGCGAGTGCCATTCCAGGCGGGGCGCATGGTAGAAGTGCCCGAACGGGCTCAGCAAGCCGGGAATGCACTTTTGTGACGCCGCCCGCAGCCACCCTCCCCGTCGCCGCAAATGACGGCCGACGGCGCCAATTTGCTCCAGCGCGTCGTTTCCTTATAAGATCGCGCCTCCCCGTTTGTCGCCCCTGCGCGGCTCCTGCCGCTCTCCGGACTGCTTTTCCCCGAAAAAACGCAGCGGCGATAAGTTGTTGAAATGAAGGTAATGAATGATGAGCGCCCGGCACTTTCTCTCGTTGATGGACTGCACCCCTCAGGAACTGAGTGGGCTGATCCGTCGAGCCATCGAGCTGAAGGATCTGCGCAAGCGCAGCGTGCTGTTCGAGCCGCTCAAGGGCCGCGTGCTGGGGATGATCTTCGAGAAGGCCTCGACCCGTACCCGCCTGTCGTTCGAAGCCGGCATGATCCAGCTCGGCGGCCAGGCCATCTTCCTCTCGCCGCGTGACACCCAGCTGAACCGTGGCGAGCCGATCAGCGACACCGCCATCGTCATGTCCAGCATGCTCGACGTGGTGATGATCCGCACCTTCGCCCACAGCACCCTCACCGAGTTCGCCGCCCACTCCAAGGTGCCGGTGATCAACGGCCTGTCCGACGACCTGCACCCCTGCCAGCTGCTGGCCGACATGCAGACCTTCGCCGAGCAGCGCGGCAGCATCGCCGGCAAGACGGTGGCCTGGATCGGCGACGGCAACAACATGTGCAACACTTATATCGAAGCGGCCCGCCAGTTCGACTTCCAGCTGCGCGTGGCCTGCCCCGAGGGCTACGAGCCGAATGCCGAATTCCTTGCCGCTGCCGGCGATCGCGTGCAGATCGTGCGCGACCCGCTCGAGGCCGTGCGCGGCGCCCATCTGGTGAGCACCGACGTGTGGACGTCGATGGGCCAGGAAGAAGAAACCGCCAAGCGCCTCAAGCTGTTCGCCCCCTACCAGGTCAACCGCGCCCTGCTGGATGCCGCCGATCCGTCGGTGATCTTCCTGCACTGCCTGCCGGCTCACCGTGGCGAAGAGATCAGCACCGACCTGCTCGACGACCCGCGCTCGTTCGCCTGGGATCAGGCGGAAAACCGCCTGCATGCACAGAAGGCGCTGCTGGAAATGCTGGTCGCGCCGGCCTACCGCGACGCATGAGCCAGCCCCTGCTGCTCAGCCTGCGTGAACTGGTCTGCGGCTACCACGAACACCAGGTGGTGCAGCAGCTCAGCCTGCACCTGAACGCCGGCGATATCGGCTGCCTGCTCGGCCCCTCCGGCTGCGGCAAGACCACCACCCTGCGTGCCATCGCCGGTTTCGAGCCGGTGCTGCACGGCGAGATCGAGCTGGGCGGTGAAGTCATCTCGCGCGCCGGCTACACCCTGGCCCCGGAAAAACGCCGCATCGGCATGGTGTTCCAGGACTACGCCCTGTTCCCCCACCTGACGGTGGCGCAGAACGTCGCCTTCGGCATCCGCCAGCACCCGCGCCGCGAGCAGATCACCGCCGAACTGCTGGAGCTGGTCAAGCTCGGCCATCTCGACCGGCGCTACCCACATGAACTGTCCGGCGGCCAGCAGCAGCGAGTATCCCTGGCCCGCGCGCTGGCTCCGGAACCGCAGCTGCTGCTGCTCGACGAACCCTTCTCCAACCTCGACGGCGAGCTGCGCCGGCGCCTCAGCCATGAGGTGCGCGACATCCTCAAGGCGCGCGGTACCAGTGCCATCCTGGTCACCCACGACCAAGAAGAGGCATTCGCCGTCAGCGATCACATCGGGGTCTTCCACGAAGGCCGGCTGCAGCAGTGGGACACGCCCTACAACCTCTACCACGAGCCGCTGACGCCCTTCGTCGCCAGCTTCGTCGGCCAGGGCTACTTCATCCGTGGCCAGCTGCAGAGCGCCGACAGCGTGCTGACCGAGCTCGGCAGCATCCGCGGCAACCGCGCCTACACCTGGGCCGCGGGCAGCGCGGTGGACGTGCTGCTGCGCCCCGACGACATCATCTATGCCCCCGACAGCGCCCTGCAGGCGCAGATCGTCGGCAAGACCTTCCTCGGTGCCGCCACTTTGTACCGCCTGCAGCTGCCCACCGGCACCCAGCTGGAAGCAATCTTCCCCAGCCATGTCGACCAGCAGCCCGGCCAGCAGGTCGGCATCCGCGTGGCCGCCGACCACCTGGTGCTGTTCCCCGCCCAGGGCAGCGTGGCCGCCCAGATCAAGCTGCCCGAGTCCGGCGTGCGCCGCTACAGCAGCAACTGAGCACCACGCCGCACTCACTGCGTAAGCCGCAGGGCGGGTGCAACCCGCGCAGCAGGCCGCAGACTGTCGCGGTTTCTCCCACCCTACGAGAACCTCAGAGGAACAGCGTGCCCTTGCTGACCAGCACCGCCTGACCAGCGATCTTCACCCGCTCGCCCTGCAGGCGGCAGTGCAGCTCGCCGCCGCGCGCCGAACACTGGAAGGCGCTCAGCTCGGTCTTGTCCAGGCGCTCGGCCCAGTAGGGAATCAGCAGGCAGTGGGTGGAGCCGGTGACCGGATCCTCGTTGATGCCGATGGACGGCGCGAAGTAGCGCGAAACGAAATCGTGCTGCACCCCGGGCGCGGTGATCAGCACCCCCAGCCCCGGCAGCTTGGCCAGCGCCACCAGATCCGGCGTGCAGTCGCGCACCGCCTGCTCGGACTCCAGCACCGCCATCAGCTCGTTGCTCTGCCGCGCCGCCAGCACCGGCACGCCCAGCGCCCGTTCCAGTTCGGCACTCACCGCCACCTCGGCGGCGCGTACCACCGGGAAGTCCAGCACCAGCCGCCCCTGCTCGCGAGTCACGCTGAGCGGGCCGGACTGGCAGATGAAGTCCAGGCGCTCGCCCGGCTCGCCATAGCACTCGAACAGCACATGGGCGGTCGCCAGGGTGGCATGCCCGCACAGCGGCACTTCGGCCGTCGGGGTGAACCAGCGGATGCGCCAGACCGCACCCTCACGCACGGTGAAGGCGGTCTCCGCCAGGTTGTGCTCGGCAGCGATCTGCTGCATCAGGCTGTCGGCCAGCCAGCTGTCGAGGCGATAGACCATCGCCGGGTTGCCGCTGAAGGGACGCCCAGCGAAGGCATCGACCTGATGAAACTCTAGTTGCATGACGTGCACTCCTTTCCATGAAGGCCTACAGCATGCCGGGGCAGCCAGCCCGACACCCGGTACAGTCGCCGGTTATTCCTGCACTACAGCTGCACTGTATCAATGCGCAACGAACAGGCACAGTGCATAGCTCAATCGCAAAAAGTTCTTAAAAAGTCATTATTCCTTAATAAATCAGTAACTTGAAAATTCTGGCATGCCCCCTGCTATGACCCACCCCGGTCAGCACAACGGCGTGTCTGCCAACTCAACCGACAACGACGTCACGTATTCCCTCTCCCTCTGGAGCAGCGGATTCGTGGCGTTTTTTTTTGCGTTATTTGGCATACAGGACAACCGCTATGCGCATGATGAAACCCTCCCTGCTGTCGCTGGCCATCGCCGGCCTCACCTTCAGCCACGCCGCCTTCGCCGAAGAGTCGCTGAGCAACCTGATCAGCCAGGGCAAGCCGATTCTCGATGCCCGCTACCGCTTCGAGAACGTCGACCCGAACAACGCCCTGCGTGATGCCAACGCCCAGACCCTGCGTACCCGCGTAGGCTTCCAGAGCGGCAAGTGGTACGGCCTGTCGGGCCTGCTGGAAGTGGACAACGTCAGCCGCCTGGGCGATGCCGCCTACAACGACACCCGCAACGGGCAGAAGGAATACTCGGTGGTCGCCGACCCCGACGGCAGCGAGATCAACCAGGCCCTGCTGCGTTACGACCACAAGTACGGCAGCGCCGTCCTCGGCCGCCAGCGCATCAACCTGGATAACCAGCGCTTCGTCGGCGGCGCCGCCTGGCGGCAGAACGAGCAGACCTACGACGGCGCCCTCGGCCAGCTCAAGCCGCTTGACGGCCTGACCCTGACCTACGCCTACATCGACCAGATCAACAGCATCTGGGGCCCGGACAACGGCCGTTACGACAACGCCAGCAACCCGGCCAACATCGACGGCCACAGCCACCTGATCAACGCCCAGTACGTGGCCATGCCGGAACTGACCGTCACCGCCTACGACTACCTGCTCGACCTCGACAACCTGGCCGTCACCAGCAGCGCCGCCGAGGGCACCCTGTCCAGCCAGACCAGCGGCCTGCGCCTGAACGGCGCCATCGCCGGCGTCAGCTACGTGCTCGAGTACGCCAAGCAGAAGGACTACGGTGACAACCCGCTGGATCTGGACAGCGACTACTACCTGGCCGAGCTTGGCTACACCATCAAGGGCGTGGCGCTGAAGGCCGGTTATGAAGTGCTGGGCGGCGACGAGGGCCCGGGCAACCGCGCCTTCCAGACCCCGCTGGCGACCAAGCACGCCTTCCAGGGCTGGGCCGACCAGTTCCTCACCACCCCGGCCGACGGCATCGAGGACGCCTACCTGGGCGCCACCGCACCGCTGCTGGGCGGCACCCTGCAGGCGGTCTACCACGACTTCGACACCGAGCAGGGCAGCGACAGCTACGGCGACGAGATCGACCTGTCCTACGGCCACCCGATCCCCGGCGTCAAAGGCCTGGTCGGCCTGCTCAAGTACGCCAGCTACAACTCCGATGACGAAGCCCGCACCGTCGATACCGACAAGTTCTGGCTGCAGCTGCAGTACACCTACTGAGGAAATTCCCCCTTGCCGTCGCTCCCGCGCAGGCGGGAGCCCAGCCTCTGGATTCTCGCCTGCGCGGGAATGACGGCTTTCAGGGGATCCCTACGTGTGTCGACCCGGCTGCGTTGCCGCGCAGCGGACTCCGACTCGCAAAGCTGCTCATTACCAGCGCGCGGCCCAGCCGCGCGCCCCTGGAGGTTTTCATGAACAGTCGTATTGCCCTGCTGTTCGGCCTGCTCGTCGCCCTGCTCTGCCCACAGGCGCAGGCCACCATCAGCAATGCCGAAGCAATGAACCTGTCCGGTATGCAGCGCATGCTCAGCCAGCGTATCGCCAAGAGTTACCTGATGATCGGTGCCGACGTGCGCAGCGATGTGGCCCTGCAACAGCTCGACCAGAGCGTGGCGCGCTTCGAGAGCAACCAGCAGGCCCTCAGCGAATACGCCCCCACCGCGGAGATCGGCCAGGCCCTACTGCAGGTCGGCCAGAGCTGGCAGGTCTACCGCGAACTGGCGCTGTCCAGCCCCAGCCGTGAACAGGCCGTGCAGGTGGTGCAGCTCAGCGACCAGCTGCTGGCGCAGAGCGAACAGGTGGTGCAGCTGATCCAGCAGCATGTCGGCGGCACCAGCGCCGGGCTGGTCAACCGCAGCGGCCGCCAGCGCATGCTCAGCCAGCGCATCGCCAAGCTGTACCTGGCCCTGAGCTGGCAATTGCCGATGGCCGACCTGCAACAGCAGCTGCAACAGGCCACCGATGAATTCGACGCGGCGCAGCAGAGCCTGCTGGTTGCCGAGCAGAACACCCCGCAGATCCGCGAGGCGCTGAAGAAAGTCGAGGCCCAGTGGCGCTTCGCCCGTGCCGGCTTCCAGCTCTCGGCGGACTCGCGCTACGTGCCGACGGTGATTACTACCACCACCGAGACCCTGCTGTGGCAGATGAACGATCTGACCAGCGCCTACGAGCAGGTGATGCAGCGCAGCTGATCAGCCCTCGTCGACCCCATAGGCCTTGAGCAGAGCCTGCAACCGGCCATCGGCCCGGTAGCGCCGCAGGCCCTGCTCGAACAGTTCGACATAGCGCCGACTGGAATCCAGCGCCGGCGAAAAGGCCAGGTAGATGGGCGCATCCGTCTCGCGGCAACCAGCCTCGCGCAACGTCCCGCTCTGCCCGCTGCTGGCCAGCATGGACTGCATCACCCAGCGATTTTCCAGAACCGCATCCAGGCGCCCGTGCAGCAGCTTGCTGACGTTCAGGGCCAGCGCCCGATCACCGGAAGCCACCTGGATCGGCCCGCTGCGGCTGCGCTTGTCGGCGATATAGGCATTCAACTGGTCGCCGTAGCTGTAGTCGTTGATCACCCCGAGACGCACCTGCGGCAAAGAGTCGACCCCGCTGAATTGCCAGGTCGAGTCCGGCCGGGTGAAAAAGCAATTGCGCGACTGCGCCACCGGCGTGGCGGTAAACAGGAAGTCCGGAGCATCCGCGACACCTGCGCCAATCGCGGCATTCAGCGTGCCGCTACGCACCTCGCGCAACGTGCGGGCCCAGTTCAGTGCCTGGTATTCGACGCGGATGCCGGACTCGGCAAAGATGCGCTGCGCCAGCTCGACGAAGATACCCGGCCGCGCCGAGCCCGGCTCGCAGTTGATCGGGCACCAGATATCGCCGGCGATCACCAGGGTTTCCGCCCGCGCCACGCCCGTCGCCGCCAGACAGAGCAGCAGCGACAGGACTTGCACCAGAGCGGACAGATGACGGCACAACGGCATGCGGCACCTCAAGAAGGAAGTGCCTCCTTGTACCATCTCACCCCTCGCTGCGCACCCTCTTCACCGCATCCAGCCAGCCGGCGTAGAGCTTGCCGCGATGGGCGCTGGCCATGCGCGGTTCGAAGCGGTGCTGGCGGTGCCAGTGGCTGGCGATTTCTTCCAGGCTGCCGTACAGCCCGGCCTGCAGGCCGGCCAGGTAGGCCACGCCGAGGGCGGTGGTCTCGGTGACTTCCGGGCGCTCCACCGGCACGCCGAGGATATCGGCGAGGAACTGCATGACCCAGTTGTTGACCACCATGCCGCCGTCCACCCGCAGCGCGCTGGGCTCGGCGGCGCCATCCTGGCGCATGGCCTCGAGCAGGTCACGAGTCTGGTAGCACACCGACTGCAGGCCGGCGGTGACGATCTCCTTGATCCCGGTGTCGCGGGTCAGGCCGAAGATCGCCCCGCGCGCCTTCGGATCCCAGTACGGCGCACCGAGGCCGGTGAAGGCCGGCACCAGGTACACGCCGCAGGCATCGCCGGTCTGCTCGGCCAGGGATTCGGTGTCGCGGGCATCGCTGATCAGCTTGATGCCATCGCGCAACCACTGCACCGCGGCGCCGGCGACGAAGATGCTGCCCTCCACCGCATAGGTGACCTTACCGTTCAGGCGATAGCCGACCGTGGTCAGCAGGCGGTTCTTCGACACCACCGGTTGCTCGCCGGTGTTCTGGATCATGAAGCAGCCAGTGCCGTAGGTGCTCTTGACCATGCCGGCGGAGAAACAGGCCTGGCCGATCAGCGCGGCCTGCTGGTCGCCGGCCATGCCCAGCACCGGAATCGCCGCGCCGAGCAGCTCGGCATCGCAGGTGCCGAACTCGGCGGCGCAGTCGAGCACCTCCGGCAGCAGGCTGCGCGGGATGTCGAACAGCGCCAGCAGCTCGTCGTCCCACTGCTGGCTATGGATATTGAACAGCAGGGTGCGCGAGGCGTTGCTGGCATCGGTGCGGTGCGCCTTGCCGCCGGTCAGGCGCCACAGCAGGAAGCAGTCCACGGTGCCGAAGCGCAGCTCGCCACGCGCGGCGCGCTCGCGGGCACCGGGCACGTTGTCGAGGATCCAGCGCAGCTTGGTGGCGGAGAAATACGGGTCGATCAGCAGGCCGGTCTTCTCCGCCACCTGCGCCTCGTGGCCGGCGGCCTTGAGCCCGGCGCAGTACTCGGCGGTGCGCCGATCCTGCCAGACGATGGCCGGATGGATCGGCGCGCCGCTCTGCACGTCCCAGACGATGGTGGTCTCGCGCTGGTTGGTGATGCCGATGGCGCGGATTTCCTCGGCCTTCAGCCCTTCCAGGGCCAGGGCCTCGCGGCACACCTTGAGGGTGGTCAGCCAGATTTCCTCGGCGTCGTGCTCGACCCAGCCATCCTTGGGAAAGTACTGCTTGAACTCCTGCTGCGCGCGAGACAGCGGCAGGCCCTGGGCACTGAAGACGATGGCACGGGAGCTGGTGGTGCCCTGGTCGATGGCAAGCAGGTATTGGGACATGCACGTTTCCTTGTTGTTATCTATTCGCTCCCCTCTCCTCCCCGGAGAGGGGCCGGGGGTGAGGGGCTCGCGTCACTCGCGGCCGATGGCGGCAAAACTGCCCTGGGTGTGTTCGGCCAGCACTGCGGCGCTCAGCTCCACCTCCAGACCACGCCGACCGGCGCTGACATGGATGGTTGGCTGCAGCCGCGCCGATTCGTCGATAAAGGTGCGCAGGCGCTTCTTCTGCCCCAGCGGGCTGATACCGCCGACCAGGTAACCGGTGCTGCGCTGGGCCAGCTGCGGGTCGGCCATGTCGGCCTTCTTCGCCCCGGCGGCATGGGCCAGGGCCTTGAGGTCGAGGCTGCCGGCCACCGGCACCACCGCCACCAGCAGCTCGCCCTTTTCGGTGGCGGCCAGCAGGGTCTTGAATACCCGGGCCGGATCCAGACCGAGCTTTTCCGCCGCCTCCATGCCATAGGAAGCAGCCTTGGGATCGTGGCTATAGCTGTGCACCCAGTGCTCGGCCTTGGCCTTTTTCAACAGATCGATGGCAGGAGTCATGTTCGAATGTGAAAATTCCCTGACAGAATTCGCGTACCTTAACGGAAAAAACCGCCGGAAGCAGTCTTTTAACGTCACCAAGCGACGGGCAAGCTGCCTATATAATGCCGCGACCGCCGCCCAAGGATTGCCCATGAGCCTCCCGCCCCGCCAGCACAGCATTCTCGAACGCACCCGCGAACGCGGCTATGTGAGCATCGACGAACTGGCCCAGGCGTTTGCCGTGACCCCGCAGACCATCCGCCGCGACATCAACCAGCTGGCCGAAAAGGGCCTGCTGCGGCGCACCCACGGCGGCGCGGCGAGCGAGGCCTCGAGCATCCAGAACACCGCCTACGCCATGCGCGCCGGGCAGATGCGCGACGAGAAGCAGCGCATTGCCGAGGCCATCGCCGCACAGATTCCCGACCATGCCTCGCTGTTCATCAACATCGGCACCACCACCGAGGCCATCGCCCGCGCCCTGCTCGGCCACAAGCACCTCAAGGTGATCACCAACAACCTACACGTGGCGGCCCAGCTCAGCGCCAAGGCCGACTTCGAAGTGCTGGTGGCCGGCGGCACGGTGCGCGCCGACGGCGGCGTGGTGGGCCAGGCGGCGGTGGATTTCATCCAGCAGTTCAAGGTCGACTTCGCCCTGGTCGGCATCAGCGGCATCGACGAAGACGGCAGCCTGCTCGACTTCGACTACCAGGAAGTGCGGGTGTCCCAGGCCATCATCGACAACGCCCGCCAGGTGCTGCTGGCCGCCGACTCCAGCAAGTTCGGGCGCAATGCCGTGGTACGCCTGGGCTCGCTGAACCTGGTCGACCAGGTCTTCACCGACGCCCCGCCACCGGCGGCCATCGGCCGCGTGCTGCTCGAACAGAAGATCCAGCTGCATATCGTCTGAGTCGCACCTGCAGGGCGGGTGAAACCCGCGCGGCCAGCAATGCGGGTTGCCCCCGCCGCCTCTCTTTCCCTTCCTCGCCCTCGTCAAACCGTCAACAACTGCTGCGACGCTCTGCCACTCGGCTTGAAACCGCATCCCGGGCTGGCGTCGTGGTCGCCGTTCGACTAGCATATTTTCGATAACGAACATCAATGCGTTCACTTTTAAACTTTCCGGTGCCTTCGCCATGCCCCACAGCCAGACTCCCCCGCTCGCCGAAATCTACGACCTGGCCGTGGTCGGCGGCGGTATCAACGGCGCCGGCATCGCTGCCGACGCCGCCGGGCGCGGCCTCTCGGTGTTCCTCTGTGAACGCGACGACCTGGCCCAGCACACCTCCTCGGCCAGCAGCAAACTGATCCACGGCGGCCTGCGCTATCTCGAACATTACGAATTCCGCCTGGTGCGCGAGGCCCTGGCCGAACGCGAGGTGCTGCTGGCCAAGGCGCCGCACATCGTCAAACCCATGCGTTTCATCCTGCCGCACCGCCCGCACCTGCGCCCGGCCTGGATGATCCGCGCCGGCCTGTTCCTCTACGACCATCTGGGCAAGCGCGAGAAGCTGCCCGGCTCCAACGGCGTGCGCTTCGGCGCCGGCAGCCCGCTCAAGGCGGAAATCGGCCGCGGTTTCGAATACTCCGACTGCTGGGTCGACGACGCCCGCCTGGTGGTGCTCAACGCCATGGCCGCCCGCGAGCGCCACGCGCACATCCACACCCGCACCCGCTGCGTCAGCGCACGGCGCAGCAAGGGCCTGTGGCACCTGCACCTGGAGCGCGCCGATGGCAGCCTGTTCTCGATCCGCGCCCGCGCCCTGGTGAATGCCGCCGGTCCCTGGGTGGCGCGCTTCATCGAGGACGACCTGAAGCAGAAGGCGCCCTACGGCATCCGCCTGATCCAGGGCAGCCACATCGTGGTGCCACGCATCCATGAAGGCGAGCAGGCCTATATCCTGCAGAACGAGGATCAGCGCATCGTCTTCGTCATTCCCTGGCTGGAGCGCTTCAGCCTGATCGGTACCACCGATCGCGAGTACCGTGGCGACCCGGCCAAGGTGCGCATCAGCGACGAGGAAACCGACTACCTGCTGCAGGTGGTCAACGCCCACTTCCGCAAGCAGCTGCAACGCAGCGATATCCTGCACACCTACTCCGGCGTGCGCCCGCTGTGCGACGACGAATCCGACGAACCTTCGGCGGTCACCCGCGACTACACCCTGTCACTGTCCGGCGCACCGGGCGAAGCGCCGCTGCTGTCGGTGTTCGGCGGCAAGCTGACCACCTACCGCAAGCTGGCCGAGGCGGCCCTGCAGCACCTGGCGCCCTACTTCCCGCACCTGTGCCCGCCCTGGACCGACCTGGCACCGCTACCCGGCGGCGAGAACATGGACAGCCGCGAAGCCCTGGTGGACAAGCTGCTTGCCCGCTTCGGCTGGCTCGACCGCGAACTGGCGCGGCGCTGGGCCGCCACCTACGGCAGCCGCACCTGGCGCCTGCTGGATGGCGTGCAGCAAGCCAGCGAACTGGGCGAGCACCTGGGCGCCGGCCTGTACAGCCGCGAGGTGGACTACCTGCGTCGCGAGGAGTGGGCCCACAGCGCCGAAGACATCCTCTGGCGTCGCAGCAAACTCGGCCTGTTCATGACGCCCGGCCAGCAGGCGCGCCTCAAGGACTACCTGCAGGGCCAGCGCAGCGTCCCGCAGGCACAGGCGCTCTGAGAACCTGCTTACGACCTCCTGACTCGCGGCCATACCGCGTTAAAAGCGGCCTCAAAATGCTCATTTACACTGCGTAAACTGCGCTTTTTCGGCCGTTTGATTCGCTGGCGCTCTCCCTTCGGGCCAGCCTTTGGCTGTTACTCCCGCTGGTCGTTGCGCCTTGTCTGGCTCTAATTCAGAAGATCGTAAACAGGTTCTGAATCTACAGGGCGTGGCCGTGCGCCGTATCACCCAGCTGGGCCAGGCGCGCCGCCTCGTCGCGATGGGCGCGCAGGTAAGGCACCACCGCCGCCAGCAGCGGCTCCTTGAAGGCCGCCTGGAAGCGATGGGCCAGGCCCGGAATCAGCTTCAGCTGACTGCCCTTTATATGGGCCGCCACGTGCACACCGTGCATCACCGGCAACAGCGGGTCGGCCGTGCCGTGCACCACCAGGGTCGGCAGGCGCAGGCGATCGAGCAGCGCCACCCGACTCGGCTCAGCCAGCACCGCCAGGATCTGCCGCTGCACACCCTCGGGATTAAAGGAACGATCGTAGGAACGCGCAGCCTCGGCCAGCAGGCCGGCGCGATCGACCGGCACCTGCGGGCTGCCCAGCGCCGCCAGCAGGTCGGCCTGCTGGGCGATGGCCACCTCGCGGCTGGGCGCCTCGCGCCGCGCCAGCAAGGCCAGCAGGCTGGCATTGGGCGCCGGCAGCCCCGGCGCGCCGGAGCTGGTCATCACCAGGGTCAGGCTCTCCACCCGCTGCGGCGCCATGTCCGCCATGTACTGGGCAATCATCCCGCCCATGCTGGCGCCCAGCACATGGAAACGCTGGATGCCCAGGGCATCCATCAGCCCCAGGCTGTCGCCAGCCATGTCGCGCAGGCTGTAGGGCGCATTGACCGCCAGGCCGATACGGTAACGCAGCAGTTCATAGGTCAGGTCGACGGCCGGCGCCGGCCCGTGCCAAGCCGACAAGCCGACGTCGCGGTTGTCGAAGCGGATCACCCGAAAGCCCTGCTGGCACAGGCGCGCCACCACTTCGTCCGGCCAGTGGATCAGCTGCCCGCCGAGCCCCATCACCAGCAGCAGCGCCGGATCCTGCTCGCGGCCGACGCTCTGATAGGCCAGGCGCACGGCGCCCACATCGGCCTCGCCCAGCGGCGCCTGCACATCGCAACGGGAAGCCGCCCAACACGGCAGGCCGCACAGCAGCGCGGCGATCAGCAACAAGCTTCGCATGACAAACACCCAGAACGCAGAACCCCAGTGGAACGCGAGTCTGCGGATGTTCGTACCAGCGCGCTGCCACAGTTCGGTGACAGTTTGATGAAGGGCGCCGAACGGTAGTGACTCGCCTGCGCCACCCGCCGCTAGTCCGGTCGTGAACAGCGCCTGCTAGAGCGGTTTGTCGCCCGCCTGCTGGCGCGGCCAGACCAGGCTGAAGCGCGCCCCGCCAAGCGCGACGCTACGCCCGACATGGGCGCGCCCGGCATGCCAGTAGATGATCCGCCGCACGATGGACAGGCCCAGGCCATGCCCGCCGGAAGCGCGGGTGCGGCTGTCATCCAGGCGCAGGAAGGGGGTGAACACCCGCTCCCAGGCATCCTCCGGCACACCCGGGCCGTCGTCCTCGACATCCACCCGGCAGCGCTTGTGGCCGATGCGGTAGCTCAGGCGCACCTGCGAGTCGGCATGGCGCAGGGCGTTGCTCAGGAGATTCTGCAGGGCGCGGTGCAGGTAGCGCGGCTCGGCCTCGACCAGCAGCGCCCCGTCCGGGGCATCCTGCGACGGGCCGCGCTCGACCCGCACATCGGCGCGCAGCGGCGCCAGCTCGGCGATCACCTGGTCGATCAGTGCGCCGAGCTCGATGCGCTGGTAGTTGAGCTCCGGCGAGCCCTGCTCCAGGCGCGCGTAGACCAGCATCTCGTCGACCAGCTTGTCCAGCTCCTGGATATCGCCGTCCATACCGTCCATGTACTTGCGCCGCGCCTCGGCGCTCGGCGCATCGCCGATCATCTCCAGGCCGAAGCGCAGGCGCGCCACCGGCGTGCGCAGCTCGTGGGACACCGCGCGCACCATCTCGCGCTGCACGTTGAGCAGGCGCTGCAGTTGCTCGGCCATGGCATTGAAGGTGGCGGCCAGGCGCCCTACCGAGTCGGCACCCTGGGTCGGCGCGCGGGCGTCCAGCTGGCCGAGAGCCAGGCGCGAGGCGGCCCCCTCCAGGCCGAGCAGGCGCCGCTCCAGACGACGTACCAGCAGATAGAGGATCAGCCCGGTGAGGCTCAGGCCGAGCACACCGATCAGCACCAGCAGCTCGGTGGGATAGGGATTCATCTGGTAGATCGGGCCGACTTCCAGTACCCAGGGCGTGTTGACCATGCCGGCGATCACGCGGATCGACTCGCCCTCCTTGCCCAGCGCCAGCACGGTGTCGCCCTCGTCCACCCGGCGCCGCTGATCCTCGTCCAGATCGACTTTTTCCAGGGTCACCAGGCGCAGCTCGAAACCGAACTGCTTGGCCAGCTTGAGCTCGGCCAGGCGCCGCGGCTGCTCGACTATCGGGTAGCGCACCAGCTCGTCCATCAGCAGGTACACGGTGGCCCGCGCCAGTTGCTCGCTGACCTGCTCCACCTCGGCCGTCAGCACCAGCTGCTCGTGACCGTCGACCAGGCTGTAGACCTTCGCCGCATGCGGCCCGGTCTGTTCCACCAGCACCTGGCCGCGGCGCAGGCGAGCGCGGGCGCGGCCATCCAGCGGCTCGCCGGCCAGCGGCGCGAGCGACAGCGGCACCCCCAGCAGACGGCTCCAGGTCACCAGCGCGCGGCGCCGGTCGACCGTTTCCATGCGCTGCAGGTTGTCCGCCATCAGGCGGAAGGTGCCGCGCGCCAGCTGCTCGCGGTACTGGTCGCTGCGCACATCGTTGGTCAGCTGCAGGGCGCCAACGCCGAGCAGCGCCACCAGCACCAGGGCGGCGATGATGCCGCCATAGATGCGCAGGAAGATCGAGTTCATTGCAGGGCTTGCGCCGCCTCGGCGACGAACAGGTAGCCTTTGCTGCGCACGGTCTTGATCAGCCGCGGGTGCTCGGGGTCGTCGCCGATCTTCGGCCGGATGCGCGAGATGCGCACGTCGATGGAGCGATCCTGGCCGTCGTATTCGATGCCGCGCAGGGCAGTGAAGATTTCCTCACGGGAGAGGATGCGCCCGGCATTGGCCGCCAGCAGCCAGAGCAGGTCGAACTCGGCACTGGTCAGCTCGATGCCCTGGCCACGCAGCCAGGCCTCGCGCATCGCGCTGTCGATCACCAGGGCGCCAAACTGCAGGCGCCGCTGGTTTTCCGCCACCACCTCGGTGGCGCCCTCGCTGCGCCGCAGCAGGGCGCGGATGCGCGCCAGTAGCACGCGCGGGCGCACCGGCTTGCACACATAGTCGTCGGCGCCCATTTCCAGGCCGAGCACCTCGTCCATATCGTCGGTACGCGCGGTGAGCATCAGGATCGGGCCGTCGTAGCGGCCGCGCACCTTGCGGCAGATGGACAGGCCATCCTCGCCAGGCAGCATCAGGTCGAGCACCACCAGATCCGGCTGATCGCGCAGGATGCGCGCCGCCGCACTGGCGCCATCGGATTCGATCGCCACTTTCAGGCCGTTGCCCTCCAGGTATTCCCGGGTCAACTCGGCCAGGCGCTGGTCGTCCTCGACGATCAGGATTTGCCAGGCTTCTTGCTCCACACGCCCTCCCTAGAACCAGTTACGACTGCCAGACAGGCCGGCATTGTAGCAACGCCACCCGGGCAAAAGCGCTATGGCGAACCGCTATGGCCATACCCGCCGCGCACGCTGACGCGCCCCATCAGGATGCCCGCCAAGCGCCGCCCGCGCAGCAAGAAAAACCCTACATATTGTGTTTGCCCGATTGACTGAAAAGTCGCGTTCTGAAGCAGGAAAAAAGCCCAAACGGACACGACAGGCGGCTCGGCGCGGCTGATCCCAGCAAGCGCGGGGCTTGGCGAAAGTTACCCAAAAGTAACCCACAGATTTATCCACAGGCTGGGCAAACTTCTTGGCTTGCCTTCGCCCAAGCACCGCACTATCTTGTATCCCCAGCGCGGCAAACACCTACATATTGGGTTTTCGCAAAGCAGAACACACAAGCACACTTGCCCTAAAACAGTCCACCCGTTGAACTGAAAAAGTGCAGGAAAAGCCCCCAGAGGGCGCTTGAGTTCCACTGATTCAGAGCAAGACCCTGTACCGCCAGTAGAGCGAGGGTGTCTTGCCCCAGGTGCACAAGCCCGCGAGGCGCACCACAACATTTAGTGGTGCCGGCTTAACCCCCGGCACAAGACTTGAAGAGCCAGGAAGGCGCTTGGTCGTACCTTCCCTGCCAGATTTGCAAGTCCCCTGCGCCCGGCCTCATGGCTGGCCGCAGGGCGTTGTTGAAATGGAATGAACGGCGGTACGGCGCTGCGATCCACAGTTCAAGCGCCCAACTCAAATTAAGAAAAACACGGAGACCTCCATGCACACCGACACAACTCGCGAGAACCCGCAGGCCGTGGCGCCGCAGGCTGCCGAATCCAGTCAGGATCTGGCTGCCACCGCGCCGGGCCAACTGCGCGTGATCAAGCGTAACGGCACCGTGGTGCCGTACACCGACGACAAGATCACCGTGGCCATCACCAAGGCCTTTCTCGCTGTTGAAGGCGGCACCGCCGCCGCCTCGTCGCGTATCCATGAGACCGTCGCGCGCCTGACCGAGCAGGTCACCGCCACCTTCAAGCGCCGCATGCCCTCCGGCGGCACCATCCACATCGAAGAGATCCAGGATCAGGTCGAGCTGTCGCTGATGCGCGCCGGCGAGCAGAAGGTCGCCCGCGACTACGTGATCTACCGCGAATCCCAGGCCGCCAAGCGCAAGAACGCCAGCGCCGACGACGTCGCCGTGCCGCACCCGAGCATCCGCGTGACCAAGGCCGACGGCAGCGTGCAGCCGCTGGACATGGGCCGCCTGCAGACCATCATCCGCGAAGCCTGCGAAGGCCTGGCCGAAGTCGACGGCGCGCTGATCGAAGCCGAGACCCTGAAGAACCTGTACGACGGCGTGGCCGAGAAGGACGTCAACACCGCCCTGGTAATGACCGCCCGTACCCTGGTCGAGCGCGAGCCGAACTATTCCTACGTCACCGCCCGCCTGCTGATGGACAACATCCGCGCCGAGGCCCTGGGCTTCCTCGGCATCGCCGACAGCGCCACCCACCACGAGATGGCCGACCTCTACGCCAAGGCCCTGCCGGCGTACGTGGAGAAAGGCTCCGAGTTCGAGCTGATCGACGCCAAGCTGAAGGGCTACGACCTGGCCAAGCTGGGCGCCGCGATCAACCACGAGCGCGACCAGCAGTTCACCTACCTGGGCCTGCAGACCCTGTACGACCGCTACTTCATCCACAAGGACGGCATCCGCTTCGAACTGCCGCAAGTGTTCTTCATGCGCGTGGCCATGGGCCTGGCCATCGAAGAGCCGCAGAAGGAAGAGCGCGCCATCGAGTTCTACAACCTGCTGTCGTCCTTCGACTACATGGCGTCGACCCCGACCCTGTTCAACGCCGGCACCCTGCGTCCGCAGCTGTCCTCGTGCTACCTGACCACCGTGCCGGACGACCTGTCGGGCATCTACCAGGCCATCCACGACAACGCCATGCTGTCGAAATTCGCCGGCGGCCTGGGCAACGACTGGACTCCGGTGCGCGCACTGGGCTCCTACATCAAGGGCACCAACGGCAAATCCCAGGGCGTCGTGCCCTTCCTGAAAGTGGTCAACGACACCGCCGTGGCCGTCAACCAGGGTGGCAAGCGCAAGGGCGCCGTGTGCGCCTACCTGGAAACCTGGCACCTGGACATCGAGGAATTCCTCGAACTGCGCAAGAACACCGGTGACGACCGCCGCCGCACCCACGACATGAACACCGCGAACTGGATTCCGGATCTGTTCATGAAGCGCGTGTTCGACGACGGCCAGTGGACCCTGTTCAGCCCGTCCGAAGTACCGGATCTGCACGACCTGACCGGCAAAGCCTTCGAAGAGCGCTACGAGTACTACGAAGCCCTGGCTGGCTACGGCAAGATCAAGGTGTTCAAGACCATCGCCGCCAAAGACCTGTGGCGCAAGATGCTGTCCATGCTGTTCGAAACCGGCCACCCGTGGCTGACCTTCAAGGATCCGTGCAACCTGCGCAGCCCGCAGCAGCACGTGGGCGTGGTACACAGCTCGAACCTGTGCACCGAGATCACCCTGAACACCAACAAGGACGAGATCGCAGTCTGCAACCTGGGCTCGATCAACATGGTCAACCACATCGTCGACGGCAAGCTGGACGTCGAGAAGCTCGGCCGCACCGTGAAGACCGCCGTGCGCATGCTCGATAACGTCATCGACATCAACTACTACTCGGTACCGCAGGCGCGCAACTCCAACCTCAAGCACCGTCCGGTCGGCCTCGGCCTGATGGGCTTCCAGGACGCCCTGTACCTGCAGCACATCGCCTACGGCTCCGACGCGGCCATCGAGTTCGCCGACAAGTCCATGGAAGCGATCAGCTACTACGCGATCCAGGCCTCCTGTGACCTGGCCGACGAGCGCGGCAGCTACTCCACCTTCGAAGGCTCGCTGTGGTCCAAGGGCATCCTGCCGCTGGACTCCCAGCAGATCCTGATCGAGGCCCGTGGCCAGAAGTACATCGACGTCGACCTGTCCGAGTCGCTGGACTGGGCCCCGATCCGCGAGCGCGTGAAGAAAGGCATCCGTAACTCCAACATCATGGCCATCGCGCCGACCGCGACCATCTCCAACATCATTGGCGTGTCGCAGTCGATCGAACCGACCTACCAGAACCTGTACGTGAAATCGAACCTCTCCGGCGAATTCACCGTGATCAACCCCTACCTGGTACGCGACCTGAAGAACCGCGGCCTGTGGGACAGCGTCATGGTCAACGACCTGAAGTACTACGACGGTTCCGTGCAGCAGATCGAGCGCATCCCGCAGGATCTGAAAGACCTCTACGCCACCGCCTTCGAAGTGGAAACCAAGTGGATCGTCGACGCCGCCAGCCGTCGCCAGAAGTGGATCGACCAGGCTCAGTCGCTGAACCTGTACATCGCCGGCGCCTCGGGCAAGAAGCTGGACGTGACCTACCGCATGGCCTGGTACCGTGGTCTGAAAACCACCTACTACCTCCGTGCCCTGGCCGCCACCAGCACCGAGAAATCCACCATCAACACCGGCAAGCTCAACGCCGTGTCCAGTGGTGCGATCGACGAGGGCAGCTTCGCCGCCCCGGCCGGCCCGGCTCCGGTTCCCAAAGCCTGCTCCATCGACAACCCAGACTGCGAAGCTTGTCAGTAAGGGACGTCGCGCGAAGCTGAGCGGCGCCCGCGTTGTTGCCCGGCAGGCCCGCCCCCATCACGTGCACTAGCACGCTCAGGGGCTCGGGCCAGCCAGGCGCCTAGCGCTCACTCGCTCAGCTTCGTGCTCGCACCGAGTTGCCAAGCAAACGCAGATCGCTGGTTTCCCCTCTCCCCCGGGAGAGGGGCCAGGGGTGAGGGAAACCCGCCCCACGATCACTCCCCTCGCCCGCCAATGCAGGCCTGGGCGCCACCGACGGGTGGCACTGTTTGACCCTTGCGTGCAGATCGCAACGGAACATAATCAGAATCACTGGATATCCATCCAGGCCACAATAAGTCGGCCTGATGACCAAGCAGGAGACCACCATGCTCAGCTGGGACGAATTCGATAAGGAAGACACCGCCGAAGCGGCCGCCAAACCCGCTGCCCCGGTAGTCGGCGCCGCCATCGACAAGCTCGACAACGAAGCCGCCGGCTCCGTGGAAGAAGCCCGCGCCGTATCGGCCGACGACTCCGACGCCGTCGCCCGCGCCAAGAAGGCCCTGAACGATCTGGACATCCAGGAAGGCCTCGCCGAGCTGGAAGGCTCCGATGCCCGCGTTCACGTCGGCGACAAGCAGATGATCAACGCCCGCGCCGACCTCAACCAGCTCGTACCCTTCAAGTACGACTGGGCCTGGCAGAAGTATCTGGATGGTTGCGCCAACCACTGGATGCCGCAGGAAGTGAACATGAACGCCGACATTGCTCTGTGGAAGAGCAAGGACGGCCTGTCCGAAGACGAGCGCCGCATCGTCATGCGCAACCTCGGCTTCTTCTCCACCGCCGACAGCCTGGTTGCCAACAACCTGGTACTGGCCGTGTACCGCCTGATCACCAACCCCGAGTGCCGCCAGTACATCCTGCGCCAGGCCTTCGAGGAAGCGATCCACACCCACGCCTACCAGTACTGCATCGAGTCGCTGGGCATGGATGAAGGCGAGATCTTCAACATGTACCACGAGATTCCTTCGGTCGCGAAGAAAGCCTCCTGGGGCCTGAAGTACACCCGCTCGATCTCCGACCCGGAATTCAAGACCGGCACCCCGGAGACCGACCGCCAGTTCCTGCGCAACCTGATCGCCTACTACTGCGTTCTGGAAGGCATCTTCTTCTACTGCGGCTTCACCCAGATCCTCTCCATGGGCCGCCGCAACAAGATGACCGGCACCGCCGAGCAGTTCCAGTACATCCTGCGCGACGAATCCATGCACCTGAACTTCGGCATCGACGTGATCAACCAGATCAAGATCGAGAACCCGCACCTGTGGGACGCCGCGATGAAGGACGAAGCGACCCAGATGATCCTGCAGGGCACTCAGCTGGAGATCGAATACGCGCGTGACACCATGCCGCGCGGCGTGCTGGGCATGAACGCGGCGATGATGGAGGACTACCTCAAGTTCATCGCCAACCGTCGCCTGACCCAGATCGGCCTGAAAGAGGAATACCCGGGCGCGACCAACCCGTTCCCGTGGATGAGCGAGATCATGGATCTGAAGAAGGAGAAGAACTTCTTCGAGACTCGTGTGATCGAGTATCAGACTGGTGGTGCGTTGAGCTGGGATTGATTCCTGGGTCTAGACCGTTAGGACAGATTAGAAGCGCTTTACCGAGAATGGATGTTCGGGGTAGCGAGAGAAACTAAGAGCCCCGCCTAGTGCGGGGCTTTTTTTGGAGCGAAAAATGAATCTTCCAGAAAATCTCATCGAACAAATAAGAGATGGCTCCATAGACGCATTAATGCAGGCCTGCGCTGAAACAAGAGCTCAGCTACGCGACCACCCCTCATGGGAAGAACAAGATTACCAAGCACTCACAGAGTTCTATGCGGTACTCATTGAAGCGCTAGAAACAAAGAAGATCACAATTGATGTTCCATATTTTGAATACTCAGGTGACAAAGATCAGGACTGCCCCGAGATATTCAAGATCCTTGAGGTAGTCGAAAGCCAGTGCTCTAAAGAGTCGTCAATTGCTCGCTTCAAAAAGCTTCGCTCCCAAATTAAGATCACACTGCAGAACTCTTTTTGCTATGAGTTCTCACAGGGCGACTTAGAAAGGGTTCAATCCCTAATCAACCAACTGCGTGATCTAGTAGCCTCCTGCGGCGAACTTGAACAAGGACACAGACAGAGACTACTTAGTAGGCTTGAGTCCCTGCAGTCTGAATTACACAAAAAGATATCTGACCTAGATCGCTTTTGGGGGCTAGTTGGAGATGCTAGCGTAGTTTTGGCAAAGATCGGAAATAACGCCAAACCCATCGTCGATAGAGTTAGAGAAATTACAGACATAATCTGGCAAACTCAATCAAGAACGGAGGAACTCCCAAGTGGAACAAAGCCTCCACTTCTTGAACACCACCAAGAGTAGCTAGTGTGTGCAGCATTTCTCTTTGCCACTTCTCTAACTGAATCCCCCATTTCGCCCTTACGGCGAGTCACTTTCTCTTGTTTGCCCAAGAGAAAGTAACCAAAGAGAAGGGCCCCCTGACATCCGGGTCTGGCCTGCGGCCAGACTTCCCTCCCTCCGGTGTTGCTCCGGGGGCCGGCGTACAAGGGGCGTCCCTGCCCCTTTACGCCTCTCGCCGCATCCATGCGGCTCGTCCCCCTACGCAACACCTACGCTCGGCCTCCTGACAGGGACTCGGGCTCCGTGTTGCTTGAAGGGCCGTATCTGGATTCCCGCCTTCGCGGGAATGACGAGGTGAAAAGGAAAAGTCGTGCCCCCACTTCCGTCATCCCCGCGCAGGCGGGGATCCAGTGATACAGCAGAGCGGCGCAAGGTTGTGACCCAGCCGCCAACCTTCAGGCAGCACCAATCGCCCCTTTCAGCAGGCCGAGCGGAATCGTTGCATAAGGGGTTGAGCGACATGGATGTCGCGAGAGCGCCGATGGGCCAGGGATGGCCCTTCGGCGCGGGCCCCTGGAGCAATGATGGAGTGAGGGAAGTCTGGCGAAGCCAGACCCAGATGCAGGGGCAAGCCCTTTTGGTTCCTTTTGGGGCGACTGCCAAAAGGAACCCGCCCAGCAGGGCGGAACCACTGCCGCAACCAGCACAAAAATCAGCAGCGGCACGAAACAAAAGGAACCATCGCCTCCGCCCTCGCCGCATCCATGCGGCTCGTCCCCCTGCGCAACACCTACGCTCGGCCTCCTGACAGGGACTCGGGCTCCGTGTTGCTTGAAGGGCCGTATCTGGATTCCCGCCTTCGCGGGAATGACGAGGTGAAAAGGAAAAGTCGTGCTCCCACTTCCGTCATCCCCGCGCAGGCGGGGATCCAGTGATACAGCAGAACGGCGCAAGGTTAAGGCCTCAAGCGCCAACCTTCAGGCAGCACCAATCGCCCCTTTCAGCAGGCCGAGCGGAATCGTTGCGTAAGGGGTTGAGCGACATGGATGTCGCGAGAGCGCCGATGGGCCAGGGATGGCCCTTCGGCGCGGGCCCCTGGAGCAATGATGGAGTGAGGGAAGTCTGGCGAAGCCAGACCCGGATGCAGGGGCAAGCCCTTTTGGTTCCTTTTGGGGCGATTGCCAAAAGGAACCCGCCCAGCAGGGCGGAACAGAAGCGTCAGACCACTAGATAAACAGCAGCGGCACCACAAAAAACAAATGGCCCCCACGCAAAACGTGAGAGCCATCAGCTAACAGAATGTGCAGTCCGCCTCCAAAGCACTTACCTGCACAACCACCCAATTACCAACGCGGCCCATCATAATCCTGATAGTTAGTATCCTGCCCACCCTGGATATTCGAACGACTACTGGAACTACCACCTTCGCTATATTTGGTGTCCTGCCCCTCGAATATATTGGCTTGGCTACTGGAGCTTCGGCCATCGCTATAGCGAGTATCCTGCCCACCAAAGATATTGGCCTGACTGCTCGAATGGGTGCCGTCACTGTAGCGGGTGTCATAGCCACCATGGATATTCGCCTGGCTACTGGAAGTTCGCCCATCGCTATAGCGGGTATCCAGCCCACCAAAGATATTGGAATGACTGGTTGACGTCGTGCCGTCGTCGTAACGGCAATCGTAGCCACCAAAGATATTGGCGCTGCAACTGTCGGCAACAGCTTGGTACAGCGGAGCAGAAGATAGAATCACACCCAGCAGAACAACCTTAAGCTTCATGGAAATCCCTTACGAGAAAGTCTCGTTATCCAGGCAACTCATCAGGCTCGCGCCATATAGGGATGGCACGGGCACTTGTCAGATTGGTATTGCGTTCAAAGCGGGCGAAGGGCGGGTGGTGGAGCGGGCTCCCTGATCAGGCCTGAGGGTAAGGTCGCCTTCCGGGCCGGATCGATCATGCGGAACTGGCGACTTGCTATTACAGACAGAGGCAACAGAGCGGAGTTTCCACCAAGGAATCATTTTCCGCCCCTTGCCCATGCTCCTGGCAAACTCAAACAGCCCGAACCTCTCGATCAACGGCACCCGCTCGCACCACTCCAGCCAGGCCCGCTGGCTAGACTGTTGAATGGGGGGCGGAATCATCCAGGGTCGCTACGGAGTTCTTGCCATGCCTAAGTACATGATCGAACGCACCATCCCCGGCGCCGGAAAACTCAGCGCCGCCGAGTTGCAAGCCATCTCGCAAAAGTCCTGCTCGGTGCTGAGCGCCATGGCACCCAAGGTGCAGTGGCTGCACAGCCATGTCACGGACGACAAGGTGTACTGCCTGTACATCGCCGACAACGAACAGCTGGTACGCGAACATGCCGAGCGCGGCGGTTTCCCGGTGGATCGGGTGTCGGCGGTCAAGGCCACCATCGACCCGACGACAGCCGAGTAGCGCATCCGCCACAGCGTTGCGGGCCGAGCACCTGCAGCCCGGCGATACGGGCTGCAGCCCTGAGCCCATGGCCAGCCTGCGAGGCACTGCGCACACGTTCAGCAAGCCTTGCTCGCCGGGGAGCCACTTCCTATGCTCCTCAGCAGCCGCTCCCCTCCCCCTGACACCCCAGTAGGCCGACACCGTGAGAGCACTGATCAGCTGCCTGCTGCTGTTCGGCTGGCTGCATGCCCCCTTGGCCTGCGCCGAGACCTATCAGATCGTCACCGAGGAGTGGGCACCCTACAACTACAACGAGCAGGGCAAGATCCGCGGCATGGCGACCGATATCGTCCGCGCCGTCATGCACCTGGCCGGCGATGATTTCGAAATCATCATGCTGCCCAGCATGCGCACCGTTCACGTGCTGCAGACGCGCCCCAAAACCATCATGTACTCGCTGTTTCGTACCCCCGAGCGCGAGGCCCTGTACAAATGGGTGGGGCCCATAGTGGAAGAATCCATCCACCCCTATCAGCTGCGCAGCGCCCCCCAACGGGTTACCACCCTGGCCGAACTGCGCCAGGCCAGGCGCATCACCACCCGCATTGCCGGCCTGGTGCCCAACGTGCTGCAGACTGCCGGCTTCCAGAACCTGGATCGCTCGGCGAACAGCAGCGAACAGCTGTACCGCATGCTGCTCGCCGGGCGTACCGAGATCATCGTCGGCGATACCGATGCGGGGGTGCGCTACTACAGCCAGCAGCTGGGTATTAGCGCCGCGACGCTGCAGAAAATCCCGGTCGAGATCTACAAGTCGTCGCTGTACATCGCCTTCAGCCGCGATTGCGACGACGCCCTGATCGCGCGCTGGGCGGACGCCCTGGCCCAGCTGCGCCGCACGGGCATCATGCAGATCATTCAGCAGCGCTATGAGCCCCCGACTGACTGACCGGCCCCGCCGCAGCAAGGCAACTGGCTGACCCAGGGCGCACGCCACATGAACACACCGGCTGAACGTGGCAATCCGCCGAGCGGTACAATGCCGCCCATACCGATTGCCAGCGGGCACGCCCCGGAGCCAGCTTCCCGATGTTCACCCTCGTACACCTGGACACCCCACCGCCCGAATCCCTGAAAAGCCAGGTGCTGCAGATGGTGGTCGACTACTTCACCGATATCAGCCCGGCGCCGCTGACGCCCAGCAACCCGCTCTACCAGCTGTACCAGTATGTGATCGGCTACGAGGTGCACCTGTACCTGCAGGCCATGGACGGCGCGCAGGACACCCGCGCCCGACTGATCCTGGCCCTGGATGATGAAGACCCTGCCGTGGTGCTGGGCTTTGCCCTGTACCTGCCGACCACCGACGACCCCGCCGCCTGCACCCTGGTGTACCTGGCCGTGCAGGCCAGCCACCGACGCCACGGCATGGCCCGCGCCATGCTGCAGCAGATGACAGCGCGCCACCCGCACGCCGAACTGGCCTGCGCGGCGGGCAAGGTGCCGGTCTTCGAGGCCATGGGTTTCCAGGTGCTGGCCGCGCGCGGGCCGCAGGTGTTGATGAATACCTGGCAGCACGGCTCGGACGGCCTACTGGCAGTGCAGGATCTGGCGCCGATCTTCCAGTCCAAGGAAGTCCGGCAGATCCACGCCTACCTGCTCAAGCAGCACGGCAACAAGGCCATGAGCGAGGCGGAGAAACAACGCGACTACCTGCTCGACCAGATGGCCCGGCAGGCCACAGCACTGGTTGAAGAGCGCCGACGCCTGCACTGAAAGGACAACGCACTCCCCCTGCCCGGCTCGCCCGGGTAAGCTCCCGACTCCCCCAACTTGAAGAAAGGACTCCTCATGACCCTGCGCCTTGCCGCACTGGCACTCACCCTCAGCCTGACCCCGCTCGCCTACGCCGCCGACAGCAACGAAGCCCAGGCCCGCTATCGCGGGGCGATCAGCTGCATCGACCGGCTGTTCTGGGATGGCGGCTACGACGAGGGCGACAGCCAGCGCGAGAAAATGATCAACGAGTTCCTCGGCCACTATCAGCTGCCGGCCTACAACGAAGTCATCTACAGCCAGGGCAAGGCCATCGAGGGGGATGCCGACATGCAGGCCTACATGGCCGGCTATGACCTGTGCTCGCAAGACACCGACTACGTGATCGCCCTGGGTAAACGCTACGGCCACGAGCTGCCCGAAGAGTAACCCGCGCAAGCGTATCCGCGCCGTCGGCAGGCGCGGATATGCCCGGCCCGGCGCCTTCTGCACGACTATCCGGCCCGAGCGGCGCCGCCATCCGGCACCTCGGGGTGCCACCCTCTCCGCTCCCCGCTACAATGCGCGCCTTACCGTGCAACGCCTGATAAAGAAGAAACACCATGTCCCTGCCCAAGCACCATCTGGAACTGCTCAGCCCTGCCCGCGACGTCGCCATCGCGCGGGAGGCCATCCTGCATGGGGCCGACGCCGTGTATATCGGCGGGCCGAGCTTCGGCGCACGGCACAATGCCTGCAACGAGGTGAGCGATATCGCCGAGCTGGTGAAGTTCGCCCATCGCTACCACGCACGCATCTTCACCACCATCAACACCATCCTGCATGACGACGAACTGGAGCCGGCGCGCGCGCTGATCCACCAGCTCTACGACGCCGGCGTCGACGCGCTGATCGTGCAGGATCTGGGGGTGATGGAACTGGATATCCCACCGATCGAGCTGCATGCCAGCACCCAGACCGATATCCGCACCCTGGAACGGGCCAAGTTCCTCGACCAGGCCGGTTTCTCCCAGCTGGTACTGGCGCGCGAGCTGAACCTGCAGGAAATCAGTGCCATCGCCGCCGAGACCGACGCGGCCATCGAGTTCTTCATCCACGGCGCACTGTGCGTGGCCTTCTCCGGCCAGTGCAACATCTCCCACGCGCAGACCGGGCGCAGCGCCAACCGTGGCGACTGCTCGCAGGCCTGCCGCCTGCCGTACACCCTGAAGGACGACCAGGGCCGCGTGGTGGCCTTCGAGAAACACCTGCTGTCGATGAAGGACAACAACCAGAGCGCCAACCTGCGCGCCCTGGTCGAAGCCGGCGTGCGCTCGTTCAAGATCGAGGGGCGCTACAAGGACATGGGCTACGTGAAGAACATCACCGCCCACTACCGCAGGGAGCTCGACGCCATCCTCGAAGACCGCCCGGATCTGGCCCGCGCCTCCAGCGGCCGTACCGCGCACTTCTTCCTGCCCGATCCGGACAAGACCTTCCACCGTGGCAGCACCGACTACTTCGTCACCGAGCGCAAGGTCGACATCGGCGCCTTCGACTCGCCGACCTTCACCGGCCTGGCCGTCGGTAATGTGGAGAAGGTCAACAAGCGCGACCTGATCGCCGTCACCCATGAGCCGCTGTCCAACGGCGACGGCCTCAACGTGCTGGTCAAGCGCGAGGTGGTGGGCTTCCGCGCCAACATCGCCGAGCTGAAAAACGAATTCGAGGAAGACGGCGAGAAGCGCTACCGCTACCGCGTCGAACCCAACGAGATGCCCGAGGGCCTGTTCCGCCTGCGTCCCAACCATCCGCTGAGCCGCAACCTCGACCACAACTGGCAGCAGGCCCTGCTGAAAACCTCGGCGGAGCGCCGCATCGGCGTCAGCTGGAAAGCCGAGCTGCGTGAAGAACGCTTGCAGCTGACCGCCACCAGCGAGGAAGGCATCAGCACCCAGGTGGAACTGCCCGGCCCGTTCGGTGTGGCCAACAAGCCGGAACAGGCGCTGGACGGCCTGCGCGACCTGCTGACCCAGCTCGGCACCACCGAATACCACGCCCTGGACGTGACCCTGGACGCCCCGCAAGCCTTCTTCGTGCCCAACTCGCAGCTTAAGGCGCTGCGCCGCGAAGCCATCGAGGCGCTCACCGAAGCGCGCGTGGCCGCCCACCCACGCGGCGGGCGCAAGGCCGAAACCACGCCACCGCCGGTGTACCCGGAATCGCACCTGAGCTTCCTGGCCAACGTGTACAACCAGAAGGCCCGCGACTTCTACCACCGCCACGGCGTGCAACTGATCGACGCGGCCTACGAGGCCCACGAGGAACCAGGCGAAGTGCCGGTGATGATCACCAAGCACTGCCTGCGCTTCTCCTTCAACCTGTGCCCCAAGCAGGCCAAGGGCGTCACCGGCGTGCGCACCAAGGTCGCGCCGATGCAGCTGATCCAGGGCGACGAAGTTCTGACCCTGAAGTTCGACTGCAAGCCCTGCGAGATGCACATCATCGGCAAGATGAAGGGCCACATCCTCGACCTGCCACAACCGGGCAGCGCGGCGGCGAGCAAGATGGTCGCCAGCATCAGCCCGGAAGACCTGCTCAAGACCATCCGCAACAAGCCGACCGGCTACAGCCACTGACGGCCCGGCTGCCAGGCGGCTAAAGGCCGCCGGCAGCCGCCTGCGCAGAAATGGCGCTTGGCAGTGGAGCGACTCGCCGCGCCACGAACCCCGTCAGCTAGCCTTAGGGCGCACCGAACAGCGCCGTCCAGTAGATCCCCGCATCGCTCTTCGGGTCGACCGCATAGGCCGCGCCCAGCTCGCTGAACTGCGGGTTCATCAGGTTGGCGCAGTGCCCCGGGCTGGCCAGCCAGCCGTCGACCACCGCGCGGGCGCTGTCGTGGCCGGCAGCGATGTTCTCGCCGATGCGCTGGCCCGCGTAGCCGGCCAGCTCGGCGCGGTCGCCGGGGGTGCGGCCATCGCGGTCGCGGTGGGAGAAGAAATTGGCGTTGGCCATGGCCCGGCTGTGGCTCTCGGCCGCCGTCGCCAGGGTGGCGTTCCACGCCAGCGGCGCGGCTGCGGCGAAAGCCTGGCTGCCGCACTGGCGTGCCTGGCCGCGTGCCGCATTGAGTTGTTCCAGCAGCTTCTGCCCTTCCGCCTGCCAGTCGCCCAAGCGGCCCAACAGCGGCCGCGCCAGAACGATGCGCCAGTCGCGATCCACGCGGCTCACACCGATATCGACGAACTGCGGGTCGAGTACCACCTGGCAGAAGCTTTCCTGCAGCGCCTGCATGGCCGCCTGCGCATCGCGCGGGCCGGACAGGCTGATGGCCTGCACATTGACCATCGGGTAGGCCGCTCGGGCCAACGCCGACTGCAGATCGCCCGCCCCGGCCACCGGCAGAATCAGCCGCGGATCGGCCAGCAGCGGCGGCAGCTCTTCGGAGGCCTGCCCGGCACAGCGCTGGATCTGGCTGCGGTAGGCATTGATCGCCTCGACCAGCTGCGCCTCATCGGCGGCGCTGGCCACACCGGCGCAGCCCAGCACGAACGCCAAGGCGACAAGATGCAGAACGGATGAAATGCGGCGCATGGAAACCTCCCTGGATCTGAATCGTCCCATGATGCGCGATTCTGTGCATTTGCGCCTCGCCACATGCCATGGCAAGAACACACTCACGGGTCAGTTCACTCCGTGCATGCAGCTTTAAGCAGAGTAGGTAACGGCAGGGACTGGCGATGAGGCAGGAGAGATACAACTGGAGAGCCGCGGGCAGAACAATGGGAGCCGCGGCCTGGCCCCCACCGTACAGGCCTTCAGGCCGGGTTAGCGCTGAAAGTAGTTCCGAGCACGTTCAGCTTCGGCAGCGGTTGGTTTGTAGGTCATCCACTGATCCTGTTCGTTCTTCTTGTAGCGCACCACGCCTTGCTCGATGTCGAACTCGTAGAGGGGGTACACCTCACGCAGGTTGTAGAACAGAGCAGGGGCAAAGAACAGGATATCCGCCGTCAGATAACCACCATTAAACTTCAGCGGTACGAGGCCATACATCGGCTCCCGGCCAGCCTGGGTAACTTCGAACTGGTACTGGCCAAAGCTGGTGGCTTTGTAGGTTTTCTGTACCGGGTTGCTCAATACCAGAGGCGCATCTTCATTGATCTTGACGACCGACTGCGAATCGCTGGAATACATTGTGGTGGTGGCGGTACACCCGCTCAGAACAGCGGCGCAAAGGGATGCTGCCAGTAGATGCTCGGCTCTCATTTTCAGTCCATTCAGTACTCAGGAAAAACGGCGGCTAATACGAGGCTTGCGCCTACACCAGGCCAACCGTTGCCGCGCGGACTATACAGACCGACCTTAAAGTGGCAAATAGCCAGCAAGCTTATGGCCTCGCTATCCACCTTCCTCTTTGCACCAGCCACCAGCACACTCAACAGCGTCAGCAGCCAGCCTGGCACCGAATGCCAATCACTCCTCCGAAAAATCTGGCGCTGCCCCCCCGCTCAACGAGCACACGTCATTTCACCATCAACCGTGAACTCCGCTGCCATGAAAATCTGCGACCAGTGCGAAGCCCCCGTCCCCACCCACGGCACCCTGTGCCCGCACTGCGGCGGCCTGCTGATGCGTGTGCCGGAGGTGGCCGGCGCTGCGCGTCCGTCGCGGCTGTTCAAGGTGCTGAAGTGGCTGTGCATCACGCTGGCGCTGCTGGCCCTGCTGGCGGTGGGCACGGTGCTGCTGATCCTCAACTCGCTGGGGCCGATGCCGTCCTTCGGTTGAGCCCGCCAGTGCGCGCCGTCACAAAGCCGGCCGCGCAGTACGCTCAGCGTTGGCGACCGAGGAACCTTTGCCCAGTCGCCGGCACTAACTCCGCACCTCCCTTAATTGCCGAGAAACCGCCATGCGCAACCTTACCCGCCTGTTCCTGCTGGGCGCCGCCGCCCTGTCCCTGAGCGCCTGTTTCGACTCCGCCCCGGCCATCGACCAGACCAACCTGTGCACCTACAGCACCGACCCGCAGGCCGAACGCTGCAAAGCCGGTCAGATGGCCTGGTTCCGTCCCGAGCAGAACCAGCTGATCAGCGAGCAGATGGCTCTCAGCGTGGCGGCGGCCTACTGCGACTTCAACCACCAGGTGATGTACAACCGCGCCGGCGTGCTCTGCGTGTTCACCGACCAGCGCCTGCAGGTAGCCAAGTAGGTCTGCCTCAACGCCCGGCCACGGCGACCTCGGGCCGGGCCGCAGAGGATGCACTGAGCATCTCAATCTCGCGGATCTCGAAGTCGCGGCGCAGGTAGTCCATGCGCTGCTCGTGAAAGCGCTGCATGTGCGGCAGCGCGCTGTGCACGGCCAGGTGCTCCTTCGAGGCCCACACCTCGAAAAAGATGAACAGGCTCGGATCCTGCGCATCGCGCAGCATGTGGTACTCGATGCAGCCCGCCTCCGCGCGACTGGGCTCGACATAAGCGCTGAACAAGGCCGCAAAGGCCTCGGCCTGTTCCGGCCGGGTGTGGGCATGCAGGATGAATCCGTAGGGGCTGGTCATGGCGTTCTCCAAGGGCAATTTTTATTAACCCTACAGCACACCAACAAAGGCAATTCATGCCTTTTGAGCAAATATCATTTGCCGTCCACCCGGTTTTTCTCTCCCGGCCCAACCCCTAGCCTGCCGTCATTCATTTACGGAGGCCCCTGCCATGCAAAAGATTCTGCTGCTCAACGGCGGTAAACAGTTCGCCCATTCCGACGGTCGCTACAACGCCACCCTGCACGAAACCGCCCTCGCCCACCTCGACCGCAGCGGCTTCGACGTGAAGGAAACCTTCATCGATGGCGGCTACGACATCGCCGAAGAAGTGCAGAAATTCCTCTGGGCCGACGTGATCATCTATCAGATGCCCGGCTGGTGGATGGGCGCGCCCTGGACGGTGAAGAAGTACATCGACGAAGTGTTCACCGCCGGTCACGGCAGCCTCTATGCCAACGACGGCCGCACTCGCTCCGACGCCTCGCAGAAGTACGGCAGCGGTGGCCTGATCCAGGGCAAGCAGTACATGCTGTCGCTGACCTGGAACGCCCCGCAGCAGGCCTTCGACGACCCCACCGACTTCTTCGAGGCCAAGGGCGTGGACGCGGTGTACTTCCCCTTCCACAAGGCCAACCAGTTCCTCGGCATGACTGCCCTGCCGACCTTCCTCTGCGTGGACGTGATGAAGCGCCCGGCCATCGAGGCCGACGTCGAGCGCTATCGCCAACACCTGAGCAGCGTGCTGCGCAACCCGGCGTAACCTGGCGGGCGCCGGCCGGCTGTTGCTGCAGGGCGCCCGATGAGTTGCCTTGAATAGCCGGGCAAATCGGGTAGGCTCTGCGCTTTCCTCAAGGAGTACACCCCATGCCTCGCGCCTCTGCCCGCCACATCCTGGTTTCCAGCGAAGCCAAGTGCAACGAACTGAAAGCCTCCATCGAAGCCGGTGCCGACTTCGCCCAGGTCGCCAAGGACAACTCCAGCTGCCCGTCCAGCCGCGACGGCGGCAACCTCGGCACCTTCGGCCCGGGGCAGATGGTCAAGGAATTCGACACCGTGGTGTTCAGCGCCCCGGTCGGCGTAGTGCAAGGCCCGGTGAAGACCCAGTTCGGCTACCACCTGGTGGAAGTCACCAGCCGCCAGGACTGATGGCCTGAGTGCCCATGCCAGGCATGGGCACTTCCCTCCGCGATACCCCGCTCGCGCCCTGCGAGCCTGCTGGCACGACAACAAGGATCGGTTGTTCATGGATGCGCACGCCGCTTCGCCCCTCTCGCCCCGCCCCGCTTTCCCCTGGCTCAAGCTGAGCCTGCATGGCCTCTCGCTGCTGCTGGCCGCCCCGCTCGCCTACGCACTCTGGCAAAACCTGCCGGCCTTCGCCGAGCTGTTCGCCAGCTTCGGCACTGAGCTGCCTCAACTGAGCAGGCTGACCATCGAACATCCCCAGGCACTGTGGAACATTCTGCGCACTGCGCTGGCCAATTATCTGTTGTGGCTCGGCCTCTGGCTGTGGCTGCGCGAACGCTGGAGCAGCCTCGGCCTGCTGCTGGGCGCGCTTGCCACCTGGCTGCTGATCGGCCTGACACTGCTGGCGCTGTATCTGCCGATATTCACCTTGAGTGCAGTCGTCTAGAAACTATGCTGCTCTCGTAGGGTGCGCCACCTTGGCTATCTGCAGTTTCTGGTGCGCATAGCGCACCCTACAAAAGCCTTCGCACCGTCTCATATCGCCGAAAAGCGCTTGTCCAAGCCCTGCAGGCGGAACTGCTCGACAACGAAGTTGACGAACACCCGGGTCTTCTGCGGCAACAGCTTCTGCGCGGCGAAGTGGATGGAGACGATGCCGGTGTCCACGTACCAGTCCGGCAGCACCCTGCGCAGGCTGCCGTTGTCCAGGTGCGGCAAGGCATGCGGCATGCTCACCAGGGTGATGCCGAGGCTCATCAGCGCGGCCTGGCAGGCGGCTTCCGGGTCGCCCAGGGTCATGCGCACCTGCAGGTCGATGGGCGCCTGCTGGCCGGCGCGGTTGCGCAGCATCCACGAACGCACCCGGCCGGTCTGCGGTGAGCGGATGAGGATGCCGGCATGCTCGCTCAGCTCGGCCGGAGTGCGCGGTTCGCCGTGCTCGGCCAGGTAGGCCGGCGAGGCCAGCAGCACCCGGTGCGCCGGCGCCAGCTCGCGCGCCACCACGCCAGGCGCCAGATCGAAACCGCCGCCGATGGCCGCGTCGAAGCCTTCGGCGATCAGATCCACCACCCGGTTATCGAAATGCCAGTCGGGCTGCACAGCCGGATAGCGGCGCAGGAACTCCTCCAGCAGCGGCAGGATGTAATAGCGCCCGAACGCCAGCCCCATGCTCACCTTGAGCGCGCCGGCCGGCTGGCCCTGGGCGCTGACCAGGTTGGCCATGGCCGCCTGCAGGCTAGCCAGTCCGGGAGAGGACTCCTGCAGAAAACGCTCGCCGGCCTCGGTCAGGGTCAGGCTGCGCGTACTGCGCTGGAACAGGCGTACACCCAGGCGCGCCTCCAGGCTGGCCACGTTCTTGCCCACCGCCGCCGGGGTCAGGCCCAGGCGCCGCGCGGCCTCGGCGAAGCTGCCGGCCTCCGCGCTACGGACGAAACAGTCGATGCAATTGAGGGTATCCATGGCCTGACTATAAACCGTTGCTATCGAAAGAAACCACAAATTACTGGCTAATCAAGTGCAAATCAGGGGCAGATACTAAGCTCCAGCAACCACCCAACCCCCTGCTACTTTCGGAGACAACCATGACCACCAACATCCAGCCCCTCAGCAACAAAGTCGCTTTCATCCAAGGCGGTTCGCGCGGCATCGGCGCCGCCACCGTCAAGCGCCTGGCCCGTGACGGCGCCGCTGTGGCCTTCACCTACAGCCAGTCCGCCGACAGCGCCCAGGCCCTGGTGCGTGAAGTCGAAGCCGCCGACGGCCGCGCCCTGGCCATCCGCGCCGACAGCGCCAGCGAACAGGCGATCCGCAGCGCCATCGGCGCAGCGGTGAAGACCTTCGGCAAGCTCGACATCCTGGTCAACAACGCCGGCGTACTGGCCGTGGCGCCGATCGAGGAATTCAGCATCGACGACCTCGACCGCACCCTGAGCATCAACGTGCGAAGCGTGGTCATTGCCAGCCAGGAAGCGGCGCGCCACATGAACGACGGCGGCCGCATCATCAGCATCGGCAGCACCAATGCCGAGCGCATGCCCTTCGCCGGCGGCGCCGTGTACGCCATGAGCAAGGCCGCCCTGGTCGGCCTGACCAAGGGCCTGGCCCGCGACCTCGGCCCGCGCGGCATCACGGTGAACAATGTGCAGCCCGGCCCGGTGGACACCGAGATGAACCCGGACAACACCGACTTCGCCACCTCGCTGAAACCGGTCATGGCCCTGGGCCGCTACGGCCAGGTCGAGGAAATCGCCAGCTTCGTCGCCTACCTGGCCGGCCCGGAAGCGGGCTACATCACGGGCGCCAGCCTAATGATCGACGGCGGTTTCTCTGCCTGAGCCTGCCGCACCCGCGCATAGCCCCGGACGGGGCTATGCTTGTTTCAGCCACAGCATTGCCTCCATGCAGGTTCAGGCAGCCTGGGAGGTGGGAATGACCGAAAAAGCTCGTACTTCTCCCCATAGACCACCGAGGTGACAGACATGAGCAAGAACCATGACGCGCACAAAGAGGGTAAGAAGAAACCCCTCAAGAGCGCCCACGAAAAACGCATGGCCAAGCGCGAGAGGAAAACCGGCACCACCCTGCTCGGCAGCCACACCCCCGCTCCGTAACCCCCGCCTGCCCCGGCGCCAGCCTGGCGCCGGGCACCTCTTCGGCACTGCAGGTCAGCTGGCAGGTGCCACCGCCCGTGCGACCGGCTAGAATCGCCGCCTTGATCCGGCAACCGCCGGCCAGCGAATTCCCCACCCGCAGCAAGCGAGAGAGATGTCATGGGCGCACAGTGGAAAGCCAAACCTAAAGAAGCCGCAGCCAACGCCCGCGGCAAGATTTTCGGCCGTCTGGTGAAAGAGATCATGGTCGCCGCCCGTAACGGCGCCGACCCGGACACCAACGCCAAACTGCGCGTTGCCGTGCACGCGGCCAAGAAAGCCTCGATGCCCAAGGACACCCTGGAGCGCGCGATCAAGAAAGGCGCCGGCCTGCTCGGCGAGACCGTCAACTTCGAACGCCTCACCTACGAAGGCTTCGCCCCGCATCAGGTGCCGGTGATCATCGAATGCCTGACCGACAACGTGAACCGCACCGTAGCGGAGATCCGCGTACTGTTCCGCAAGGGCCAGATGGGCGCTTCCGGCTCGGTATCCTGGGACTTCAACCATGTCGGCATGATCGAAGCCTCGCCGGAAGGCGATGCCGATCCCGAACTGGCCGCCATCGAAGCCGGCGCCCAGGACTTCGAGCCGTCGGATGAAGGCGACACCCTGTTCGTCACCGAAATGACCGACCTCGACGCCGTGTGCAAGGCCCTGCCGGAGCATGGTTTCACCGTCAACTCGGCGAAGATCGGCTACATGCCGAAGAACCCGGTGAGCGGTCTGAGCGACGCGCAGATGGAAGAAGTCGAAGCCTTCCTCGAAGCCCTCGACAACCACGACGACGTGCAGAACGTCTACGTCGGTCTGGCTGGTTAAGCCCCGCGCGTGAGCCGCAGCCAGTTCCACCAGCAGCATGCCGCACGCGCCGAGGCCGAAGCCCGGCGCCTGCTGCAACAGCGCGAGGTTCTCGGCCCGCGCTGGCTGGACTGGGTGGCCGGCCAGCTCTACCACCTCACTCCGTCGGAATATGCCGGCATGGTGCGCCGCGAGCTGCAACGGCTGAGCGCGACCTGAGTGAACCGCAACCCGCCAACCCCATCTGTCCTGCTGATCGCCGCCGTCTGCCTGCTGGACACTAGCGACCGCCTGTTGCTGGTACGCAAGCGCGCCACCCGCGCCTTCATGCTGCCCGGCGGCAAGCTCGAGCCGGGGGAAAGCCCGCACACCGCCCTGCACCGCGAACTGCGCGAAGAGCTCGACCTGCAACTGGACGACGCCCAGCTGCAAGCGCTCGGCCGCTTCCAGGCCGCAGCAGCCAACGAGCCGGATACCCAGCTCGATGCGCACATTTTCATCGCACGCCTGCCCCACCCGGTCAGCCCCGCCGCGGAGCTGGAAGAACTGCGCTGGCACGACCTGAGCAGCCCACCTGCTGCCGACCTGGCGCCCCTGCTGGTGGAGCAGGTGCTGCCCGCCCTGGCCCGCCACGTTCAGGCCTGAACCCGCCCGCCGCGCACTTTCATTGACCGGCGACAAGATGCGCTGCCGACCGCGCCTTAGCATCCGCGCATAACTCTTTCGCGGCGCCAGCGCCGTACCCACCGTGCATGCCCCCGTTCGCCCCGACCCGCGAGGTTTATCCATGAGCATCACGTCCACCAGCATCTGCAACGCCGCCGACGCCCTGCAGGGTTTCGTCGGTTTCAACGGCAAGACCGGCCAGCACATCGTGCGCTTCAGCGAAGACTCCTTCGGCCTCGACGTGGCGGCCGAGAGCATCATGCCGAGCTGCGAGTTCGTCTGGACACCAGTCACCGGCGAGGTCATGCGCCTCAGCCGCGAGCGCCTGCAGCTGCTGGTCGAGCAGAACATCGACGAGCGCCTGAACATCGCCGAGCCGCTGCACGTCTACCTGCGCCGCACCGACCTGCCGCCGATCAAGGCCATGCGCCGGGCGCTGCCACAGGTGCACACCCAGCCGGGCTGACCGAAACGCCCGGCTGTTGTGCACATTCACCGCCTGTTGCCCGGCCTGGCTGCTCCTATGCTTGAGCGCATAACAATAAGGAGTGCCCGCCATGTTCGATGTGCTGATCAAGAACGGCCTGTTTTTCGACGGCACTGGCGCGCCAGGCAGCCTGCGCCATATCGGCGTGCGCGACGGCCAGGTCGCCGCCATCAGCAGCGAGGCGCTGGATGAAAGTGCCTGCGCCGAGGTGATCGACGCCGCCGGCCAGTGGGTGATGCCCGGCTTCATCGACATGCACACCCACTACGACGCCGAGCTGGTGGCCGCCCCGGCGCTCAAGGAATCGGTACGTCACGGGGTGACCACGGTGCTGATCGGCAGTTGCTCGATCAGCATGGTGCTGTCGGCGCCCGAGGACTGCTCGGATCTGTTCACCCGCGTCGAATCGGTGCCGCGCGAGCATGTGCTGCCGCTGCTGCAGGCCCGCAAGAACTGGCACAGCGCCGCCGACTACGCGGCCTTTCTCGACCGCCACCCGCTGGGGCCGAATGTCAGCTCCTTTCTCGGCCACTCCGACCTGCGCGTGGCCGTGCTCGGCCTGGAGCGCGCAGTGGATGCCCAGGTGCGCCCCAGCGAAGCCGAGCTGACGCGCATGGAGCAGCTGCTCGACGAAGCCCTGGACGCCGGCCTGCTCGGCCTGTCGAGCATGACCAACCCCTGGGACAAGCTCGACGGCGAGCGCCAGCGCTCCAAGTCGCTGCCCTCGGTGTACGCGCCCTGGCGCGAGTACGTGCGCCTCAACCGCGTGCTGCGCCGGCGTGGGCGAATCCACCAGGGCGCGCCGAACCTGGTGACCAAGCTCAATGTGTTCGCCTTCCTGTGGGAGAGCATGGGCCTGCTGCGCAAGCCACTGAAGACCACCCTGATCACCCTGATGGACGTCAAGGCCGACCCGTGGCTGGCACCGATCCTCGGCCCGCTGACCCGCTGGCTGGCGCGCCTGACCCGCGCCGACTTCCGCTGGCAGACCCTGCCGGTGCCCTTCGTCACCTATGCCGACGGCATGGAATTCGTGGTGTTCGAGGAATTTCCCTCGGGCGAGGCGGCCCTGCACCTGGCCAGCCAGGATCTGCGCAGCGAGCTGTTCCGCGATCCGGACTATCGCCGCCAGTTCCGTCATGACGTCGACAAGCGTTTCGGCCCGCGGGTGTGGCACCGCGACTTCGACGACGCCTGGATCGTCGACTGCCCGGACGCCAGCCTGGCCGGGCACAGTGTCGGTGAGCTGGCCAAGGCGCGCGGCATGCACCCCGGCGACCTGTTCCTCGACCTGCTGGCCGAGCACGGCCCGCGCCTGCGCTGGCGCACGCTGATCGCCAACCACCGGCCCGAGGTGGTGGAGAAGCTGGTGGCCGAGCCAGCGACCCTGATCGGCTTCGCCGATTCCGGCGCGCATATTCGCAACATGGCCTTCTACAACTTCGCCGTGCGCCTGCTCAAGCTGGTGCGCGACGGCGAGCAGCGCGGCGCGCCGGCCATGCCCGTGGCGCAGGCGGTGTGGCGCCTGACCGGCGAGCTGGGCACCTGGTTCGGCATCGACGCCGGCCACCTGGCCGTGGGCAAACGCGCCGATATCGTGGTGCTCGACCCGCAGCGCCTGGATACCAGCCTGGAGAGCTACCACGAGGCGCCGATGGAAGGTTTCGACGGACTGCAGCGCATGGTCAACCGCGGCGATGCGGTGCAGGCCACCCTGATCAACGGCCGTGTGGCCTACCGCAGTGGCGAGTTCGCCAGCGACTTCGGCCAGGTGCGCGGCTACGGCCAGTTTCTGCGCGCTGCAACCTAGGGCAGGGGCAACCCGCGCGGGCCTCTACGCGAATTTAACCCGCCCTACCGCTATCCACCGTGACGCCCACACAACCACTACTGCGCCACCGGTGCCAGGGCGCGCACGGTGTTGCGGCTGTGGGCGCCGAAGTGGCGGAACAGCTCGACCAGCAGCTGATCGAGGGCCGGATCGGCCACGTTCTTGGGCAGCTCATTGCTGGCACTGAAGCCCGGACTGGCTGGCTGCGTGGCCAGCCAGCGGCCGATCAGCTCGTCCAGTTCGGCAGCCCGCGCCTGGGACTCGGCGGCCACCACCTGCGCCGCATAGTCGGTATCGAAGGCCGGGTAGTCGCCATCCTGGCTGCCATCGGCGTAGGCCTTGAGCAGCGGGCTGTCCGCCGGGCCCTGGCGCAGCAGCAGTTCCATGCGGCTGAACTGGTACTGCTCGATGGCCGTATGACGGTCGGCCACGCGCTTGATCGCCGCCTCGCGATCCTCCGGGTAGCCGGCCTCGGCCTTGGCCGCGATCAGCACCATGCCGGCGGTGTCCACGCCCGGCAGCACGCTGGCGTGGTAGGGCTGGGTCAGATCCTGCAGGTAGTGCAGCGTCCAGCCAAGGAAGCGGTAGCCCCAGTAGGGATGGCCGCTGGCAAAGGCCAGCCGGGCCAGGCCGCTGTACTGGTAGACCCGCCAGTGCGGCAGGGTGCGCTGCAGATAGGGCGCGGCAGCGAAGATCAGCGCCGACTCGTGGTAGTAGCCGATATGGAACGGCGCCTGGGAGGAATACTGGAAGCGCGCGTCGCCGAACGGCTGGGTGCCGAAGTTGTACTGCTGGCCGGCCGCACCGGGGTTGTCGCTGAACAGGTTGATGTCATGGCCGTAGTCCGGCTCGTCGGCGGCGCTGGCCAGCACCTGCAGGGCGCTGACCGGCTCGTTCGGCTGCAGGGCCAGGTAGTGCCACTGGCTCCACGGGCCGACCTTGTCGAATACCAGCACCTGCTGCGTCGGCAGGCTGGGCCGGCCGCCGCTGTCCTGCCCGGGCAGCTGCTGGATGAAGCTGGCCAGGCGGACTTCGGGATTGATGCGCAAGGCATGGATAAACGCCTGGCGCCGGTCGCCCTGGTCAGTGGCACGCCAGCGCAGCGCATCGGGGCGTGGCGGATACTGGGCGAAATGCTCGCGGGCATAGGCCTCCTGCTCGTCGAGCAGGCGCTCCAGCGCCGGCGCCTGGTCGGCGAGGAAGGCCTCCAGCGGTTCGGCCGGCACTTCCTGGTTGATCCCCGGCAACTGCTGCAGGGCCAGCAGGCTGCCCAGGGCATGGTTCGACCAGGCCAGGGCCGGCAGTGGCAGACTGGCCAGCAGCCAGGCGCACGACAACAGGGCAAAGGCTCTCACAGGCACTCCTGATATCCGTCTCGGTTCAGCCGACAAGACTACCGGCTGAAGCCCCGTGAGGCAGCGGCAAACCGCGCCAGGGCTACTCACGGATCAGGCGCCGTAAGGCTGGCACCGCGCCGGCAGTGCTTAGAGCAGTAGCAGCGCCGTCGCCACGCCAGCCAGCAACAGGACGACGCCCACCACCAGCACCAACCGCGACTTGCCGTCGGCATTGGCCGGCGCACTCGCGGCGGGGGCAGTCGCACCGGTCTGGGCCGCAGCACGCAGGGGGTTGGGTGTGGCTGCCGGGCGGCCACCTACTGGCTTGCCATCGGCCTGCGTGGTGGCGCTCGGCTTGGCCGGCTTGGGCAGGTCGACGGCCTGGATGAACAGGGTGGCGTCTTCGTCTTCGGCCTGCTGCACCTCGACCTTGGGGCCGATCACCAGCAGGGTCACACTGCCCATGCGCACCTGGTCACCGGGCTGCAGCACCGCCGCGCTGGTCTTCTCGCCATTGACCAGCACGCCGTTGGCCGAGGCCAGATCCTTGACCTCCAGCACGTCGCCCTTGAGGAAGAACTCACAGTGCCGGCGCGACAGCTCGGCATCGCTGAAGCACAGCTCGCACTTGACCGAGCGGCCGAAGGTCATCGAGCCGCTGACGTGGAACTTCTTGCCCTCGTGCTCGCCCTTGATCACCTGCAGGAACCAGCGCTGGGTGGCCTCGGCCTTGGGCTTGCTCCTGGCCGGGTCGACCAGCAGCAGCTCGACCTCGCCCAGCCGTACGCGATCCTCGGAACGCAGCTGGTAACGGGCGCTGATGCGCTCGTCGTTGACGAAGGTACCGCTCTCGCTGTCGCAATCGCTGATGTAGTACAGGCCGCTTTCCTGGCGGATCTCGGCGTGGAAGGCAGCAATCCCCTCGTCACTCAGGGCCAGCTGGTTGCGCCGATCCTGACCGATGGTGAAACGCTCCTCGACCAGCCAGATGGGGGCCTGGCGACTGTCCTTGAAATGCAGCTTGAGCATGGCAGCGAGGTTCCTGTGCAGAGTGGGCGTCTGTTTATTGGCCGAACAGATTATTCCAGACGCGCTTGATCGGGTTGCTGTCGGCGGCTTTTTCGTTATCCGCACGGGTCGCCTCGGCGCGCGCCCGGCTGGCTCGCGCAGCGCTGAGCAACTGCTGGTGTTCGCCTTGCATCCTGAGCAGTTCGGCATCGTCCGGCTGGGCCTGCAGGCCACGCTCGATCATGGCCAGAGCGCCGGGGAAATCGCTGCGTCGGTAGGCGGCGTTGGCCATGTCGCGGTACAACCCGGCGACATGCTGCAGCCCGGCCAGGGCCTCGGCGTTATCCGGCGCCCAGCCGAGGATCTGCCGGTAGTAGTACACCGCGCTGTCTTCCTCGGGCAGCAGCAGGCGCTTGTCGGCGATGCTCTGCTCGGCCCGTTGCAGGGCCTGGGCGATCCGCGCATCGAGCACCTTCTGCAGGCCGTCCAGAGCGCCGGCGTGGTTGGCGTCGATGGCCAGGGCCTGGCGATAGTAGTAGTCGGCATTGTCCTGCTCCGGCTGCAGCAGCAGGCCATCGGCCAGGCGCTGCTCGGCCAGGCCGATGAAGGCGGCAATACGGCTGGCCTTGACCCGCTCCAGGCCGGCCAGGGCGTCGTCGTTGTCGTCGTCCAGCTGCAGTACGGCGTTGAAGAAGTACTCGGCGCTGTCCTGCTCCGGCGCCACCAGCTGGCCGGCGGCAAAGCGCTGCTCAGCCTGGGCCAGCAACTCGTTGATCTGCGCCCGCTCGCGCAGGTAGAGCCAGGTGAAGGTCAGGGTGGCGAGCAACACCAGCACGCTCAGGCCGGCCAGCAGCGGCATTGCCGAACGCCGCCGCGCTGGCTTGGTCGCCGGCGCAGTGGCGACTGGCCCGGTGCTGGCTGGCACCTGGGGCGCCGGCTTGGCCACGGCCAGCGCCGGGCGCACCTGGGTCTCGTCCAGGTCGCTCAGTTCGATCTCGTCGAGCGCGGCGAGCAGTGCCCGACAATCGGCGAAGCGCTCGTCCGGCTGCTTGGCCAGCATGCGCGCCAGCAGCTCGTGGAACGCCCACAGCGCCTCGGGCAGCTCCGGCATGGCCATCTGCACGTGGTTCATCACGGTCTGGGTGTAGTTGCCGCCGCGATAGGGATTGGTGCCGGTGAGCATTTCCAGCAGGATCACGCCGAGGCTGTAGATGTCGCTGCGCGCGTCCAGCGCCTGGCACTGGGCCTGTTCGGGACTGCTGTAGGCGGGGCTGCCAACGGCGACGCCGAACTGGGTCAGCTCGCTGTCGAGATCCAGATCCTTGGCCACGCCGAAGTCGGTGAGCACCGCAGTGCCGTCATCTCGGAACAGGATGTTGGCCGGTTTCACGTCGCGATGCACCAGGCCCTTGTCGTGCACCACCGCCAGACCACTGGCGATCTGCCGAATGATCTCCAGGGCTCGCTCGGGAGCGAACAGCTCGCCCTTGCGCCGCGCCAGGTCGCCACCGGGGAAGAACTCCATGGCCAGGTAGTAACGGCCATCGGCCAGACGGTCGATATCGTAGATGGTGATGATCGAAGGATGATTGAGCGAGGCGACTATGTGCGCTTCCTTGACGAAGCGCTGGCTGAAAGCCTCGTCCTCGGCACGCAGCAGCACCTTGATGGCTACCTTGCGGTGCAGCGATTCCTGGGTGGCCAGGTAGACTTCGGCCATCCCGCCCTTGCCCAGCTGGCCATGCACGCGGTAGCCGGGTATCTCAAGCAAGCTGTCGCTCATTCGATCGGTATCTTGGGGTCTAGTGCTTACGGGGGTTGAGCAGGCGGCTGAGGAAACTGCGCGGTCTGGTGTCGATCTCCGCCGATTCCGGGACGCTACGCCCCAGCACGATGCAGGAGATATTGTCCTTGCCCCCTGCCTGGATTGCCAGCCCTATCAGTTGCTCGACCAGTTCATCGAGGGTCGCGGCGCTGCCGCACAGCTGGCGGATCTGTTCATCGTCCAGCTCGCCGGTGAGGCCATCGCTGCACAGCAGCAGCAATTCGCCCGGCGCCAGCGAACCCTGTACCCGGTCGACCTGCAGCACCAGTTCACTCTGCCCCAGGCATTGGGTCACCAGGTTGCGCCGCGGATGGTGGCGCGCTTCGGCCACGCTCAACTCGCCGGCATCGATCATCGCCTGCACCCAGCTGTGGTCGCGGGTCAGCTGCTCGATGCCGCCCAGGCCGATGCGATAGGCGCGGCTGTCGCCGATCCAGGCCAGGTCGAAATCGCTGCCGGCGAAGCTCACCGCCACCACCGTGGTGCCCATGCTGCGCCCGCCAGCCTGCTGGCCAGCCGCGAGGATGGCCGCATTGGCGGCATGGATGGCCTCGTCCAGAACGCCGCCCGCGGCCATCACTTCGCGCAGCGTCTGCAGGGCCATGGCACTGGCCACTTCGCCGCAGGCATGCCCGCCCATGCCGTCGGCCACGGCCCACAGACCCAGCTCGGGACAGCACAGCACGGCATCTTCGTTGTGTGCGCGAACCGGACCCGCGACGCTCTGCGCCGCATACCCCAGGGACTGCTCGGTAAGCGTCATCGGCATGACTGCTGGAACCTCATAACTGCACGAACGTGCATGATGCTGCGTCGCAGGGCGGCTGTCAGCCCAGAGCGCAGGAAGTGTTAAACAGTCGAGATTGGCCGACTGCGCGGTCAGTACTGACGCTGACTCTCCTGCGTGCTTTGCCCGGGATAGCGCTCCACCGAGTAGCCACCTGGGTATTCGGTGCTCTGCCGAATGCTGCCGCGCTGCTCCACGCTGGAACTGCCGTAGCTGTGGCTCTGCTGGCCATAGCCCGATTCGGGCAGCGCCTGCCCGCCGTAGATCTCGTAGCTCTGCGTGCGGCTGGAGCTGCCGATGCTGCCGCTGGCTCCGGGGCTGACATATTCGGCGGGCACACCTGGCCGAGGTTGCCGGGCGACCTCGCCGGCCAGCAGCGGTTGGGTGGCGACAGCCGCCAGCAGCCCCCAGAGAAGTTTCGCGTTCATGCCATGGCCCTCACGGTTTTCCCCGATGCTACGCCGTTTGGCGCCCGCGGACAGCTCTGGCCACTGTCTTGCCAGCCTTGGCAAAGCGCGGGTGCTCGCTATCATGCCGCGCTTTTACGGGATGCCGTATTCATGCCCATGCGCCACGCCGCCGCCTTGCTTGCCTTGCTGTTCGCCCTGCCCTGCTCCCTCCAGGCCGCCGCCCCACGCACCTTCAGCGAGGCCAAGAAGATCGCCTGGAAGCTCTATGCCCGGCAGTCGGTGGAGTTCTATTGCGGCTGTCGCTACAGCGGCAAGCAGGTGGATCTGCGCAGCTGCGGCTACGTGCCGCGCAAGAATCCCCAGCGTGCCGCACGCATCGAGTGGGAGCACATCATGCCGGCCTGGGTCATCGGCCATCAACGGCGCTGCTGGCAGCAGGGCGGCCGCCGCCAGTGCGCTAGCACGGACAACACCTATAAGCGCGCCGAGGCGGATCTGTTCAACCTGGTGCCGAGTGTCGGCGAGGTCAACGGCGACCGCAGCAACTTCTCCTACGCCTGGCTACCGCAGAAACCCGGGCAGTACGGCGCCTGTCCGATGGTGATCGATTTCAAGAGCCGCAAGGCCATGCCCAGGGCCAAGGTGCGCGGCATGGTCGCGCGCACCTACTTCTACATGAGCCAACGCTATGGCGTGCGCCTGTCGCGTCAGGAGCGCCAGCTGTTCGAGGCCTGGCACAAGCAGTACCCGGTGCAGAGCTGGGAGCGCCAACGCAACCTGCAGCTCGGTTGTGTGATGGGCTGGGGCAACCCCTATGTGGGCTCGATCGATCTGCGCCACTGTCCGGGCAAGCCGAACTGATCCGCCCTCTCATCCTAGAGCGGCCCTCCGCTCGGCAGATTAGTGAAAAAAAATTAGGCTTTTCGCCCCCGAACTTGTAAGGTGCTCGGACTGTGCTGCATGTGTCACCGCAAATCGACCGGTTTAGATCTCGGTCCAACCTTCCATCGGTTTCCTTACTCTTTGCACTCAGTCATGGCCTGGGCTGTTCCAGCGCCGTGTTCACTTTGTTCAAGGAGATATTCCATGTCCGCACGTCAAACTGGCACCGTTAAGTGGTTCAACGATGAAAAAGGCTTCGGCTTCATCACCCCGGAAAGCGGCGCCGACCTGTTCGTACACTACCGCTCGATCCAGAGCGCTGGCTTCAAAAGCCTGAAAGAAGGCCAGAAGGTTTCTTTCGTGGCCGTGCAGGGTCAGAAAGGCATGCAAGCCGACGACGTACAAGTGATCTAATCACTTACGGGCGTCACGAAACCGGCCCTCTGGGCCGGTTTTTTATTTCCGTCATTTTTACCTGCCGTACCCTCAGGCAGTGGAGAGCGATATGCGAGTCAAAGTAGCCGCCCAGCAGAAGCCCAAGCCGCAGCCAGCTGTGGAAACCAGCGAGTCTATCGAGGCCCAGGTCGCCGCCTTCCTCAAATCCGGTGGGGAAATCCAGCAGATCGCCAAAGGCGTCAGCGGCCAGTCGAACACGCCCAGCCGCCATATCGTCATTGGCAAGAAGTAACCCCCCGCAGCGAAGGGCCTGCAACAGGCTGGCCCTTGCGTCACTCGCCAGTTTTGCCAACATGCTGGCACTTTGCCTCCCCCGCCCTTGCTCGACCGAGCAAAGCTCTGCATCCTAGGCAGTATAAGAATGCGGCCGAAGGCCCGGGATCGCGCCGATGCTCAAGCGACTGCGGAATGACTTCCAGCTCTCCATCATTACGCTGATGGGGTTCTTTGGCGTGCTGGGTATCTCGCCCTATGCCGTCTATCGCCTGCTGCACGGCAACTACCTGGTCGGCTGCGCTGACACCATCATCGTCCTCTCCACCCTGTTCGCCGTGCTTTATGCCTGGCGTACCGGCGATACCGTCAAGCCGGGGATCTACCTGGCCAGCATCTTCTCCGTCGGCTCGACACTGATCGCCATCAACCTGGGGGTCAACGGGTTGTTCTGGATCTACCCGCTGATTCTCTTCAACTTCTTCATGGTCTCCCCCGGCAAGGCCATCGCCGCCACCCTGCTGGTTCTGCTCGGCCTGGTCGGTCATGCCCTCTGGCAACCGGGCAGCGTGTTCGAGAGCGACTACCAGATGGTGTCCTTCCTGGTGACCAACATGATGGCCGGGGTACTGACCTTCATCTTCGCCTACCGCACCCGTCACCAGCGCGAGCAGTTGCAGATCCTCGCCATCCGCGACCCGCTGACTGGCGCCCGCAACCGCCGGGCGATGGACGAGGAATTGAAGATCGCCGCCTCCAGCCAGCGCCGCCATGGCCGCAGCTACAGCGTGCTGGCCATGGATCTGGATCACTTCAAGCAGATCAACGACTGCTACGGCCATCCGGCTGGCGATCAGGTTCTGGTGAGCTTCGTCGCCCTGATCAAGGCCGGCTCGCGCAAGGCCGACCGCCTGTTCCGCGTCGGCGGCGAAGAGTTCCTTCTGCTCCTGCCCGACACCAACCTGAGCGGCCTGGAGGCAGCCGCCGCCAACCTGCAGGCCCTGGTGCGCGACGCCCTGCGCAGCCCCGGCGGGCCGGTCAGCGTTTCCATCGGCGGCGCCGTGCTGCTCCCCGGCGAGTCCTGGCCGCACCTGCTGCACCGCGCCGACCAGTGTCTCTATCAGGCCAAGAGCGCCGGGCGCAACTGCACCATCATCGATCCCACCTGCGACTCCGCTCAGCCCCCCGCCGTCCAGGCCAGTGAACACGGCGCTACACTCTAGTCAGGCCGCTTATGGCCAATGATGGGGGCCCGACCACCACGAGACGGGAGGTGTGCTATGAACCGGCACTTCTACATCAGTGACAATCTGGACGAGCTGGAACAACTCGAGAGCGAGCTGGAAGCCAGCGGCATCAGCACCGAGCAGATTCACGTGCTGAGTGAGCAGGATGCCGAAGTCGAACACCATCACCTGCATGACGTGTCGTCATTCATGAAGCAGGACGTCGTCCACTCTGGACAGATCGGCAGCCTGATCGGCATCGCCCTGGCCGCCCTGGTACTGCTCACCGCCTGGCTAAACGGCTGGAGCGATACCCCGGCCGGCTGGGTGCCCTTCATCTTCCTGGCAGTGGTGATGATCGGCTTCAGCGTCTGGGAGGGCAGCCTGTTTGGCCTGCAGCAGCCGAACAACGCTTTCCGCCGCTTCACCGAACGCCTGCACGAAGGCAAGCACCTGTTCTTCGTCGACGTGAAGCCGACCCAGGAGCCGATCCTCAACCATATCGTCGCCCACCATCCACGCCTGGAGATCGCCGGTATCGGCAATGCCACGCCGGACTGGGCAATGGCCGTGCAGCAACGCTGGCACCAGTTCCGGCGCCTGATCTAGGCGCTTGGCGCCGCCCAAAGGCGGCGCCGGAAGCGGCCTCAGCCGCGCGCGGCAGCCGCCACGATCAGCTGCTTCATCTCCGCCACCGCGCCCTTGAAGCCGACAAACAGCGCGTGGGCGACGATGGCGTGGCCGATATTCAGCTCGTGCACACCGGCAATCGCCGCCACTGGCTCGACGTTGTGGTAGTGCAGGCCGTGGCCGGCGTTGACGATCAGCCCATGGGCCAGGCCGCAGGCCACCCCGTCGCGGATGCGCGCCAGCTCGCGGGCGGCCTCCTCGGGCGAGTGTGCATCGGCGTAGCGGCCGGTATGCAGCTCGATGGCCGGCGCACCGACACGGCGCGACGCTTCGATCTGCCGCTCATCGGCGTCGATGAACAGTGACACCTCGCAGCCCAGCCGGCTCAGGCGCTGCACCGCCGCCTTGATTCGCTCCTCCTGTCCGGCCACGTCCAGCCCGCCTTCGGTGGTCAGCTCCTGACGGGTCTCCGGCACCAGGCAGATATGCTCGGGGCGTACGCTCTCGGCGAACTCCAGCATGAAATCGGTCACGCCCATCTCGAAGTTCATGCGCGTCTGCAGCACCTCCTTGAGTAGGCGCACATCACGCTCCTGGATATGCCGGCGATCCTCGCGCAGGTGCACGGTGATGCCGTCGGCACCGGCCTCCTCGGCATCCAGGGCGGCCTTGACCGGATCGGGGTAACGGGTACCGCGGGCCTGGCGCAGGGTGGCGACGTGGTCGATGTTGACGCCGAGGAGAATGCGGTTGGCTTCAGTCACGGGCAGGTTCCTTGAGATTCATGAAGAGTTCGCGGCTGACCAGCGGTCGGCCGCCCAGATGAGGTGCCAGGGCCTGGCGCATCAGGCGTTTGGCCGCCGCCAGGGCGCCTGGAGAGGCCCAATCGGCCTGGGCCATGGCCAGCAGATCAGCGCCCTGGAACAAGCCCGGCTGCAGTTGCTCCACCGCCTCTAGGCCAGCCTCTGGCAACAGCCGATAGAGGCCGCTGCTGAGCACCGGCGCGCCAGTGAGATCGCAATCCAGGGCAAAACCATAGCCCAGCTCGTCCAGCAGACGCCATTCGAAGGCGCGCAGCAACGGCTCCAGCGGCGGATTGGCAGCCAGTGCCTGCAGGCTCAGCGCGTAATGTTCGAACAGGGCTGGATGAGGGTCTTCCGCCGGCAGCAGGCGAATCAGCAGCTCATTGAGGTACAGGCCGCTGAACAGGGCAGCGCCGCTCAACAGGTTGGGCACCCCGCCAGCCTCCAGGCGCGCGACGGTCTTCAGCTCGCCGCGACCGCGCAGCTCGACCTCCAGCGGAATGAACGGGCGAGCCAGGGTACCGGCCTTGCCCCGCGCACCGCGCAGTACCGCGCGCATGCGCCCCTGCGGGGTGAGCAGATCAACCAGCGCACTGCTCTCGCGGTAGGCGCGGCTATGCAGCACGTAGACCGGTTGCGTGCTGGCCTGCATGGCTCAGATGTCGGTGTAGCCCAGCGAACGCAGGGCCCGCTCATCGTCGGACCAGCCGCCTTTGACCTTGACCCACAGATTGAGCATGACCTTGGAGTCGAACAGCACCTCCATGTCCTTGCGCGCCTCCTGGCCAATGCGTTTGATGCGCTCACCCTTGTCGCCGATGATGATCTTCTTCTGGCCGTCACGCTCGACCAGGATCAGGCCGTGAATATGCAGGATGCGACCTTCCTGCTTGAACTCCTCGATCTCCACGGTGATCTGGTACGGCAGCTCGGCACCGAGCTGGCGCATGATCTTCTCGCGCACCAGTTCGGCGGCGAGGAAACGACTGGAGCGGTCGGTGATCTGGTCTTCCGGGAAGAAATGCTCGGACTCCGGCAGATGCTCCGCCACCAGGCGCTCCAGGGTATCGAGGTTCTGCCCGTGCAGGGCGGAGATCGGCACCACTTCGGCATTCGGCAACTGCTGCGCCAACCATTCCAGATGCGGCAGCAGCTCGGCCTTGTCTTCCAGGCGATCCGCCTTGTTCACCGCCAGGATCACCGGCCCCTGAACGTACTGGACACGCTCGAGCACCAGCTGATCCTCGTCGGTCCAGCGCGTACGGTCGACCACGAAGACCACCACATCGACATCCTTCAGGGCGCTCGATGCGGTCTTGTTCATGTAGCGGTTGAGCGCTTTGTCGTTGTTCTTGTGCAGGCCCGGGGTGTCGACGTAGACGGCCTGCACCTCGCCCTCGGTCTTGATGCCGAGCATGTTGTGCCGGGTGGTCTGCGGCTTGCGCGAGGTGATGGCCAGCTTCTGCCCAAGGATATGGTTGAGCAGGGTCGACTTGCCCACGTTGGGACGGCCGACAATGGCGACATAGCCGCAACGGCTAACGGGTGCATCAGTCATTACTGTTCTCCACGCCCAGCGCCACCAGGGCAGCAGCCGCGGCGGCCTGCTCGGCAATGCGCCGGCTGGCGCCATGGCCCTGGGTCTTGTCACTCAGCAGGGCAATCTCGCACTGCACGAAAAAAGTCCGGCAATGCGGCTCGCCCTGGATGTCCACCACTTCGTAACGCGGCAGCTCAGCACCACGCGACTGCAGAAACTCCTGCAGGCGGGTCTTCGGATCCTTGTTGGTATCCACCAGGGTGAGGCCGTCGAGCTCGTTGCTCAGCCAGGCCAGCACCCGCTCGCGCGCGACCTCCATGCCGGCATCCAGATAGATGGCGCCGATCAGCGCCTCAAGCGCATCGGCCAGGATCGACTCGCGCCGGAAACCACCACTCTTCAGCTCGCCGGAGCCCAAGCGCAAGTATTCACCAAGATCGAAACCACGAGCCAGCACGGCCAGTGTCTCGCCTTTCACCAGACGTGCGCGCAAACGCGACAACTGGCCCTCGCGCGCCTGCGGGAAACGCTGGAACAACGCCTCGCCGGCCGCGAAGTTGAGGATGGCGTCGCCGAGGAACTCCAGGCGCTCGTTATTGCGCCCGGCAAAACTACGATGAGTCAGGGCCAGGAGCATCAGCTCCTGATCCTTGAAGGTATACCCGAGCTGACGCTCGAGGCGAGCTAGCGAAGTACTCACTGTGCTCTTACGCGGAATTCTTTATCGAAGGTGGCCACCAGATCGAGGTTCTCGATCAGCGGCTCGCGCTTCTCATACTTCAGGTGCACGAGAAACTCGTTGTTCTCCAGCTTGATCTCCAGAACATCGTCCAGGTCGATATCGCGAATGCCGTTGACCATCAGGCCTTTCCCGACATGGCTGTAGAAGTCCTGGACGGTATGAACTTCCAGGGCCCGATCGGTATCCACCGCCATGATCGACTTCTCCAGCGACCAGAAATCCATGTAATGGGGGAACATCTTGAACCCCGTACTGGCAAAGAATGCCACCAGAACCAGAACAACCATCCAGCCCAGCATGGACATACCTTTCTGCGAACGAACCAATGTCATGTTCGACCCCAATTGTCAGTGTTGTTGTTATGCCCGCAGGCGAGCGGCATGACTATATATAGGCAGGTGCCGTCCGGTTGAACAGCACTGCGCATTTTTCACGATTAGTGGATCAGACCGATCCGGGAGAAGTTCGGCAGGCTGCGCAGCTTGGGCTCGGGCCAGCTCATCCAGACAGCAAAGGCCTTACCGACGATATTGCGATCCGGCACCATGCCCAGCAGATCCTTGGCAATCTTCGGATCGTTCCAGTAGCGGCTGTCATTGGAGTTGTCGCGGTTGTCGCCCATCATGAAGTAGTAGCCCTGCGGCACCACCCACTCGGTATTGGGCTCTATGCGGTAGCGGCGCATTTCCTTGCGGATCAGATGCTCGACCTCGCCCAGCTTTTCCTTGTACAGCACCACGCTGCCGAGGCTGCCTGGCTCTTCGCCGAGCAGTTGCTCTGTCACCGGCTCGCCATTGATCAGCAGGCGCTTGTTGCTGGTATAGCGGATACGGTCACCGGATAGCCCCACCACCCGCTTGATGTAGTTGACGCTGGGGTCGCTGGGATAGCGGAACACCATCACGTCGCCGCGCTGCGGATTGCCCACCTCGATGACCTTGGTGTCCAGCACCGGCAGGCGAATGCCATAGGCAAACTTGTTGACCAAGATGAAGTCGCCCACCTCCAGAGTTGGCTTCATCGAGCCAGACGGAATCTGGAATGGCTCCAGCAGGAAGGAACGCAGCACCAGCACGATGGCCAGCACCGGGAAGAAGGACTTGCCGTACTCCACCAGCAGCGGCTCGCGATTGAGCTGCTGCAGCACCTGCTCGTCGGGCTCAGCGACCTGCCCCTCGTAGGTTGCAATCGCCACCCGCCGGCGGGGGGCCAGCAGCAGCAGGTCGAGCAGAGCCAACACGCCGCATACCGCAACGGCGATCACCAGAATAAGCGGGAAGTTGAACGACATAGGTCTTAGCTATCCACTTTGAGTACGGCGAGGAAGGCTTCCTGTGGAATTTCCACACTGCCGACCTGTTTCATCCTTTTCTTACCGGCCTTCTGCTTCTCCAGCAGTTTTTTCTTACGGCTGACGTCGCCGCCGTAGCACTTGGCCAATACGTTCTTGCGCAATGCCTTGACCGTGGTACGGGCAATGATCTGGCCGCCGATGGCTGCCTGGATCGCCACGTCGAACATCTGCCGCGGGATCAGCTCTTTCATCTTCTCGGTCAGTACTCGGCCTTTGTGATGAGCGCGGTCACGATGCACGATCAGCGCCAGGGCGTCGACCTTCTCGCCGTTGATCATCACGTCCAGACGCACCAGGTTGGCCGACTGGAAGCGGTCGAAGCTGTAGTCCAGCGAGGCATAGCCGCGGCTCACCGACTTCAGGCGGTCGAAGAAGTCCAGCACCACCTCGTTCATCGGCAGGTCGTAGGAGACCTGCACCTGGCTGCTGAGGAACTGCAGATCACGCTGCACACCGCGCTTCTCGATGCACAGGGTGATGACGTTGCCCAGATGCTCCTGCGGCACCAGGATGTTGGCGCGCACGATCGGCTCGCGCATGTCGAGGATGCCGGATGGGTCGGGCAGCTTGGACGGGTTGTCGACGTACAGCGTCTCCCCGTTCTTCATCTCCACTTCGAAGACCACGGTCGGCGCAGTGGTGATCAGATCCAGGTCGTATTCGCGCTCCAGGCGCTCCTGGATGATCTCCATGTGCAGCATGCCGAGGAAGCCGATGCGGAAGCCGAAGCCCAGGGCATCGGAGCTTTCCGGTTCGTACTGCAGGGCGGCATCGTTCAGGGTCAGCTTCTGCAGCGCTTCGCGGAAGTCCTCGAAGTCGTCGGAGCTGACCGGGAACAGGCCGGCGTAGACCTGCGGCTTGATGCGCTTGAAGCCCGGCAGCACATCCACGTCCGGGGTATTGGACAGGGTCAGGGTGTCGCCCACCGGCGCACCGTGAATGTCCTTGATACCGGCGATCACGAAGCCCACTTCACCGGCTTTGAGATCGCTGGTTTCGGTGTGTTTCGGGGTGAACACGCCGACGCTGTCGACCTGGTGCACCTTGCCGGTGGACTTGACCAGGATCTTGTCGCCTTTCTTCATCCGGCCATGTTTGACCCGTACCAGGGAAACGATACCCAGGTAATTGTCGAACCAGGAGTCGATGATCAGCGCCTGCAGCGGCGCCTCGATGTCGCCTTCGGGCGCCGGGATCACCTTGACCAGTTGCTCGAGCACATCAAGCACGCCCATGCCGCTCTTGGCGCTGCAGGGTACGGCGTCGGTAGCGTCGATGCCGATGATGTGTTCAATCTCGTCCTTGACCCGCTCCGGCTCGGCCTGGGGCAAATCCATCTTGTTCAGCACCGGCATGACCTCGAGGCCCTGCTCGATGGCGGTGTAGCAGTTGGCCACGGACTGGGCCTCGACGCCCTGGCCGGCATCCACCACCAGGATCGCGCCTTCGCAGGCGGCCAGGGAGCGGCTCACCTCGTAGGTAAAGTCGACGTGACCGGGGGTATCGATGAAGTTCAGCTGGTAGGTCTTACCGTCCTGCGCCTTGTAGTGCAGGGTAACGCTGTGGGCCTTGATGGTGATGCCGCGCTCGCGCTCCAGATCCATGGAGTCCAGAACCTGAGCCTCCATCTCGCGCTCGGACAAACCGCCGCAGATCTGGATGAAGCGGTCGGCCAGGGTCGACTTGCCATGGTCGATGTGGGCGATGATGGAAAAATTGCGGATATGACTCAGGTCACTCACGGATCGACACTCAAAAAAGCCGCAGGCAGGCTGCCCACCGAAAAATAGCCGGGAATTCTACCCGATCGGCGCAGCCCGCGTCACCCACAGCCACCGGCCGCCGGCAAGAAAAAGGGGCGGTAGAACCGCCCCTCGACTGCCTGCTGCCGGCTTATTCGGCAAGCTTGAAGGTAATGAAACTGGCCCTGCCCTGGCGCAGGACGCGCATCGATATCGAGCGATTGACCGGCAGATCCTTGGCGATCTGGGTAAAGGTCTGCAGCGAATCGATCGCCCGGTTGTTCAGGTGCGTGATCACATCACCCTGACGCAGGCCGATCAGCGCCGCCGGGCCGTCCTGCACTTCCTTGATCACCACCCCGCCACGCAGATCAAGCGCCTTCTTCTGCTCGTCGCTCAACTCGGCTACGGCAACACCCAGGCGGTTGTTGCTGCGCTCGACACCCGCGTCGCCCGCGGCAACCAGTTCGTCGTCATCCTCCGGCAGACTGCCGACGATCAGCTGCAGTTCCTTGCGCTCGCCGCCACGCACAATCGCCAGCGTCGCCTTGCTACCCGCCTTCATCGCCCCGACCAGGTGGGGCAGATCGGCCGACATGATGATCGGCTGGTCATTCAGGCTGATGATCACATCACCGACCTGCAGGCCGCCCTTGGCCGCCGGGCCATCTTCCATCACCTGGGCCACCAGGGCGCCAGCCGGTTTCTCCAGACCGAAGGACTCGGCCAGATCCTTGTTCACTTCCTGAATCACCACGCCCAGCCAGCCGCGACTGACCTTGCCGTCGGACTTGAGCTGGCTGGCAACGTCCATGGCGACATCGATGGGAATGGCAAACGACAGCCCCATGAAGCCACCGGAACGGGTGAATATCTGCGAGTTGATGCCGATCACCTGGCCATCCAGATTGAACAGCGGACCGCCGGAGTTGCCGGGGTTGATCGCCACGTCGGTCTGGATGAACGGCACATAGTTCTCGTTCGGCAGGCTGCGCCCTTTGGCCGAGACGATCCCCGCCGTCACCGAATGGTCGAAGCCGAACGGCGAGCCGATGGCCAGTACCCAGCTGCCCACTTTGAGGTCATCGGACTTGCCGATCTTCACAGTCGGCAGGTTCTTGCCCTCGACCTTGAGCAGGGCCACATCGGTACGCGGATCGGCGCCAACCAGCTTGGCCTTAAGCTCGCTGCGATCCGACAGGCGTACGATGATTTCGTCGGCGTCGGCCACCACATGGTTGTTGGTCAGCACATAGCCGTCATCCGAGATGATGAAGCCCGAGCCCAGCGACTGCGCTTCGCGCTGACGCCCGCCCTGCCCGCGCGGGGCCTGCGGCAGGCTGCGTTCGAAAAACTCGCGAAACTGCGGCGGCAGACCTTCCAGATCGGGCATCTGCCCGCGCACGGTAACATCGCGCTGAGCGATGGTCTGTCGGGTACTGATATTCACGACTGCCGGCGAGGCCTGCTCGACCAGCCCGGTAAACTCCGGCAACTCGGCATGCGCCGCAACAACCTGGCCCAGCAGCAGCAAGGCCAGCAGGCCGGACAAAGAGGATTTCAGGTTCAGCATTTACTGCAGCTCCATCAAGGAAGGAACAAGCGTTTACGTACGAAACAGGCCGCCCCGCAGAATGCAGCGGCCATTGGCACCAAGACCCAGGCCATCCCGCCCCGACATCCCTTCAGCGCACCGGCATGCGCCCATCACTGCGCCTGAGCGGTCGCAGCTGGCTCCTGCATGGACAAGGCAATCCGCTCGGCAGTTCCCAGCGGGATCTCACCCACCACGGTAACCATCACATCGCCATCTGCCGTACTCATGCGCCGGGAAACCACGGCGGTCGGCCCCAGCTGATTGCGCGACTCATCCACCACAGCACCACGCAGTGGCTCGAGGAAAACCGAGAAGCGCGCCAGGCCATCGCCATACATCAGACAGGCCACGGGATCCGCCGAGGCCGGACTGGGACGCTGCAACGCCTGCTTCAGCTCGAAACCCGGCGGCAGCCAACCAGCCCGCCAGGACTGCGCCAGCTCCGCCACCTTGCTCAGGGCAACCGGCTTGCAGCCCTCGCTGGGGCGCAGCACCTCATCGCCCGGCACGGCGGACAGGTCCAGATCGACGAACTGGAAGCGCTCGAGCAACTGCCCCTTCTCGCTGATCAGCAGCGACTTGAGCGGCAGCGCCGTCTCCTCGTCCAGGTGCAGCTCGAAGGCATAGCGATGCTGGTCGCGCGGCACCAGCAGCAGCACGACGGCAGCACGCCCGGCAATGCGCGACTTGCCCAGCAAGCGAAACTCGTAACGCTGGCCAAGCTGGGCCGCCTGCAGATGCGGCGCCGGCCACTGCACGTCGGGCACTTCATCGGCCAGGCCGCCACTGACGCATTGCGGCCGACCATCGACCCGCACTACTTCCTGGATCGGCCCATCGAGTTGCAACAGGCGCTCACGCACACCTTGCGCGCCAGCCTGATGCCAGATCGCATGGGTGGAGAAATTGCCGTTGCGCTCATAGACAAAGGTGCCGTGGAAACTCTGCTGCGAGGACTGAGCCATCCGCTGCAGCCACTCCTGTGCATCGGCTGCCTGGACGACAGGAGTCGCCAGCCAGCCAAGCAGTGCGATGAACGGGATGGCGCGCATAGACCCCCTCAGCGATTTTCCAGGCTGGCGGCACGGGCGTAAGGCAGTGCGGAATCCGCACCAGTGGCCGCGGCCTGCTGGGCATGCTGACGCAGGTAGGTCGGCAGGCGCAGCTGCTGCCAGTTGGCCGAAGACAGCTGGCTGGCAGGACGTTGCGGCATCAGGCTTTCACCCTCGCTGTAACCCGCCAGAACGGCCGGCCCCTGGGCCTGCATCTGCGGCAGGCTCAGGCCTGGCTGCGCGTTCTGGGCAAGCTGGGCACCACCCAGCTCATCCTGATTGTAGAAGCGCACGCCAGCCAGCACCGCCAGCGTCACCGACGCCGCCACGGCCAGGCGCCCGAGAGTGCGCCAGGAGCCGTTCGCTGCCTTGGCCGGTACGGCTTCTTCGGCCAGTGCAGCGGAAACCGCTGCGGCGATATCCAGGCGCGGCTCCAGCAGCTCCTTATGCATCACCGCACGGGCAACTTGGTAGCGTGCCCAGGTCGCACGCAACTCGCCGTCGTCGCTGGCTGCCAGCACCCGACGCAACTCCAGTTCATCCGCTTCGTTATCCATCACCGCGGACAGCGATTCCTGTAGGGCTTCACGACTCATGGTGGTTCCTCTCTTGGCTGTCGCCGCTGTCTCAGGCTTCCTGCAACAAGGGTTGCAGGGACTTATCAATGGCCTCGCGGGCACGGAAGATCCGTGAGCGCACGGTACCGACCGGACACTGCATGGCACTGGCAATGTCCTCATAACTCAAACCATCAAACTCGCGCAGGGTCAGAGCAGTGCGCAAATCTTCGGGCAACTGCTGGATGGTGCGATGCACGGTGGCCTCGATCTCATCGCGCAGCAGCATCCGTTCCGGTGACTCGTTGTCCTTCAGAGCATGGTCGCCGTCGTAGAACTCCGCATCCTCGGCACTGACATCACTGTCTGGCGGCCGCCGACCGCGCGACACCAGATAGTTCTTCGCCGTGTTGATGGCGATACGGTACAGCCAGGTATAAAAGGCGCTGTCACCGCGAAAATTGCCAAGCGCGCGATAAGCCTTAATAAAGGCTTCCTGGGCAACATCCTGAGCCTCATGGTTGTCGTGCACAAAGCGCACGACCAAGCCGAGAATCTTGTGCTGGTACTTGAGCACCAGCAGATCGAAGGCCCGCTTGTCGCCGCGCTGCACCCGCTCGACCAACTGCTGATCGTCTTCCTGGGTTAGCATGAATACTCCTCTTGGTATTCGGAGGAGCTCTGCACTGACCCGTTCATCTCTCTGCCAAGATAGACTCGGTCACTTCGCAAAAGTTCTCCCCTCCAAACAAGCTTCCTGCATTGCCTGGGCACCTGCAGAAAACACTGCAACAGAGCCGCTGCCCTGCCGCTGAATAATCGTTATAGGCCGCCGAGCGCGCACGCAGAAACGACCGATAGATGCCATTTAGCCATCGGCGATGGCTTATGGAACCTGAACGACTAAGAAAGTTCCCGAGCGGCATGCTCGGTCATAAGCCAGCTATTGTGCCGCCCACCCCCTCTATATACTAGGCGGCGCCTTTACGCGGGAACCCTGAGTAGACATGAGCCAACACTATCAGCACGACGTTCTGGTGATCGGCAGCGGCGCTGCCGGCCTGACCCTCGCCCTGACCCTGCCCCAGCACCTGCGCATCGCCGTGCTGAGCAAGGGCGACCTGGCCAACGGCTCCACCTACTGGGCCCAGGGTGGTGTCGCCGCCGTGCTGGATGATGCCGACACCGTGCAATCGCATGTCGAGGACACGCTCAATGCCGGTGGCGGGCTGTGCCGCATCGATGCCGTGCGCTTTACCGTCGAGCACAGCCGCGAAGCCATCGAATGGCTTATCGAGCAGGGCGTGCCCTTCACCCGCGACAACGAAAACGACCGCGAGGACGGCGGCTTCGAGTTCCACCTCACCCGCGAGGGCGGCCACAGCCACCGGCGCATCATCCACGCCGCCGATGCCACCGGCGCAGCGATCTTCAATACCCTGCTGCAACAGACCCGCCTGCGCAGCAATGTCGAGCTGCTGGAGCAGCGCGTGGCAGTCGACCTGATCACCGAGCGCAAGCTCGGCCTGCCCGGCCAGCGCTGCCTCGGCGCCTATGTACTGAACCGCAACAGCGGCGAGGTCGACACCTACCATGCGCGCTTCGTCATCCTTGCCACCGGTGGCGCAGCCAAGGTCTACCTCTATACCAGCAACCCCGATGGCGCCAGCGGCGACGGCGTGGCCATGGCCTGGCGTGCCGGCTGCCGGGTCGGCAACCTGGAGTTCAACCAGTTCCACCCGACCTGCCTGTACCACCCGCAGGCCAAGAGTTTCCTGATTACCGAAGCCCTGCGCGGCGAAGGCGCCCACCTCAAGCTGCCCAATGGCGAACGCTTCATGGCGCGCTTCGACGCCCGCGAGGAGCTGGCCCCACGCGACATCGTCGCCCGCGCCATCGACCATGAGATGAAGCGCCTGGGTATCGACTGCGTGTACCTGGACATCAGCCACCAGCCGGCCGACTTCGTCAAAGCGCACTTCCCCACCGTCTACGAGCGCTGCCTGACCTTTGGCATCGACATCACCCGCCAGCCCATCCCGGTGGTGCCGGCGGCGCACTACACCTGCGGTGGCGTGGTGGTCGACCAGCACGGGCGCAGCGACGTGCCCGGCCTGTACGCCATCGGCGAGACCAGTTTCACCGGCCTGCACGGCGCCAATCGCATGGCCAGCAACTCGCTGCTGGAATGCTTCGTCTACGCCCGCTCGGCGGTACAGGACATAGTCGCCCAACTCGACCAGGTGGCGATGCCGCAGAGCCTGCCGACCTGGGACGCCAGCCAGGTCACCGACTCCGACGAGGACGTGATCATCGCGCACAACTGGGACGAACTGCGGCGCTTCATGTGGGACTACGTCGGCATCGTGCGCACCAATAAGCGCCTGCAGCGCGCCCAGCACCGTGTGCGCCTGCTGCTCGACGAGATCGACGAGTTCTATTCCAACTACAAGGTCAGCCGCGACCTGATCGAGCTGCGCAACCTGGCCCAGGTCGCCGAGCTGATGATCGAGTCGGCCATGCAGCGCCACGAGAGCCGCGGCCTGCACTACACCCTGGACTACCCAGGGCTACTGCCGGAAGCCCGCGACACTATTCTGGCGCCGCCCACCTACGCCGGCTGAACTTCAGTCGCACTCGCAAGCGCCGATGAGCATCCCGCGCCAGCGCATCGCGGGGAATGCACAGACCGCGCACCCACCACTGCCCGGCCAGGCGAAAACGCAGTACTACTGCCAGTGGCAGGGCCAGGCTGTCCGGCCGCAGCTGCACCGCTTGCCAGCCCGCCGCCCGGCTCCACAGCTGCCAGCCGTCGTCATCGTGGCGCAGGCCGGTAACGGCCTGCGGATGACTGAGCAGTAACTGACGCGGCAGGGCCCAGATGGCATGCAACAGGCAGCAGAGCATACCCAGGCCGCGAGCCCAGAGCGGAATAGCAACGATCAGCAGGGTTGCCAGCGCCAGGAACTGGGCCAGCAGATAGACCGCCAGCAGCAGGCGTGAAGCCTGCCAGTGGCATTCGAAAACCTTACTTGGGCTGGACACGATCCAGAATCATGCGAACCATGCGCAGCAGGTCGGGATCCTGCGGCTCGTCGCGCTGCATGAACCAGCCGAACATGTCCTGATCCTCGCACTCCAGCAGCTTGCGGTAGCGCGCCTGATCCTCGGCATCCAGGGTGGCGTAAACCTCCTTGACGAAGGGCACCAGCAATACGTCCAGCTCCAGCATGCCGCGGCGGCTGTGCCAGAAGAGTCGATTCAGTTCGGTAGCGTCGGCCATACATCGGCTCCTGTGGAAAGGTGCGCAGTATAGCGAGCGCAGCTGAGCTCGGCACCCGCTGACAAGCCGGCAGCGCGGCTCTATGATGGCGCCCCGGACTTTTCAAACTGCGAGCGCCAATGGCCGACTCCGCCTTTTTCTGCACCCTGACCCACGAATCCCTGCTTGCTGTACGCGGCATTGACGCCAGCAAGTTCCTCCAGGGCCAGGTCACCTGCAACCTCAACTACCTCGGTGCCGAGACCAGCAGCCTTGGCGCACGCTGCACGCCCAAGGGGCGCATGACCTCGAGCTTCCGCATCCTGCCCGAGGGGGACGGCTACCTGCTGGCCCTGGCCAGCGAACTGCTGGACAGCCAGCTGGCCGATCTGAAGAAATATGCGGTGTTCTCCAAATCGACCCTCAGCGACGAAACCAGCGCCTGGGTACGCTTCGGCCTCAGCGCCGGTGACAGCGTCCTGACCGGCCTCGGCCTGCAACTGCCGGCCGGCGCCGACAGCCTGGCGCGCGTCGATAACCTGATCGCCCTGCGCCTTTCCGATGGCCGTGCCGAGCTGTGGGCACCGGCTGCCGAGGCCGAGCGCCTGCAGGCCCTGCTGAGTTCCGGCCTGCCCCAGGCAGCGCTCAACGACTGGCTGCTGGCCCAGGTGCGCGCCGGCATCGGCCAGGTCTTCGGCCCGACCCGCGAGCTGTTCATCCCGCAGATGATCAACCTGCAAGCCCTGGGCGGCGTGAGTTTCAAGAAGGGTTGCTATACCGGCCAGGAAATCGTCGCGCGCATGCAGTATCTCGGCAAGCTCAAACGGCGTCTCTATCGCCTGAGCCTGGTAGCCGGCGAACTGCCGCAGCCGGGCGTCGAGCTGTTCTCGCCGGTACACGGCTCCAGCGTCGGCGAAGTGGTGCTGGCTGCCCAGGCCGGGCAAGGCGTGGAGCTGCTGGCTGTGCTGCAGGAAGACGCGAAGAACGATGGCCGCATCCACCTGGGCAGCGCCGAAGGCCCAAGCCTGAGCCTGCTGGAACTGCCCTACGAGCTGGATGCAGATCGCGAAATCCAGCGCTAGGTAAAAAAGCTGATGCATGACCCCGGGCAAACGCGGTACAACCCGGGCAATCCCTGAACGATGAACGCTTCTGCGCCTAGACTGAAGCGATCCAGCGACACGAGAGCCGAGATGAGCAAGCTTGCCGAGAAAGTCCAACAGGAACTGATCCAGGCCATCGAAAACGATGAACTGGTGCTGCCGACCCTGCCCGAAGTAGCGCTCAAGGTGCGCGAGGCAGCGGAAGACCCGAATATCAGCATCCCGGCCCTGAGCAAGGTAATCGGCAACGACGCCGCCCTTACCGCCCGCATCATCAAGGTAGTGAACAGCCCGCTGCTGCGCACCAACAAGGAAATCACCGACCTGCAGATGGCCGTCGGCCGCCTCGGCATCAACTACACCTGCAACCTAGCCACCGGCCTGGCGATGGAGCAGATGTTCCAGGCCACCAGCGACGTGGTCGATCGCAAGATGCGCGAAGTGTGGAACAAAAGCACGGAAATCGCCGGCATCTGCCACGTACTGTGCAAACACTACACCCGCCTGCTGCCCGACCAGGCGACCCTCGCCGGCCTGGTGCACCAGATCGGCATCCTGCCGATCCTCACCTACGCCGAAGAACACAACGAGCTGCTGGCCGACTCCATCAGCCTCAACCACGTGATCGAGAAGATCCACCCGATCATCGGTGACAAGATCCTGCGTGCCTGGGAGTTCCCCGAGCCGATCGCCATGGTGCCGGGCCAGCACCTGGACTTCACCCGCAACTCGCCGAAGGTCGACTACGTCGACATCGTCCAGGTCGCCACCCTGCAGAGCTACCTGGGCAGCGAGCACCCCTACACCCAGCTCGACTGGAGCCAGATCCCGGCTTTCGCCAAGCTCGGTCTCGACCCCAACGTCGACATGCAGGCCGACGAAGACCTCTCCGCCGCCATGGAAGCGGCCACCAGCATGCTGCAGTAATAGAGCGCGGATTACCCTCTAAGCTGAACAGAAATCCGGGCGACCCAACGCCCGGGCGGTACGCAGATCGAAGGATCGGTCGCAGTTCCGTTCAGCCCGTGAGGACATCCGCATGCGCCTGCTGCCCCTGCTGTTTCTTGCTCTCTGCAGCATCAGCCGCGCCGAAACCATTAGCCTGACCAATGGCGAGTGGAGTCCTTATCTCGGCGAACACCTCCCCTACCACGGCGTCGTCTCGCGCATCATCGAGGAAGCCTTCGCCTTTGAAGGCATCCAGGTGAAATGGCTGTTCTATCCCTGGCCCCGTGCCTTGCGCACTGCCGCCAATGGCAACAGCGCCGGCACCGCCGTATGGCGGCGCAGCCCCGAGAAGGAACAGATTTTTTTCATCAGCGATCCAGTAGTGGATACCAGCTACTACTTTTTCCACCGCCAGGATCACCCCTTCGACTGGCAGCAGATCAGCGACTTGCAAGGCAAACGCATCGGCGGCGCCATCGACTACAACTACGGCGCGGCTTTCCAGCAAGCGGAAAAAAGCGGCCAGGTGCAGATGCAGCGCCTGAGCAACGAGGAACTGGCTCTGCGCATGCTGCTGGCCGGGCGCCTCGATGTCTTGCCGATGGACAAAGTGGTGGCCTTCGACCTGCTGCACAGCAAGTTCAGCGCCGCCGAACGCCGCCAGCTGACCTTCCACCCGTTGCCACTGAACAGCGACACCCTGCATCTGCTGCTGTCGCGCAAGGTGGCCGGCAACGAGGCGCTGTTGCAGCGCTTCAACCTGGGTCTGCAGAAACTGCGCAACAGCGGCAAGGTGGCGCAATACCTGCTGGAAGTGCAGCAGCCAGTGAGCCTGGTGCCCTAGACCGCAGGAAAATTGACCTGCACCCGCAACCCGCCGCTGCGCCCGTCGTGCAGACTGACCTGGGCCAGGTGTGCGCGGCAGATCTCGCCAACTATCGCCAGGCCCAGCCCGGCCCCGCCGACCTGCGGATTGCTGCGGTAGAAGCGCTCGAACACCTTGTCGCGCTCCTCCGCTGGAATGCCCGGGCCGTCGTCCTCCACCTCCAGCAGCGCCGGCTGCAGCACCCGCAGGATCACGTCGCCGCCCTTGGGCGTATGGGTCATGGCGTTGTCCACCAGGTTGTAGATCAGCTCGTTGAGCAAGGTCGGCTCGCCATCAATATACACCCCCTCCTCCGCCTCCAGCGCCAGGCTGATGCCACGCTGATGGGCCAGCGGCGCCAGGGCCATGCCCAGCTCGCGAGCCAGCTGGGCCAGGTCGACCCGCTCCGCGCCACCTTCGGCGATGGCCCGCGCGCCGCGCTCGATGCGCGCCAGGGAAAGCAGCTGGTTGGCCAGGTGAGTCAGGCGGTCGGTGCTCTGCGCGGCCTTTTCCAGGGTACTGCGCCACAGGCTCGGCTCGCTTTCACGCAAACCCAGCTCGATACGCGCCTTGAGCGCCGCCAGCGGTGTGCGCAGCTCGTGGGAGGCATCGGCGATGAACTGCGCCTGGCGCTCGAACTGCAGGCGCAGGCGTTCGGTGAAGTGGTTGAGCGCCGCCACCAGCGGGCGCAGTTCGTCCTGTGCCTCGACCATCGGCAACGGCCGCAGGTCATCCGGCTGACGCTCCTCCACCGCCCCGCGCAGACGCTCCAGCGGACGCAGCGCGGCGCTTACCGCCAGCCACACCAGGGCCAGGGTGATCAGCGCCAGCAGGCCCATGCGCCACAGAGTATCGAGCAACAGACTGCGCGCCATGCGCTCGCGCGCCCCCTCGGTCTCGGCCACGCGGATTTCCGCCATGCCGTTGATATCCGGCTCGCTGACCGGCTGCAGCAGGCTGACCACCCGTACGCCCACACCATCGAACTCGCCGTCGTAGAAACGCGCCAGGGCCGGGTAATCGTCAGTGCGCTTGGTGCCGGGCGGCGGTGCCGGCAGGTTGTCGTAGCCGGAGACCAGGCGTCCCTGCAGGTCGTTGACCTGGTAGAAGATGCGCCCTTCGCTGTCGTAGGCGAACACGTCCAGCGCCACATAGGGCACATCGGCGCGCAGGGTGCCATCGTCGGCATACAGACCGTCGGCGATGGCCCGGGCCGAGGCCAGCAGGGTGCGGTCGTAGGCCGCGTCGGCGGCGGCGCGGCCGTTCCAGTAGGCGCTGATGCTGCCGATCAGCAGCGGGATCGCCAGCAGGATCGCCAGCCGGCGCAGCAGCCCACCGCGCAGGCTGCCGGCACGCGGCTCAGTCACTCACCGCCTCCAGCAGGTAGCCCAGGCCACGGAAGGTGACGATGCGCACCGCATCGCCTTCGAGCTTCTTGCGCAGGCGGTGGATATAGATCTCGATGGCGTCGGCGCTGGCTTCCTCGTCCAGGCCGAACACCTGGTCGGCCAGCTGCTCCTTGCTCATCACTCGCCCCGGGCGGGCGATCAGCGCTTCCAGTACCGACTGCTCGCGCGAGGTCAGGCTGAGCACCTGCTGGTGCAGGCTGAAACGCCGCGTGCCCAGGTCATACACCAGCGCCCCGCAGCGCTGCTGGGCTTCACCACCGAGCACGCTACGGCGCAGCAGCGCCTTGACCCGCGCCTCCAGCTCGGTCAGTTCGAACGGCTTGGCCAGGTAGTCGTCGGCGCCCAGGTTGAGGCCGTGCACCCGATCCTTGACCTCGCCGCGGGCGGTCAGCATCAGCACTGGCAGCACCTTGCCACGGGCACGGATGCGCGCCAGCACTTCGAAACCGTCCAGCCGCGGCAGGCCGACATCAAGCACCGCCAGGGCGTAGTCCTCGCTGGCCAGGGCATGTTCGGCGGCCACGCCGTCGTGCAGCACGTCCACCGTCAGCCCCGCGCCACGCAGTGCCTGGGCCACGCTGTCGGCCAGCGGCAGATGGTCTTCGACCAGCAGGATTCGCACGATTGGGGCACTCCGCAGCTTGTTCTTATGGCCTCAGTGTAACCAGCGCAAAGCCGCTTTAACCGCCTCTACAACTTTCTTTCACGCTGAAAGGCTGGCGAAAGTTTCGCCCCCTAGCATCGCGACAGGGTGGCTAGAACCACCCGCCAAGTGCCGGCTGCGTGGTTGCGTCGGTGCGACAAGAACAACAAATGGAGACCACCGATGCACGCTGCCCTGCAGCAGGCCACCGCGCCTGCCCGTTCGCCTCGCCCGCCGTGCCACCCGCACCGCACCGCCGCCCAGGCCCGCCCCGATTTCCCCTCTTCGCCCGCCCCGCGAGCGAGTCACTGATCGCCAGTCGTCGACTGCCGATCCGCTACCACCTGAGCCACAATAAAACTCCACCGGAGACCCGATGATGAAGACTGCCCTGTCCCGCGTCGCCCTGCTCACCTGCGGCCTGCTGCTGTCCAGCCAGCTGTTTGCCGAACCCAAGCGCCCCGAGTGCATCGCCCCGGCCAAACCCGGCGGCGGTTTCGACCTGACCTGCAAGCTGGCCCAGAGCGGCCTCAAGGACAACGGCCTGCTCAAGGCGCCGATGCGCGTCACCTACATGCCCGGCGGCGTCGGCGCAGTGGCCTACAACGCGGTGGTCGCCCAGCGGCCGAAGGACGCCGGCACCATCACCGCCTTCTCCTCCGGCTCCCTGCTAAACCTGGCCCAGGGCAAGTTCGGCCGCTACGACGAACACGCCGTGCGCTGGCTGGCCGGCATCGGCACCGACTACGGCGCCATCTCGGTAAGGGCCGACTCGCCCTACCAGACCCTCGGCGACCTGGTCGCAGCGCTGAAGAAAGACCCCGGCAGCATCGTCTTCGGTGCCGGCGCCACCATCGGCGGCCAGGACTGGATGCAGACCGCGCTGCTTGCCCGTCTCGCCGGCATCGATCCGCAGCAGCTGCGCTATGTGGCCTTCGAGGGTGGCGGCGAAACCCTTACCGCGATGCTCGGTGGCCACGTACAGGTGACCTCCAGCGGCCTTGGCGAAGTCACCCCGCAGCTGGCGGCGAACAAGATCCGCATCCTCGCCGTGCTCTCCGACGAGCGCCTGCCGGGTAAGCTGAGCGGTATCCCCACCGCCAAGGAGCAGGGCTTCGACATCACCTGGCCGGTGATCCGTGGCTTCTACATGGGCCCGGAAGTCAGCGATGCCGACTTCGCCTGGTGGAAGAGCCAGTTCGACACCCTGCTGGCCAGCCCCGAGTTCGCCAAGCTGCGCGAACAGCGCGACCTGTTCCCCCTGAGCATGACCGGCGACCAGCTGCAGGCCTACGTGTTCAAGCAGGTGCAGGACTACAAGGCGCTCGCCGGCGAATTCGGCCTAGCCAAATAGGGAAGCTGCTGCGCTAGGAAATGCTGCGTTGGAAAGCGGCTCGGGCGAGTCATTTAGCTGACTAAACTCCCCGCCCTCGCCGCTTTCCGCCTTGCCTTTCCGTCGCTCCCTCCGCTCCCTCCGCTCCCTTGCGAGGAACTTCTCATGTATGTCCGCCTGTTCGCTGCGGTCTGGCTGCTCGTCTGCGCCTTTCTCGCCGTGGTCGCCTGGGGCTTCCAGGCACCCTTCTCGTATGACCCGGTCGGCCCGCGCGCTTACCCGCTGCTGCTCCTGACCCTGATGACCGTGGCCGCGCTGTGGCTGCTGTGCAAGCCCAATGGCGAGCCGACCCTGCCGATCTCCTGGGCGCTGGCACGCAAGGTCGCCCTGTGCGTTGGCGCCCTGCTCGCCTATGCCCTGCTGTTCGAGCCGCTGGGCTTCGTGCTCAGCACCGCGCTGGCCGGATTCAGTCTTGGCCTGCTGTTCGGCGGCCGCCTGTTGCTCAGCGCCGTCAGCGGCCTGCTGATGGGCGTGCTGCTCTACGGTTTTTTCGATTACCTGCTCGACGTGCCGCTGCCACTCGGCGTGTTCGCAGCCTTGGTGGAGAGCTGAGATGGAAACGCTGAATTTCTTGCTGCAGGGCTTCGACGTCGCCACCCGCCCGGTCAACCTGCTGGTGGCGCTGTTCGGCGCCTTCGTCGGCACCGTGGTCGGCCTGCTGCCGGGCCTGGGCCCGATCAACGGCGTGGCTATCCTGCTGCCGCTGGCCTTCGCCCTCGGCCTGCCGCCGGAAACCGCGCTGATCCTGCTGGCCGCCGTGTACCTCGGCTGCGAGTACGGCGGGCGCATCTCGGCGATCCTGCTCAATGTGCCGGGCGATGCCGCGGCCATCATGACCACCCTCGACGGCTACCCCATGGCGCGCCAGGGCAAGGCCGGCATCGCCCTGTCGCTGTCGGCGATGAGCTCATTCATCGGCAGCACCATCGCCACCATCGGCGTCGTATTGTTCGCGCCGATCCTGGCCAACTGGGCGGTGGCCTTCGGCCCGGCCGAGTACTTCATGCTGATGGTGTTCGCCATCGCCTGCCTGGGCGGCATGGTCGGTGACAAACCGGTGAAGACCCTGCTCGCCGCGCTGATCGGCCTGGGCCTGGCCACGGTCGGGGTAGATGCCACCACCGGCGTGTACCGCTTCACCTTCGACAGCATCGGCCTGTCCGATGGCATCCAGTTCGTCATCGTGGTGATCGGCCTGTTCAGCGTCAGCGAAGTGCTGCTGATGCTGGAGCACACCAGCACTGGCCAGCAGGCGGTGAAAGCCAGCGGACGCATGCTGTTCAACGCCAAGGAGTTCGCCTTCACCTGGTGGAGCACGGTGCGCAGCTCCCTGGCCGGCTTCGTCATCGGCGTGCTGCCGGGCGCCGGGGCGACCATCGCCAGCGCCATCACCTACATGAGCGAGAAGCGCATGGCCGGCGACAAAGGCCGCTTCGGCGAAGGCGACCTGCGCGGCGTGGCGGCACCGGAAGCGGCCAACAACGCCTCGGCCTGTGGCTCGCTGATCCCCATGCTGACCCTCGGCGTACCCGGCTCGGGCACCACGGCGGTGATGATCGGCGCCCTGACCCTGTACAACATCACCCCCGGCCCGCTGCTGTTCGAGCAGCAACCGGACGTGGTCTGGGGCCTAATCGCCTCGCTGTTCATCGGCAACGTCATCCTGCTGGTGATGAACATCCCGCTGGTCGGCCTGTTCGCCCGCATGCTCAGCGTGCCGAGCTGGATCCTGGTGCCGGCCATCACCATCGTCAGCCTGGTCGGGGTCTACGCGGTGCACAGCACCACCTTCGACCTGGTGCTGATGATCGGCCTCGGCGTGTTCGGCTACCTGCTGCGCAAGATGGATTTCCCGCTGTCGTCGCTGATCCTCGGCTTCGTCCTCGGCGAACTGATGGAGTCCAACCTGCGCCGCGCCCTGTCGATCAGCAATGGGGATCTGGCGATCCTCTGGCACAGCCCGATCAGCATGGCGCTGTGGGGCCTGGCCGCGCTGATGCTGGCCCTGCCCGGCCTGCGCTGGCTGCGCAAGCGCCGCTCGCTGCGGGCCGCGCATGCCTAACTGGCTACTGACGCCACTGGTCGGCGCCGCCGGTGGCTGGCTGGCCAGCCTGGTCGGCTGGCCGCTGCCGTGGATGGTCGGCTCCTTGCTGGCGGTGATCCTGCTGCGCTGCCTGGCCGGCCTCGATCTCGGCGAAGTGCCCGGCGCGCGCAAGGCCGGGCAGTGGCTGGTCGGCACCGGCATCGGCCTGCACTTCAGCCCGGCGGTGCTGGAACAGATCGCCAGCCATGGCGGGCTGATCCTCGCAGGCGCCCTGGCCACCAGCCTTACCTGCTTGATCGGCATCGGCCTGCTGCGCCAAGGCGGCGCCGACCGCGCCACCGCGTTCTTCGCCAGCATGCCCGGCGGCGCCAGCGAAATGGTCAACCTAGGCCAACGCAACGGCGCGCTCAGCAGCCAGGTGGCCGCCGGGCAGAGCCTGCGCCTGCTGCTGGTGGTACTCAGCGTGCCGGCGCTGTTCCAGTGGCTGGTCGCCGGCCCCCTGCCCGTCGAGCATCAGGGCGGCGCGCTCGACTGGCGCTGGCTGGCCCTGTTGCTGGTGGGCGGTGCACTGTTCGCCCTGCTCTGGCAACGGCTGCGCCAACCCAACCCCTGGCTGCTCGGGCCGATCCTGTTCAGCGCCGTCTGCTGCGTGCTGTTCGATCTCGACCTGAGCCTGCCGCAGGGCTCCAGCCAGATCGGCCAGTGGCTGATCGGCAGCGCCCTGGGTTGCCACTTCGAGCGCAGCTTTCTGCGCCATGCGCCGGCCTTCGCTGCCCGCGTTTTGCTGGCCACCAGCCTGGGCATGCTCGCTGCCGCCCTGGCGGCCGAAGCGCTGGGCTGGTTCAGCGCGCTCGATCATCGCTCGCTGATGCTCGGCATGATGCCCGGCGGCATCGCCGAACTGAGCCTGACCGCCGAGGCCCTGGCGCTCTCGGTACCGCTGGTCACCGCGCTGCAGGTGTTGCGCCTGCTCTGCGTGCTGTTTCTCGCCGAACCGGCCTTCCGCTGGTGGCTCAGGCGCAGCAGCGGCTGAAACACTTCCCCGCACCACGTTTGGCCCGCCTTGTGCGGGTCTTTTTTTAGCGCGTGTGTCTGGCTGAACCTTACTGCCACACAGCTGTTCTATCTTCTTGCCTACAGCCCATGCGCGAGTCCCGCCATGCCCCTGCGCCGCCACCTTATCGCCCTGTTCTGTCTGTGCCTGCTGCTGGGCGCCTGCAGCCGCCTGGATCTGGGCTATCGCCACCTGGATTGGCTGATCAGCTGGTCGCTCGACGACTACCTCGACCTCAGCAGCCAGCAGAAGCGCTGGCTCAAGCCGCGCCTGCAGCAGCACTTGCGCTGGCACTGCAGCACACAGCTGCCGGCCTACTCGGCCTGGCTGCAGCGCAGCGAAGAGCTGGCCGGCCAGGCGCAGGTCGAGCCGGAGCAGTTCGCGGCGCAATTCGACCAGTTCCGCCAGGCCCTCGATGCCGTCTTCATCCAGTTCACCCCGACCCTCAGCGAGCTGCTCGGCGGCCTCAGCCCGCTGCAGGTGCAGCACCTCAGGCAGCGCATGGCCGAGGAAGACCAGCAACTGCGCGAGGACTTCCTCGACCCGCCACCCGAGCAGCAGATCGCCGAGCGCCAGGAGCGCATGCAGGAACGTCTGCAGCCCTGGTTCGGCAAGCTATCGGAACAGCAGCAGGCGCTGCTCGCACACTGGGCGCAGCAGCCGGAACTGAACAATCAGGACTGGTTCGACAACCGCGCGCGCTGGCAGCAAGCCTTTGCCGCAACGGTGGACGACCGCCGCGGCGCTGACTTCGCCCAGCGCCTGCAGCACCTGCTGCAACAACGCACGGAGTTCTGGACGCCAGCCTATCGCGAGCAGTTCGAGCGCTCGCAGACGGCGCTGGCCGAGTTGTTCGCCGGCCTGATCAACAGCGCCGACGCCAAGCAGCGCCAGCGCCTGCAGCAGCGCCTTGGGCAGCTGCGCGAAGACCTCGACGGCCTGGCTTGTGTCAGCCCTGCAGAGCCGGCAGTCGCCAGTCGATCGGAGTGAGGCCGCACTGCTCCAGGTACTTGTTGGTGCGGCTGAAGTGGCCGTTGCCGAGGAAGCCACGGTAGGCCGACAGTGGCGACGGATGCGCCGACTTCAGCACCAGGTGGCGAGTGCTGTCGATCAGCTTCTGCTTGCTCTGCGCATGGGCGCCCCAGAGCAGGAACACCAGGTTGCCCGGGCGCGCATTGACCGCCTCGATCACCTTGTCGGTGAACGGCTGCCAGCCCTTGTCGGCATGGGAGCCGGCATTGGCCTGCTCCACGGTCAGCGAGGTATTGAGCAGCAATACGCCCTGCTCGGCCCAGCTCTGCAGACAACCGTGGGCCGGAATGTCGATATTCAGGTCGCGCTGCAGTTCCTTGAAGATATTCACCAGCGAGGGCGGCGCCGGCACCCCCGGCTGCACCGAGAAGCACAGGCCGTGGGCCTGGCCCGGGCCGTGGTAGGGATCCTGTCCGATGATCACCACCTTGACCTGCTCCAGCGGCGTGGAGTTCAGCGCATTGAAGATCATCGGCCCCGGCGGGAAGATCACCTTGCCGGCGGCCTTCTCGCTGCGCAGGAACTCGCCCAGGGCGGTCATGTAGGGCTTGTCGAACTCCTCGCGCAGGGCTTCCTTCCAGCCCGGTTCGAGTTTGATGCGGTCGTCGACACTCATGGGATGTTCCTGCGCTAAAAACAAAGACGGCACGCTAGGGAAGGCACAGGGGCAAGTCAAGGTTGGCAGACCACTCCCGCGTCTTGTCCCTCGCGGGTTACACCCGCCCTACGCAACAACCTGATGCCGCGCCATCACGCCCCTGGATGCAGATTGCCGCTCCCGCCAGGCGGGACAAGACTGCAAGTCTCACCCAGCGGAGCAGCCAGCATGAGCACAGCCACCGGTATCAGCCGCGAGCGCCTGGAACAGGCCCTGCAACACTCCACCTTCGCCCAGCTGCTGGGCGCCGAACTGCTCGATTTCGAACCGGGCAAGGTCAGCCTGCAGGTACGCAGCCGCCCGGATCTGTGCCAGCACCACGGCTACATGCACGGCGCGGTGGTCGGCTTCATGGTCGACAGCGGCTGCGCCTGGGCCGCCGCCTCGATGGTCGGCGACGTGGTCACCAGCGAGTACAAGCTCAACCTGCTGGCCCCGGCTCTGGGCGAACGCCTGGTGTGCCGCAGCGAAGTGCTCAAGGCCGGCCAGCGCCAGGCCGTGTGCCGGGCCGATGTGTTTGCGGTCAAGGATGGGGCGGAGAAGCTGGTGGCGACGGGGCTGGCGACTATTGCACGGGTCTGAGCCCGGCATTGGTTCTTGCTGAGAATTGCTACTGAGCGGCAGCTTTCCCAGCGTTTTCTGAATTCGCTGCGCTAGAGCTGTGGCTTTACTTCATCTGCAACACACTCCTCACCCCACGCAGAACTCCGTGTGTTGCGTTATCAGCAAACCTCAAAGCCAGGAGCTGATACGCGGCAGAGTCTCCATAGACACACTGCAACCGATTACGTAGCCTCGAGGCAGGTCTTGTCGCGTCTACCCCATTGCCGATTGTCGCGTTTCAGCGCCCAACCCAATGGGCTCAGTAGGTTACGCATGGACAAGGAACGTTATACGACACAAGTGGCGTAAAAAATTACCCCACATGTGTCGTCTACTTATAGTTAGGGAAAACATGCCCATCCGCATACTTTCAGCAATCGCAGCTCTCCTGATACTCAGCTTGCCAGCATTTTCCGATGAATGCGCTCCGCAAGAACCCACGCTCGCAGAGCTGCGCCTCCTCCTTAAGGAAAACCCGGAGGAGATAGCAAAGAAAGAGTCTGCATTTGAAAGGCCACGCTTTTTTGCTGTGCATGGCTACGGCGCACAAATTGTTGGCATCTCGCCAGAGCTGGCTAACTGTGCAATGTCCGCAGGCTACTCCAAGCCAATGCCTGGCACCTCTGACTATTTATGTACAAATGAAATTGTAAACTTACAGCCATCCGCACAAGCTTTTGCGGTTAGGCACAATGTTGAGCTAGCAAAACTCATAAAGATCGAGTGCCCCTAACAATGCGCTCAACTGCCGCTCACTTCGTTCGCTGGACAGCCAAAAGCTGCGCTTTTGTCTGCCCGTTAGCTTAATCGTTAGGCAGCAAAGATGGCCAGGATTCAAATACCAGACAATCTAGGCGAATGTGAAATCATCATCGCCAAAGCTGGACACTTTGCTGTTTGGAATCATAAATCTGGAAAAAACAGATTCATGGTCGCTTGCAAGAGCAAAGAGCAAGCTGAGCTTCTTCTGAAGAAACTCAAGGAAAAAGACCACAACGGAGAGGTATGGTTATGAGCCTACACCCAATGTGTTGCAGCCTAACAATGCGCTCAACTATCGCTCACGTCCGTTCGCTGGACGTCCAAAAGCTGCGCTTTTAGCCGCCCGTTAGCTTAATCGTTAGGCACTATATGAATCACTGCTGTGGGCAAATGAAAAGCCAGGTAAATCACAGGTGTGATCTTCATACTGGTGTATTTGAATGCCCAGACCACCTAATCAAGTACTCTGATAAATTCAATGAGTACGGGATAGTTATTCATGATGGTGGCACATCTTCAATCACGATCAAATTTTGTCCCTGGTGCGGCTCAAGACTACCTGAATCAAAGCGTGACCAATGGTTCGATGAGCTAGAAAAGCTCGGATATGAAAATCCATCTGAGCAAGAGATACCTGAAAAATATAAAAGCGGTGAGTGGTATCGCGCCTAACAATGCGCTCAACTGTCGCTCACTTCGTTCGCTGGACGTCCAAAAGCTGCGCTTTTGGCCGCCCGTTAGCTTAATCGTTAGGCAAATCCATGACCGAGCTCATCTATCGACCACTTCGATATCGCGACCGATGGTTCGCCTACTTAGACCTACTAGGCTTCACAAATCTCGTTAGTACGAGCGTTATTGAAGAAGTCTTACCTATTTACTCCGAGGCACTTGAGCAGATGCGCAAGGCCTGTAAATTTGGCAAGAGTGAGGCTGGGCTGCTTAACTCGTGGTTCTCAGATACTTTCATCATCTACTCGCGCTCTGACAGTCTGCAGGACTTTGCACATGTAGAGAGTGCTGCAAGAATATTCTTTCAGTTGCTTATCTTAAAGAATATTCCTGTTCGAGGGTGCATCAGCCACGGCAAGCTCTACTCGCAGGCCAAACAGAACGTATTCGTAGGCCCAGCACTTATCGAAGCCCACCGGTACGGTGAGGCCCTCGACTGGGTTGGTTTTTGTTTAGCGCCAAGCGTTGAAGAAAAATTGAAAGACGACTTGCCTTTAGAGCAAAGGGCTCATTATCGAAAGGTCTCCGACCGGAAAATCCTCAGGAAAGCTGAGGCCGAATATTTGTATGCGTTCGCGTTCAACAACGGCACAGTGAACGGAAAGAACCCATACCGCAAAGCTCTAGAAACCATGCAAAAAAAATCGCCACCAGAAGCCGCACAAAAATATGTCAACTCGCTCGATTTCCTTAATCGATTTACCAAGGTCGACACCTGATGCCTAACAAGCGGTTCAAGTCGTTCGCTTCGCTCACTCGGGACCGGCTAAAGCCGGCCCCTTAACCAAACGTTAGGTACCACTGGAGATTCCGAGTGCGCTTGTTCGTTGCTCACTTCGTCCTTCGCGAGGAGAATCTTTGGTTCTCCGATCCATCACAAAAGACTGTCCTTAAGCACTCTAGCGTTCATTACCTTTGTGCCCAGCTCTTCTCGGCTCAGAGCCCGGAGGCCGCCTGTGAGAGGGCCTTTGGCATGGTGGAAGGATTCAGTGACTCAAATCATGATGGCCCCGGCGATCTCACCACCTATCAGTGCATCGGGGTACACCAATTAGAAGAAGTTACGGTAGCCGGAACTACATTGGAGCAGGCTCTAAACGCCCCTTATGGAATTGATGTCGGGCACATACTGTGCGGGGTAAACACTCCATCCATAGCAAGCAAGAGTGAGCTACTTTCGGCGGTGCAAGGTGGTATCTAACAATGCGCTCAAAGCGCTCACTTTGTTCGCTGGGACGGCGTTCCGTCGCCCCTTAGCTTAATCGTTAGGCAAACAACATTTAACTGGAAACGCATGAAACCTCTACAGGAAAAAATATTTTTAGCAGTTATTATCTGCACCATCACTGGTTGCGCCACAGAGATAGACCCTAAAAGCCTGCAGCCGACTCCAGAAGACATTACTATAAGTATTGATCGACCTTACACTTACACAGCGCAGTACGGTGGCATGTGTAAGCCACGCATTAAATACTCTCTCGCGCCAGGCAACTATATAGCAGAATTCCAAGACAAAAATGGCATCTTCTACATAGGCCCCAAAACTCCTGTTTCATCTGAGTTACTGACGACTGAATGTGGCGGAACAATAGGCGCAGGACTTCAAATAAAAGGAGGGGTGTACCTTCCAAATAATCACGCCCAAGATGCAATTATTTACTTTTATCAGCCTCCAAACGCACTTTATGATGTTTTTGTTCTAGGCGAAACAACCCACCCTCCATCTGGAGTAATTATTGAGACCATAATTCAATCTGGCTATGGAAAGATTAATTTTTTGCCGCTTCAACCAAAAGATGGGCAGCTGCGCAAGAGCTTGAGCCAAGTCAGATAACAGCAATAGTTAAACTGGATAGCCTAACAAATGGCTCAAGTCGTTCGCTCCGCTCACTCGGGACCGGCGAAGCCGGCCCCTTAGCCAAACGTTAGGCACCAATAGGTAGGAGTAAGGCATGACGAAGGGAATCATTCTGTTAGCTCTGTCAGTGCTGACCTTTCTGGCCTCTTGGTACTGCCTGTTTTGGGTGTTTTCTTCAAGTAGCCTTGCAGCAATCGAGTGCAACGCACAGTTCTCGTTCTTTCACGACAATCTGCGTTGCCGCTGGGCTTCATTTGCGTCTGTACTTTGGGTCTTAACCGGTATCCTTTCGATGGTCCTTCTGTACTTCAGCGTCAAAGCCTTCAAGCACTCCAACAACAAAGCTGGTGCCTAACAATGCGCTCAACTGCCGCTCACTCCGTTCGCTGGACGTCCAAAAGCTGCGCTTTTGGCCGCCCGTTAGCTTAATCGTTAGAGGTCAGCACATGGCAGTGCAGCAACTCGGGCCAACCACAGTATCCGTAACCGAAATTGCATGGGATGGAAGCGATCTTGGAAATACTGAGGCCAATGAATTCTGGTCACAGCTCTCTGCTCAGCTTCAAAAAATAGCTATCTCTGAGTTTTTAGCTGGCAATCGCCCCAGCAGCATTCTTCGCAACGACCCACGAAACATTATTGTTCTCTCATTTTCGGCGCCGCCAAAGTCATTAAAATCAACCACTGGCTCTCTGCGTGTACACACAGAATTTCAACACGGAAATTACTGCTACGACGGAACGGCCTGTACTTACGAGGATTTAGAGTCTGGCGACTTTCTTGCATTCGACACAGCGGCGTTGGTGCATGCCCTCTAACAATTGGTTCAAGTCGTTCGCTTCGCTCACTGCGGGACCGGCTAAAGCCGGCCCCTTAACCAAACGTTAGGTATTGCTATGGAATCTCTCGCTGAACAGTTGTTGTATCTGACCGTCCGCTTAGAAGGTGCTACTAAAGCTGGCACCTCTGTGGGAACCGGATTTCTCTACATGCACAAGGAACGACTATTTGTCGTGACTAACAAACATGTGGTTGCCGGTGTAGTAGCAGGAAATTTTGTTCTCCGAAAAGCTGTTATCAAAGACGGCGAAAAGGTCGTTGTCCCAGGCGAGGGCTACACAATTCCATTCAATGAAGCAAACTTCATTGGGCACCCGTCTGCGGCTGTCGATGTCGCCGCAATGAACATCTCGAAAATAATTACAGACCTTGAGGCAGCCGGTAATCAGGTGCTCTGGAAGAATATCGTTAATGAGACTAGTCCAAAGGCTGAGGACATCGAAAAATACATTGGCCCAGTCGAGGATGTTGTCTTTATTGGATACCCCAGTGGCATCTGGGATTCAAAGAATCTGCTTCCTGTTGTTCGAAAGGGAATTACCGCAACCCCCTACTATGTTCCGTTTCAAGGTGAGCCAAAGTTTCTAATCGATGCGTCAGTTTTTCCCGGCTCAAGCGGTAGTCCTGTATTTATCTATTACGCGGGTAGCTACCCCGACAAGGCCGGCAATCTTTATGCAGGGAGCCGCGCGTTTTTCTTGGGCATATTGGCTCAGGTATTTCAACGCACAGAACAAGGTGACATCAAGATCAAGGAAGTTCCAACTGCTCAAGTAGCAATCGCCGAAGTTCAGCAGATGATCGATTTGGGTATCGTGTTCAATGACTCAACCGTGATTGAGTGTTTAAGCAACTATTTGGCGGTGGTTGGTGGCAATACCTAACAAGTCCGTCAACGCGGACCTGCGCAAGCGGAGCTCCGCACCGCCTGCGCAGGCCGGTTACGTCCAACGTTAGCCGCCATGAATCATACAATTCGCTATAGCTCATCCCGCACCGAAGTTTGGCATTGGTACTGGCAAGCATGGAGAGCCAAGTTATGGCGCGTGCATATCCTGCTGGCCGCTGTTCTCAGTTTATGTTTGGCAAAATCCAGCTTTGCCCATCCGAGCCTTAGTACTCTAGCGCTCTACTTTGCTACCACTCTTCCACTAACAACCATAGTAATGGCGGTCTACCCCCAGCTTACATTCAAGAGCAAGGAGCGTACTCTCACTGTAGGGCGAGAAGGCTGGCATACTCAAATTGGTAAACACTCTGGATCTCGCACTTGGGCCGAGGTAGCCTCCATCCAAACGGAAGCAGGCAATATTGTTATAACCGGAACCAATGGAAATGCTCTCATAATCCCAGCTAGAGCCTTCCTAGAACCTGCAGCACAAGAACAGTTTCTTAGCGACATACAGCAATGGCATGTGCAACATGTCGGCTAACAATGCGCTCAAAGCGCTCACTCCGTTCGCTGGGACCGGCGAAGCCGGCCCCTTAGCTTAATCGTTAGGAGCTTTTGTGGAGTCTGTGCAGCTCAATCAAGCGTTCCTTAGCCATACACCAATTTCTGGTGTGGCCTATCAGCATAATGATTTCGTGCTTGTCGTAAGTGGCGCGCACGCCGGCAGCAAAGGCTCGCTAGCTTCTCTTATATCTCTCAGCCCAGAACCAACATTTATTCTGGAGCTGGAATCCGGTTTCGATGTAGAAATCAAACAATCGGAGCTCGCGCATGCAGTCTCCTAACAATGCGCTCAAAGCGCTCACTTCGTTCGCTGGGACGGCGTTCCGCCGCCCCTTAGCTTAATCGTTATAGGTCAGCACACAAATGAAGTATGTTGCCGAAATCCTAAACTCAATATCAGCGCTTCTTTGGCCGATCTTCGCATTCTCGGCCATATTTCTATTTAGAAAGGACATTTCAAGCGCAATAGCAAGAATCAAAAAAGGCACATTCTTAGGGCAAGAAGTGGAGCTGAGTGAATCCTTAAATAAACTTCACGAATCTGCAAATATTCTGTCGAAGGAAGTTTCCGAAATTCCAAGCAAGCAGCAACCAACCACAGCAACCGAAAATGCAGCTGCCAGCAGAGAAGAAGAAACAATAAAATCTATAATACAAGAGGCGGCCAGATCTCCCAAGGCGGCTCTATTATTGCTAGCTGCAGAAATTGAAAGAGAAACCAGGCACACAATGGCATGCCTGGGGCTTCTTGATGGAAGAAAAAACATTTCATTAATGCAGGCAATATCAGAGCTTGATTCACATTATAGCTTCCCTCGGCACGTCCCTAGCAGCCTCAAATTATTCTGGGAAACACGCAACAAGCTTATTCATGGGGGCACAGCAGACGACGGAAACATTCTGAGCGCAATAGACTCCGGGGTCTCTATTTTAAAGTCTCTTTACTCGCTACCCCGCGAAGCTAATTGGATACATAACCCAGGAGTTGCCATCTACTCAGACCCTGAGTGCAAGAGCATCTTTGAAATCGGAAAGGGCGTGATACTAAAAAGCTCTTCACCTAGCGGGGCAAAAACATTCTACCGAATTTTCCCAACAACCAAGACGGACTATGTGAAAGGCAAGCGCGTTTCTTGGGAGTGGAGCTTTTCTAATAGTTGGAACAGTGCATGGTACAAAGACCCTGACTCAGGGGAAATCAAGCAAGCGTGGATGTCTTCCGCCGAGTTCATTGGAAGACACCTTGATGACATATGACCTATAACAAGTCGCTCACTGGACTCGCAAAAGCTACGCTTTTGCTCGCCTGTTAGCTTAATCGTTAGGTATTTGGAGCACAGCCAGGGTCTAGATGCTCAAGTAATTGCAATTGGGCCTTTCTCAGAGGTTGCACCGGGCAGGCGGTCGTAACAAACCGGTTCCTAGCGTGTACTTCGTAGGCAAGTCTTGGGCTAGCTGCATCCTTTGGCGTCAAGGCCATGGAGCCCGGTAAACACTAGTGCCCACCTGGCCGTTATCTGTCCCGCTCCAGCCCTCCTGCGGCAACTCTACCCTCAGCGCAATGCCCGGTAATACCTGCTCGCCGCCCGGCCCTGCAGGCGCAACTGGGGCCGGTACGAATGCAGTAATGGCCCGAGCAGATGGAGCATTTGTGCCAATTGTCGGCCAGTGCGGCCCCAGGCCTTAAAGCCCCTCACTCCAATGCGCTGAGTATCCGGTAAGCCAGACGCACCCGGGCTTCGTTGGGGTAGTTGCGGTTGGCCAGCAGCACGATGCCGATCTGCCTGGCCGGCACGAACGCCACATAGGCGCCAAAGCCATTGGTCGAGCCGGTCTTGTTGACCCACACCGCGTCCTGCGCCGGCAACGGCGGCTGCAGCGGGTTGACCGCATGGCTCTGGTAGGCCACCTGGCTGGAGTTGCCCTGCAGCAGTGCCTCCAGCGCGACCGGGTAGCGGTACTGCTCCCAGATCAGATCCTGGGTCATAGCCCCCAGGGTGAAGTAGCCGGTACGGGTAGCGCGTAGCGCTTGTGCCAGTTGCGGCTGCAGCTCGGTGTGGCCCAGCTGGGCCTCGACGAAATGCAGCAGATCCCTGGCGCTGGTCTTCACCCCATAGGCCTCGTCGGCCAGCACCCCGGGATTCAGCCTGGCCGGCGCATCGTCCTTGCTGTAGCCCTGGGCATAGAGCGCCTGCCTGTTCGCCGGCACCCGCAGGTAGCTGTTGGGCATGCCCAGGGCGGGAAACAGCTGCCGCTCCAGCGCCTCGGCATAGGGCAGGTGCAGGCTCTTGGCCGCGATCACGCCGAGCATGCCGATGCTCGGGTTGGCGTAGGTACGCTGGCTGCCTGCGGAGTACTGCGGCTGCCAAGCCTTGAGGTAGTCCAGCAGCTGGGCGTTGTCGTGTACCGCCTCCGGCACCTGGAGGGGAAAACCGCCGGCGGTATGGGTCGCCAGGTTGACCAGCGTCACCTCGGCAAACGGGCTGCCCTGCAGCTCGGGCAGGTGCTTGCCGACCTGGTCGGACAACGACAGCTGACCCTTGGCCTGGGCGTATGCGGCCAGGGTAACGGTGAAGGTCTTGCTGACCGAGCCGATCTCGAACAGGGTATCGCTGCTCACCGCCTGCCCGGTCTGCCGGGAGGCCACACCGTAGTTGTAGTAGTGCGACTGGCCATTGACGCTGAGCGCGATGGCCAGGCCGGGGATCTGGTGCTGCTGCATCGTCTCTGCCGCAGCGCTCTGCACCAGCGCATCGATGGCCGCCGCAGCGTTATCGGCCAGCGCCAAGCGGCTGCCGGCCAGCAGTAGTAGCGCGGCACACAGCTTTGCGCTTGGGTACATAGGACTTCCTCGGTGCGCTTGAGCGGGAGCCGAAATTACCACCTCGGCTCCCCCGCCCCCAACCCTGCGCGACGCCATCACCCCTGATGCAGCGCCCGATAATGGCTGGGCGCCATGCCCACCACCTTCCGGAACAGGCGCGAGAAGTAATAGGGGTCGTCGTAGCCCAGTTGCTCGCCGATCTGCCGCACTTCCAACGAGCCCTGGTCGAGCAGGCGGCAGGCGTGGGCCATCTTCAGGTTGATGAAGTCCTGGATCGGCGCATGGCCGGTCAGCGCGCGGTAGGTCTTGGCGAAATGGAAGCGTGACAGCTTGAACTGCGCCGCCAGCTCGTCGAGGTTGAGGTTGTCATGCAGGTGCGCGCGCATCACCGCCTGCACCGCGTCCACGTCCAGCACTCGCCCGGACTTGAGCTTGGCCCGCGCCGGCAGCACCGCCAGGGAGCTGAGCAGGGCTTGCAGCTGGTGCGCGGCATGGATGAAGTGCGGCAGGTTGAGGCCTTGGCGATGCAGGCCGAGCAGCGCATCGAAGTCGGCCAGCAGGCGCGGTTGCACGCCGATGCGGCGCAGGCGCGCCGGGCCGAGCAGGCGCAGGAAGTCGTCGCACAGGCTGCCGTCGAAATGCACCCAATACAGCGTCCAGGGCCGTTCGGCATCGGCGCCGTAGGTGTGGGCCTGGCCCTTGGGCAAGAGCAGCAGATCGCCACCGCCAACCTCCAATCGTCCATCCTCGGTTTCCAGCCAGCCGCGTCCGGCACGGCAGTAGATCAGCAGATGGTCGTCCGGCTGCTGGCGCTGCATGCGGTGCCCGGCCGCCTCCGGGTAGAACCCCAGGGCCAATGGAAAGCAGCCCGCAGCTAGCGGCTGGCGCGCCAGCAGGCGACGCAGGCGCGGCGGGGTGATAAAGCGCAGGCCGTTGGCCGGCAACGGCCAGTTGGAGGTTTCCACTGCGGTATTCACAGGCAGGCTCTCGATCATGAATACCAAGATCGTCCATCCCGGCGACAAGATCGTCAATCCACAAGCTGTCGGGCAGTGGCTATAACAAGGGCACAAAAAGTAGATTCAGGAGAAACCTGATGGCCCGCGTGATCCCCCAACTGATTGCCGGCGAGTGGCAGACCAGCCATTCCCGCGAACTGATCGAAGTGACCGACCCGGCCACTCAGGAAGTCCTGGCCCTGGCGCCCAAGGCCACTACCGACGAGATCGAGGCGGCCATCGCCAGCGCCAAGAGCGCCTTCCTCGCCTGGCGCGAAGTACCGGTGCCAGAGCGCGCGCGGCTGATGCTGCGCTACCAGCATCTGCTCAAGGAACACCACGACGAATTGGCCGAGATCCTCGCGGGGGAAACCGGCAAGACCTTCGCCGACGCCAAGGGCGATGTCTGGCGCGGCATTGAGGTGGCCGAGCACGCGGCCAATATCTGCAGCCTGATGATGGGCGAGACGGTCGAGAACGTCGCCCGCGAGATCGACACCGCCAGCTATATCCAGCCGCTCGGCGTGTGCGTCGGCATCACCCCGTTCAACTTCCCGGCAATGATCCCGCTGTGGATGTTTCCGCTGGCCATCGCCTGCGGCAACACCTTCATCCTCAAGCCGTCCGAACAGGATCCGCTGACCCCCAACCGCCTGGCCGAGCTGTTTATCGAGGCCGGCGCGCCCAAGGGCGTGCTGCAGGTGCTGCATGGCGGCCGCGAGGTGGTCGATGCCCTGCTGGTACACGAGGATGTGCGCGCCATTTCCTTCGTCGGTTCGGTGCCGGTGGGCCAGCACATCTACCGCACCGGCACCCAGCACCTGAAACGCGTGCAGGCCTTCGCCGGGGCCAAGAACCATATGGTGATCATGCCCGACGCGCCCAAGGACCAGGTCATCAGCAACCTGCTCGGCGCCAGCTGCGGCGCAGCTGGGCAGCGCTGCATGGCGATCAGCGTGGCGGTATTCGTCGGCGAATCGAAAGCCTGGATCGATGAGCTGGCGGCGCAGATCGCCGAGCTCAAGCCCGGCTACTGGAAAGACCCGAGCGCCGCCTACGGCCCGCTGATCAGCCAGCAGGCACGCCAGCGCGTGCTGCGCCTGATCGCCGAGGGCAAGGCCGAAGGCGCGCAGTGCCTGGTCGACGGCTCGCACTGTGAGGTGCCGGGCTACCCCAACGGCAACTGGCTGGGGCCGACCCTGTTCCGCGGCGTGACCACCAAGATGGGCCTGTACCGCGAAGAAATCTTCGGCCCGGTGCTGGTGTGCATGGAGGTCGACACCCTGGAGCAGGCCATCGAGCTGGTCAACGCCAGCCCCTACGGCAACGGCACCAGCATCTTCACCCGCTCCGGCGGTGCCGCGCGGCACTACCAGCACGCGGTGGAAGTCGGCCAGGTGGGCATCAACGTGCCGATTCCGGTGCCGCTGCCGTTCTTTTCCTTCACCGGCTGGAAGGGCTCGTTCTATGGCGACCTGCACGCCTACGGCAAGCAGGCGGTGCGCTTCTACACCGAGACCAAGACGGTCACCAGCCGCTGGTTCGACGACACGCCAGTGACTGGCCCGAACATGACCATTCAACTGAAATGAACCCGCAGCAGGCTGGCTACCCGCCGGCCTGCTTGCCTGCCAGGGAACACCCCTTCCCCGCTGAGGATTGGCTATGGATTTTGAACTGAGCGACGAACAACGCCTGCTGGTGCACAGCGCCGGCGCCTTTGCCGCGCGCGAGCTGGCACCCCATGCCGCGGACTGGGATCGCGATCATCACTTCCCGGTCGAGGTGATCAAGCGTGCGGCCGCCCAGGGCTACCTGGCCCTGTACATCAAGGAAGAAGACGGCGGCCTGGGCCTGTCGCGGCTGTCCAGCTCGCTGATCTTCGAGCAACTGTCCGCCGGCTGCATCGCCACCACGGCGTTCCTGACCATCCACAACATGGCCTCGTGGATGCTTGCCTCGTTCGGCGATGCCGCGCTCAAGGAGGCCTGGCTGCCGCGTTTGACCAGTGGCGAGCTGCTGGCTTCCTACTGCCTGACCGAACCGGACGCCGGCTCCGACGCCGCACGCCTGCGCACCCGCGCCAAGCGCGACGGCGACGAGTACGTGCTGGATGGCAGCAAGTGCTTTATCTCCGGTGCTGGCAGTACGGACGTATTGATCGTCATGGCGCGCACCGGCGAGGACGGCGCCAAGGGCGTGTCCTGCTTCCTGGTGCCGGGCGATGCACCGGGGGTGAAGTACGGGCGCAACGAACTGAAGATGGGCTGGCGCGCCCAGCCGACCCGCACCATCACCTTCGAGAACGTGCGCATCCCGGCCGGCAATCGCATCGGCCCGGAAGGCCAGGGCTTCGTCTATGCCATGAAGGGCCTGGACGGCGGCCGCATCAATATCGCCAGCTGCTCGCTGGGCGCGGCCCAGGCGGCGCTGGAACAGAGCCTGCGCTACGTCGAGGAGCGCAAGCAGTTCGGCAAGGCGCTCAGCGAATTCCAGGCCCTGCAGTTCAAGCTGGCCGACATGCTCACCGACCTCACCGCCAGCCGGCAGATGGTGCGCCTGGCCGCGCACAAGCTCGATCACGCCCACGCCGAGGCCAGCCTGTACTGCGCCATGGCCAAGCGCTTCGCCACCGACCACTGCTTCACCCTGTGCAACGAGGCGCTGCAGCTGCACGGCGGCTACGGCTACCTCAACGACTACCCGCTGGAGCGCTGGGTGCGCGACAGCCGGGTGCACCAGATACTCGAAGGCACCAACGAGATCATGCGGGTGATCATCGCCCGCCGCCTGCTGGAACAGGGCGGCATGCTTGATCGCCTGTTGTAGCCTTATGACTCCCCTCTCCCTCCGGGAGAGGGGCCGGGGGGGAGGGGCGGAGTCGCCCCGGGCACCCTCACCCCAGCCCTCTCCCAAAGGGAGAGGGAGCACCACATACGAGGATCATTCATGACCACTGCCATCGAAGCCTACAAACCCGGGGTTTTCGACCTGACCCACAAGATCACCGTGGAGAAGCACGGCCACACCGCGCTGATCACCCTCAACCACCCGCCGGCCAACACCTGGGATCGCGACTCGCTGATCGGCCTCAAGCAGCTGGTCGAGCACCTCAACCGCGACGACGACATCTACGCCCTGGTGGTGACTGGCCAGGGCAGCAAGTTCTTCAGCGCCGGTGCCGACCTCAACCTATTCGCCGACGGTGACAAGGCCCGCGCCCGCGAGATGGCACGGCGCTTCGGTGAAGCCTTCGAGGCCCTGCGCGATTTCCGCGGCGTATCGATTGCCGCGATCAACGGCTACGCCATGGGCGGCGGCCTGGAGTGCGCGCTGGCCTGCGATATCCGCATCGCCGAGCGCCAGGCGCAGATGGCCCTGCCGGAAGCCACCGTAGGTCTGCTGCCCTGCGCCGGCGGCACCCAGCACCTGCCCTGGCTGGTCGGTGAAGGCTGGGCCAAGCGCATGATCCTCTGCGGCGAGCGCCTCGACGCCGAAACCGCCCTGCGCATCGGCCTGGTCGAGCAGGTGGTGGACAGCGGCGAAGCCCGTGGCACCGCCCTGCTGCTGGCGGCCAAGGTGGCGCGGCAGAGCCCGGTGGCGGTGCGCACCATCAAGCCGCTGATTCAGGGCGCCCGCCAGCGCGGGCCGAATACCTGGCTGCCGGAAGAGCGCGAGCGCTTCGTCGACCTGTTCGACGCCGACGACACCCGCGAAGGGGTCAATGCCTTCCTCGAGAAACGCGACGCCCAGTGGCGCAATAAATAACCGTAGGAGCGAGCTCTGCTCGCGAACAAGTCGGCACCGTCTGATTCGCGAGCAGAGCTCGCTCCTACCAACATGAGCAAGGTTGCCCTCATGAATGTGCATTTCGAAGAACGCCCCGGCCTGCACGGCTACCGCATCGGCATCGCCAGCCTGGATGCGGAGAAGAGCCTCAACGCCCTGACCCTGCCGATGATCGAGGCGCTGGATGCCCGCCTGCGCGCCTGGGCCGCCGATCCGACCATCGCCTGTGTGCTGCTGCGCGGCAACGGGCCCAAGGCCTTCTGCGCCGGCGGCGACGTGGTGCAGCTAGTGCAGCAATGCCGCGAGCATCCCGGCGAGGTGCCCCCCCTGGCGCGGCGTTTCTTCGCCGACGAATACCGCCTCGACCACCTCATCCACAGCTACCCGAAACCGCTGCTGTGCTGGGCCCACGGCCATGTGCTGGGCGGCGGCATGGGGCTGATGCAGGGCGCCAGCGTGCGCATCGTCACGCCGAGCAGCCGCCTGGGCATGCCGGAGATCAACATCGGCCTGTACCCGGATGTCGGCGGCAGCTGGTTCCTCGCCCGCCTGCCGGGCAGGCTCGGCCTGTTCCTCGGCCTGACGGCCAGCGGCATCAACGCCCGCGACGCCCTCGACCTCAACCTGGCCGACCGCTTCCTGCGCGACGACCAGCAGGAACTGCTGCTCGCAGGCCTGGTGCAGATGAACTGGCAGGAGCAGGCTCCGGCCCAGCTCACCAGCCTGCTGCGCGCCCTGGAACAGGACGCCCGCGCCGACCTGCCGCAGGCCCAGTGGCTGCCGCGCCGCGAGCGCATCGATGGGCTGCTCGACGTCGCCGACCTGCCCGGCGCCTGGCACGCCCTCAGCACTCTGCAGGGCGACAGCGACCTGCCCCTGGCACGCGCCGCCAAGACCCTGGCCGAGGGCTGCCCGCTCACCGCGCATCTGGTCTGGGAGCAGATCCAGCGCGCCAGGCACCTGTCGCTGGGCGAAGTATTCCGCATGGAATATGCGATGAGCCTGAACTGCTGCCGCCACCCGGAATTTCCCGAAGGCGTGCGCGCCCGCCTGATCGACAAGGATCAGGCGCCGAAGTGGCACTGGGCAGACGTGGCAAGCATTCCCGCAGCGGTGATCGAGGCGCACTTCGCGCCGCTGTGGGAAGGCCCGCACCCGCTGGCCGATCTCTAACCCTGTAGGAGCGAGCTCTGCTCGCGAATGTCCCCGGCACTGCCCGCTTCGCGAGCAGAGCTCGCTCCTACAAACGAGGACATACGAGGAGAACAACAACAATGACCCAGATCGCCTTTATCGGCCTCGGCCACATGGGCCTGCCCATGGCCCGCAACCTGCTCAAGGCCGGCCAACGCCTCAAAGTCTTCGACCTGGTGCAGGCTGCCGTCGACGAACTGGTGGCCGAAGGCGCCAGCCCGGCCAGCAGCGCCGCCGATGCGGTGCGCGATGCCACGGTGGTGATCAGCATGCTGCCGGCCAGCCGGCATGTCGAAGGGCTGTACCTGGGCGATGGCGGCCTGCTCGCCCAGATAGTCCCCGGCAGCCTGGTGCTGGAATGCTCGACCATCGCCCCGGACGCGGCACGCAAGGTGCACGCGGCAGCCGCCGCCCGCGGCATCGGCATGCTCGATGCGCCGGTATCGGGCGGCACCGCCGGCGCCGCCGCCGGCACCCTGACCTTCATGGTCGGCGGCAAGGCGGAGGCCCTGGAAAAGGCCCGGCCGATCCTCGCCGCGATGGGCAAGAACATCTTCCACGCCGGCCCGGATGGCGCCGGCCAGGTGGCCAAGGTGTGCAACAACCAACTACTCGCCGTGCAGATGATCGGCACCGCCGAGGCCATGGCCCTGGGCGTGGCCAGCGGCCTCGATCCGGCGGTGCTGGCGGAGATCATGCGGCAGAGCTCCGGCGGCAACTGGACGCTGGAGAAGTACAACCCCTGGCCCGGGGTGATGGAAAACGCGCCGGCCAGCAAGGGTTACAGCGGCGGCTTTATGGCCGAGCTGATGGCCAAGGATCTCGGCCTGGCCCAGGAGGCCGCCCAGGCCACCGCCAGCAGCACGCCGATGGGCGCCCTGGCCCTGCAGCTGTACCGTCTGTTGCTCAAACAGGGCAATGGCAAGCTGGACTTCTCGGCAGTGCAGAAGCTGTTTGTCGAATAGGCCGCTGCCGCCAACCACTGGATTCCCGCCTGCGCGGGAATGACGAGGAGAACCAAGCGGTGCTGAGTCGTAGGGCGGATGCAATCCGCGGCACAAAAGCAACGCGGGTTGCACCCACCCTACCAAGGGCATGCCGGCTGATCTCGCTGCTGGGCTGGATTCCCGCCTGCGCGGGAACGACGAGGAGAACCAAGCGGTGCTGAGTCGTAGGGCGGGTGCAATCCGCGGCACAAAAGCAACGCGGGTTGCACCCGCCCTACCAGGGCATGCCGGCTGATTTCGCTGCCGGGCTGGATTCCCGCCTGCGCGGGAATGACGAGGAGAACCAAGCGGTGCTGAGTCGTAGGGCGGGTGCAATCCGCGGCACAGGCAACGCGGGTTACACCCGCCCTACCAGAGCATGCCGGCTGATCTCGCTGCCGGGCTGGATTCCCGCCTACGCGGGAATGACGGCAATAGAGCACGGCACCGGGTTTACTCGTCATTCCCGCGCAGGCGGGAATCCAGTCCAGACGACTACCGTGTGCGGCTAACGGCTCGCCCACCCAGGCCCCTACAACGGGGCCTGCATCAACGCTCGCGCAGCGCCTCCGAGCGGGCCCGCAGGATCGGCTTGAGCAGGTAGCTGAGCACGCTCTTCTTGCCGGTGATGATGTCCACCGAGGCGACCATGCCGGGGATGATCAGCAGCGGATGCTCGACGCTGCCCAGGTGGCTTTTGTCGGTGCGCAGCTGGATCAGGTAGAAGCTGTTGCCTTCCTCGTCGGTGATGGTGTCGGCGCCGATCTGCTCCAGCTTGGCCTGCAGGCCGCCGTAGATGGTGTAGTCGTAGGCGGTGAACTTGACCACCGCCGGCTGGCCGGGATGGAGGAAGGCGATGTCCTGCGGGCGGATGCGCGCCTCCACCAGCAGGGTGTCGTCCAGCGGCACAATCTCCACCAGGTCGCTGCCCGGCTGGATCACCCCGCCGATGGTATTGACCAGCAGCTGCTTGACGATGCCACGCACCGGCGAGGTGACCAGGGTGCGGTTGACCCGATCCTCCAGGGCCTTGCCGGTCGCCTGGATCTTGCTCAGCTCGGTGCGCGCCTCGTTGAGCTCGGTCAGCGCCTCGCTGCGAAAGCGCCCCTGGGTCTCGTCGATCTTGCGCTGCATCTCCTTGATCGCCGACTCGGCACGCGGAATCGCCAGGCGCGTGGCATCCAGCTGGCCGCGGTTCTCCACTTCGGAACGGCGCAGACGCAGCAGCTCGACCTGGGACATGGCACCCTTGGCCACCAGCGGCTCGGACATGGCGATTTCCTGCTGCAGCAGGCCCAGGCTGCGGCCGTACTGGTCGCGCTTGGCGGTGAACTCGCGCAGCTCCTGCTGGCGCTGCACCAGCTGTTCCTCCAGGCCACCGACTTCGTTGCGCAACTGCTGGCGGCGACTCTCGAACAGCGCCTGCTCGCTGGCCGCCAGGTGCGGCACGGCCTCGACAGCCTTCGCCGGCAACACCAGCTCACGCCCCTCGACCTCCGCCCCCAGGCGCTCGGTGCGCAGCACCAGGGCCAGGCGATCGGCCTCGGTCTCGCCGACATTGGAGGCGAAGCGCGTATCGTCCAGGCGCAACAGCGGCGCGCCCACCTCGACCACCTGGCCCTCGCGGACGAACAGCTCGGCGACTATGCCGCCCTCGAGGTTCTGGATCTTCTGCAGCTTGGACGAGGGGATGGCCTTGCCGTCGCCGCGGGTGACCTCGTCGATCACCGCGAAGTGCGCCCACAGCAGGGCGAACAGGAAAAATCCCACCAGCACCCAGATGGTCAGCCGCACCAGGCGCGGCGCATCCTCGATCAGCGCCTTGCGCACTTCCGGCAGGGGCTGCCCGGCCAGGGCCTCGCGGCCCTTGAAATAGGCGCGTAGCTGCGCACCGAACAGGACATCAGACACCGGCGATCCTCCCCTTCTTCAGTGCATCCATGACTTCGGCCTTGGGCCCGTCGGCGACGATCCGCCCGCGGTCGATGATCACCAGGCGATCCACCAGGCTGAGCAGCGAGGTGCGGTGGGTCACCAGCAGCAGGGTCTTGTCGGCGATCACCGTAGCTAGGCGCTGCTTGAGGCGTTCCTCGCCGGTGTTGTCCATGGCACTGGTGGGCTCGTCGAGCAGCAGGATCGGCGGATCGAGCAGCAGCGCACGGGCCAGGGCGACGTTCTGCCGCTGGCCACCGGAAAGCTGCTGGCCGCGCTCGCCCACCGCCAGCTCGTAGCCCTGCGGGTGCAGGCGGGCGAACTCGTGCACCCCGGCCAGCTCGGCGGCCAGCTGCATGCGCTGGTCATCGACGTAGCGCGCGCCGCACAGCAGGTTGTCGCGCAGGCTGCCGCTGAACAGCTGGATGTCCTGCGGCACGTAGCCGATGTTGTGGCGCAGGTCGCTGACATCCAGCTGGCGGATGTCCACGCCATCCACCAGCAGGTTGCCAGCGTCGGCCTGGTACAGGCCCACCAGCAGGCGCGCCAGGGAACTCTTGCCCGAGCCGCTGCGGCCGATGATGCCGACCTTCTCGCCGGGGCGGATAAGCAGATCGATATTCTTCAGCGCGGCGTTCTGCTGCTGCGGGTAGGCGAAGTCCAGCTGCCGGCACTCGATGGCGCCCTGCAGCCGCGCGCGGGTCAGCGGCCGCTCCTGGGGCTCGCGCTCCTGCGGCAGCGCCATCATCTGGTCGATGCCGTGCATGCTCACCCGCGCCTGCTGGTAGCGGGTGAGCAGGCCGGAGAGCTGGCCGAGCGGGCCGAGGGCGCGACTGTTGAGCATGTAGCAGGCCACCAGGCCGCCCATGCTGAGGTCGCCGGCGATGATCAGGTGCACGCCGACGATGATCATCAGCACCCCGGCCAACTGCTGGATCAGCCCGGTGATGTTCAGCGCCAGGCTCGACAGCAGGCGCGTGCGCAGCTCCAGACGGCCGAGGGTGCCGATGGTCTGTTCCCACTGGTACTGGCGCTCGCTCTCGGCGTTGTTGACCTTCACCGCGTCGAGCCCGGCCAGGGTTTCGATCAGCCCGGACTGGCGCTCGGCAGACAGCGCCATGCTGCGCTCCATGCTCTCGGCCAGGGGCTTCTGCAGCAGCCAGCCGATGCCCAGGGCCAGCGGGAAGGCCAGCAGCGGAATCCACACCAGGTGACCACCGAGCAGGGCGATCACCAGCAGCACCAGCAGGGTGAACGGCAGGTCGATCAGGCTGGTCAGGGTCAGCGAGGCGAGGAAGTCGCGCAGCACCTGAAACTCGTGAATGTGCTGGGCGAAGCTGCCGATCCGCGCCGGGCGGTATTTCATGGCCATGCCGGCGATGCGCTCGAACAGGCTGGCGGAAATGATCAGGTCGGTCTTCTTGCCGGCCAGGTCGAGGCACAGCCCGCGCATGGTCTTGAGCAGCAGGTCGAACAGGTAGGCGCCACCGATGCCGACGGCCAGTACCCAGAGGGTCGCCAGGGCCTGGTTGGGCACCACCCGGTCGTACACGTTCATCACGAAGAATGGCGCGAACAGGCCGATCAGGTTGATCAGCACGCTGGCCGCCAGGGCATCGATATACAGCCAGCGCGAGCGCCTGAGGGTGTCGCGGAACCAGGAGCGGGTACGCGGAATCAGGCTCTCGCGGTCGAGGTCGAACTGGTGCCGCGGCTGGGCGAAGAACACCTCGCCGCTGTAGTCCTCGGCCAGGATGGCCGGATCCACACAGACTTCGCCGCCCTCGCTCTCGCTGAGCAGCAGGCGCAGCTGCGCCCCCTGGCGCCCCAGCAGGATCACGCTGCGCCCGTCCTTGAGCAGCAGCAGGGCCGGCAGGGCGATGGCCGGGATCTGCTCCAGGCTGCGGCGCAGCCAGCGCCCCTGCAGGCCGGCGCGTGCCGCCGCGCGCGGCAGCAGGTCGGCGCTCAGGCGCTGGGCCGGCAGCGGCAGGCCGGCGCTCAGCAGGGCCCGGCTGGCGGGGCGCCGATGCAGCGCACAGAGCGCCAGCAGGCTGTCCAGCAGGGGGTCGTCATGCAGGGCGCGCAGGTCGCCCAAGGGTGTGGCCAGGCTGCTTTCGGTCGTCACGGCGGACACTCTCAGCTCTTGTCAGATCCATCCGGCGGGCTGTCGCGATCCTCGGCGCCGCCTCCCCCTGCCCTTGCTTCCCTGTTGCGGCTGGCGCGCCATCCTGGCCCGCATCGCGCTCGTCGGCGTCCGCTTCGGCTCAGCGGCTTTACCCGCTGCTGCCTCGGCGACCGCCCTGAAAACGCCGAAAAACGACGTTTTCTTTAAATTCCAACGACTTGCACAAGACCACGATGACCGACTGGTCAGCCGCGCCAGCCGTGGCCTGTGGCTTTTTCACAAAGGCCACATGACCGTTGATCGGAGAGTCTCAGATCCGCCGGCAATATCAAAGTGACATGCCCAAATCGATTGTTTAGCATGGCCCTCGATTGGTCAATACTTTGGCATTAAGTCAATAGCCAAAAGCAATAAGCCGGAGTTTTGACGCGACATTCTTGCCGTACTTCACACAACAAAAATTGCGCGGTACAGCCGCCCGCCCGGGCGACTGGCCGAAGCCATGCAGTCAGACGAAGGAGAGTCCGCCATGAGCAGTGTCGTTGCTGTCGTCAAATCGGTTGCCGGTCAGGTCGTCGCCCTATCCCCCGAAGGTCTCCAGCGTCTGCTGGTCGAAGGCGACCGCCTGCTGCGCGGCGAGGAAATCCTCACCGGCCAGCAAGGCATGATCAGCCTGCAGCTGGAGAACGGCCAGACCCTCGACCTTGGCGCCGATGCCCAGTGGTCGGCGGCGCAGCCGGAAGAAGCCAAGGAAGACGCCGACGCCAGCCCCGCCGAGCAATCGGTGAGCGCCCTGCAGCAGGCTATCGCCGCCGGTGCCGACCCCACCGCCGAACTCGAAGCCACTGCGGCCGGCCCCGGTAACGCCGGTGGTGCTGGCGGCGCCGGCGGCATTGGCGGCGGGCACAGCTTCGTGTTGCTCGACGCAGTGGGCGGCAGCCTGCAGGCCAGCGTCGGCTTCGCTACCCAGGCGCCGGCCTCCACTGCACCGGCCGGCAGCGAGCGCACGATCATCAACGAACTGACTCCGGACATCACCAGCGCGGCTGCGCCCACCCCACCGGAGGGCCCGACGGAACCGGAAACCCCGCCGCAGAACAACGCCCCGCAGGCCGTGGCCGACAGCTTCAGCCTGGTCGAAGGCGGCAGCCTGAGCGGCAACCTGCTGAGCAACGACAGCGATGCCGACGGCGATGGCCTGAGCATCACCGGCCTCAGCCTGACCCTGCTGCCCTTCATCAGCCTGCCGATCGGCAGCCCGGTGACCATCCCCCTGGTCGGCAGCCTGCAGGTCGATGCCAACGGCGACTTCAGCTTCACCCCGCTGCCCAACTATTCCGGCCCGGTACCCAGCTTCACCTACACCGTCAGCGATGGCAGCGCGACCAGCAAAGCCACCTTCGGCATCAGCATCGAGGCGACCAACGACGCCCCCTTCCACGTGCTGCCCGAGGGGCAGATCACCGCCGAAGACACCCCGCTGGTGTTCTCCCTGCTGACCCAGAATGCGCTCGGCGCCTTCGACATCGACCAGGACAACCTGACCACCACCCTCAGCGTCGAACATGGCGTGCTGACCCTCGGCCTCAACCTGCTGGGCGTGACCTTCAGCGGCAACGGCACCTCCAGCCTGACCCTCAGCGGCAGCCCGGCCGCCATCAACAACGCCCTGGCCCAGCTGACCTACAGCCCGGACGCCAACTACCACGGCCCGGAAACCCTGAGCATCAGCAGCAGCGACGGCCAGGTCAGCGTCGACAACTCGCTGAACATCACCGTCACCCCGGTCAACGATGCGCCCCTCGATGCGCCCGAGATCACCAGCGGCCTGGAAGACAACACGGTCAGCGGCAACCTGCTGGACAACGCCAGCGACGTGGACGGCGACAGCCTGAGCATCACCGGCTTCCACCTCACTGACTTCCCGCTGACCAGCTACGCGGTAGATACCCCGGTGAAGATCCCGCTGGTCGGCACCCTGACCATCGGCGCCGACGGCCAGTACAGCTTCACCCCGCTGCCCGGCATCAGCGGCAGCGTGCCGCAGATCACCTACACCGTCTCCGACGGCAGCGCCAGTGTCAGCTCGACCCTGGATATCCTGATCACCCCGGTCAACGACGCCCCCGTCGTCCACGTACCCGGCGACCAGACCACCGCCGAAGACACCAGCAAGGTGTTCTCCCTGGCCACCAGCAACGCCCTCGGCGTGCTCGACCCGGATGCGGACAACCTGACCGTGACCCTCAGCGTCGACCACGGCGTGCTCAACGTCGGCCTCAACCTGCTCGGCGCCGGCGTCAGTGGTGATGGCACCGCCACCCTCATCCTCACCGGCAGCGCCGCGGCCATCAACAACGCCATGGCCCAGCTGCACTACACCCCTGCGGCCGACTACAACGGCCCGGACAACCTGAGCATCGTCGCCAGCGACGGGGTCGACAGCAGCAGCGACTCGGTGGCCATCGAAGTCACCCCGGTCAACGACGCGCCCACAGCGCCCCCCGCCAGTGTCGAGGTCTTCGAAGGCGCAGCCTTGGCCAGTGGCCAGATTCTTGCCAGCGATGTCGATCAACCGGCCGGCACGCCGCTGCAGTTCAGCACCACGGCCAGCGAGCCGGGCCTGGTCTTCAATGGCGATGGCAGCTGGAGCTTCGACCCCAGTCACTCGGCCTATGACTACCTCGCCAGCGGCCAGGAGCTGGAACTGAGCATCCCGGTCAAGGTCAGCGACGATCAGGGCAGCGAGGTCGACACCACCCTGACCATCACCGTGGTGGGCACCAACGATGCGCCGATCATCCAGAGCTCCGTGGGTGTCGGTAACGGCAGCGGCCTGATCGACAAGCCACAGGGCCTCGACAACCACGCGCTGGCCAACGCCATCAACCTGGATGGCCACTTCGTTCTGGGCAACGATGCCGATGTGGCCAACTCGGCCACCACCCCGTTCGTCTCCATCAGCTCCACCGGCGACAATGCCTTCGACTACTACCAGTTCACCGTCACCAGCGCCGGCGCCACCGCCACCTTCGATATCGACTACGCCCTGCTGCCAACAGGCGGCTTCGACGCCTGGCTCAACCTCTACGATGCCAATGGCAACCTGCTGGCCACGGATGACGACGAAGGTAATCTGAGTGCTGGCGCAGGCGGCAGTGTGCACCACTACGATTCATTCCTGACCTACACCTTCAGCCAGCCTGGCACCTACTACATAGCCGTCGCGGCTTTCCCTAGCATTGCCATCCCCGCTGGCAACGGTTACCAGCTACAGGTCTCCCTGCCGGGCGCCATCATGAATGGTGTACTTGAGCGTCCGGACGGCAGTGCCGACGAGAACACAGGCGACCTGACCAGCAGCGGCAGCCTCAGCTTTACCGACGTCGACCTGCTCGACAGCCACACCGTCAGCGCCACCCTGCTTTCCGCCAGCGACTCGCTGACCGGCCTGGCCACTGCCGAGCGTGGCAGCCTGACACCGACCCTTGGCGATGACAGCACGGGCGATGGCGCTGGCCAGGTGAACTGGACCTACAGCGTACCGGCCGGGCAGCTCGACGATCTGGCCCAGGGCCAGGTGCTGACCCTGGTCTATCGCGTGAGCATCAGCGACGGCCATGGCGGCACGGACTTCAGCGATATCGTCATCCAACTGACCGGTACCAACGATGCCCCGGTCGCCAGTGCCAGCCAGGCCGTGCCAGCCAGCGAGGGCGCCGCGCCCATTGCCGGCATCCTGGATGCCAGCGACGTGGACAATGGCGCCCAGCTGACCTTCAACCCGACGGGGCAGAGCCTGCCCGCCGGTTTCAGCATGGATGCCCAGGGCAACTGGAGCTTTGATCCTGCGCACCCGGACTACCAGAGCCTGCCCAGCGGCCAGCTGCTGACCCTCGACATCCCCTACCAGGTCACCGACGAACACGGCGCCAGCGATAACGGTGTACTGACCATCAACCTGACCGGCAGCAACGACGCACCACTGGCCACGGACTCTGCGGCCGATGCCGTCCAGGGCGGCGCGGCGGTAACCCTCAGCCTCGGCGGCAGCGACCCGGATAGCGGCGATGCGGTGGAAAGTTTCCGCATCACCTCGCTGCCGGAACACGGCAGCCTGCTGATCAACGGTGTCGCGGTGACTGCCGCTGCCGTCGCCGCCGGCAGCGCGGTGATCAGCGCCGCCGACGCCGCCAGCGGCGGCCTCAGCTACCAGCCGCCGGCCGACTATGACTCGGACAACGACGGCCCGGCACCGAGCTTCACCTACCAGGCCTTCGATGGCGACGACTACAGCAGCGACGCCAGCGTCACCCTCAACGTGGCCGATGCCGTGCCGCAGGCGGTGGACGACAGCATCAGCCTGGTCGAGGGCGCGCCCAGCCAGACGGTCAACCTGGTGATCATGCTCGACACCTCCAGCAGCATGGTCGACCCGCAGTTCGGCGGCGTTGTCAGCCTGCCTGGCGGCGGTACCACCACCCGCTTCGCCCTGGCCCAGGACGCCGTGGAGAACCTGATCAACAGCTACGGCGGCAGCCTGCAGAACGTCATGCTGGTGACCTTCAACGGCAGCGCCACCTTCCAGGGCTGGTTCAGCCCGGCCGACGCCATCAGCACCATCCAGGGCCTCGGCACCGGCAACGGCACCGACTACGACAGCGCCCTGCAGCAGGTGCAGCAGAACTACGGCACACCGGCGGACGTCGACCACACCTACGTCTACTTCCTCTCCGACGGCCTGCCGGCCACCGCCTTCGGCACGGTGTCCAGCAGCACCTCGGTATCCGCCAGCGAGCGCGCCGACTGGGTCGACTTCCTCGAAGACAACGACATCGACGCCGCCTATGCCGTCGGCATCGGCAGCGATGTCACCAGCGACTACGCGCAGAGCAACTTGGATACCGTGGCCTGGTCGCCGGACGGCAACCCCAGCCTGAGCTGGAACCTGACCGGGCAGATCGTGCAGACCCAGAGCACCCACAACAGCAACACCCTGGTGGTGGCCGACCCGCTGGATCTGCAGGGTGCGCTGCAGGGCACCGTGCCGGTGTTCGAGGGCGGCCTGCTGGACGGCAGCATCTCCGGCAGCATCGCCGACGACTTCGGTGCCGATGGCGCCGCCACCCCCAAGGTCGTCGCGGTCATGCTCGACAGCGACGGCGACGGCATTGGCGATGTCGCCGCCAACTTCGACGGCAGCCACTACAACCTCGACCTCGGCGCCAGCATCGGCACCCTGAGCATCGATGCCGTCACCGGCAATTACAGCTTCAACCCGGTGGCCGGCCTGGATGTCGCCGAGGACACCCACTTCCAGGTGATCTACACCATCGCCGATGCCGACGGCAGCCAGGACAGCGCCACCCTCAACCTGACTCTGCAGGATCGCAGCGAAGTCAGCGCCTACGACAACAGCGGCCTGGCCCTGGTACAGCAGGTGGTGCAGAGCGACAACGCCCCGGCCATCGTGCTGGCCAATTTCAGCAGCACCAACATGTCCAACCCGGGTGTGGCGCAATGGGTGTTCGACAACAACGGCAACCTGGCCGCCGGCACCAAGAACGTCACCAGCCAGACGCCCAGCGCCAGCCAGTGGCAAGTGACCGGCGATGCCGATGTAAGCGGCAACCAGCTGGTGATCACCGACAGCAAGACCAGCAACCTCGACAGCAGCGGCAGCCGCGTGCTCAGCCCGACCTTCAGCCTGGCCGCCAACCAGAGCGCCACCCTGAGCTTCAGCGTGGATCTGGATACCGACAGCAGCGGCAACCAGTTCAAGCTCGGCGACAGCTTCACCTGGCGCCTGCTCGACAGCAACGGCGTGGCGGTCTTCTCCGGCAGCCTGGGCGTGGCCGACGGCGACACCACCATCAGCCGCACCCTGAGCAGCGGCGCCCTGGGCGAGACCTATCGCCTGGAGTTCGGCCTGGTCGACAACACCCTGACCCAGACGCTCAACAAGACCGCCGAAGTGCGCATCGACAACATCAGCCTGGATATCCTCAGCACCACCACGACCCAGGCCAGTACCCTCAGCGGCAACGTCATCAGCGAGGCCAACCAGGATCCGTCCAGCCACCATGCCTGGGGCGCCGTCGACAGCCTGGGCAGCGAAGGCGCCCTGCTCAGCGCCATCAACGGCACCAGCTTCAGCGGTTCGACCACGGTCACCGGCAGCTACGGCGAGCTGACCATCCATGCCAACGGCCAGTACAGCTACACGCCCTTCGCCAACCTGGCCAATGTCGGCCAGAGCGAGAGCTTCAGCTACACCCTGACCCAGGCCGACGGCGACAGCTCCACCGCCAACCTGCTGATCAGCATCGGCAGCAGTGTGCAGACCATCGTGCCGATCAGCGGCAACGGCACGCTCAACGGCAGCGCCGGGGTCGATGTGCTGCTGGGTGGCAGCGGCAGCGACAGCCTCAACGGCCTGGGCAGCAACGACCACCTGGAAGGCAAAGGCGGTGCCGACTCGCTGTTCGGCGGCGCCGGCGACGACATCCTCATCGGCGGCAGCGGCGACGACCAGCTGTGGGGCGGCAGCGGCCGCGACACCTTTGTCTGGCATGCCGGCGATACCGGCAGCGACAGCATCAAGGACTTCAACCTGAGCGAAGACCGCCTCGACCTCAGCGACCTGCTGCAGGGCGAGGAGCACGCCGTCGATCTGAGCAGCTACATCCAGGTCAGCGCCAGCGGCGACAGCCTGCTGATCAGCAGCAGCGGCCATCTCGAGGCCGGCGGCGGCAATGCCGACCTGAGCATCCAGCTGGACGGCATCAATCTCAACGACCCCAGCCTGGGTCTGGGTGCCACGCCGGCGGCGGTGATCAACTCACTGGTCGCCGGCGCCGACCCGACCATCAAGATCGATCACTGAAGCATGCCCGTGCCGGCCCCGTGGGGCCGGCCGGGTGCTTAGGGATCGATTCAAGCAACTCAACTCCATCTCGACAGATCGCCGAGGCTGTACCCAGGCTGCGCCCTATTCAAGAGCTAGTAAGGCCGGCGGATGCCATTCTCCTGCAGGATCTGCCGGTTGTTGTGGCGCTGCTCCTGACGGGGTTGCTGGCGTCGTTCCTGATTGCGCTCATGCCCGCGTACCACCTGGGGCGGCTGCCAGCCGCCATTGCCCGGCATGGACAGCTGCGGGCGACGGTCATGGCCGCGGTCGACCTGGCGATGGCCATCCCAGCCCTGTTGCGGCGGGCGGTAGCCTTGTTGCGGCATCGGTCGCGGGTGGTCGTGGCCGCGGTGGTCATCGTGATGGCGCTCATAGCGGCCGTCGTAACGACCGTCATAACGACCATCGTGGCGCGGCTCGACGTAGTAGCGGTGGCTGTCATAACGGGGGTAGTCATAGCGGTAGTAGCGCTGCTGGTACACCGGGTAGACCGGGTACGTCTCGTAGCGCTGCACGCTGTAGCCGCTGCCACCGTAGTAGCGGTTGTCGTAATCGTAGTCGTCGTCATAGTCGTAGACGGCGCAACCGTTGAGGGTCAGACCCAGTACTGCAATCAGGATTGATCGGCTGGACATGGCGGCCTCCTTCGACCGCAGGGACGGCGACAGCGAATACCGGCGCCCAGGATTGCTCCTGTAAAGTCAGACCACGGGCAAGTGCCGGCGTGCGTGGCGCACGCCGGCAAAATCCATGTCCAGTTGTTACAGCGGACGAACGGCGGTGCTCACGGCCGGAGCACCGCTGCCGTTCAGGGCTGGCCGAGGACGATGTCGTCCTGGTACGGCGACTGCAGGTCGCGCTCGGGGATTTCCCAGACCAGCAGGCGCGGCGGCGTCTGCTGGAAAGCCGGGCTGGCGAAGTAGTCCTTGGCTGCGCCGGAGAACTCGCCGCCGTCCTTGGCGAAGTTGCCGACGCTGGCGCCCAGCGCGCGCTCGAGGAAGGGAATGAAGTTGGAGTTGCGCGAGAACGAGGTGCCTATCACCGCGATGTTTGGCAGCTGGCTGTCGCCGAACAGATCGTCCTCGCCCAGCGCGCCCTCCGCGCCCGCCGCTTCTTCGATGCGGGTCGCGGCGACCTGCTCCTGGGGCGGCTGCAGCCCGGCCGGCAGCCAGTCCAGGCCAGCCAGGCGCACCAGGTCGCCGGGGCGCACCGCCGCCGCGCCAGCTTCGGCCAGGTACTGCTTGGCCGGCGTGGCGCTGACACCCAGTGCCGCGATGCGCGCAGCAATAGCCCGGGCCGCGCTATCCGCGCCCGCCTCGCTCCAGTGCGTGTCGGTACGCAGGTAGGCTGCACTGCCCAGCGGCTGCAGCAACGGCGCCAGATCCAGCACCGCCACCCCGCTCGCCTGCAGCGCCGCCTGCCAGTTCTGCGCCCGCGCCACCAGCTGCGGCGAACGAGCAATGCCACACAGCTGCTCGGCGGCGATACGGCTCTTGTCCGGCACCACGGCCACCAGCAACTGGATGCCGCGCTTGGCCAGCTGCGCGTGCAGCTCGGCGACCTTGTGCGCCCGCGCCTCGGCATTGGCCTGCGCGTGCGGGTGAAGCTTCAGCTCATCGGCGAGGAACAGCCAGCCCGGGCAACCCTGGCGCACGCGGCTGCCGGTGTCGCCGATGGCCAGCCAACTGGCGGCCCGCTCCAGGTCGGCGGCACGCTTGGCGAACGGCACGCTGGTCAGCTCCCGGGCGATGCGGTGGGTGATCTCGCCGTTGCGCACATCATCCCAGCTGATCTTTGCCGGCAGCAGGTCGACCTTGCCGCTGACGAACATCGCCCACAGGGTGCAGGTCAGCCCGGCCAACAGGAAGGCGAACATCACCAGCCCGGCCGGCGGGCTCAGGCGGATCATGGTGGCACTCGGCGGTACCGGGGCGATGGAAGAGTCTTTGTTCGACATGCTCAGCCGCCTCAGAACTGGAAGTACAGGAAGGGCACGGTTTCCCGGCTGGCAATCAGGGCGAACGCCAGCAGGAAGCCGCACACCGGCCACAGTGCGCCGACCACACGGAACACCAGACTAGCTCCGAAGCGCGCCTCGCAGCGGCTCTGCAGCAGCGGCAGCAGCAGGCAGATCACGCCGAGTGCCGCAGCAATGCCATGGGCCGGGCGCAGGGTCGCGGCCAGCGCATCGCCGAGGGCGAAGGCATGCAGGCCGAACTGGCCGGCGTACATGCTCAGCGCCGCATCGAAGGTCGGCGCGCGGAACAGCGTCCAGGCCAGGAACACGAACAGCAGGGTGATGCTGTGCGCCAGCCAAGCCGGCAGATCCGGCAGCCCTGCCCGTCCCCAGGCGCGGTCGATGCCCAGCGCGATACCGTGCGCAGCGCCCCACATTACGTAGTTCCAGCTGTCGCCGCCGTGCCACAGGCCGCCGATGGCCATGATCAGGAACAGGTTGCGGTAGGTCTTCCAGGTGCCGAAGCGGTTGCCGCCCAGGCCGATGTACAGGTAGTCGCGCAGCCAGCTGGACAGCGAGATGTGCCAGCGCCGCCAGAAGTCCTGGATATTGCGTGCCCAGTACGGCCGGTTGAAGTTCTCCGGGAAGTGGAAGCCGAGCATCAGGCCCAGGCCGATGGCCATGGCGCTGTAGCCGGCGAAGTCGAAGAACAGCTGCAGCGAGTAGGCCAGGCAGCCGATCCAGGCATCGACGAAGGACGGTTGCTCCAAGGCGAAGGCCACCGACACCAGCGGCGACAGACTGTCGGCCACCAGCACCTTCATGCTCATGCCGATCATGAAGCGGCGCGCGCCGAGGGCGAAGTTCAGCGGGTTGAAGTAGCGCTGCACCAGCTCCTGGCGCACCCAGTCGTAACGGATGATCGGACCGGCGATGGAATGGCCGAACATCGCCAGGTAGGTGGCGAAGTTGGCGAAGCTGCGCTCCACCGGCACGGTATGCCGGTGTACGTCGACCAGGTAGGAAATCACCTGCAGGACGATGAACGACAGGCCGGCCGGCAGCGCCACCTTCTGCCACTCGAACGGCAGCGCGCCGTAGGAGGTCAGCAACTCGTTGAAGGTGGCGGCAAGGATGTTGGCGTACTTGTACCAGCACAGCACCAGCACGTTGACCACGATCAGCGCCGCCAGCAGGCGGATGCGCTGGCGCGATTCCTCGCGGGTACGGTCGACCAGCAGGCCGCCGAGCCAGCCGACCACCGTCAGCACCACGTGCAGCAGGAGGAAGGTCGGGCTCAGCCAGCCGTAGAAGAACCAGCTGCCGAACAGCAGGACATGGTTGCGCCCCCCCGGCCTGACCAGCGAATACACCAGCATGAAGGCCGGCAGGAACAGGATGAGGAACTCGAGGGAGGCGAAAACCATGTGTGCGTATCAGTTAGCCAGAGTGTCTTCGGCCTGCAGCAGGCGCGGCCCCTGGGCCGACGGCAGCAGGAACAGGGTGTAGCGCTGGCCGGCGGCCAGTTCGCCGAGATCCACCGGCGCGCCCACCGAGGCACCGCCGCAGCGCAGCTGCACCGACAGTTTCAGCGGGTTGATCGAGCGCCGTTGCAGGCTGCCGTTGGCCACGCCCTTGAAGATGTCGACATTGCGCCCGGCGGCCTGTAGGCCGGCATCGGTGCAGCTGGCGTCCAGGCTGTACAGGGCCAGCGAGGCCTTGAGCGCGTTGAAGTCGTCCGGCTGCTCGCGCACGGTCACCAGGTTCAGGCCCTGCGCCGCCGGAATGCCGACCACGGTGGCGAACTCACCCGGCGCCACGCTGACATCCAGCGCCTGCTGCTGCCCGTTCAGGCTGAGCGAACCCTTGATCGGCTTGCCGGCCGGCACGGTGAGGTAGTCCGAGGCGTGCTTGGCGCCTTCCAGGCGCAGGCTGGCGCCGCTGCCATCGGCTTTCAGCTCCAGGACCTGCTCGCCGGCGTTGACGAAGCGCAGGAAGGCCGCGTCCTCGCTGGGGCCGGTGGGATACAGCGGGATCTCGGCGGCCTGGGCCAGGCCCAGGCTCAGCAGCCCGGTCAGGCCGGCCAGCGCGTGCAGGCTACGGTTCATCATTTGCTCCCCTTGAGGCTGGCCGCCGGCAGCTTGCTCATCGCTTCGGCGATGGCATTGCCCCAGGCCTTGTAGCCGGCCACGGTGAAGTGCTGGCCGTCGGTGGTGATCCACTGGCCGGGCTTGGACATCTGCAGCGAGTCGACATAGCTGCACGGCGCCACGTTGGCGGCGAGGAACTGTGACATCAGCTGGGTACGCTGGTCGTTCTTCTTGTACATGCCGCCGACCTTGCCCCAGGCCGGGCCGACCCACACGCACTTGGTGCCGGTGGCGGCGATGGCCTTGGTCAGGTTGGTCACGCTTTGCCAGGCCCAGGCCTTGGGGAACGCCGGCTTGTCGTAGGAGGCCATGGTGTCGCCGATGACCAGCACCACCACGTCGGGCTTGTTCTGCGCGATCAGCTCCTTGATCGGCGTGGTGGTGGCACCGCTGCCCTTGATCAGCAGCTTGCCGTTGTCATCCTGCACGGCACCGCAGTCGACTTTCTTGGTGATCAGCCAGTCGGCGGCGCTGGCGCCACAGGCGCCGATGGAGTGCACCTTGGCGCCCTGGGCGACCAGGGCGGCGTTGAGCGGCTCGGTCAGGTGGTTGGCCAGGCTCATGTGGCTCTCGCCCAGAACCATCAGGCTCAGGCCGGCAAGTACGGAAGCGGACATCGAAGGATTCCTCGACTAGATCAATGCGAATAAGGGATTGGGCAACGTATTACTTGGCGTTCTTGCGCACGTCTTCCAGCGCGCCGCTGATGGCCGCGCCCCACTTCTGGTAGCCCTGCACGTTGAGGTGCTGGCCGTCGGTGGTGGCCCACTGGCCCGGCTGGGAAAACTTCAGCGAATCGACATAGCTGCATGGCGCCACGTTGGCCGAGAGGAAAGCCGACATCTGCTTGACCTTGGCGTAGGTCTTGCCGTACTTGCCGCCCTCGGTGCCCCAGTTCGGCCCGATCCAGGCGCACTGGGTGCCGGTCGCGGCGATGGCCTTGGTCAGGCTGGTGGTCTGCTGCCAGATCCAGGCCTTGGGGAACGCCGGCTTGTCGTAGCCGGCCATGGTGTCGCCGATGACGATCAGCACCAGATCCGGCTTGTCCTTGGCGATCAGCTCGCTGATCGGCGTGGTGCTGGCCTTGCCGTGCAGCACCACCGCCGGTTCCTTGCCCCGCCGTTCGGCGGCGCCGCAGGAACCACCCGGCGAGACTTTCAGCCAGTCGCCGGCGTTGGCCCCGCAGATCCCGATGGAGTGGACGTTGGCGCCTTTGCGCAGGAGGTCGTCGTGCAGGCCGCCGATCAGGTAGTTGGGGGTGGCCATGTGGCTGTCGCCGATGATCAGGATCGACAGGCCGGCAAGCAGTGAAGATGCCATCGAAAAACCTTCCTAGTTCGCGTAAGGGGATTGATAGGGGGAAACGGGGAGCGCCAGCGGGCCGGTCTGGTCTTCGAGCATGTAGCGCAGGTACAGACCGCCGCTCCACTGGCGATAGTCCTGGGCGTTGTCGACCCCGGCCTGGCCACCGACGAAGAAGTTGCTGCCCAGGCGGTACTCGGCCGCGCCGGACAGGTTGTAGCCGATGCCGGTATCGCTGGAGCCCTCGTATACGGCGTCGTAGCCCAGGGCCTTGCTGGCGGCGGCCTGCAGCTTGTCGTCATCCGGATAGAAGTCGGCATCGTCCTGACGGATGTGCTGCACACCCACCGAACCCTTGAGTTTGACGGTCAGGCGCTCGTAGCGACGGGCCCAGCTGACCGGCACGCCAAGGGCAAAGAAGGTCTGCGGGCTGAAGTAGCCGCCGTGGCCATAGGTGAAGTAGCCCTGGTTCTGCTGATAGCCGATACCCAGCAGGTCGAGGCCGATGGTGGACTGGCTGTTCTCGTCGTTCTGCAGGTACCAGTACACGCCGGTGCCCAGCTCGGCACGGTCGTTGTCCTCGACATGGTTGCCCAGCAGGCGATGCCAGCCGCCATAGGCATAGGCGCCCATCTCGCGGTTGTCGTAGGCCAGCTGCGCGCGTCCGCCATTGGCGGTGACCCCGCCCCACTGCTGGCCGGTGCGCTTGTCCTCGGCGCCGGCGAACGACAGCAGGCTGTCGGTGACCGCGCGCCGCGAAACCTTGGCGCTCCAGTGCAGATCCGGGCTGCCGGCGAAGGCACGCTCCAGACTGACGCCGCCGACTGCGGTGCTGTAGAGGAAGCCCTGCGGCGTGGTGCCGAGGTCAGCCTTGAGGCCTTCGCCCGGGCTGTCGAAGGCCACGGCCAGGCCGACCCCGGAATCCTTCTGCGAGCCCGGCGATACGCCCGGCTTGGCCAGCGAGGCGGCCGGGCCACCGCCGAAGCGGTCGTAGGCATTCTCATCGAGGCTGCCGGCGTTCAGCGACACCGGCGTCACCCGCACGGCCAGGCGGTTGTCGCCCAGCGGCATGCTGGCCTCGAACGGCGCTTCGACAGCGGTCAGCTTGCTCAGGCCGGATTCGCTGTCGTTGCTGCGCCCGCTCACGCCCTGTACCAGGTAGGGGCTGCGCTGCTGCAGAATATCGTCGAGGGCGCGTGCCGCCTCGCTCATGCCGGCACGCGGATCTATCTCTTCTTCGTCTTCGGCGGCCACCACAAAGGGATTGGTCTCAGGCTGCGGCTGGCGACTGAGCGGCTGCGGCGCGGCGCGGTAGGCCGGCTCCTCGGCGGCCAGCAGCGCGCTGCCGCCAACCGGGGTCGGGATGCTGCGGCTGGCCGGCGCAGGCACCGGCTCGTCGGCCAGCGCCAGGCTCTGCGCCGGCGCCGGAATCGCCTCGCCGCTGGCGGCGGCCGAGCCGATGCCGGCAAAGGGGTTGCGCGGCGCCGCGGCCGGCGCGGTGCTGGCGGCGAAGCTCGGCGTCTGCTCGAGCTTCTCCTGGGCCACGACCTTCTTCAGCAGCTCGGCAGCCTTGCCGGTGCGCCCCAGGTAGCGGTACACCCGCGCTGCCGTGGTAAGGATGTCGACATCGTTGGGCGCGCGCTTCAGCGCCCGCTCCAGAGCATCCTCGGCGTAATCGTTCTCGGCCTCCTGGGCGGCCATGTCGGCGGCGCCGACCAGCAGGTTGGCATCGTCGGGATGACGTTTGACCAGTGGCTTGAACAGCTCCAGGGCCTTGCCGGTATCGCCGTTGGCGCCGTACATGCGCGCCAGGGCGGAAACCGCCAGGCGATCCTGCGGGCGCTGGGCCAGGGCCGGCGCCAGGGTGTCGTAGGCGGCAGCCAGCTCGCCGCGCTGGCGCAGCTGCTCGGCCTGGCGCACGCGGTAATAGAACAGCAGGTCGTCGTACTGCTTGCGCTGCTCGGCGGTCATGCTGCGGCCCTGCAGGTCGCGCAGCAGCGCGGCCACTTCGGCATCCTGCTCGGCCTCCAGCAGCACCCGGCCATAGCTGAGGGTCAGCGACAGGTCAGTGCGCGGGCTGCGCGCCAGCAGGTCACGCATGATGGCGATGGCACGCTGCGGATCGGCGGCATCGGCATAAGCCGAAGCCAGGGCCGACAGCCGCGCCGGCTTGCCTTCGGCGAGGGCTTCGATGCGTCCGAGGAAGGCGCGCGCCTCGGCCTTGCGGCCGTTGCTGCTGAGCTCGTTGATCTGCTGCAGCTGCAGGTTGAAATCGACTTCGGCGACCAGGCGGTTGATGTCGGCGTTGCGCGCCTCGCGCGGAATCTGCGCCAGGGTGGTCTGCGCACGCTTCCACTCCTGCAGCTGGATCGACAGCAGGGCACTGGTGTAGAGCGCATCGCGGTCATTCGGGCGGGCCTTGAGCAGGCCATCCATCAGGCTGCGGGCTTCATCCACCGCACCGAGGTCGACATACAGGCGGGCCAGGGCGAAGCGCGCCCAGGCGTTGTTCGGGTCGTCGCGCAGGGCCGCTTCCAGCTCGCGGCGCATGCCCTGGCTGTCGCCCCGCTGCTCGGCCGCCTTGGCCCGCTGGAGCGCCTGTTCGGCACGCAGCTGGCCGAGGCCGCCGAGCTTGTCGCGCTCGCTCTTGGGCAGGCGTTCGAGCAGGCTCAGCGCCTCCTCGGGCTTGCCCTGGTCGCCCAGTACCTGGGCCAGGCCGCGCAGCGCGCGGGTCTCCTGGCTGTGCTGGGCCAGCGCCTGGCGGAAGCCCGCCTCGGCCGCCGCCAGCTCGCCCTGCTGGGCCTGCAGCTCGGCCAGGCTCAGCAGGGCCTCGGCGTCCTTGGGCTTGAGCTTGCGCGCCTGTTCCAGTTGCTGGCGGGCATCGCTACTGCGCTCACCCGCCAGGTTATCGCGGGCACGCTGCAGCAGCGACCAGTAGCGCACATCGTCCAGCGCGCTCTGCCAGGAACGCCCGCCGCCCTGCTTCACCGCGCTGGTCAGCAGCACTTCGGCGTCTTCGAAACGCTCCTGGCGCTGGCGCAGGATGCCCAGGCCGCCGAGGGCGTCGGCATCCTTGGGATGGCTCTTCAGGTAATCCGTGAGGTCGCGCTCGGCCACCGCGAGGTCGCCCTTCTCCAGTGCCTTGAGGCCACGGTCGAGCACGGGATCACGGCGCCACTGGCTGCCGCCGGCAGTGCTCGGCTGGCTGCGGCCCTTCTCCAGCTGGGCGCGGATTTCCTCGTCGTCCGGGTGGCTGCGCAGGAACTCTTCGAACAGCGGCTGCTGGGCCTTCTGCGGCGGGCCCATCCAGGTCAGGGTCAGGCGCCAGCTCTCGTCGGCGTCGCCGCCGATGTCCTCGCGCTGGGCCAGCTTGGCCAGGGCGCGGACACCCTCGGTGCGCGAGTCTTCATGGCGGGCCAGGTGCTTGGCGAGGAACAGGGCGATGTACGGATCGCTGGGCGACTCGCGCAGCAGGCGCTCCAGGCCGCTGCGCGCCTCGGCCCAGTGGCCGTCGACATAGCCGAGGTTGTTGTACACCTCGAGGCCGATCTGCCCCTGCCCCGGCTGGTCGCCCAAGGCGCGGCGGTAGACTTCGGCCGCCTGCGGCCGGTCGCTGTTTTCCACCAGTAGGCGCGCTTCGTCGAGCAGGGCCTGGTTGGCCGGATCGGCCAGGCGAATATCCTGCTCCAGCTGCAGGGCCTGGCGCGGCACCGGTTGCAGTGCCTGCAGGCGCTGCAGGTAGCCACCAGCCTGCGCCAGCCGCTTCTCCTGCACCTCGATCAGGCCCAGGCCGTACAGCGCATCGGGCTGGCCGGCGTCGAGCAGCAGCAGCTTGTTCCACACCTCGGTGGCACGCTTGGGTTTTTCCTGGGCCTGCCAGAAATGCCCCTGCTGGATCAGCAGGCTGCGCGGATCTTCCGCCTCGGCCTGGACGCTGCCGTGGGCCAGGGTGGCCAACAGTGCCAGGGTCAGTGGGCGGTAGCGGAACATGGAGTCTCCCAGCGCGGTTGCAGGCGGCCGTCGGCGGCGAAGCGGTAGAGCTGATCAGCCCAACCGAGGCCGAACAGGCTCAGCATGTAGTCGTAATAGAAAGGGGCGGGGCCGCTGCCGGCCTGCCACTTGTCCAGCGCGCCGAGGGCGTGCTGGTACTGCAGGTCGGCCAGCCAGGGCTGCTGCTTGGCCTGAAAATACGGCACCAGGGCGGCGGAGAAACCGGACGGCGCCGTGCCCTGGCCGAGGCCGCTGCGGATATCCACCTTCTCCGGCGGCATGCCGGTGGAGGCGGTGGCGCGCGCCATGCCGTCCAGGCTGGCGAGCAGCGGCGCGGCCAACGGGTCGGCCGGGTTGGTCATGCCGGCCCAGAGGTAGACGCGAATGGCATCGTAGCTGCCGATATCGCCCTTCATCGGATCCGTGGTGAACAGCCCCGCGCTGTCGGAAACCGCGCGGTAGCCAACCCAGTCGGCGGCGAAGCCGTGCTCGCCGGCTTCCTGCTGCAGGCGCACGCTGTGCTTGGCGATGGCCGCCCAGGGCCCTTTGGGATCGACGGCGGCCAGGCGGCGCAGCAGCGGCAGCGGCTGGTAGCTGGGATTGAGGCGCCACAGGTGGTCGATATGCGAGAAGCCGATCGGCCCCGGCAGCAGCACCGGGCCCAGGCCCGGCAGCTCGGTGGTTTCCTGTTTCTTGATCTGGCCCAGCAGGCTCAGCGCATCGGCGCGGTACTGCGGCTTGTGCCACAGGCGGTCGGCCTCGAGCAGGGTGTAGGCGAACCACAGGTCGGCGTCGGAGGCCGAGTTGGCGTCCTGCACTTTCCAGCTGCCATCCTTGCCCTGCCCCCACAGCCAGGCCGGCAGGATGTTCTGCGGATCGTTGCCGGCCAGGTTCTCGCGGCTCCAGCGCCAGATTTTGTCGAAGCGCGCCGGGTCGTTGGCCACCAGGGCGAAGAACAGCGCATAGGACTGCCCTTCGGAAGTGCTGTGGTTCTTCTCCAGGCTGGACTCCAGCACCCGTCCGTCAGGCTGGATCCAGCGCTCGGCGAAACGCTGCCAGTGCGGCCAGTCGACCGTGCAGGCAGCCGGCGCCGCGCTGCTGGCCAGGAAGGCCAGCACACCGGCGCACAGACTCAGGAGACGTCTGCGCATGGCTGCCTCAATCGCTCAGACGGGCGCGCGCACGGGCACGCAGGCTGACGAACAGCAGCAGGCTGACCAGGCCGACACCCAGTGCGGTGAGCAGCAGCATCCAGCCCAGGTGGCGCGACAGCAGCCACTGCAGATAGCGGAACCAGCCCAGCTCGCCGACATGGTATTGCTCGTCTGCCACCAGCGAGCTGATGCGCTTGCCGTTGATCACCGCCAGGCTGCCCTGGATCGACTGGTCGTAGTCCTCACCGCCGCGCAGGGCCGCACCGACATCGGCCAGCTTGTCCGGGCTGGCGGCGGCGATCACCACCACGCTGCGGCCGCTGTCGAGCGGCGACTCGAAACCGGTCAGGTAGGCGCCGGCGCCACCGGTGCCCAGGGCCAGGCTGCTGCGCGCCTGGCGCAGGTTGGCACGGCTGTCGGAGCTGACCCAGGAGCGCACGCGGTGCACCAGGTCGGACAGCTCGAAACTCGAGCGCCCGTCCAGGCTGGCCGGCAGCAGGTCGGCCCAGCGCTGCAGCAGCGGCTGGTTGGCACCGGAGGCCAGCACCAGCAGATCCTTGCCTTGCAGGGCGGCATCGTCGTCGCCCTGGGTCACGCTGACGCCACTGGCCGGCAGGCCGGTGGAATCACCGAAGCGTCCGAGCAGGCCCAGGTACAGGGAGAACTCCTCGGCCCCGGCGCCGTTGGGCATGACCACCGCGGTTTCCGCCAGGTCGGCCATCCGGGTGAAGGGGAAGCCGCTGCTCTGGAACACGCCCAGGTTGGGCATGGCGATGAAGTGCTCGTAGCCGCTGAGGTCGAGGGTGGAATCCGGCTCGATGGTGCCGCGCATGTTGTCGATGATGATGTCGCGGCAGTCGCCCTGCTTGATGTAGTCATACATGAAGCGCAGCTGCAGATCCGCCTGCAGCGGCAGGCTGCTGAGCGGCAGCAGCAGGTTGCTTTCCTGCAGCAGGCTGTCGTCTTCCAGCTTGGCCAGCAGCGACTGGTTGTCCTTCAGGTGCTCCAGCGACGGCAGCGGCAGCGACTTGATGAACTTGCCGCTGAGGCTGATCAGCAGCGACGAGTTGGTCGACACCGGCTGCGGCGTGTAGCGGTACTTGAGGTGCAGCGGCACGCCCTTGGCGCGCCAGTCGAACAGATCCGGCGGCAGGCGCATGGGCAGGCTGATGGTGCCCGGGTCGTAGCCCGACACGCTGAGGCGCTTGGCCTCGCTCAGCTCGCCGAGCTGTACCGGGCGGTCGCTGGGCAGCCAGTTCGGCGCATCGTAGGGCTGGCGCGGCTGCAGGCTGGCCACCTGCTCGATGCGCGCGCTGGCGCCGGACAGCAGCTTGCTGCCGCTGACCAGGGCCTGGGCGGCCTGCTTGAGCTGCTCGCCATCGCGGCCGCTGATCAGCAGCAGCTTGCCGTACGGGTCGTTGGGGTTGGCCAGCAGGCTCAGGCTCGGCCCGTCGCCCTGCGGCGCCTCGATACCGGCGATGGGCGTGGCGCCGCTGAGCAGGACGATGGCGTTGCCCTTCTCCGGCAGCTGGCCGAGGCTGACCGGGAAACGCGCGCCGCGGTAGCTGGCCAGGGCGCCGAACCACGAGGAGACCACCCCGGCGGCCTCCAGGGTACGGTTGTCCGGGGTGCCGGCGAATACGAAGGGCAGCTCCAGCGCCCGTGCATCGCGGCCATCGAAGAACGGCAGCGGCAGTTTGCTCAGATCGTCCGGCAGGGCGATCTGGGTGGTCTCCAGCTCGAGCTGGCTGCTGTTGCTGATCTTGGCCCACAGGCTGGAGTGCAGCGGATCCTCGCACATCATGGTGTAGTGGCCGATCAGCTGCAGGGTCAGGCGGTTGAACTCGGTGATCAGGTGCGCCGGAATCTCCACCTGCTGCTGTTGCAGGGTGCCGGCGGTTTCCTTGGGCAGCGGCAGGCTGGCCGCCACCTGGTCGTTGACCATCACGTTGATCTGCGACAGGTCGCTGAGCAGGGCCGGCGAGTAGCTGTATTCGAGGTTGACCCGGGCGCGGGTCACCACCTGGTCGGCACGCACGTCGAAACTGACGCTGTCGCTGCCCTCGATACCGCGCAGGTGCATCGGGTAGTTGGCGCCAAGCTGCTTGAGCGTGGCGCTGTAGCTCGGCACGAACTCGACCGGCGCCGCAGCGGCGCTCTCCTCGACCACCTCGGCCGGCACTTCGCCCGCTTCCTCGGCCCAGGCCGGAGCAGCCACGGCCAGCAACAGCGGCAGCGACAAAGCAAACCAGGCGGATGACATTCCGTTGCGTATGCGGCTCATGAGTTCCTCGGATTGGTACGGGCGGTCAACAGGGAGCGCAGCTGGAGAACCAGTACCTGCAGCGAGGCACGGGACAGCAGGCGGATGCCGCGCCAGCCGATGCCGGAGACTTCGGCCAGGGCACCCAGCGGGGTATCCACCGCACCCTTGCCCCAGGTGGAGGCCCAGGTGTCGGCGCGGGAAAAGGTCATGCGGGCCAGCTCGCTCTGCTGCTGCAGGTCGAGCTCGAGAAAGTTCAGGCCCAGGGTCTGCCCGCGGCTGAACACCACGGTGGCCGGGAATACGGCCTCGTGCTGATCGCGGAACAGCGATACCTGCACCTGTTCGCCGCGCTGCACCTGTGCGCCTTCGGGCAGGTTGATACCGACGCCGCGCTGGGAGAAGTCACTGGTGCTGCAGACGATGGTCTTGCCGTTGGCCAGACCCAGGGTGGCCGGCAGGGTGGCGAACACTCGCGGCTCGGCGCGCACCTGGCGCGCCTCGGCGGCCACCGCCACGGCGGCGGCGCTGATGATGATGTTGTACAGCGTCCAGGTCAGGTTGATCAGCAGGGTGACCGCGCTGGCCTGCGGGTCGAAGCCCAGCTTGGCCAGGCCCACTACCACTCCGAGCAGGTTGAGCAGCAGCACCACGATGTAGGGCCGCGCCATCTTCCAGTCGAAGTAGCTCTCGTCGATCACCCCGCCCTTGGCCGTCACGTTGAACTTGCCGAACTTGGGATTGACCATCGCCAGCAGCACCGGGCGCATGATGTACCAGGCCAGCACCGACTCGTAGACCTCGTTCCAGAACGAGTGGCGGAAACGCCCCTGGATGGTCGAGTTGGTGACGCTGGCGATCAGGATGTGCGGCAGCGCGTAGGCCATGATCAGCAGCGCCGGGGCCTGGAAGATCTGCGCCTCGAACAGCAGGTAGGCCAGCGGTGCGGTGAGGAACACCAGGCGTGGCAGGCCGTAGAAGAAGTGCAGCATGGCGTTCAGGTAACACAGCCGCTGGCCGAGCTTGAGGCCCTTGCCCAGCAGCGGGTTGTCGGTGCGGAAGATCTGCGCCATGCCTCGCGCCCAGCGGATGCGCTGGCCGATATGCCCGGACAGGCTCTCGGTAGCCAGGCCGGCAGCCTGGGGAATCGCCAGGTAGGCGGTGTTGTAGCCGAGGCGGTTGAGCTTGAGCGCGGTGTGCGCGTCCTCGGTCACCGTCTCGATGGCGATGCCGCCCACCTCCTCCAGCGGGCCGCGCTTGATGATGGCGCAAGAGCCGCAGAAGAAGGTGGCGTTCCACAGGTCGTTGCCGTCCTGCACCAGGCCGTAGAACAGCTCGCCCTCATTGGGCACGTTGCGGAAGGTGTCGAGGTTCTTCTCGAACGGGTCGGGCGAGAAGAAGAAGTGCGGGGTCTGCAGCATGGCCAGCTGCGGATCCTTGAGGAACCAGCCCATGCCGACCTGGAGGAAGGAACGGGTCGGTACGTGGTCGGCGTCGAAGATGGCGATGTATTCGCCCGCGGTCTGGGTCAGGGCGAAGTTGAGGTTGCCGGCCTTGGCGTGGTGGTTGTCCGGGCGAATGATGTAGCCGATGCCGACCGACTCGCAGAACTCGCGGAACTCGGCGCGGCGCCCGTCATCCAGCACGTAGACGTTGAGCTTGTCCTTCGGCCAGTCGATGGCCTGGGCGGCGAAGGCGGTCAGCTTGATGATGTCCAGCGGCTCGTTGTAGGTCGGGATGAACACATCGACGCTGGGCCACAGACTAGTATCCGCCGGCAGCGGATAGGGTTTGCGCTGCAACGGCCAGGCGGTCTGCAGGTAGCCCAGCAGCAGCACCAGCATGGCGTAGAGCTCGGCCAGCACCAGGCCGTAACCAAACAGCATGTCCACCAGGTTGTCGAAACCCAGCGACGAGGTCAGGCGCCAGTACAGGTAGCGCAGCGAGGCGATCACCGACATCACGATCATCGCCAGGATCGCCAGGCGGCTGCCACGGCGGCGCAACAACAGCGCCGCCGCCATGCAGGCGGCGGTAAACAGCATCTGCTGCTCGAGATCCAGCGGCGCGGCGATCAGTACCACCAGCAGCGCCAGCGCCAGCAGTGCCAGCAGGTTCTGCAGCAGTGGCCTGGCGAGCAGCCGAGAGAGGCCCGAGGCCGGCGCCAGGGCGCCAGCCTCCGTGAGTCGCCGGATCATGCCGGCTGCTCGACTCGGGAAACGCTGACCAGGCGGCCCACCAGGGCCTGGGCACACTCGAGGATGTCGTGGCTGCCGCGACCGTGCGGGTCGTAATCCATCACCGAGCGGTTATAGGCCAGGGCCTCGCTCACCGACTGATCACGGTGCACGCTGCCAAGCACCTGCTGGCCCAGCAGGCCATGCATGATCTGGGTGATGTCCTTGCTCAGCTGCCGCGAGTTGTCGACCTGGTTGATCAGGTAGGCGCTGCCGGCGAAGCTGTCGCGCCCCGCTGCGTAGGTCTTGATCAGCCCGTCGATCAGCGGCAGTGCGGTGTAGGAAGCGGCATCGGCCAGGCTGACCACCAGGGCCAGGTTGGCCACGGCCAGGGCCTGCTGCAGATACAGCGACGGCCCCGGCGGGGTGTCGATGATCACCAGCGCACCTTCGGCCAGCTGCAGGTCGCTCAGGCGATGGGCCAGCCACAGCGGATCGCTGTCCAGCTGCTGCTCGAAGGCGCGGCGTTGCGGCTCATCGACCTGACCGTAGGGCAGCACGAACACGCCGTTGCTGCTCGGCACGCCGAGCTCGCGCCAATCCTCGGCGAACTGCGCGATGCCCTGCTGCGGCGCAGGCGCCTGCCCGGCAGCGGGTTGGAAATGGTGATGCAGGGCATTCTGCGGATCGAGGTCGAGCGCCAGCACCGGCCGCCCGGCCTTCTGCAGGGCCGCGGCCAGGTTGGCGGCCAGGGTGCTTTTGCCCACCCCGCCCTTGGCCGACACCACGGCGATGATCTTGATCTGCTCCAGCCGCGGGCGCGCCCGCTGTAGCGGCGCTACGACTGGCGCAGCCGGCTGCGACTGCGGCGCACGGGTTTCCTCGGCCAGTTTGGCCAGCAGGCTCTGCAGGCCCTGGGCCGACCAGGCGGAGACAGCGGGAGAAGCTTCGACTTCGACAGCGGCAGGTGCTGGCTCGTCAACCACAGCGGCTGGCGCCACGTCGACCGCCTCGGCAGCCGACGCCGCCGCTGCACTCACGGCCGGCTGGCTCAGCGCCGGTACCGGCACAGCGCCCCTGGCCATGCCCGGCCAGCGTTCGCGGGAAGCGCGCTCGCTCTCGGCCTGGGTGATTTCCTGATATTGACTCGAACCACCGCCAAACTGCTGGAACAAACTGGAGATATCGCTCGAACTACTCATATCTACACACTGCTGGGCTGAGTGACGGCAGTTTAAAAAGGCAGCTCAGGGAGCCATTTGTGTCAAAAAATCAACAAATCAAATATTCTTTTTTAGAATTGCGTCAATTCTACAGCGTTATTAACGCTTGATGTCAAGTCGCCACTGCGCTAGCCGGACGAGCGTTTTTTCCGAAAAATCCTGTACAACCGACCGCGCCTGTCAAAGCAAACTACCCACCAGCACCGCCCCGCGAAAAAACGCCCTGCGCGGCGCCGCGTCACCCTCCCCTCGCCCCTGGCCGCACCATTGCAAGGCACGCCCGCACCAACTCGACGCAGCCGTGCCACGACAATTCCCGCTGACCACGCCGCAGGCCGCAGCACAGCGCACCAGAGCGGTTTGGCACGCCATTCGCTATGCAGCCGACTGCACCTACCCGCCCATGGCGGGTGTTCGCCAGACAAGATGATGCAATGGTCGACTAGGGTTCCGACCTGCCCCAGGCAGGTGGCTGGTCCGAGAGTCGACAACCTCGTACGGGGTCACACGGAGGGACAAAAGCCCGGGAGAACGCGCAGCAGCCCTGCCGTCATCCTGTCCCCCGCTTATCGCCCGAGGTCTTCATGCCGCACCGCTCCCTGTTTGCCCGTCTTACCGCCTGCTCCCTGCTCGCCCTGCTGCTTCTGCAACAACCCGCCCAGGCCGCCGAAACCCCACGCTACAAGGTGTGCTGGTCGATCTATGCCGGCTGGATGCTGTGGGGCTTCATGGCCGACCAGGGCATCATCGACAAATGGGCGAAGAAGTACGGCATCGAGATCCAGGTCGAACAGGTGCCGGACTACGTCGCCTCCATCGAGCAGTACACCGCCGGCCAGTACGACGCCTGCGCCATGACCAACATGGACGCCCTGACGATTCCGGCCGCTGCCGGCGTCGACTCCACCGCGCTGATAGTCGGCGACTTCTCCGCCGGTGCCGACGGCATCCTGGTGCGCGGCAACAACAAGGAACTCAAGGATCTCAAGGGCAAGACCATCCTCCTGGTGGAGAACTCGGTGTCCCACTACCTGCTCAGCCGCGCCCTGGAATGGGCCCACCTGAGCGAAAGCGACGTGACCGTCGAGAACGTTTCGGACAAGGATCTGGCCCAGGTCTGGCGCAGCGGCAAGGGCGATGCGTTGGTGACCTGGAACCCGATCCTCGCCGACCTGCGCCAGGACGGCGACAGCGTGCAGGTGTTCAGCTCGCACCATATTCCCGGGGAAATCCTCGACCTGCTGGTGATCAACAGCAACACCCTGGCCGCCCACCCGGAACTGGGCCGCGCCCTCACCGGCGCCTGGTTCGAAGGCATGCGCCTGATGGGCCTGCCCAACGAACAGGGCCAGGCCGCCCGGGCACAGATGGCCGCAGCTGCCGACACCACCCCGGCGGATTTCGACGAGCAGCTGAAGACCATCCGCTCGTTCTACGCCCCGCGCTCGGCCCTGGCCTTCGCCAGCAGCGAGAAGATGCCGGCACTGATGGAGCGGGTGGCCGACTTCGCCGACGCCCACAAGCTGCTCGGCAGCGACGGCAACGGCCTGCAGAGCCTGGGCATCGCCTTCAGCGGTAGCCGCGTGCTGGGTAGCTCGGCGCAGGTCAAGCTGCGCTTCGACCCGGCCTACATGCAGATGGCCACCGACAACAAGCTCTGAGCCCCACCATCAAGCACCAACAGCGAACACCGCGCACCACAAGTGCGCACCCTGCCAGGGCATGCAGCCCCCTCCACGCCGGCAAAGCCTTGCCCGGCGGGGCTCGCGACACCTGGCACGATGTTCGCTTTGCAGCAGACATGCAGAAGCTCCCCGCAAGGGGTGCGGCACTACAACTTGCAATGGCTGACTAGGGTTCCGGCTCGCCGTTCTCCAGAGAGACAGGCGAGTGGCTGGTCCGAGAGTCGGCGACCTCGTTCGGGGTTACACGGCGGGACAAAAGCCCGGGAGAACGCGCCACCTGATGATTCAGGCCAGTGCCGCGCCGCTCCTGCCCGTATTCCCTGAACTGGAGGTTCACCATGCGCAAGCCCCTGCTCTCCTCGCTGATCGCCGCCGGCCTCGCTGCCGCGCTGAGCATCCCTGCCCACGCCGAGAAGAAAGACCACTTCAACGTCTGCTGGACCATCTACGCCGGCTGGATGCCGTGGGAATACGGCGCGGCCCAGGGCATCGTCGACAAGTGGGCGAAGAAGTACGACATCGCCATCGACGTGGTACAGCTCAACGACTACGTCGAGTCGATCAACCAGTACACCGCCGGCCAGTTCGACGGCTGCACCATGACCAACATGGACGCCCTGACCATTCCCGCCGCCGGTGGCGTGGACAGCACCGCGCTGATCGTCGGCGACTTCTCCAACGGCAACGACGGCATCGTCATCAAGGGCGAGAAGAAGACCCTCGGCGACCTCAAGGGCCAGGACGTCAATCTGGTCGAGCTGTCCGTGTCCCACTACCTGCTGGCCCGCGGTCTGGAGCGTGCCGGTCTGGCCGAGAAAGACCTGAAGGTGGTCAACACCTCCGACGCCGACATGGTTGCCGCCTTCGCCACCGATGACGTCAAGGCCGTGGCCACCTGGAACCCGCTGCTGGCCGAGATCGAAGCCACCCCGGCGGTGACCAAGGTGTTCGACTCCAGCCAGATTCCCGGCGAGATCATCGACCTGATGGTGGTCAACAGCGAGACCCTCAAGGACAACCCCGAGCTGGGCAAGGCGCTGACCGGTGCCTGGTACGAAATCATGGCCACCATGAGCGCCGACTCGGCCGCCGGCAAGGCCGCCCGCGAGCACATGGCCAAGGCCTCCGGTACCGACCTGGCCGGCTACGAAGCGCAGCTCGCCGCCACCAAGATGTTCTACAGCGCCAAGGATGCGGTGGCCTTCGCCAACAGCGCGAAACTGCCGGCGACCATGAGCAAGGTGGCCGAGTTCTCCTTCACCCACGGCCTGCTCGGCGAAGGTGCACAAGGCGCCGACGCCGTCGGCATGGCCTTCGCCAAGGACGTCAGCACCGGCGACAAGGGCAACCTCAAGCTGCGCTTCGACCCGACGTTCATGCAGATGGCGGCCGACGGCAAGCTGTAAGAGCACTGGCTCTTAGCCCCCTCTCCCCCTGGGAGAGGGGAATGTCGAATCCCGAGGAACGCCATGCGCCTGATCAACCGACACCCGGATCGCGGCGGCCGCCTGCTGCTGCTCCTGTTGCCCTTCGCCCTGCTGCTGTTCGCCTACTTCACCGGCTCGGCGGCGCGGCTGACGGACAACCCCAACGACAAGCTGCTGCCCAGCGCCAGCCAGATGGCCAGCGCCATCGATCGCCTGGCCTTCAGCGAGGACAAGCGCAGCGGCCACTACCTGTTCTGGCAAGACAGTACCGCCAGCCTGTCGCGCCTGGGCCTGGGCATCGGCATCGCCGCCCTGGCCGGCCTGTGCCTAGGCATCGCCGCCGGCATCCTGCCGCTGCTGCGCGCCCCGCTGTCGCCGCTGCTGACCGTGCTGTCGATGATTCCGCCGCTGGCGATCCTGCCGATCCTGTTCATCGTCTTCGGCCTCGGCGAGCTGTCCAAGGTGATGCTGATCGTGATCGGCATCACCCCGGTGCTGGCCCGCGACCTGGAACAGCGCGCCCGCGAAATCCCCACGGAAATTCTGATCAAGGCGCAGACCCTCGGCGCCAGCACCTGGACGCTGATCCTGCGCGTGGTGCTGCCGCAGCTGCTGCCGCGCCTGCTGATCGCCCTGCGCCTGGTGCTCGGCTCGGCCTGGCTGTTCCTCATCGCTGCCGAAGCCATCGCCAGCACCGACGGCCTCGGCTATCGCATCTTCCTGGTACGCCGCTACATGGCCATGGACGTGATCCTGCCGTACGTGGTGTGGATCACCCTGCTCGCCTGGCTGATGGATCTGGGCCTGCGCCAGCTCACCCGCCTGTGCTTCCCCTGGTATGAAGGAGCCAAGGCATGAAACCTACAGAGAGCGGCGTAGTAGGCGCCTTTATCGAGGTGAAGAACGTCTGGCAGGAGTACGGCGATCAGGTCGTGCTTGAGCGTTTAAACCTGAGCATCAACGAAGGCGAATTCTGCACCCTGGTCGGCGCCTCCGGCTGCGGCAAGTCGACCTTCCTGCGCCTGTTGCTGGGCCAGGAACGCGCCAGCCGTGGCGAAATCCTCCTCGCCGGCCAGCCGCTGGTGGCCGAGCCGGATGCCAGCCGCGGTGTGGTGTTCCAGCGCTACTCGGTGTTCCCCCACCTCTCCGTGCTGGACAACGTCGCCATCGGCCTGGAACTGCCACGCTCGCCGCTGCTCGGTCGCCTGTTCGGCGCCGCCAAGCGCGAGGCCCGCGCCCAGGCCGAAGTGATCCTCAACAAAGTCGGCCTCGGCCACGCCCTGGACAAATACCCCAGCCAGCTCTCCGGCGGCATGCAGCAACGCCTGGCCATCGCCCAGGCGCTGATCATGAAACCGCGCGTGCTGCTGCTCGACGAACCCTTCGGCGCCCTCGACCCGGGCATCCGCAAGGACATGCACAGCCTGCTGCTGGAGCTGTGGCACGAGACCAAGCTGACCGTGTTCATGGTCACCCATGACCTCTCCGAGGGCTTCAGCCTCGGCACCCGCCTGCTGGTGTTCGACAAGACCCGCATCGACCCGCACGCACCGAACGCCTTCGGCGCGCGCATCACCTACGACATCCCCCTCAACAGCGACCGCCGCGCCACCCGCGCAGCCGTCGCGGAGCTGCCGGCGCATGTCACCGGCAAGCTGCAACCGGCCCTGTAAGGAGATCCCATGAGCGCATCCCTGAGTCTGCTGCCCAGCCTGTACGAGGAAGTCGTACCCGGCGGCGGCCACACCTCCTTCGTTCTCAAGCGCGGCCAGCTGCTGCGCATCACCGATCTGGAAGGTGGCGCCAACGTCAGCCTGCTACTGCTCAGCGCCGCCGAGAAAAGCGAGCGCCTCAACCTGCCGGACACCCTCAAGGGCCAGCACACCGCCAAGCTCACCGCCGGCCACTGCCTGTACTCGGACATGGGCCGCGTGCTGGCCGCCATCACCGCCGACACCTGCGGCTGGCATGACAGCTTCGGCGGCGTGCTGTCGGCTGCCGAGGTCGCCGAGAAGTACGGCGCCGGGCGCTACCAGGAACTGCGCAACGGTTTCTTCCGCAACGGCGTGGACAACCTGCTGGTGGAAATGGGCAAGTGGAACCTCAACCTGCAGGATCTGCTGATGACCCTCAACCTGTTCAGCAAGGTGACGGTCGACGGCAACGGCGCCTTCCACTTCGAGCCCGGCAACTCCAAGGCCGGCGACTACCTCGAGCTGTATGCGCCGATGGATTGCCTGGTGCTGCTCACCGCCCTGCAGCACCCGCTCGACCCCAATCCGCAGTACGCGCCCAAGCCGGTACAACTGAGCTGGCGCAAGGTGGAAAGCGACGGCATCAGCGTGCTCTGCCGCACCTCGCGCCCGGAGAACGGCCGCGGCTTCCACAACACCGAACGCCTGTATATCTGAGGGTTGCACCATGTCCGTGATCGAAAGCTCCCTGCACCCCGAAACCGCCGTGTTCCGCCATGTGATCCCGGCCGGCGAGCCCTACCTGTTCGAGGTCAAGGCCGGGCAGACCCTGCGCCTGCTCGACCTGGAAGGCAACCAGGCGGTCGACACCCTGTTCTATAGCGCCCGCAACCCGCGCGAGCGCTACGACCCGCAGCGCACCCTGCGCAAGCAGAACAATGTCTACCTCACCAGCGGCAGCGTTCTCTACTCCAACCTGGGCAATCCGCTGCTGACCATAGTGGCCGACACCTGCGGCCGCCACGACACCCTCGGCGGCGCCTGCGCCCAGGAAAGCAACACGGTGCGCTATGCCCTGGACAAGCGCTACATGCACAGCTGCCGCGACAACTTCCTGCGCGCCAGCCTGCACGACGGCCGCCTGGAGAAGCGTGACATCGGCGCCAACATCAACTTCTTCATGAACGTGCCGGTGACGCCCGAGGGCGGCCTGACCTTCGAGGACGGCATCTCCGCGCCGGGCAAGTACGTCGAGCTGAAGGCGCACATGGATGTGATCGTGCTGATCTCCAACTGCCCGCAACTGAACAACCCGTGCAACGGCTGGAACCCGACCCCGGCCGAGGTGCTGGTATGGGACTGAACCGGTTTATTCCGGACTCCGTCCGGAGCGCTGGGGGCCCTGCTCGCCTGCGCCTGTGGCTGTACCAGCTATGCCAGAGCCGCTCGGGGCAGTGTCTGAGCGCTTCCTCACCTCTCCCTCCGGGAGAGGGGCCGGGGGTGAGGGATGCCCGATCCAACACTGAAAGCCCCTCACCCTAACCCTCTCCCAAAGGGAGAGGGGATTAAGAACAGCGCGGACTCCAACTCCGCAAATCACCCCGGACGACCGGGGTGCAGACCGAATAGCGGCGGGACGGCCCGCCAACCCTTTCGAGGGCCAGCAAATGTTCGACAAACTCCTGATCGCCAACCGCGGTGCCATTGCCTGCCGCATCCTGCGCACCCTGCGCGCGCTCGACGTCCAGGGCGTGGCCGTGTACTCCGAGGCCGACGCCGCCAGCCTGCATATCCAGCAGGCCGATGAGGCCTTCAGCCTCGGCGAAGGCCCGGCCTCCAATACCTATCTGGTGGTCGACAAGATCCTCGCCGTGGCCAAGCAGACTGGTGCCAAAGCCATCCATCCCGGCTACGGCTTCCTCTCCGAGAACGCCGCCTTCGCCGAGGCCTGCGAGGCCGCCGGCATCGCCTTTGTCGGCCCGACCCCGGAGCAGCTGCGCGTCTTCGGCCTCAAACACACCGCCAGATCACTCGCGAAACAGCACGGCGTGCCAATGCTGGAAGGCACCGAGCTGCTGGAAAACCTCGACGCCGCACTCAAGGCCGGTGAGGAAGTCGGCTACCCGGTGATGCTGAAAAGCACCGCCGGCGGTGGCGGCATCGGCATGCGCGTGTGCCGCTCGGCCTCCGAACTCTCCGACGCCTTCGAGGCGGTCAAGCGCCTGGGGCAGAACAACTTCAGCGACAGCGGCGTGTTCATCGAGAAGTACATCCAGCGCGCCCGCCACCTGGAAGTACAGGTATTCGGCGATGGCGCCGGCGAAGTGCTGGCCCTCGGCGTGCGCGACTGCTCGGTGCAGCGGCGTAATCAGAAAGTGCTGGAAGAAACCCCGGCACCCAATCTGCCGGCCGGCATGGCCGACGAGCTGTGCGCGGCAGCGATCAAGCTGGCCAAGGCAATCAGCTACCGCAGCGCCGGCACCGTGGAATTCGTCTACGACAGCGAGGCCGAGCGCTTCTACTTCCTCGAAGTGAACACCCGCCTGCAGGTCGAGCACGGCGTCACCGAACAGGTGTGGGGCGTCGACCTGGTGCGCTGGATGATCGAACTGGCGGCCGGCGATCTGGCGCCGCTGAGCGAACTGGCGAAGAACCTGAAACCCAGCGGCCATGCCATCCAGGCCCGTCTGTACGCCGAAGACCCGGGCCGCGACTTCCAGCCCAGCCCCGGCCTGCTGACTGCAGTGCAATTCCCGGCGGCCGACGGCAAGGCGCTGCGCATCGACACCTGGGTCGAAGCCGGCTGCGAGATCCCACCCTACTTCGACCCGATGATTGCCAAGGTCATCACCTGGCAACCGACCCGTGCCGAAGCCAGCGCCGCGCTGAACCAGGCCCTGGCCGATACCCTGCTGTACGGCGTGGAAACCAACAGCCAGTACCTGCGGCAGATCCTGGTCGACGCGCCCTTCGCCAGCGGCTCGCCCTGGACTCGCTGCCTGGAAAGCCTGACCTACCAGGCGCATACCTTCGAGGTGCTCTCCGCCGGCACCCAGACCACAGTGCAGGACTTCCCCGGCCGCCTCGGCTACTGGGCAGTCGGCGTGCCACCGTCGGGGCCGATGGATGACCGCGCGCTGCGCCTGGGCAACCGCCTGCTGGGCAACGCCGAAGGCGCCGCCGGCCTGGAAATCACCATGAGCGGCCCGCTGCTGCGCTTCAACACCGATGCGGTGGTGGCGGTGACCGGTGCGCAAATCCCGCTGAGTGTGGATGGTGTGGCGCAACCGCTGAACACCGCGCTGCTGATCAAGGCCGGCAGCACCCTGAGCCTCGGCACCATCGCCGGTAGCGGCGCACGGTCTTATCTGACTCTGCGCGGCGGCCTGCAGGTGCCGGAATACCTGGGCTCGAAAAGCACTTTCACCCTCGGTCAGTTCGGCGGCCACGGCGGCCGCGCCCTGCGTGCCGGCGACGTACTGCATATCCCGGCCTTGAGCGATGCGGACAACGGCGCGCAGCTGCCCGAAGAGCTGTGCACCGCCCTGCCCGCCGTCCGCGAAATCCGCGTGATCTACGGCCCGCACGGCGCGCCGGAATACTTCACCCCGACCTATATCGACACCTTCCTCGCCACCGACTGGGAAGTGCACTTCAACTCCAGCCGCACCGGCGTGCGCCTGATCGGCCCGAAACCGGAGTGGGTGCGCGACAGCGGCGGCGAAGCCGGCCTGCACCCGTCGAATATCCACGACAACCCGTATGCGATTGGTGCCGTCGATTTTACCGGCGATATGCCGGTGATCCTCGGCCCGGACGGCCCGAGCCTGGGCGGCTTCGTCTGCCCGGTGACCATCATCGAGGCCGACCTCTGGCAACTCGGCCAGCTCAAGGCAGGCGACAAGCTGCGCTTCGTACCCGTCAACATCGACACCGCGCGCCAACTGGCCAAGGCACGCAAGGCGGAAGTCGCCGGACTGGAAGCGGTGGCAGTGAACTGGAAGCCGATCCCGCTGGAGCCGCCGGTGATTCTCGATATCGGCAGCCAGGACAAGCGCCTGGTCGCCCGCCTCTCCGGCGACACCCACCTGCTGCTGGAAATCGGCCAGGCCGAGCTGGATCTGGTGCTGCGCTTCCGCGGCCATGCGCTGATGCAGGCACTGGAAGCCAAGAACCTCAAGGGCGTGATCGACCTGACCCCGGGCATCCGCTCACTGCAGGTGCACTACCAGCCGGAAACCCTGTCGCTGGCCAACCTGCTGGCGGTGGTGATCGGCGAGTGGGACGCAGTGTGCAACGCCCAGGACCTCAAGGTGCCGTCGCGCATCGTCCACCTGCCGCTGTCCTGGGACGACCCGGCCTGCCAGCTGGCCATCGACAAGTACATGACCACGGTGCGCAAGGACGCGCCTTGGTGCCCGAGCAACCTGGAATTTATCCGCCGGATCAACGACCTGCCCAACCTCGACGAGGTCTACAAGACCGTGTTCGACGCCAGTTACCTGGTGATGGGCCTGGGCGATGTCTACCTCGGTGCGCCGGTGGCCACGCCGCTGGATCCGCGCCACCGCCTGGTCACCACCAAGTACAACCCGGCGCGCACCTGGACCGCCGAGAACTCGGTGGGCATCGGCGGCGCCTACATGTGCGTGTACGGCATGGAAGGCCCCGGTGGTTACCAGTTCGTCGGCCGCACCCTGCAGATGTGGAACCGCTACCGCGAAGTCGCCGCCTTCCACGGCAAGCCCTGGCTGCTGCGCTTCTTCGACCAGATCCGCTTCTACCCGGTGGGGGCCGAAGAGCTGCTGCAGATCCGCCGCGACTTCCCCCTCGGCCGCTATGAACTGCGCATCGAAGACAGCGAACTGGCCCTGGCCGACTACCAGGACTTCCTCGCCGAGGAAGCCGAAGGCATCGACGCCTTCCGCAGCCAGCAACGCGCCGCCTTCGACGCCGAACGCCAGCGCTGGATCGCCTCCGGCCAGGCCCATTACGAGAGCGAGGAAGTAGCCGCCGATCTGGGCGATGACGCCCCGCTCACCGCCGGCCAGCACAGCATCGACAGCCATATCGCCGGCAACCTCTGGCAGGTACAGGTCGAGGCAGGCCACTCGGTGAAGGCCGGCGATGTGCTGGTGATCCTCGAGTCGATGAAGATGGAAATCCCCCTCACCGCCCCGCGCGACGGCGTGGTGCGCGAGGTGCGCGTGCAACCCGGCTCGCCGGTGCGCGCCGGCCAGCGCGTGGTGGTGCTGGAAGAAGCCTGAAGCTGAGCCGAGTGGTGGACGGAAGAACACCATCCGCCTACACGGACTACCCCCTCTCCCTCCGGGAGAGGGCCGGGGTGAGGGGCCGTTGACGGCGACGCAGGCCCCTCCCCCTAACCCTCTCCCAAAGGGAGAGGGAACGAACCCTAGGCTGGGTCACGCTCTCTCGATCCAGCACGAACTCGCAAGACACGAGGAAGCCCGATGAAACACGAATTCGATCTGCGCCTCGGCGCCCTGAAAGCCGCCTACACCGACAGCAGCCTGACCCCGCGCCAGCTGATCCTCGCCCTGCACGCCAAGGCCGCTGCGCTCAACCCGGAATTCAAGCTATTCATCCACCTGCTCAGCGTGGCCGAACTGGAACCCTACCTGGCTGCGCTGGACGGCAAGTCGCCGGCCGAGCTGCCGCTGTTCGGCGTGCCCTTCGCCATCAAGGACAACATCGACCTGGCCGGCGTGCCGACCACCGCCGCCTGCCCAGCCTTTGCCTATGTGCCCGAAACCAGCGCCACCCTGGTCGCCCAGCTGATCGCCCTCGGCGCCGTGCCCATGGGCAAGACCAACCTCGACCAGTTCGCCACCGGCCTTAACGGCACCCGCTCGCCCTATGGCGAATGCCGCAACAGCGTGCACCCGGACTACCCGTCCGGCGGTTCCAGCGCCGGCTCCTCGCTGGCCGTGGCCCTCGGCGTAGCCAGCTTCGCCCTCGGCACCGACACCGCCGGCAGCGGCCGCGTGCCGGCGGCGCTGAACAACCTGGTCGGTCTCAAGGCCACCAAGGGCCTGCTCTCCACCGCCGGCGTGGTGCCGGCATGCCGCACCCTGGACTGCGTCACCTACTTCACCGCCACAGCTCTTGAGGCCAGCCAGTTGCTGGCGCTGACCGCCAAGCGGGATGCCCGCGATGAATACAGCCGTACCAACCCGCTGTGGAACGATGCCAGCGCCTTCGGCAAGCCGCGCACCGGTTTCCGCTTCGGCGTACCGGCGCAGCTGGAGTTCCTCGGCTGCAACGAAAGCCCGGCGCTGTTCGCGCAGAGCATCGAGCAGCTCAAGGCCCTCGGCGGCGAAGCAGTGGAAATCGACTTCGCGCCCTTCCTCGAAGCCGCGCGCCTGCTTTATGAAGGCCCCTGGGTCGCCGAGCGCTACAGCGTCGCCGGCGCGCTGATCGAGCAGCAGCCGGACGCCGTGCTGCCGGTGATCAAGGCCGTGCTGGAAAAGGCGCCAAGCGTCAGCGGCGTCGACACCTTCCGCGCCCAGTACCGCCTGCAGGCACTCAAGGCCATCTGCGACCGCATCCTTGCCGACGTCGACTGCATCCTCACCCCGGCCTACCCGCGCCCGGTGACGCTGGACGAACTGCACGCCGAGCCGGTCAAGCGCAACTCGGATCTGGGCTACTACACCAACTTCATGAACATGCTCGACTACGCCGCAGTCGCGGTGCCGGCCGGCTTTATGGGCAACGGCCTGCCGTGGGGCGTGACCCTGTTCGGCCGCGCCTTCACCGACCAGTACCTGCTCAGCCTGGCCGCCGGCCTGCAGCGCCAGCACGGCCTGCCGCTGGCCGGCGCGCGCACGCTGGATGCGCCAGCCCCGGCCACCGTCGCCCGCAACGATCGCGCCCGCGTGGTGGTGTGCGGTGCGCACCTCGATGGCCTGCCGCTGAACTGGCAACTCAAGCAACGCGGCGGCCGCCTGCTGCAGGCCACCCACAGCTCGCCGGATTACCAGCTGTACGCCCTGGCCGGCGGCCCGCCCTTGCGTCCAGGCATGGTGCGCGTCGCCGAGGGCGGCGTGGCCATCGCCGTGGAGGTCTGGGAACTGCCGAGCGCCGAGCTGGGCTCGTTCCTCACCGGCATCCCCGCACCGCTGGGCCTGGGCAAGGTGCAGCTGGCCGATGGCAGCTGGGAAAGCGGCTTTATCTGCGAGCCGTATGGACTGGCCGGTGCCGAGGACATCACTCGCTTCGGCGGTTGGAAGGCCTACCTGCAGAGCAAGGCCTGAGGCGCTGGCCGCGACCATTTGCCAGCAGGAAATTCCGCGCCGGTCGGTGACGCCGGCCCGCGCGGCACGCTAGCATGGCGCACTCCCACCAGGGCACCTCCTTCATGCCGCTCAGCACGTCCCGCAAGGCTCAAGTCACGCTGCTTCTGTTGCTGATGTTTCTGCTGCTGGGCGGTTTTCTCGCCACCAGCCTGGTCAGCTACTACGCCTCGCGCGACAGCATCCGCCACAACATCGTCAACACCGAGCTGCCGCTGACCTCGGACAATATCTACTCGGAGATCCAGAAGGATCTGATCCGCCCGACACTGATCGCCTCGATGATGTCGCGCGACACCTTCCTGCGCGACTGGGCCCTGGCCGGCGAGCAGAATGCCGAGCCCATGACCCGCTATCTGCGCGAGATCCAGGATCACTACGGCACCTTCACCAGCTTCTTTATCTCGGAACAGACCCACACCTACTACCAGGCCAAGGGCGTGCTCAAGCAGGTGCACGAAGACGTGCTGCGCGATGCCTGGTACTTCCGTGTGCGCAGCATGAGCGAGCCCTACGAGATCAGCGTCGACCCGGACATGGCCAACGGCGACCGCCTGACCTTCTTCATCAACTTCAAGGTGTTCGACTACCAGAACAACTTCATTGGCGTGGCCGGGGTCGGCCTGACCGTGGACGCGGTGGTCAAGCTGGTGGACGACTATCAGCAGCGCTACGGGCGCAGCGTGTACTTCGCCGACGCCAATGGCCGCCTGGTGCTGACCGGTGCCCAGGGCGGCCCGCAGGGGGCCCGCCGCGGCCAGGCGCTGAGCGAGATTACCGGCCTGGACAGCCTGCTGCCCAAGCCGCAGAGCGGCAGCTTCAGCTACCAGGAACATGATCGCAGCCACTTCCTCAACGTACGCTATATCCCCGAGCTGGACTGGTACCTGTTCGTCGACAAGCACGAGGAAGGCGCCCTCGCCGGCATCCGCCACAGCCTCTACCTCAACCTGCTGATCTGCGCCCTGATCAGCAACGTGGTGCTGGCCCTGGTCTACCTGGCCACCCGCCGCTATCAGCAGCGCATCGCCGCCCTGGCCACCACCGACGTGCTCACCGGCCTGCCCAACCGCCGCGGCTTCGACCTGCTGGCCAGCCAGGCCCTGCACGAGGCGCAGCGCAACCAGCACCCGCTGAGTGCCCTGCTGATCGACCTCGACCTGTTCAAGCAGCTCAACGACACCCACGGTCACCTGGCCGGCGACCAGGTGCTGCGCGGCTTCGCGGTGGCCCTGCAGGACAACCTGCGGCAGTCCGACATCATCTGCCGCTGGGGTGGCGAGGAATTCATCCTGCTGCTCAAGGACACCGGCGCCAGTACCGCCCGCCAGTTGGCCGAGAAGATCCGCCAGCAGACCGAGCAGGCCGTGTTCCAGTTCAACGGCGTCAACCTGCGCATCACCACCAGCATCGGCCTGACCGAAGTGCATGGCGAGGACAGCCTCGACCGCCTGATCGCCCGCGCCGACCGCGCCCTGTACCGGGCCAAGCAGTCCGGACGCAACCGCGTCTGCGAAGAGCCCTTCGGGCTGGCGCAATGAGCGATGCGACACGCTGCCCGCGCTGCGGCCAGCTGAACCACTGCGCCCAGGCCGGGCAGGACGCACCGGTGCAGGACTGCTGGTGCTTCCATACCCCGCTCGCGCCCGGCGCCCTCGACGAGCTGCCCGCCGAGTGGCGCGAACAGAGCTGCCTCTGCCCCAACTGCCTGCGCGCCCTGGCCGAGCACGGCCAGCCCGAGTAGTCATGCGCCTCGACCGTTTCCTCAGCAACCTGCCGCGCTTCAGCCGCGCCGATGCGCGCCTGTTGCTGGCCGCCGGGCGCCTGCGGGTGGATGGCCAGACGGTCAGCGATGCTCGCTTCGAGGTGCGCGAGTTCAGCCGCATCGAACTGGACGACGAACTGCTGCAGGCCGGCAAGCCGGCACGCTACTTCATGCTCAACAAGCCGGCCGGCGTGGTCAGCGCCACCGAACACCCCGAGCACCGCACCGTGCTCGACCTGCTCGACGAGCCGGACAAGCACGAGCTGCATATCGGCGGGCGCCTCGACCTGACCACCACCGGCCTGCTGCTCATCACCAACGACGGCCTGTGGTCGCGCCGCCTCACCGAACCACGCAGCCGCCTGGGCAAGGTCTACCGGGTCAGCACCGAACAGCCGATCACCGCCGAGTACGCCGAGGTATTCGCCCGCGGCCTGTACTTCGCCTACGAGAACCTCACCACCCTGCCCGCCGAGCTGCAGATACTGGATGACCACTGCGCCCTGCTGACCCTGCACGAGGGCCGCTACCACCAGGTCAAGCGCATGTTCGGCCACTTCCAGAACAAGGTCATCGGCCTGCACCGCGAACGCATGGGCCCGCTGGCTCTCGACCCCGCCCTGCGCCCCGGCGAATACCGCCCGCTCAGCACCGCGGAAATCGCTCTGGTCTGAGGCATAGACCGTCCGGCAGAAGATCGGCGCGCAGCCGCACGACTGACTTGCATCGGTAACACAAGCCTGCTTGAATCCACTCAACGGTCTTTATGTGACCGATAAGTCTCACAAAACATCTAAGAAGCTTTTTTCCAGATCGAAGGCGCCACGGCGCCGCAAACGGGTCTGCCCACATCGAGCCTGACTGGTCGATGCCCCGGATCGGAAAAACACCCCGCCGCTAACAACAATCGTCGGCCAGCCAGTACCCGCCGACCAAGGCCCCGTTATCCAGGCATATGCCTACCTGTCTACGCTCGCGCAGCCGAACCATTGCGGCTGCGCGCCCGCAACGCCGTACTCAGGGGCATGCAAGATGAAAGCAGAAACCGCTGTGCTGGATATTCAGGGGCAATACCGCGTTTATACGGAGTTCTATCGCGCCGACAGCGCCGAGCAGACCATCATCCTGGTCAATGGCTCGCTGTCGACCACGGCATCCTTCGCGCAGACGGTGCGTTATCTCCACCCCCACTTCAACGTGGTGCTGTTCGACCTGCCCTATGCCGGGCAGTCGCGCGAACACAATCAACACACCCGCTTCATGAGCCGCGAAGAGGAAGCCGACATCCTCCTCGAGCTGGTCGAGCACTTCGCCTGCGACATCGTGCTGTCGTTCTCCTGGGGCGGCATCGCGACCCTGCAAGCCCTGGCCCGTAAACCGCGGCGAATCAAACGCGCGGTGATCAACTCGTTCTCGCCCATCGTCAACTCGGCCATGCTCGGCTACCTGCGCAGCGGCCTGATCGTCATGCGCGAGTACGACCGTGAAAGCATCGGCATGGTGCTCAACGGCACTATTGGCAAACACCTGCCGTCACTGTTCAAACGCTACAACCACCGGCATGTCACCGGGCTGGAGCGCTACGAATACGACCAGATGAGCTTCCACGTGGAAAACGTGCTGAACAACGGCGGCCGTTCGTGCATCAGCTTCGCCGGGCAGATTGAAATTCCGCTGCTATTCGTCAACGGCGAGTGGGACGAATACACCACCGCGCAGGATGCCCGCATGTTCACCCAGCATGTACAGCACTGCGAATTTCGCACCATCGGCCAGGCCGGCCACTTCCTCGACATGGAACACAAGGCCGCCTGGCTGCAAACCCGCGACGCCCTGCTGGCCTTCCTGCTGCCACCGCTCGGCAGCCGCCAGCGCCAGGCCGCGGTTCTGGAAGACAGCGCCCTGGTCGGTTGAACCGGCGCACCGGCAGCGGCCCGCCCCGCTGCTGCCGGCTGGCGCTCGCCAGGCACAGCGGCTTTTTCTTGCGCTGCGGCTTCACCTGCACAGGCGATTCTGGTACAAAGTCCCCCGCAAAAGCGGGTGTCGTATAATGGCATTACTCCAGCTTCCCAAGCTGATAACGAGGGTTCGATTCCCTTCACCCGCTCCAGAATCCCAAAGCAAAAAGCCCTGCACCTGCAGGGCTTTTTGCTTTCTGCCCCTATCTAGTCCAGCGAAAAATCTGGCCGCCACGCCTACCTCTTCGGCCCCCCGCTCGACCGCCTACACGGCTGCTAGCCCAGAAGATGGCCGATAGCCAGCCAGAAACGTGAAACAAATCACGCTTTAGCCGGGCAACATATGTCGAATCCGTCACAAAGCTTGGTACGCTCATCTAAACCCACACAGGAGGTTTCCGATGAAGGAACAACGGAAGTTTCTCGCGCTGCGTCAACACATCGAAGGGCTGCTGCAGGACGGAGCGGTGATAGTCGCCCGTGAGCCGTTCACCCTGCGCATCAGCGGGCACCTGTTCCGCGTGCAGCACGGCATGCTGATCGGCAATTCGGCCGCCGCCTAGCCGCCCGCCACTCCAAACGAACGTCCCGAAGCCCTGCCCTGCAGGGCTTCTGCTTTCTGGCGCAGCAGCGGCACCATTCGTCCAGAATCTGCACAACGCCTGAACTTGCCGGACTAGAGCGGTCGGAATCACTTTCGACAGACAAGGCAAGCGCCCACCATGCTCGACCTGACGACCTGGAACCTCAGCGTTCCCGCCACTTCCTCGGCCACCCTGATCAGCACCGAACGTCTCAATGCCGGCTACAGCAGCCAGTACTTCCGCCCCCAGGGCAGCAGCGTGGTCTTCTGGGTGCCGGTCAACGGCTCGCGTACCGCCAGCGCCCGCTACCCGCGTAGCGAACTGCGCGAGACTCACCGCGACGGCACGCTGCACAACTGGTACTACGACGACGCCGACAACATCCTCAGCGCCGTGCTGTCGGTGCAGCAGGTGCCGAGCAAGAACAAGCTGGTGATCGGCCAGATCCACAGCAAGGACGAACCGGGCAGTGCCAACGATCCCCTGCTCAAGCTGCAGTATCACTATGTGAACGGCACGGGCCGGATCGAGGCGCTGCTGCGCAAGCAGCCGGGCGACAGTGATGTGCAGAACATCACCCTGGTCGAGAACGTCACGCTCGACGAGCGCTTCAGCTACCAGCTGCGCATCACCCGCAGCGGACGCCTGGGCATCCGTATCGACAGCGACGATGACAACGGCTCCTACTACCGCCAGCTGAGCAGCAGCTGGGGCCGGCAGCAGCTGTACTTCAAGGCCGGCGCCTATGTGCAGGACAACTACGGCGCGGCCAGCGAAGGCGGCCGCGTGACCTTCTACCATCTCAACACCCTGCACCGGGTGGACTGAGCGAAGACGGCCCTCAGCCCAGCAACTGGCTGAGTACCGCGCGCAGCTTGCCTGGCTTGAGCGGTTTGTTGAGCAACGGGATGTTGCGGTGCTGCAGCTCGCTGAGGCAGCGCTCGCTGCGGTCGGCGGTGATCATCACCACCGGAATGTCGCGGCTGAAGTGCTGACACAGCCCCTGCACCACTTCGCAGCCGGTCACCCCGTCGTCCAGGTGGTAGTCGGCGAGTATCACCTCCGGCGCCTGGCCTTGCAGCACGGCCAGGGCCTGGGTCTGATCCTGCGCAGTGAGCACCTGGCAGCCCCACTGGCCGAGCAGCGCGGCCATGCTCTCGAGAATGCTCGGCTCGTTGTCCAGCACCAGCAGACGCCGCCCCGGCAGCGGATCGCCAAGACTCGGCTCGGCCCGCTCGGTCTTGACCGGCAGCTCGCTGGTGGCGGCCAGCGGCACCTCGAGGGCGAACACCGAGCCGCGCCCCGGTCGCGAGCGCACCTCGACCCGGCAGCCGAGGATGGTAGCGATGCGCTCGACAATCGCCAGGCCCAGTCCCACGCCCTTGCGCTCCTGGCCGCGCGCCAGCTCCAGCTGCTTGAACTCCTGGAAGATCGCCTGCAGCTGGTCGGCCGGAATGCCCTGGCCGCTGTCCCACACCTCCAGGCGCACATGCTCGCCGCGCCGGCGGGCGGCCAGCAGCACGCCGCCCTCGCGGGTGTAGCGACAGGCATTGCTCAAGAGGTTGCGCAGGATGCGTGAGAGCAGGCGCAGGTCGGTGCGCACCGCCAGCGCCGGAGCGTGCAGGCGCAGACGCAGACGCAGGCCGGCAGCCTCGGCCACCGGCTGGAACTCCGAGGCCAGCGGCGCCAGCAGTTCATCGAGGCGGTATACCGCCGGATCGGGGCGTACGGCGGCCTGATCCAGACGGGAAATATCCAGCAGGTCGGCCAGCAGCTCCTCGGCGCCTTCCAGGGCATGGTGCGCGCGCTCCACCAGGGTCAGTTCGGCGTCGGGCAGGCACCGCTCGCGCAGGGTGGAGATCAGCAGGCGCGCGGCATTCAGCGGCTGCAGCAGGTCGTGGCTGGCAGCGGCGAGGAACTTGTCCTTACTGTGGTTGGCCTCCTGCGCCGCATCGCGGGCCTGGCGCAACTCCTCGGTGCGGCCGACCACCCGTTGTTCCAGCTCGTCGTTGAGCTGTTGCAGGCGCTGCTGGGCCTGCTTGCGCTCGCTGATATCGGCGACGAAACCCTCGAACAGCCCCGGCTCGTCCGGCTTGACCAGCAGGTTCATGATCACCGTGATGGTGCTGCCGTCGCGCCGCCGTAGGCAGGTCTCGTAGCCCAGCAGGCTGCCCTGACGCTCCAGGGTGGCGCGGATCTGCTGCATCTCGGCGCGGCCGGCAACGAACAGCTGCTCGGCCAGGTCGCTCAGGCTCCATGGCATCTGCTGCGCATCGGCATAGCCGAGCATGCGCGCCAGCGCCGGGTTGGCGGCCTGCAGGCCCTCGCCCAGGCTGGCCTGGAAGATGCCGTGCACGGCGTTCTCGAACAGCCATTTGTAGCGGTTGCGCTCGGTTTCCAGCTCTTCCAGGCGCGCCAGCAGTTCCGGGTAGTGGCTCTTGCGTACCGACTGGCTGCCCAGGCCGAGCAGGCCGGCCAGGGCCTCGTTGCGGCTGTCAGAGGGCTTCGGCATACACCACCTCGACATCCCGCTGGCTGGATTGCCGCGGGTTGGTGAGGATGCAGGGGTCTTCCATGGCGTGGCGCGAGAGGAACGGGATATCGGCCAGGCTGACGCCCTGCCCGCCCAGGTGTTCGGTGAAACCGACTGCGCGCTTGAAGCCGATCAGGTGCTGCACCAGGCGCTCGCGCATCTGGTTGCTGGTGAGGCCGCGACAATCGATGCCGAACGTCTCGGCAATCACCTTGAAGCGCTCCGGCGCGGCGCTGTAGTTGAACGCCACCACGTGTTCGACCAGCGCCGCGTTGCACAGGCCGTGGGGCAGGTCGAGGAAGCCGCCGAGGCTGTGGCTCATGGCATGCACGGCGCCGAGAATGGCATTGGAGAAGGCCAGCCCGGCCTGCATGCTACCGAGCATGATCTTCTCGCGCAGGACGATGTCCGTCGGGTTGGCGATCATCTGCACCAGGTTGCCGTTGATCAGGCGCATGGCCTCCAGCGCATGGCTGTCGGTGAGCGGCCCGCTGCCGGTGGAAACGAAGGCCTCAATGGCATGCACCAGGGCGTCGATGCCGGTACAGGCGGAGAGGAACGGATCCATGCTCAGGGTGGTTTCCGGGTCGATCAGCGACACATCGGGCACCACCGCCTTGCTGACGATGGAGAACTTCATGCGCTCCTGCTGGTTGGAGATGATCACGAACTGCGAGACATCCGCCGAGGTACCGGCGGTAGTGGGAATCAGGATCAGCGGCGGGCTGGGCACGCGGATGGTGTCCACGCCCTCGAACTCGAGGATACTGCGGCCGTGGGCAACCACGATGCCGATGCCCTTGGCGCAATCCATCGGGCTGCCGCCGCCGACCGCGACTATCACGTTGCAACCCTCGCTGCGGTACAGCTCGGCGCCCTGCATCACCTCCTCCACCCGCGGGTTGGGCGAGACCTGGGTATACAGGCAGTAGTCCAGATCATTGGCCTGCAGGCTGGCCTCGACATCGGCCACCCAACCGGCGGCCTGCACACCGGGGTCGGACACCACCAGCACCTTGCGCGCGCCGAAGTTGCTGGCGTAGTTGCCGACGCTATGCCGACTGCCGGCGCCGAAGATGATCTCCGGGGAGACGAATTTGCGCAGAGCGCTCAGGGGTTGGCTCATGACCACAGCCTGCATTGTTGTTATTGGCGATGATTCCAGCCTACTGAAATCCCCCACCTTTGCAATGCGACCTTGGCCCCATGGGGAAGCGGCGTCCGGCCTGGGCTGCCGCGCTCAGGTCGAGGCCAGCAGCGCGCAGTAGAAATGCCACTCGCGCTGCAGCGCCTCGGCCAGGTGCACGGCCTGGCGAAAGCCGTGACCTTCGTCGGCGAACAGGCAGTACTCCACCGCCACGCCGTTGTCGCGCAGGGCCGCCACCATGGCTTCGGTCTGCTGCGGCACCACCACGGCATCGCGCCCGCCCTGGAAGAAGATCACCGGCACGCGGATACGCCCGGCCTGCTGCAGCGGTGTGCGCTCGCGGTAGCGAGCGGGGTGCCGTTGCGGGTCGCCAAGCAGCCAGTCGAGGTAGTCCGCCTCGAACTTGTGGGTAACCCGGCGCAGCGCCAGCGGGTCGCTGACCCCGTACAGGCTGGCGCCGCCGCGCAGGCCGGGTAGCCGGGCCAGGGCGCACAGCGCGCTGTAGCCACCGGCACTGGCGCCGCGCACGAACACCCGCGCCGGGTCGATGTGCCCGGCTGCCGCCAGGTGCGCGATGGCGGCGCGGATATCCTCCACCTCGATCTGCCCCCAGCTTTCCTGCAGGCGCAGCCGGTAGGCCCGGCCGAAGCCACTGCTGCCACGGTAGTTGAGGTCGGCCACGGCAAAACCGCGCTGCGTCCAGAACGGGATGCGTGCATCGAACACCGGGTAGCAGGCCGACGTCGGCCCGCCATGCAGGAACACCAGCAGCGGCGGGTTGGGCTCGCCGCCCTGGGCGGCGTAGAAGTAGCCATGGGCAGTTTCGCCGGCACCGCTGGGGTAGCTGAAGGCCGCGGGCAACGACAGCTGCGCGGGCGCCAGCGGCTCCTCGCCGCCGGCAAGAACCTGCACCTGGCCGCTATCCCGGGCTATCGCCAGTACCGCCGGCAAGCGCTGCGGCGAACCGGCGATGCAGTAGAAATGCCCGGCATCCGCCGCCAGGGCGCGGAAGCGGCGGAACTCGCCGGCCAGGCGGCGCTCGCCACCATCGGGCAGGTATTCCACCAGCACAGCGTCGCCCTGCTCGCTGCGGCTGGCCAGCAAGCCGCCCGACTCCAGTGCAAGGAAGCTGCGCCCGCCCAGCTGCCAGGGTGCCGGTGCATGGTCGTGGGGTGGCATCAGCGGGCTACTGGCGCCCGGCTCGCACAGCCAGGGCTGCCACCAGCCCTGGCGATCGGAAATCACCCACAGCCGGCCCTGAGCATCGAAGCGCGGCTGCTGCAGGGATTCGCCGCCCGCACTGCCGGCCAGGCATTCGCTACGCCCCCAGTCCTGCCCGTCGAACTGGCGCTGGTACAGGCGGGTGGTCGTCCACGGCAGGTGCGGGCGTTGCCACTCGATCCACACCAGGCGCCTGGCCTGTGCATCGACAGTCGGTGCGGCATAGAAGTCGGCGCCCTCCACCAGCACCCGGCGGCGCCCATCCAGGCCCAGGCGCACGATGCGGTGCAGCACTGCGCCTTCCTCGCGGCTTTCCTCCACGGCCAGCAGCGCCTGCCAGGCAGCGACGAAAGCCAGGTCGCCATAGCGGCAACCGGGGCGCCCGCCGAGCGCCTGCGGGCTACTGCCGGGCGCCAGTTCGAGGTGGTAGACCTGCTGATCCGCCTCGTTGACGAAAGCCACGCCCGTGGCGGTCGGGCAACAGGCGCCACCGCCGTACTCGTAGACCTTGCTGCGCACCGAGAAGCCGGGCGGCGTCAGCTCGCGGCGCTGGCCGACGTGCCACCACAGCAGCGCACAGCGCGCCTGAACGGGATCGAACTCGACCCACAGCAGGCCGCCATGGGCGGCATGCAGCTCGGCGAAATCACGCGCAGCCGCGGCGGCCTGGGAAGCCGACCAGGATGGCTCGAGCGCGTCATGGCTACCCATGCCGGCATCAGGCCTTGCAGATGATCCGCGAGGCTTTTTCATTGCGGAACGTCAGGCTCTCCAGCCCCAGCGGTGCGTGCTCGGCCTCCTCGCGCGCGGCGAGAATCTGGCCGTGGTGCGCCGACTTGCTGCACACCGGGTCGGCGTTGCTGGCATCGCCGGTGAGCAGGAAGGCCTGGCAGCGGCAGCCGCCGAAGTCCTTGGCCTTCTCGTCGCAGCTGCGGCAGGGCTCGGGCATCCAGTCATCGCCACGGAAGCGGTTGAAGCCGAAGGAGTCGTACCAGATATGGCGCAGGTCGTGCTCGCGCACATTGGGGAACTGCACCGGCAGCTGGCGCGCGCTGTGGCACGGCAGCGCGGTGCCATCCGGGGTGACGTCGAGGAACAGGTTGCCCCAGCCGTTCATGCAGGCCTTGGGGCGCTCCTCGTAGTAGTCGGGGGTGACGAAGATCAGCTTGCACGGATGATTCTGCGCCGCCAGCCTGGCCCGATACTCGTTGGTGATGCGTTCGGCACGCTCCAGCTGCGCCTTGCTCGGCAGCAGGCCGGCGCGGTTGAGCTGGGCCCAGCCGTAGAACTGACAGGTGGCCAGCTCGACGAAGTCGGCTTCTAGCTCCAGGCACAGCTCGATGATCTGCTCGATGCGGTCGATGTTGTGCCGGTGGGTGACGAAGTTGAGCACCATCGGGTAGCCGTGGGCCTTCACCGCACGGGCCATGGCGACCTTCTGCGCATAGGCCTTGCCGCTGCCGGCGAGCAGGTTGTTGAGCTCCTCGTCGGCGGCCTGGAAGCTGATCTGGATATGATCCAGCCCGGCCTCGGCAAAGGCCGCCACCTTGGCTTCGGTGAGGCCGATGCCGGAGGTGATCAGGTTGGTGTAGTAGCCCAGCTCGCGGGCCGCGTGGATCAGCTCCGGCAAGTCCTGGCGCACCAGCGGCTCGCCACCGGAAAAGCCCAGCTGGGCGGCGCCCAGTTCTCGGGCCTGGCGAAATACCTCGATCCATTCGGCCGTGGACAGCTCCTCGCCCTGGCGGGCGAAGTCCAGCGGGTTGGAGCAGTACGGGCACTGCAGCGGGCAACGGTAGGTCAGCTCGGCCAGCAGCCAGAACGGCGGGCCGGGCTCATGCCCGGGCTTACTGAAGCTCGATCCAGAACTGTGCATGGGCCACCTCGAGAAACGCCAGGATGTCTTCGTCGATACCCGGGATTTCCGGGAAGCGTCCCTGCAGGTCGGCGATGATGGTCGCCACGCAGCGCCGGCCGTCCACTTCGCGCAGGATCTCGCCGGCGCTGTCGTTGAGCTTGATCATGCCCTCCGGGTAGAGCAGCACGTGGCAGCCCTGCACCGGCTCGAACTGCAGACGGAAGCCGCGGCGGATGCTCGGCACTTTGAGCAGGATGCAATCGTTCAAGGTCGAGTCTCCGTCAGCGGCACGCGGCGGTGCCTCGGCAGGCCCGGGCAGCGGGCGGCGAGTGGTGTCGGCGAGCACGGCAGTCATAGCGCGATCCCCCGGTGCCAGACCCGTTCGCGGGTCACTGTGTGGTAGGGCGGGCGTTCCAGCTCGTAGGCCATGCTCATGGCGTCGAGCATGCTCCACAGTACGTCGAGCTTGAATTGCAGGATTTCCAGCATGCGTTCCTGGGCCTCGCGGGTGCGGTAGTGCTCGAGGGTGATGCGCAGGCCATGCTCGACATCGCGGCGCGCTTCCTTGAGGCGCTTGCGGAAGTAGTCGTAGCCGGCCGGATCGATCCACGGGTAGTGCTGCGGCCAGCTGTCCAGGCGCGACTGGTGGATCTGCGGGGCGAACAGCTCGGTCAGCGAGCTGCTGGCCGCTTCCTGCCAGCTGGCGCGGCGGGCGAAGTTGACGTAGGCATCCACGGCGAAGCGCACCCCGGGCAGCACCAGCTCCTGCGACAGCACCTGCTCACGCTGCAGGCCGACTGCCTCGGCCAGGCGCAGCCAGGCCTCGATGCCGCCCTCCTCACCTGGGGCGCCATCGTGATCCTGGATGCGCTGGATCCACTCGCGGCGGGTGTCGCGATCAGGGCAGTTGGCCAGGATCGCAGCATCCTTGAGCGGGATGTTCACCTGGTAGTAGAAGCGGTTAGCCACCCAGCCCTGGATCTGCTCGCGGCTGGCGCGGCCCTGGTACATGGCGACATGGAACGGGTGGTGAATGTGATAGCAGGCGCCCTTGGCACGCAGGGCCTGCTCGAATTCGCTGGGGCTCATGGCTGTCTGGTTCATCGTCTTCTCCGCCGGGTACCGGGCTTGCGCCTGGCTCATCCGGTCTAGGTTCTGCTGCGCGCGGCCAGTGCGGCCCCGCATGCCCTACAACTCGATGCTCATGCCATCGAAGGCGACCTCGATGCCACGCGCACTCAGCTCGGCGCGCTCGGCCGAGTTCTCGTCGAGGATCGGGTTGGTGTTGTTGATGTGGATCAGCACCTTGCGCGCCGGCAGGCCGTCGAGCACCGCGAGCATGCCGCCGGCGCCGCTCTGCGGCAGGTGGCCGAGGGCGCTGCCGAGCTGGCTGCCGACTTCGCAGCGGATCATTTCGTCGTCCTGCCAGAAGGTACCGTCCACCAGCAGGCAGTCGGCGCTGGCCATGCGTGCCCGCAGCGCCTCGTCTACCCGGCCCAGGCCGGGGGCGTAGAACAGCGTGCCGCCAGTGTTGAGGTCGCGCACCAGCAGGCCGATGTTGTCGCCGGGGCGCGGGTCGTTGCGGTGCGGCGAATAGGGCGGCGCCGCGCTGTCCAGCGGCAGCGGGGTGAACAGCAGGTTCGGACAGGCCGGGACGATGAAGCTGCCGGTCAGGTCGATCGGCTGCCAGTGCAGGCCGCCGCCCGGCCAGTGGCGTAGCATGTTGAACAGCGGAAAGCCGCTGCTCAGATCCTGGTAGACCATCTGCGTGCACCAGACCTGGTGCGGGCAGCCTTCGCGCAGGCTGAGCAGGCCGGTGGTGTGGTCGATCTGGCTGTCCAGCAGGATCACCGCGGCGATGCCGCTGTCACGCACGGCGCGGGCCGGCTGCAGGGGGGCGAAGCCATCGATCTGCGCGCGGATATCCGGCGAGGCGTTGCACAGGATCCAGTGCACGCCGTCATCGGACAGGGCAATCGACGACTGGGTGCGCGGCCGCGCCTTCAGGCTGCCGCTGCGCAGCCCGTGGCAGTTGCGGCAATTGCAGTTCCACTGGGGGAAACCGCCGCCAGCGGCGGAGCCGAGAATCTGTATGTACATGGCGAGGTACCGACGGAAGGCCCCGGCAGAACCGGGGCACGGGGCTCAGCGATTGGCGAAGTAGAGGGTCACTTCGAAACCAATGCGCAGGTCGGTGAAGGCGGGTTTAGTCCACATCGCAACTTCCTCTTGTTATGCCGCCGGGGCATTCCGGCAACTCCATTAAGCCCCCGGACGGCAGGCGGCCAAATGGTACTTTGGGAGTAGATTGCGCTGACCTTGGTAGGCCCGCAGGCTTCTGTACGCCGTGCGCATCCGGACAGCAGAAGCCGCTGCGCGCGCTGCCCCCAGGGGAATTCCGGGTAAAAAAAAGCGCGACCCATGGGCCGCGCCGATGACGATCCGTCGACGGGTAAACGCTGCCAGCGAACCGCGCATGCGCCGCTCGCCGGCCGCCCAGTGCAGCCTGCCGACCGATCCGCACAGTCCCTGTGCACGATGAAAAAAAGGCTGCGGACAGTGCCAGGCACCGACCGCAGCCAAGGTCGATCAGAAGAAGCCGAGCGGGTTGATGTCGTAGCTGATCAGCAGGTTCTTGGTCTGCTGGTAGTGGTCGAGCATCATCTTGTGGGTCTCGCGACCGACACCGGACTTCTTGTAGCCGCCGAACGCGGCGTGCGCCGGGTACAGGTGGTAGCAGTTGGTCCACACGCGGCCGGCCTTGATCCCGCGGCCCATGCGGTAGGCACGGTTGATGTCGCGGGTCCACACGCCGGCGCCCAGGCCGAACTCGGTGTCGTTGGCGATGGCCAGGGCCTCGGCCTCGTCCTTGAAGGTGGTGACGCCGACCACCGGGCCGAAGATCTCTTCCTGGAACACGCGCATCTTGTTGTGGCCCTTGAGCAGGGTCGGCTGGATGTAATAGCCGCTGGCCAGATCGCCGGCCAGGCGCTCGGAGTTGCCGCCGGCGAGCAGCTGTGCGCCTTCCTGCTGGGCGATGTCGAGGTAGGAGAGGATCTTCTCGTACTGCTGCTGGGACGCCTGGGCACCGACCATGGTTTCGGTGTCCAGCGGGTTGCCGCGCTTGATCGCCTTGATCTTCTTCTGCACCTCGAGCATGAAGGGTTCGAAGATCGACTCCTGCACCAGTGCGCGCGACGGGCAGGTGCACACCTCGCCCTGGTTGAAGAAGGCCAGCACCAGGCCTTCGGCGGCTTTCTCGATGAACGCCGGCTCGGCGCGCATGATGTCCTCGAAGAAGATGTTGGGGCTCTTGCCGCCCAGCTCGACCGTGCTCGGGATGATGTTCTCGGCCGCGCAACGCATGATGTGCGAGCCCACCGGGGTGGAGCCGGTGAAGGCGATCTTGGCGATGCGCGTGCTGGTGGCCAGGGCCTGGCCGGCTTCGCGGCCGAAGCCCTGGACGATGTTGAGTACACCCGGCGGCAGCAGGTCGCCGATCAGCTCGGCCAGCACCATGATCGACAGCGGGGTCTGCTCGGCCGGCTTGAGTACCACGCAGTTGCCGGCGGCCAGGGCCGGGGCCAGCTTCCAGGCGGCCATCAGCAGCGGGAAGTTCCACGGGATGATCTGCCCGACCACGCCCAGCGGCTCGTGGAAGTGGTAGGCAGCGGTGTTGTCGTCGATCTCCGCGGCGCTGCCTTCCTGGGCACGGATGCAGCCGGCGAAGTAGCGGAAGTGGTCGGCGGCCAGCGGCACGTCGGCGTTCAGCGTCTCGCGCACGGCCTTGCCGTTGTCCCAGGTCTCGGCCACGGCCAGGGCTTCGAGGTTGGCCTCGATGCGGTCGGCAATCTTCAGCAGCACCAGCGAGCGAGCCTGCACCGAAGTGCGACCCCAGGCATCGGCGGCAGCATGGGCGGCATCCAGGGCCTTCTCGACATCTTCGGCCGTGGAGCGCGGGAACTCGGCGATCACCTGGCCGTTGACCGGCGAGGTGTTGGTGAAATATTCGCCCTTGAGCGGCGCCACGAATTCGCCGCCGATGAAGTTGCCATAGCGCGGTTTGAAGGACACCACAGCACCTGGGGTTCCGGGTTGTGCATAGATCATGATGGGCCTCTCTTCTACTGTTGGAGCCTGCACCGGGCATGGGACAGGTCATGGTCGAATCTTTGCAGCCGCTCTGCGGCGCGGGTATGCGCCCAAGGGCCAGAAGCGCTCCTCATTTGGTAGTAGATGTTTGGAAGCGGTGCGCCGGCGGTCGCGCCGTTGACCCTAGCCCATCCCGCACTGGCTCGCCGCGCAGCGCCTGCTGCGGCTTGTAGCCCAGGCGCAAGCCGCCCCAGTGGCGGCCGCGGATATGGATCGGCACCGACAGGTCGTGCATCAGCTCGCCGGTGTCGCGGGTGTAGGTCTGCAGCAGCAGCGGCTGCTGGTGGCTGCCGCAGCGGATGCCAGTGCGATCGTTGAACAGGCGCTTGCTGCGACTGGCCGCCATGTCGCGCTGGCGGTCGCCCGTGGGCGGCGCGCTGAACGCCTGGTTGTGGGTCGGCACATAGCCTTCGGCGGTGCAGGCGATGGCGAACACCAGGCCCTCGTGGCCGCTCAGCAGGGGCTCCTGGATGGCCGGCAGGACGCGGTCGGTGTAGGCATCGAAGCGTGTGCGGTACTTGCTCGGGAAGGTGCCGGGCTGCTCCTGGTAGTGGCGGTCGAACAGATCGTCGAGGCTGACCTTCCCGCTATCGAGATCCTTCTCGAACTGCGCGGCAATCGCTGCGGCACCATCGCGGGCCAGGTCATAGGCGCGCTGGTGGTAGTCGTCCAGGGCCACGCTGCTGAGTCGTTCGCTGATCTGCTCGGCCTGCCCTTCCAGGCGCTCGGCCGCGGCGCCCAGGCGGCGGGTGTCGGCCTCGCTGTCGAGCAGTTCGACGCGCATCTGCTCGACGGCGGCGAACAGGCTGCCCAGCTGCTCGCGATTGACCTCGGTGCCACGGGCGATTTCGCCGAGCTGGCTTTCCACCCCCTGCGCCAGCCCGGCGATATGCTCCAGGCTGCTGCCGGCCTGCTCGGCGGTGCCGACCCCGGCCGTCAGATCCACGGCCAGCTGGCGGATCTGCTCGACCACGGCGGCGGTCTGGCGCTGGATCTCGCCGACCATCTGGCCGACCTCCTCGGTGGCGCTGGCGGTGCGCCCGGCCAGCCCGCGCACCTCGTCGGCGACCACCGCGAAACCGCGCCCGTACTCGCCGGCCCGCGCCGCCTCGATGGCCGCGTTGAGCGCCAGCAGATTGGTCTGGCTGGCAATCGCCTGGATCACCTGGGTAACCCGCTGGATATCCTCGCTGCGCTGACTGAGGGCCTCGATCAGCTCGCGGCTGGCACTGGCCCGCTCGCTCAGCTGGTGCATGCGCTGGATGCTCTGCTGCACCACCTGGCGCCCGTCGTCGCTGCTGTGGCGCACCGCGCAGGCAGCCGCCAGGGCCTGCTGGCCGAGCACGCGGGTCTGCTCCTCGGTGGCGATCATCACTTCGGCGCTGGCCACTATGCTGGCCGCACCCTGCAGTTGCGAGGCCTGGCGCGCGGCCAGCTGCTTCACCGCATAGGCCACCTCGGCGGCCGACAGGGCATTGTGCGTGGTGGTCTGCGACAGCTCGCGGCTGAGCCCGGCCAGCGCCTCGTCGGCCGTGCTTGCCGGCTCCGGCGAGCGCCGCCCACGAAGCAGCGCCGGCAGGCCGAGCAACAGGATCAGCAGCGGCACGCAGGCGGCCAGCGCCAGCCAGCCACGCGGTTGCCAGTACAGCAGCAGAAGCAGCCCGAGCAACTGGAGCAGGCCGGGCAGCAGGGAAAGCCATCGTTGGGCGAACATCGCGCACCTCGCATCGGGCCACTGCAGACGTCGGCCCTGTTCTGGTTGTCGCAGCATTAGGCGCCGCGCCGCAGCGGCGGGCCATGGTGCCTTGGTCGTAGACGGCCGCTTTGGCCGGGGCACAAACGAACAAGCCGGCGCGTGGCCGGCTTGTGCGTGTCAGGTGCGATCAGCGCTTGGCGATGGCATCTGCCTTGGGCAGCTTGAAGGTCCAGATCATCCCGCCCTGATCCAGATCCTTGATCCGCTTGGCCACTTCGCCGCCCCACAGCGGTACCGCACCACCCCAGCCGGACAGCACGGTGACGTACTGCTCGCCGTCCATTTCCCAGGTGATCGGCGAGGCGATCACGCCCGAGCCGGTGTTGAACTGGTAGAGCTTCTTGCCGCTCTTGGCGTCGAAGGCCATCAGGTAGCCTTCCGGGTTGCCGGTGAATACCAGGTTGCCCTTGGTCGCCAGCACTCCACCCCACAGCGGTGCGTAGTTCTTGTAGCGCCAGACTTCCTTGCCGCTCTTCGGATCGATGGCGCGCAACACGCCGATGTAGTCCTCGTTCAGCGGCTTGATGGTGAAGCCGGCGCCGAGGTAGGCCGCGCCCTTCTTGTAGGCCACGCCCTCGTTCCACATGTCCATGCCCCACTCGTTGGACGGCACGTAGAACAGCCCGGTGTCCTGGCTGTAGGCCATGGGCATCCAGTTCTTGCCACCGAGGAAGGACGGTGCGACGAACACCGAGCTGCCCTTCTTCTCGGCGCCCGGTGCGCCAGGACGATGGGTCGGGTCGTAGATCGGCCGGCCGTCCTTGTCCAGGCCCTTGGCCCAGGTGATCTTGTCGACGAAGGGGAAGCCACGGATGAACTTGCCGTTGGTGCGGTCGAGCACGTAGAAGAAGCCGTTACGATCGGCAGTGGCCGCGGCCTGCACGGTCTTGCCGCCGTCCTGGTAGTCGAACGACACCAGTTCGTTGACGCCGTCGTAGTCCCAGCCGTCGTGCGGGGTGGTCTGGAAGTGCCACTTGATCGAGCCGTCTTCCGGATTCAGCGCCAGGCGCGAGGAGGAGAACAGGTTGTCGCCGGGACGCAGGTGCGAGTTCCACGGCGACGGGTTGCCGGTGCCGAAGAACAGCGAATCGGTGGTCGGGTCATAGAAGCCGCCCAGCCAGGGTGCCGCGCCGCCGGTTTTCCACAGATCGCCCGGCCAGGTCTTGCCCGGGGCGCCGCCGGAGATGCCGTTCTCCACGGCCTTGCCATCCTTGTAGACATAGCCCATGTGGCCTTCCACGGTCGGCCGGGTCCACAGCAGCTCGCCATTCTGCGGGTCGTAGGCCTCGATCTTGCCGACCACGCCGAACTCGCCGCCGGCCACGCCGGTGATCAGTTTGCCCTTGGCGATCAGCGGCGCCGCGGAGATGGAGTAACCAGCCTTGTAGTCGGCCACGGTCTTCTTCCACACCACCTTGCCGGTGTCCTTGTTCAGTGCCACTAGCTTGGCGTCGAGGGTGCCGAAGATCACCAGGTCGCCGTAGAGGGCCACGCCGCGGTTGATCACGTCGCAGCACGGCATGATGCCGTCGGGCAGGCGCGCATCGTATTGCCAGAGTTTCTTGCCGGTACGCGCATCGGCCGCGAACACCCGCGAGTAGGAGGCGGTGACATAGATCACGCCATCCTTGATCATCGGCTGGGCCTGCTGGCCGCGCTGCTTCTCGCCACCGAAGGACAGCGCCCAGACCGGCCGCAGTTCCTGCACGTTGCTGCTGTTCAGGGTATCCAGGGTGCTGTAGCGCTGGCCCTGCTGGTTGATACCGTTGACCACCACCTGATCGGTGCGCTTGCCACTGGCGCTGATGTCTTCATCGCTGACCGCGGCATGGGCCGACAGGCTGGCCAGGCTCATCGCGGCAAACAGCGCCGTGCAAACGAAAGGCTGGGTGAGACCGTTGTGTTTCATTGCGGCTACCTCTACGGGCTTGTTGTTGTGCCCGGGAAATTTTCCCGGTCTGCCGCAGATTCTTGGTTCGCCGCGCCTGCTCAACAATTGACCGCAGTGCCGAATTCCATACTCCCTTGGTAGCAATACCCCGCCGCGCAACATGCCACCCGGCATGCGCCTCCACCGCGTGACCGAAGACCTAAGTGCCGGCCAGCCGCCCCCAAGGGCGCATGGCGACAGGCGGCGCACCTCCGTACAACGGCACTCCCCCACGCACAAGGAGTGCCCCATGCTTCGCCCGCTTGCCTGCCTGCTGCTCGCCGCCCTCTGCGGCCTGCCGGCCCACGCCGCCCCCAGCCTGAAGATCGGCCTCAACTACCCGCGCACCGGCAACTACAAGGACGAGGGCCTGGAGCTGCGCCGCGGTGCCCTGCTCGCCGTCGCCGATATCAACCGCAGCGGCGGCGTGCTCGGCCAGCCGCTGGAACTGCTCAGCGCCAATACCGCCTCGCGTGCCGAGCAGGCTCGTGACAACGTCGATCGCCTGGTCGCCCAGGGCGCGCGCATGGTGTTTGGCGGCGCCACCAGCGAAGAGGCCATCGCCGCCGGCCAGCGCGCCCGCGAGCTGGGTCTGCTGTACTTCGCCACCCTCAGCTATGCCAACGACGTCACCGGCCTCAACGGCCACCGCTACCTGTTCCGCGAATCCAACAGTGCCTGGATGAGCGCCCGCGTACTCGGCGAATACCTCAGCTGGCACATGCCGCGCCGGCACTACTACTACATCAGCATCGACGACGCCTGGGGCCGCAGCATGGAAGACGCCCTGCGCCGCGCCACCGGCAGCACCGACCGCGCCCGCCACGGCCACAGCAACCTGCCCAGCGGCCTGGTGCGCCACGAGCAGTACCGCCAGGCCCTGGAAAAGGCCGCCGCCAGCAAGGCCGACGTCCTGGTGCTGGTTCTGCTCGGCGACAACCTGCAGCGCAGCATGCGCATGCTGCACAACATGCAGCTGCACAAGCAGGTACAGGTGATAGTGCCCAACCTGACCAAGAGCGTGGTGCAGCAGGCCGGCCCGGTCGTGATGGAAGGCGTGATCGGCACCCTGGCCTGGACCTGGGATCTGCCCCGGCAGGACAACAACCCTATCGGCCAGGACTTCGTCGAGCGCTACATCGCCGAGTACCAGGAGTACCCCGGCAGCACCACCGCCTCGGCCTACGCCATCGTCCGCCAGTGGGCCGACGCCGTGCAGCGCAGCCGCAGCCGCAGCCTGAACAGCGAACAGCTGATCGGCGCCCTGGAGGATCACAGCTACAGCCTGCTCAAGGACGAACAGCAGTGGCGCGCCTTCGACCACCAGAACGTGCAGAGCATCTATGCCGTGCGTGTGCGCAGCCGCGCCGAAGTGATGCGCGATCCCTACAAGCAGGACTACTTCGAAGTCATCCACCGCATGGCCGGCGAACAGGCCGCGCCGAGCCTGGACGACTGGCAGCAGGAACGCGGCGACAACCTGACCCTGCAATAGTCTCGCCCCGCCTTTGTAGGGTGCGCCGTGCGCGCCCTACGCAGAGCTCTGGCGCCCGATTGCCACCCACCCTCGCGCCCGTACCTTGCCACCAGCCACATGACCGCTCGCAGGTTCGGGCAGGACTTTCCCCGGAAAACCCGGATAATGGCGGCCATTTTGTTTCGCGCGCCGGTACTGCCCCATGGAAATCAAGGTCAACTTTCTCGACAACCTCCGTCTCGAAGCCAAGTTCGATGACTTCACGGTGATCGCCGACCAGCCCATCCGCTACAAGGGCGATGGCTCGGCACCGGGGCCGTTCGACTATTTCCTGGCGTCCTCGGCGCTGTGTGCGGCCTACTTCGTCAAGCTGTACTGCCAAACGCGCAATATCCCCACGGAAAACATCCGCCTGTCGCAGAACAACATCGTCGACCCGGAAGACCGCTACAAGCAGATCTTCAAGATCCAGGTCGAGCTGCCGGCGGACATCTCCGACAAGGATCGCCTGGGCATCCTGCGCTCCATCGACCGCTGCACGGTGAAGAAGGTGGTGCAGACCGGCCCCGACTTCATCATCGAGGAGGTCGACAACCTCGACGCCGATGCCCAGGCCCTGCTGATGCCGGCGCTGACCGAAGGCGAAGGCACGCGCATCCTCGGCAAGGATCTGCCCCTCGAAGAAACCATCGCCAACATGTCGGCCATCCTCGCCGGCCTGGGCATGAAGATCGAGATCGCCTCCTGGCGCAATATCGTGCCCAACGTCTGGTCGCTGCATATCCGCGATGCGCAGTCGCCGCTGTGCTTCACCAACGGCAAGGGCGCGACCAAGGAAAGTGCGCTGGCCTCGGCGCTGGGCGAGTTCATCGAGCGACTGAACTGCAACTTCTTCTACAACGACCAGTTCTGGGGCGAGGAGATCGCCAATGCCGACTTCGTCCACTACCCCAACGAGCAGTGGTTCAAGCCGGGGCCGAAGGACGCGCTGCCGGAGGAAATCCTCGACGAGCATTGCCTGGCCATCTACAACCCGGAGGGCGAGCTGCGCGGCTCGCACCTGTACGACACCAACTCCGGCAACAAGGCGCGCGGCATCTGCTCGCTGCCGTTCGTGCGCCAGTCCGACGGCGAGGTGGTGTACTTCCCCAGCAACCTGATCGAAAACCTCTACCTCAGTAACGGCATGAGCGCCGGCAACACCCTGGCCGAAGCGCAGGTGCAGTGCCTGTCGGAAATCTTCGAGCGCGCGGTCAAGCGCGAGATTCTCGAAGAGGAACTGGCCCTACCGGACGTGCCGCAGGAGGTGCTGGCCAAGTACCCCGGCATCGTCGCCGGCATCCAGGGTCTGGAAGCCCAGGGCTTCCCGGTGCTGGTCAAGGATGCCTCGCTGGGCGGCGAATTCCCGGTGATGTGCGTGACCCTGATGAACCCGCGCACCGGCGGCGTGTTCGCCTCGTTCGGCGCGCACCCCAGCTTCGAGGTGGCGCTGGAGCGCAGCCTCACCGAGCTGCTCCAGGGCCGCAGCTTCGAGGGCCTCAACGACTTGCCGCAGCCGACCTTCGACAGCCTGGCGCTGACCGAACCGAACAACTTCGTCGAGCACTTCATCGACTCCAGCGGCGTGGTGTCGTGGCGCTTCTTCAGCGCCAAGGCCGACTACGAATTCGTCGAGTGGGACTTCTCCGGCCAGGGTGAAGACTCCAACAGCCAGGAAGCCGCCACCCTGTTCGGCATCCTCGAGGATCTCGGCAAGGAAGTGTACGTAGCGACCTACGACGACCTCGGTGCCAATGCCTGCCGCATCCTGGTGCCCGGTTACTCGGAGATCTATCCGGTGGAAGACCTGGTCTGGGACAACACCAACAAGGCCCTGCTGTTCCGCGCCGACATCCTCAACCTGCACAGCCTGGACAACCGCGGTCTGAAATCCCTGCTGCGCAACCTGGAGAACAGCGAGGTCGATGACTACACCACTATCGCCACGCTGATCGGCATCGAGTTCGACGACAACACGGTGTGGGGCCAGTTGACCATTCTCGAGCTGAAGCTGCTGATCCACCTGGCGCTGAAGAAATACGACGAGTCCAAGGAGCTGGTGGAGATGTTCCTGCAGTACAACGACAACACCGTCGAGCGCGGCCTGTTCTACCAGGCAGTGAACGCGGTGCTGGAAGTGCAACTGGACGACGAGCTGGAGCTGGCCGACTACGAGACCAACTTCCGCCGCATGTTCGGCAACGAGCGGATGGACGCGGCGATCGGCTCGGTGGACGGCAGCGTGCGCTTCCATGGCCTGACGCCGACCAGCATGAAACTGGAAGGCCTCGACAAGCACCTGCGCCTGATCGACAGCTACAAGAAGCTGCACGCAGCTCGGGCCAAAGCGGCGGCCCGCTGATCGTGCCATTCAGGGAGAGAACAACCCGCGCATCGACACGCGGGTTTCACCCGCCCTACGCACTGCACTAACCCCCTTCAGCCCGAGCAAGGAAGTCCTGCATGATCCGCGCCTACCGCAATATCGCCAACGCCGCCCTGTGCGGCACCCTCCTGTCCTTCGCGGCCATCACCTACCTGGGACAAGGCTCACTCAACGGCAATGTCTGGGGCCCCGGCGGTGCGCCGCATGCATTGATGTACCTGACCAGCCTGTCGGTACTGCTGATGTTCTGGGCCTATGCCAAGTCCAAGGGCCGCTCCGGCTGGCTCGGCGTGCTGCTACCGTTCCTCAGCATCATTGGCCTGCTTATCCTGCTACTGCTCAAGGACAAATCCCAGGTATCGCCAGAAGCCGACGAGCCGGTCTGAAGCAACCTACTTCTGCTGATCCACCCGCCGCCAGCCCTGCTGCTCGTACTTGGGATACAGGTGGCTGATGCTGCGGGTCAGCTCGTAGCGGGTCAGGCTGATACTGCTGAAGCGCTCGGGGATCGGCGCGCGCAGCAGGTCGTTCATGTCCGCGCCCTGTGCCGCCCCATCGCGCAGCAGCTGGTCGAGCCAGCCGAGGTAGTCGCGCATCTGCATCAAGGGCTGGCGGTCGCGGGCGAGCGGGCCGTGGCCGGGGACGATCAGCGTCCAGGGCAGCGCCTGCAGCTGCTCGATATCGGCCTGCCACACATCCAGCCCTGGACTGTTCGGCGTGGTCAGGGCGCGCTGGTAGAACACCAGGTCGCCGGCGAACAGCACCCCGCTGCTCTCGTCGTAGATCGCCAGGTCGGCGCCGGTATGGCCGCGCAGGGCCAGCAGGCGCAGGTGGTGATCGCCAAACTGCAAACTGCCGTCCTCCAGGGTCTGGTTGGGCAGCAGCACTTCGGTGCCGCGCATCCAGTCGCCAACCAGGCGGTACATGTTCTCCGCCATGGCGTTGCCCTGCTCCTCGAGCAACTGGCGGGTGCCAGCCAGGGCAGCGATAGGCACATCGGCGAAGGCCTGGTTGCCCAGCACATGATCCGGATGGTGGTGGGTCAGCATCAGCAGCTTGACCGGCTGCTGGGTGGTGGCGGCAATCGCCTGGCGCAGGGCCTCGCCATAGCGTTTGGAGGGGCCACTGTCGATCACCAGCACGCCAGCGCTGGTGGCGATAAAGGCGACGTTGACGATATTGCCGCCGTTGCTCTGCGCGAAGTTTTCCGTGCTGCCCTCCACCAGCCAGGTGTCGCGGGCGATCTGTCGCGGCTGCAGGTGATAGGCGAGCTCGGCGCGCGCCAGTGGGGCGACGAGCACCAGCAGCAGGGCGAGACAGCCGCCCAGGCGCGACGGGCCGAACAGTTCGCGAGAAGTCATAGCGCCGCCAGGAATTCGTTGCCGTTGTTGTCGTGCAGCCACAGCTGCAGGTCGCGATGGCCATGCACCTCCAGGGTCAGGGTGGGGTTCTCGCTGACCGCCGGGAACAGATCGAGGCGCGCCAGTACCTCGCCGTCCGCGCTGCGCAATTCGGCACGGTCGAGGTAGAACTCGGGCACGCCGCCGATCAGGCCATTGTCCATCGGGTGCGCCACCTGCAGGCGCAGGCGCTGGTTGCCGGCACGCTCGAAACGGCCGGCATGGATCTGCCCCAGGCGCTCCTCCCAGCCGGGCTGGGCGCGCACCACGCTGGGCGCGGTGCAGCCACCACCGGCAGCGTCGATCCAGGCCGAGCCGACATGCCAGACGCCATCCTCGCCGAGCAGCGCAGCACGGATCGGCGTGGCCTGTTCGATGCGGATACGCACCGCCAGCACGGGTAGCAGCTCGGCGCTCGGGTACAGGCTGAGCACATGAGGAATGGGGTTCAGTTCGGCCCACAGCAGCAGGCGACTGAAGCCGCCGGGCAAGGCCCGCGCATCGACTTCCACCGGCACCTGTCGCGAATCTTCGGCGAAGGGCGGCACGTTGACCCGCACCCGCTCGTCGAACACGAAGGGCCCGTCGCCGAGCAGGCGCAGCCGGTGGTAATCCCACATCACCGAAGGCATCGGGTCGCGCGTTGCGCCCCAGGCCAGCAGCGGCAGGCCGAACAGGCCACCGAGCACTCCACGTCTGTGCATCACGCCTCCCTGCCGGTATGCCGGCCGCCTACTCCACGTCCTGGTACAACCCCGGCAACTCGTAGTGCAGGCCGTAGCGGCCATACAGCGCTGCCATCTCGCCACCGCGGATCAGCTCCTCGAGCTGGCCGTCGAGCGCGTTGGACAGCTGGCGATTGCTCTCGTGTACCGCCATGCCGATATCCCAGGCCGGCTGGCCGAGGTTGGGGTAGGCGTTGTCGGCCTTGTGCAGCTGCGCATCTCCGGCCTCGAAGCACAGCCAGTCCAGCTCGCCGCGCAGGGCCATCACCGCATCCACCTGCCCCGCCTGCATCGCGGCAAAGGCCGCCAGGGTGCTGGGGAAATGCTCGGTCTTCGCGCTCAGGCGGCCACCCAGCACCGAGGTCAGGTAGAACGACGGCACGCTGTCCAGCTCCACGCCGATGCGGTGGTACTGGAACACGCCGATGGTGTCGACCTGCGGCAGCCGGCGGGTGTCGTGCACCACCTGCCAGCGCTCGCGCTGATAGGGGCCGAACATCACCACCTGCTCGTTGGCCAGCTCGCCGACATCGTTGCGCCGGTTGGAGTACTCGCGGTCGTAAGGCACCCGCAGCATCACGTCGGCAAGCACCCCGGGGCGCAGGTAATGGCCCTTCCAGATGAAGTTGCGCAGGTCATCGTCGAGCTTCTCGCCGGGGCTGACCCAGAGCAGCTCGGCCTTGAGCCCCAGCCCTTCGGCCAGACGCCGCGCCAGGTCGACATCGACGCCGCGCGCCTCACCATCCCGCACGAAGCTGTAGGGCGGAAAGTTCTCGTAGACCGCCACCTTGAGCACGCCCGAGGCGAGCATGTCATCGTAGGTGCGCACCTGCGCCTGGCTCTGGGCGCAGCACAGCAGCAGGGCACACAACAGCGTGAGCAGGCGCATGGCGGTCACTCTTCCACGTGCAGGCTTTCCAGGTAGGTACGGATCGCCCAGAGGCCTTCCTGGCTGATGTAGTCAGCCATTTTCGGCATGTACACCGCACCGTCGCGTACCGCACCGTTGATTACCCGCTCCTTGAACCACTCGTCACCCTCGATGCCCGGATCGAGCATGCGCAGATCCGGTGCGATACCGCCGGAGATCGCCTCCAGGCCGTGGCAGCGGGCGCAGTTCTGGGTGTAGGCCGAGGTGCCGATCTCGATCGCCTGCTTGTTGTTGGCATACGGCGCGCGGTAGGGGTTCTCGTCACGCCACTCCTTGCCCAGTTGCTCCAGACCTTCGGTATTGACCGCTTGCGGGGTGACATCGCCATGGGCCATGGCCAGGGCGGAAAAGCCCAAACCGGCCCAGACCAGCAGGGCATGCAATGCGTTCTTGTTGTTCATGACTTCCAACCTCTTCGAGTTGCTGAGCAAGGCAGGCACCCGCTACGAGCGCCTTGGCCCCATGGTAGGAAGCAGCCATGCCCCGCAGAATGCTGCTTTGGTGGCCAGCCCCTCCTCCCTTGGTACTAGCTCTTGCGGTGCGCACCGCGCGCCACGGGCCCTGGCGGCCTAGCGGCGGTCGAACACCGCCACCCCGGCCACTGCGCCGAGCAGCCGTTCGCCGGCCAGGCGCAGGCTGTCGAAACCGATCATGCTGGCGATCAGCAGCAGCGGCAGAACCAGGGTCTTGAGGGTGCGCATGGCGGCGATGCAGCTCCGGCAGGGGTAGGCTCGCCCGCCATGCTAGGGGCTCGCCCCGCCGCGCGACCTACTACCTTGGTACCGCCCGCTCGCTACTTTCTGCATATTTCGCGGCCTGAGGCTCTGTTCCTATGCTGGCGACACCCCTCGCGGAGTCCCTGCCATGCGCCAGCTCGTCACCTATGCCCTGGTCTACCTGTGCGCCCTCGCCAGCGCCGCCCTGGTCGCCACCCAGAGCCAGGCCGCCGAGGCGCAGGCGTTGCAGGTGCAGATCGCCTACCTGAGCTGGCAACAGGCGCGTGGCCCGCTGCTGTCCAACGTCATCCCCGAACCGGAGGATGCCGGCCGGCGCGGCGCCGAGCTGGCGATCATCGACAGCAACAGCACCGGGCGTTTCCTCCAGCACAGCTACAGCCTGCAGAGCGTCGCGGCCGCCAGCCCCGAGCAGTTGCTGGCCGAGGCGCAGCGCCTGCACCAGCAAGGGCTGCGCCTGTTCGTGGTCAACACCCCGGCCGAGCAGTTGCGTGCTCTTTCCGCCGCCCTGCCGGACAGCCTGCTGTTCAATGCCGGCAGCGCCGACGACAGCCTGCGCAGCGAGGCCTGCCTGGCCAATGTGCTGCACAGCCTGCCCAACCGCGCCATGCTGGCCGACGCCCTGCTGCAGTTCCTCGCCCTGCGCCAGTGGTCGCGCCTGCTGCTGATCGTCGGCCAGACGCCGGACGACCAGCTGTACGCCGCCGCCCTGCGCCGCGCGGCCAAGCGCTTTGACCTGCGCATCGTCGCCGAGAAGCCGTGGAGCTTCGACAATGACCAGCGCCGCAGCGCCCAGGCCGAGATGCCGCTGTTCACCCAGACCGAGGAATACGACGTGGTGCTGGTGGCCGATGAGCGTGGCGACTTCGGCGAGTACGTGCCCTACCAGACCTGGTACCCGCGCCCGGTGGCCGGCACCCAGGGCCTGGTGCCCACCGGCTGGCACAAGACGGTGGAAACCTACGGCGCGGCGCAGCTGCAGAAGCGCTTCGAGGCCCTGGCCGGGCGCTGGATGAACGACCGCGACTTCGCCGCCTGGATCGCCGTGCGCAGCATCGCCACGGCGGTCACCCGCCTGCGCAACGGCGATGCCGCGCAAATCCGCAACCTGGCGCTGTCCGCCGACCTGCCGATCGACGGTTTCAAGGGTCGCAAGCTGAGCTACCGCAGCTGGGACGGCCAGCTGCGCCAGCCGATTCCCGTGGTGCAGCCGCGCGCACTGGTCACCACCTCGCCCCAGGATGGCTTCCTGCACCCGTTCAGCGAACTCGACACCCTCGGCTACGACCAGCCGGAAAGCCGCTGCCACCTGGCCGAGGCGGCGCTGTGAAACTGCTTCTCGCCGGCCTGCTGCCGGCCCTGCTCGGCGGCGGCGTGGCGGTCAGCCTGCCGCCGCCGGAGCAGCCCCTGCGCAGCGCCTACCTGGTCAGCAGCCAGCGCCTGCCCTGCCTGTACGCCCGCCTGGCCGCTGCGCGGGGCGAGGATCGCCAGGCGCGCCTGGAGGACTGCGCCAATGCCTGGAATGACCGGCAAGCCGCGCAACTGCTGGCGCGCAGCGCCGCTGAACCGGGCACTCCGCCCTCCCGCCCATGACCCGAAGGATTGCCGCCATGCCCCGTTTCCCGCTTGCCACCCTGTTCGCCAGCGCCCTGCTCGCCGGCCCGGTTCACGCCGCCACTGCCTACGTCTCCAACGAGAAGGACAACAGCATCAGCGTGATCGACCTGGCCACCCTGCAGGTCACCGAGACCCTGGCGGTCGGCGAGCGCCCGCGCGGCCTGGCGCTGTCGCGCGACAACCAGCTGCTGTACATCTGCGCCAGCGACTCCAACACCGTGCAGGTGATGGATCTGGCCAGCCGGCGGATCATCAAGAACCTGCCCTCCGGCGCCGACCCCGAGCAGTTCGCCCTGCACCCCAACGACCGCTGGCTGTACATCTCCAACGAGGACGATGCGCTGGTCACCGTGGTCGACACAGTGGACGACAAGGTGCTCGGCCAGATCGACGTTGGCGTCGAGCCCGAAGGCATGGCCGTCAGCCCGGACGGCCGCTGGGCGGTCAACACCAGCGAAACCACCAACATGCTGCACTGGATCGACACCGCCACGCAGAGCCTGGTGGACAGCACCCTGGTCGACCAGCGCCCGCGCCATGTCGAGTTCAGCCAGGACGGCAAGCAGCTGTGGGCCAGCGCGGAAATCGGCGGCACCGTCACCGTGGTGGATGTCGCCACGCGCCAGCCGCTCAAGGTGATCGGCTTCAAGATCAAGGGCGTGCACCCGGACAAGGTGCAGCCGGTCGGGGTCAAGCTGAGCCGCGATGGCAAGTACGCCTTCGTCGCCCTAGGCCCGGCCAACCATGTGGCGGTGGTCGATGCCCACAGCTACGAGGTGCTCGCCTACCTGCTGGTGGGCCGCCGTGTCTGGCACCTGGCCTTCAGTCCCGACGAGAAACTGCTGCTGGCCACCAACGGGATCAGCGGCGATGTCTCGGTGATCGACGTCGACAGCCTCAAGGTCAGCAAGTCGATCAAGGTCGGCCGCTACCCCTGGGGCGTGGTGGTCACGCCATGAGCGCCGCCCTGGAAGTCGCCGACCTGGCCTTTGCCTACGGCCCGCGCCAGGCCCTCGACGGCATCGGTTTCGCCTGCGGTGCCGGGCGCTTTACCGCCCTGCTCGGCCCCAACGGCGCCGGCAAGTCGACCCTGATCGCCCTGCTTACCCGCCTCTACCACCTGCAGCGCGGCGATATCCGGGTACACGGCCACAGCCTGCGCCGCCAGCCGCGCGAGGTACTGCGCCAGCTCGGCGTGGTGTTCCAGCAGAGCACCCTGGATCTCGACCTCAGCGTCGAGCAGAACCTGCGCTACCACGCCGCCCTGCACGGCTTGCCGCGGCAACTGGCGCAAACGCGGATCGAGCAGGAACTGGCCCGCCAGGAGCTCAGCGAGCGCCGCCATGACAAGGTGCGCCTGCTCAACGGCGGCCATCGCCGGCGCGTGGAGATCGCCCGCGCCCTGCTCCATCGCCCGCGCCTGCTGCTGCTCGACGAGGCCAGCAGCGGCCTCGACCCGGCCAGCCGCGCGGCGCTAAACAGCCACGTGCGCCAATTGTGCCGCGACGACGGTCTGGCGGTGCTGTGGACTACCCACCTGCTCGACGAAGTGGCGGCCGACGACGACCTGCTGATCCTCAGCCGCGGGCGCCTGGTGGCCCAGGGCAATGCCGCCCAGCTGAGCGCCAGCGAACATGACCTGGCCGCGACCTTCGCCCGCCTTACCGGTACGGGAGCCAGCGCATGAACAGCGCCTACGGCGAATGCCTGCGCGGCATCCTGCTGCGCGAGTGGCTGCGCTTCATCCAGCAGCGCACCCGCCTGTTCAGCGCCCTGGTGCGCCCGTTGCTGTGGCTGCTGGTATTTGCCGCCGGTTTCCGCGCCGCCCTGGGCATCGCCATCATCGCCCCCTACGACACCTACATCACCTATGAGACCTACATAGTCCCCGGCCTGGCCTGCATGATCCTGCTGTTCAGCGGCATGCAGGGCTCGCTGGCGATGGTCTACGACCGCGAGATGGGCAGCATGCGCGTGCTGCTGACCAGCCCGCTGCCACGCGCCTTCCTGCTGGCCTGCAAGCTGCTGGCCACGGCGCTGGTCGCCCTGCTGCAGGTGTATGCCTTCCTCGCCGTGGCCTGGCTCTATGGCGTGCAGCCGCCGGCCTGGGGCCTGCTCGCCGCACTACCGGCGTTGCTGCTGGTGGCGCTGCTGCTGGCGGCCCTGGGCCTGCTGCTGTCCAACGGCATCCGCCAGCTGGAGAACTTCGCCGGGGTGATGAATTTCGTGATCTTCCCGCTGTTCTTCCTGTCCTCGGCGCTCTACCCGCTGTGGAAGATGCGCGAGGCCAGCGAGTGGCTGTACTGGCTGTGTGCGCTCAACCCGTTCAGCCATGCCGTGGAGCTGGTGCGCTACGCCCTCTACCTGCGCTGCAATCTGCTGGCCGCTGCGGTCTGCCTGGGCCTGACCCTGCTGTTCGGCGTGCTCGCCGTGCTCAGTTTCAACCCACAGCATGCCGCCCTGCGCCGCAACGCTGCCTAGGCTGCCTAGGCTGCGCCATACGCTCTACGGGCAATCCGCAACAGGCTGCGGGAGGCAAAACCAGTACTTAGGTCTTAGTTTTCCCTCCCCAACGTAGCATTCCCACAAGTAGGGCGCTGTGGCTCTAATGAGGCAATAAAATCGACCCGGGAGCCTGCCATGCGGAAGTCGATCCTCACCACCTTGCTGCCCCCACCCCTGCTCGCCCTGTGCCTGCTGCACGGCCCGGCCATGGCCGAACCGGAAGCGTTGTTCAACGCCGAGGGCTATCGCCAGAGCCAGTACCGCAGCCCCACCCCGGCCAGCGCCGAGGGTGCCCGCACGTTGGATACCGCCGCCCTGCTGCGTCTGCTGCACGAGCACCCGGAAGCCGTGCTGGTCGATGTGTTCCGCCAGCAATGGCTCAACCAGCGCTTTGTCCCCGACCAGCCGCCACACGCCAACCTGCCCGGCAGTATCTGGCTGGCCAACACCGGCGACGGCAACCTGGAGCCGCTGTGGCGGGATTACTTCGCCGACAACCTGGCGCGCGCCAGCGACCAGCGCAGCAACCTCGCCCTGGTGTTCTACTGCAAATCCGACTGCTGGCTATCGTGGAACGCGGTCAAACGCGCCCGTGCGCTGGGCTACAGCAACCTCTACTGGTACCGTGACGGTATCGATGCCTGGCAACAGGCCGGCCTGCCGCTAAACCCCGCCGAGCCTGTTGCACTGCCGTGAGCAGACGCCCTCGGGCAGCCTGCACAACCATCATAAGAACGAGGTCTAAAGGCCATGTACAAGATCCTCATCGCCGACGATCACCCGCTGTTTCGCGAGGCCATCCACAACGTGGTCAGCGATGGTTTCCCCGGCAGCGCGGTGATGGAGACCGCCGATCTCGACAGCACCCTGGAACTGACCCAGGAGCATGACGACCTCGACCTGATTCTGCTCGACCTGAACATGCCCGGCATGCACGGCCTCAACGGCCTGATCAACCTGCGCAACGAGGCGCCGACCATCCCGGTGGTGATCGTCTCAGCCGAGCAGGACAAGCAGATCGTGCTGCAGGCCATCACTTACGGCGCCGTCGGCTTCATCACCAAGTCCTCGCCGCGCGCGCAGATGACCGAGGCCATCGAGCAGATCCTCAACGGCAACGTCTACCTGCCTTCCGACATCATCCGCACGCAGAAGAGCAGCCCGCGCCGCCACGGCCACGACGAGCCGAGCATCCCCCCGGAACTGCTGCAGGCGCTGACCCGCAAGCAGCTGTTGGTGCTGGAGCGGATGACCAAGGGCGAGTCGAACAAGCAGATCGCCTACAACCTGGATATCGCCGAGACCACGGTCAAGGCGCATGTCTCGGCAATCCTGCGCAAACTCAATGTGCACAACCGGGTGCAGGCGATCCTCAGCGCCGGTGACATCGACTTCGCTGCCTACCTGCGCCGCTGATGCTGCGTGTCGTAGTGCTCACGGCACTGGCCATGCTGGCCTTTGCCGGCAACTCCCTGCTGTGCCGCGCGGCCCTGCGTGACAGCGCCCTCGACCCGGCCAGCTTCACCGCCATCCGCCTGTGCTCCGGCGCCCTGGTGCTGGCCCTGCTGGTTCTGCTGCGCCGCCAGGGGCCGCTGCGTGGCGACTGGCGCTCGGCCCTGGCGCTGTTCGGCTACGCCGCCGGTTTCTCCTTTGCCTACGTCGAGCTGGATGCCGGCAGCGGCGCACTGATCCTGTTCGGCGCGGTGCAGGCCAGCATGCTCGGCTATGGCTGGCTGCACGGCGAACGGCTGCGTCCGCTGCAACTGCTCGGCCTGACCAGCGCCCTCGGCGGCCTGCTGTTTCTCCTGCTGCCCGGCGCCAGCGCACCTTCACCCCAGGCTGCCGGCCTGATGGTGCTGGCCGGCGTGGCCTGGGCCTTCTACTCGCTGCTCGGGCGCGGCAACGCCGACCCACTGGCCGCCACCGCCGGCAACTTCCTGCGCAGCCTGCCGGCCCTGCTGCCCCTCATCGCGCTGTACCGGCACCAGCTCGGCTGGGACGGACTCGGCGCGCTCTACGCCATCCTCTCCGGTGCGCTGGCCTCGGGCATCGGCTACGCCATCTGGTATGCCGCCCTGCCCCATCTGCGCGCCATGCAGGCGGCCAGCGTGCAGCTCAGCGTCCCCATCATCGCCGCCGTGGCCGGCAACCTGCTGCTGGGCGAAGCCTTCAGCCTGCGCCTGCTGCTCGCCTCAGTGGCGGTATTGGGTGGGATTGCCCTGATCCTGCTGGCCAAGGCCAGGGCCTGAACCAGCTCTAGCGCCGCCCCTGCAGCAGCAGGTGGCTCAGGGTGGTCTTCAGCTTCAGCGGCTTGACCGGCTTGTGCAGCAGGGTATGTCCCAGCTCGCGCAGGCTCTGCTTGAGCTCGTTGCTGTAGTTGGCGGTGACCATCAGCGCCGGCAGCGGTTCGCCGCGGCGGGCGTTGATGGCGGTCACCGCCTGCACGCCATCGCGGCCGTCGTCGAGGTGGTAGTCGGCGATCAGCAGGTCGGCGCCGGCGTGGTAGTTGTCGACCTGGCGCGCCAGGTCGTCTTCGGACAGCGCGGTGACCACCTGGCAGCCCCAGCCTTCGAGCAGGGTGCGCATGCCGGCGCAGATCGCCGCATCGTTATCCAGCACCCAGATACGTGCGCCCTGCAGCGCCTCGCCGGCCAGCGGCAATACCTCCTGGCGCTGCTGCAGCAGGCTGACCCGGCGGGTCAGCGGCACCTCGAGGGCGAACAGGGTGCCCTGCCCCAGGCGCGAGGCCACCCGCACGCGGTGGCCGAGCATGCGCGCGATCTTGTCGACTATGGCCAGGCCCAGGCCCAGGCCGCGATCCTGGTGGCACTGGTTATCGCCACGTTTGAACTCCTGGAAGATCTCGCCGAGCTTGTCCTCGGCGATGCCCATGCCGGTGTCCCACACTTCGATCGACAGGCTCTGCCCGCGGCGCCGGCAACCGAGCAGGATGCGTCCGCTGGCGGTGTAGCGAATGGCATTGGTCAGCAGGTTGCGCAGGATCCGCGCAAGCAGCTGGATATCGCTGCGCACGCAGGCCGAGCTGGGCACGAAGCGCAACTCCAGGCCCTCGCTGCCGGCCAGCTGGCGGAACTCGGCGGCCAGGTTGCCGAGCAGGTCGCCGACGGCGAAGCTGGAGATATCCGGCTTGACCACCCCGGCGTCCAGCTTGGAGATGTCCACCAGGGTGCCGAGCAGGTTCTCCACGTCTTCCAGCGAATTGCTGATATTGCGGATCAGCCCGCCGCCCGAGGCCTGCTGTTGCTCCAGCAGGGCGCTGGTGAACAGCCGCGCGGCGTTGAGTGGCTGCAGCAGGTCGTGGCTGACGGCGGCAAGGAACTTGGTCTTCGACAGGTTGGCCAGTTCGGCCTCGCGCTTGGCCTCGCGCAGGCGTGCCTCGGCCTGGCTGCGTTCATCGATCTCGCGGCGCAGCTGGCTGTTCAGCGCGGTCAGTTCGGCGGTGCGCTCACGCACCCGCTGCTCGAGGTTCTGGTAGGCCTGGTGCAGGGCCTCGGAGGTGCGCCGGCGCTCGGTGATATCGCGGATCAGCACGAAGATGCCGACCACCTCGCCACTGGCCAGGCGGTTGGGCACGTAGGAGCGCAGCATGCCGCGCTCCTGGCCGCTGAGGTTGGTTTCGGTGACCTCGAAGCTGACGCTCTCGCCGTCCAGGGCGCGGTCGATGTAGGGCTGCAGGCGCCGGCAGTGCTCCTCGCTGTGCACCTCGCGCAGGTTGCGCCCGAGCAGGCTGCCGCGCGGCCAGTGGTACCACTCCTCGTAGACCTTGTTGGTGAATTCGTAGACCAGGTCGGCGGTCAGGTAGGCGATCAGCGCCGGTACCTGGTCGGTGATCAGGCGCACCCAGCGCTCGCTCTCGCTCAATGCCTCGGCCTGGCGGCAGCGCTCGGTGATGTCGGTGAAGGTGTTGACGAAGCCGCCGGCCGGAAGCGGATGGGTGCGCACTTCGAGCATGCGCCCGTCGAACAGGCGCTGCTCGCACTCGTGCAGTGGCGCGCCCTGCTCGTCGCGGCTGTCCGGGGTGAGCAGGCGCAGCTCGCTGTCGGCCATCACCTCGGCGAAGGGCCGGTGCGCCTCGATCGGCGCCAGGCCGCAAAGCTGCAGGAAGCGATGGTTCCACAGCTCCAGCTGGCCCTCGTCGTTGACCATCGCCACGCCCTGGGACAGGTTGTCCACCGCCCGCTGCAGCAGCCGCGACTTCTGCGCCAGGGCCTGCTCGCGACGCTGGGTCTCGCTCTGCTTGAGCTCGGTGATGTCGGTGTAGAGGATCACCAGGCCGCCCTCGCGGGTGGCGCGCTCGCTGACCTGTACCCAGCGCCCGTTGATCAGGCGGTAGACCATGTGCCCGTCGCCGCGGCCGCGCTGTTCCTCGACTATCAGCCCGGTGCTCTGCGCCAGGCGCTTGATCTCGCTGAGGCGGGTACCGCTGCCGATGCGCGCGCGAGTGCGCGACCAGAACTCCTTGAAGCGGCTATTGAACAGGACGATGCGCTGCTCCTTGTCGAACAGCACGAAGGCATCGGAAATGCTCTCGATGGCATCGATCAGGTGCTGGTGCGCCGTCTCGGCCCGCTGGCGTGCGGCGCTGAGCAGCTGGTTGCTGGACTTCAGCTCGGTCAGGGTCTGGTTCAGCGCGTCGGTGCGCTCGCGCACCTGCTCGGCCAGTACCACCGAATACTGGAACGCCGCGTAGCCGTCGGAGCGCAGCGAATGGCCGGACTCGACCCGCTCGATCAGCGCCGCGTTGATCGTGCGCAGGCGGGCGTTCTGCGCCTCCAGCTCGGCGATGCGCGCCTCCAGTTCAGCTTCCCTGGCCATGGTCGGGACGTCCAATGGCGACCCCGGTAAAGGTCTGGTTGATATGCATGCCATTGAACTGCTCCCCGTAGGTGTTGAAGCCGATCACCCGCTGCTCGCAGAGGAACGCGGAGACCTCCTGCAGGCCGCTGCCACCTGTCAGCTCCAGACGGCGCAGCACGCAATCGCAGCCGATGGTCAGCAGCGGCGGGCCGAGGCGCGCACGCAGGCGCTGGAACTGCTGCTGCAGGTTGGGCAGCAGCGCGCCCGGTTCCATCGCGGTGAGGACGATGCCGTTCTCCACCGCGCAGTAGAAGGTCAGGCTGCGATCCGCGTTGACCTGCTGGATCGAGCGTATGTAGTACTGATCCTTGATCCGCACGGCCAGCGGATGAGCGGCGAAGGTGCGCATGTCCAGCTCGGCCAGCGGCACGCCGATCAGCCGCGCGTACTCCTCGGCAGCCGGCGCGGCGTTGAGCTCCAGCACCCGCCGCGACTCGGAGTCGGCGCGGGTCACCACCAGCTTCTCGCCGCGCGGCTCGACGTGGTGGGTAGTGAATACCTCGAAGTCCAGCCAGGTATTGACCAGCACCACCACCGCCGCGCCGCTGTGGAAGGCGCCGTCGTAGTACACGTGGGTGCAGGTCAGATGATTGTCGTCGCCGGCCGAGCCGCCGAAGTGCGGAATATCGCCGAGCGCCGCGCTGAGCGCGGCTAACACCACTTCCTCGCGACTGGACAGGCCGTCGAGCAGGGTCAGGGCGAAGCTGTGATCCTTGATCGGCGCCAGGGCATTGCCGCGGCAGTCGCCCACCAGCTGTTCGACCAGCTGCTGGGCATCGATCAGGTTGAAGCGATCCATCTCGTCGATCAGTGCGCTGGCAATGGAGAAATTGCGGTGATCGAAACCCACCGCGCTGATGCAGCCCTGGCCGTAGCCCTGCACGGTGATCTCGCCGGCCGTGGTGCAGCCGACCACGCGGATGCCGCCGAAATACTGCTGCAGCGCCAGGCCCAGGCTGGCCAGGTCGTACTCGGCGGAGCAGAAGAACAGCACGAAGCCGAGGTGCGGGTGGATCAGTTGCCGCGCCAGCTCCTGGGCCACCGTTTCCGCATCACGGGCATGGGACACGGCCGTGACCACGCCGGCAGATTGCAGTTGCTGCATCGGGCTACCCCATACACCTATTGTCGACGGGGTCATTCTAGAAAGGCCGGGCACCCGCCCCCATGCTACTTGGGTAGCGAGGCGCCTCGTCCGAAAGTAGCGGCGCCGGCCGGTACGCCCCCTACCTCACCACTCAGATGTGCGTCGCCAGCGGCCAGCACAGCAGAACCAGCACCAGCATGCCGCTGTAGAAACCTATCTCCAGCGTCTCGCTGAGCGGCTGGATACGGCGGATGGCGCCATACAGGTGCACCGCGATCATCAGCACGGCTACCGCCGCCAGCATCTCGAACACGACATTCATGGCTTCCCCCGTCAGCGCCGCGCGCAGCATCAGCGCTTCCACGATCAGAATGAAGGCTCCCAGACAGCGTCCGAAGTAGATCGCCAGGTGGGTGTGTTGCGGAATCGTCCAGCCCATCAGGCGGGCCCAGTGCAGCGGCCAGCAGAAGATCGGCAGGGCGAAGACCAGCGTGGTGCCCAGGCACAGCCAGAACAGAAAGGTCTGGCTGTAGGCACTCCAGAGTCCAAGCATGGGTTGTCTCCCGACAAAAAAGGGAGGATCGAGTCCTCCCAAACGGAACATCACAATGCTGGTCTGGCGCTTACCAGTTGAGCACCGCACCCACGGCGAAGGTGTCGGTGTCTTCGTTCAGCCCGCTGCCCTCGCTGGCGTCGATCTCGTACTGGTTGTACTCGGCGACCAGCTTGAGGTTGTCGTTGATGGTGCGGAAATAGGCGATGCCGCGGGTCTCGTAGTCGGCGGCGGTACCCAGGCCGTTGCCGTCGTCCTCGGTCTTGCCGTAGGACAGCGCCACGCGGTTCTTGCCGAAGGTGTAGGAGCCCTGCAGCAGGTAGCCGTCGCTGTCGATCTCGCGCAGCACCGCCTCGCCGGCGTTGTTGGTGAAGAACGGGTTGATGCCCTTGGCCTGGAAGCCGGAGCCGGTCAGCGAGAGGCCGCCGAGCTTGGCCTGCACGCCGTAGCCGAGGCCCTTGGAGGTAACGCTGTCGACCTCGTCGTTGGTGTTTTCCGAGGTCTGGTAGCCACCGTTGACCCAGGAGTAGATCTTGGCGTCGCCGACATCGAACTGATAGCTGACTTCCGACTCGTAGCGCGGGTTGTCCTGGTAGGCCTTGTCGTCCAGACCGTCGCTGGCGTCCTGGTCGATCTGGTTGGAGTCGATCGGATCCATGATGCCAACCGCCACCCGCAGCCCTTCCACCAGATTGTTGTTGCGGTAGGTGATCTGCGAGGTGGGGAACGGATAGGGGTAGCCGGTGCCGATGTTGCCGAAGGACACGCCACTGCCATCCACCAGGCCGAGGGTGTCGCTGGAGTTGCCGAAGCCGGCGAGCAGCTCGTCGAGGAAGATGTTGGAGCGCGAGAACAGGCCGAAGTCCTTGCCGATCAGCACTTCACCCCACTCAGGGTTGGCCACGGTGCCGTAGAACTGGCGCACGTCGATGGCGGTGTCGGTGCCGTTCTGCTCGCCATCGTTGATGGTTACCCAGAACGAGGAGCGCCCGCCCAGCTTGAGGTCGTCGACCTGCTTGCCGAAGTTGAAGCCGATCCAGTTGGGCAGGAAGCCCATCTTCACCCGCGACTGGCGACGATCGAAGACATCGTCGTCACGATCCACGTCGCTGTTGACGTAGAAGGCGTTGATATAGCCGTCGGTGGAGAAGGTGGTGTCGTCCTTGTCGTACAGCATGATATCGGCGGCTGCCTGCTGGGCCAGGCCCAGGGCAACGGCGGCACCCAACGCCAGGGGCAGGAATCGGGTTGGGGCTGTCTTGTTGTTGTTCATATCGCTCTCCGCAGTGTGGGGACGACTTCTGTGAGTCGTGGCGGAGGCGATTATCGAAAGCGCCCGGCAGCGGCCACAGGCTGCCATGGCCGCGGTTATCTCGTGCTTTGGCAGGGTCGCGGGGGCGCGCGCATTGCGACCCGCTCCCACCCGGCCGGAACGGCCAAGGCCTCGGTCGTAAGACCTCCAGACAGGGGCAGCACCGAAGTCGTAGAGCGGCAGACGCAAAGTGCCCGACCGCGGGCCCGCCGGGGCGCAGCGTAGGGAGGGAGAAGGGTCAAGGCGCGGGGTGCAATGAGCCGCCGCAACAGCAGCTCAGATCGTTGGGCAGGCCAGCAGCAGCCAGGGCGACTGCTCCTGGATCAGGGCCGCGAGGGCCTCAGCCAGGGCTGTCGCTGTCAGTGCCGGCAGTGCCGCGCACAAGGCGGCCAGGCGTGCCGGGCCGTGGCCGGCCAGGCAGTGCGGCCAGAGCAGCGCCGCCAACTCGACGGCGCCCTGGGCCTGCAGATCCTGCTGCAGCTGCCGGCTAACACTGTGCAGCTGATCCAGCGACAACAGTGCCAGGCGCACGCACTGGGAGGCGAGAAACGCCTCGATCTGCGCCAGCAGCTCCGCAGGTACCGCTTTGGCCGATTGCACGGCGAACAGCAACCCGCCCTGCCCATCGACTTCGTGGTAACCGCAGAACAGCCCGTAGCCCAGCTGCAGCTCGACCCGCAGGCGCTGGTGAAAGGCCGGCGCCAGCAGGCGCCCGAGCAGGCGCCAGCAGGCCTCGTCCGCCACCTGGGGGCTCGGCAGTGGGCAGAACAGCAGCAGCGCCGAGTCGCCCGCCGTGGCCGGCAACTGGTGCCAGTGGCGGCCGCTGGCAAGCAGCGCACGCGGCGTACCGGGTTCAGGCACTCCTGGCAGCGCCGGCAAGGCCGGGCCGATCGACTGCGGCCCCACCAGCAGACCCTGCCAGCGTGCCGTATCCCAGTCCGCCGGTAACGCACCAGTGTCCGCCGCATCCGCCAGCAATATCTGCGGCAGCCACTGCAGCAGGCGACGGATCGGCATCTCGCCCGCCGTGCGCAGCGCCTGTTGCGTCTGCAGGCGCGCCAGTTCGGCTGCCGGCACGCTGGCGCGCAGGCTCTGCAGGGACTGCTGCAGGGCCTGCGGCAACAGCGCCGCGGCGCCCTGGATGCGCAGTTGCCAGGCCGTGGCGCAAGGCTGACCGGCCAGCTGCAGGCCGAGCTCGCGGGCCGCCTCCTGGGTCTCGCGCAGCAGCAATTGGGCCGCCAGTCCTGGCGCCGCAGCGCGGAACTGCCAGCGCAGCAGCAGCACCGCCTGCGTGCCTGCACAGCTCACCTGCTGCAGCGCCGGCGCGGGCGCCACGGCGTTGAAGCTGACCGGCGCCAGCAGCGGATTGCCGCCACAGGGCAGCAGCGGCAGCGCGCCGGTCTGTTCAGCCAGGGTCGCCGCCTGCAGCGGCAGGTGGAAACCGCAGGCCTCGCTCGAATCCAGCTGCAGGCCGGTCTCGGCCTGCACGCTGAGCAACTGTTGCGGGGTGAAGCCTTGCAGCAGTGCAGCCATGCCCGCCGCATCGGGCGCCAACGCCCCCCTCTCTTCGGTCAGCCAGAAGCGCCCCAGCTCCAGCGGCGCCAGGCTGGCCAGGCGCCAGGGCAAGGCCTGGGCGCGAGCGCTCAGCCAGGCGCTCCAGGACTCTGCGGCGGCGCCCTGGCGCAGCCAGTCCAGCACGGCGCCACGCACCCGGGCACAGCGCTGCGCACCGCTCACGCCCGGCAACAGCTCCAGGGCCAGCAGCGCCTGCCCGGCATGCTGGTAGGCCGGCAGCACCCGCAGCTCATCGGCCAGCCCGGCCTGGCGCAAGCCATGCAGCAGGCCGCCAGGCAGCGCGCTGGCCAGGCGTTCGCCCAGCAGCTGCAGGTGCGCACGCAAGTCCGCATCCCGCTTCTCGAACACCAGCCCCAGCCAGATCCGCGGCGGCCCGCCGGACTGGCCCAGCTGCCAATGCGCCGCGCGCAGCGGCAACAGGGCCGGCACAGCCTCGCATGCGGGGGCCGCCGCTCCGTCCAGCTGCTGCGCCAGACGCTCTCCCAGCGCCAGCAGATCCGCCGCGCCCTGCGGGCCGACCAGCAGCAGACGGCAGGCACCAGCCCGGTAGAAGCGCCGGTGAAAGTCGCTCAACGCCTGCTGCAGCTCCGCCGGCCGGGGCGCCAGGCTGGCCGCGTTGCCGGCGACAAAGGCCCGGCATGGGTGGCTATCGGCCAGGCCCGCAAGCAGGGCGCTGAGGCCCTGCTGCTGGGGGTCGGCAGCCCGCGCCTGGTATTCGGCCTCGAGCACCTGGCTCTCGCCGACCAGCTCGTCTGCCGCCAGGCGCGGCCGAACCATCATATCCAGCAAACGCAGGCCGGCTTCCTCGAGCAGGGCCGCCGGCACTTCGCAGTGATATTCGCTGTGGCGCGCCCGAGTGCTGGCGTTGACCCGCCCGGCGCAGGCCTGGACGAAGGGCAGCAGGCGCTGCTCTGCCAGGTAGCCGGCGCCACCGAGAAACAGCAGGTGCTCGAGCAAGTGCGCCAGCCCCGGCCAGGCCGGCGGCTCGTCGTGACTGCCAGCCGCCACCTCGACGATCAGCGCGGCCCGCGCCGCACCGGGCTGCTGCACGGCGCCGACCAGGCAGCCGTTGGCCTGCCGGTGCCACAGGGGCACCGACAGGGACGGCGGACAGAGCGGGGATGTTGGGTGCATGGGCGCAGGCCGGGCTAGCTCACCCCGAGCATCGGCGCGCCCCCGGACTGACGCAATAGTTCTTTAGAACCGGGTGAATAAAACGCGTGGCCAGCCGCCCTATGACAACAGGCTGACCACGGCAAAACGGCTGATGTTGGCCTGCGCCACCACGGTCTGGGTCACCGCCGAGTAGCTGGACGGCGCGCGGTTCATCAGATTGAACACCGAATTGGCATAGTCCGCCGCCCACTGGCGCTCGTCGCTGTCGGCCTGGCGGGCGAGGAACTCGCGGATTTCCTGCTGGCGGTGGTTGAGCTGGTCGCGCACCGCGCCGACCTTGTCCAGCGCCGCCACCACCGAGTCGAGCATGCGCCGCAGCTCGCGGTAGGTCTCGGCATTCAGTTCGGCGGGGAAGCTCAGCAGTTGCTCCTCCGTGCTCTGCACCCGCTGGCTGGCGGTCTTGGTGAACAGCTTGTCCTCGCCCTGCACGCTCAGCTGGCCCTTGAGTTCCTGCCAGTCGCTCTCGCGGGCGGAGAACTTCAGCGCCCCGCCCTGCTCCAGCTCGGCGCGAATGCCGAGCTGGCCGAGTCCGGCGTTGAAGCGGCGGAGCACCTGTTCGGGGCTCAGGTTGTCATCGAGCACCACCGCAATCGGCTCGGACGACTGCCGCCCGGCGCTGAACAGCAGGGTCTCGCGCCCGGATTCCTGAACGTTCTGCAGCGACTCCAGGCCCTGCAGGCTGAAGCGGCTGCGCACCGGTTCGTTGAGGCGCAGCTTGAGGTTGGCGTCGAGGGTGTTGGCCGAACGCTGGCTGCGCTGTTCGAGCAGCTGGTTGACCTGCTGCATGGCCTGCTGCAGGGCTTCCTTGTCGCCGCCGGACTGGGCCGTGGTCAGCTCGCGGCTGAGGCTGAGCTTGAGCTGACGCAGGCGCCCGCTGAGGTCGTCCAGGTAGCTCTGCGCCGACTGCATGGACGACAACTGCTGGTTGAGCTGCAGATTGAAACCGGCACCCTTGCTGCGCGTGCGCTCGCCCTGCGGCACCTCGTTCTGGCTGCTCTCGGCCTGGCGCGCACGCGGCACCGGCGCGTCGCGCAGTACCGCCTGGCGGCGTTCCTGGGGATCGAGGGCGGCAATCGCCGAGAGCGGCTTCTCAACCTTCATGGCGCGTCCTTAGAGGAGATCGAACAGGGACAGGTCATTGATCTTCAGGTAGGTCTTCTGCGTCGCCTGAATCGCCAGCTGGTAGTTGTTCAGGTCGATGCTGGCACCGGCATAGTCCAGTTCCGACAGCTCGCCCTCGATCTGCTGGTTGACCAGCGAGACATCCTGGTTGCTGGTGTTGAGCAGGGTCAGGGTGTTCTGCCGGCCACCGAGTTCGGTGATGCTGCCGAGCACGCTGCCGTGGGTGCTGTCGAGCAGGTCGATGGCATCGCGGATCTGCTGCTTGGTCGCCGGATCGGTCGGATCCAGGGCCGGATCCTGCAGCAGGGCGACCACGCCGTGCAGCTCATTGAGGAAGTCCATGCTGGAACCGAAGATGGCGCTGACCGCGACGTTCTCCTCGACCAGCACGCCGTTGGCCACCGCCGCCTGGCGGGTCTTGTCGTTGCCATTGGCGCTGTAGGTGCCGGTGACGCTGTCGTAGACCACCGCCGGGCGGTCAGTGAGGGTGCCGGAGAACAGGTAGCGGCCCTCCTCGTCGCGCACATTGAGGTAGCTCAGCAGGGTGCCTTCCAGGCTCGACAGCTCGCCGGCCATGGCGCTCAGATCCGCGGCAGCGTTCGCGCCGTTGGCCGCCCACAGCAGCAGGTCGCGCACCTCCAGCATGGTGTCGGAGCTCGATTGCAGGTTGGCTTCCTGGATCGACAGGTTGCCGGAGACGTTGGTGATGTTCTTGCCGTACTGGGTCAGGCTCGCCTCGGCACGCTGGATGCGTAGCAGGCGCACGCTGGCGATCGGGTCATCCGAGGGCTTGAGAATGCGCTCGCTGCTCGACATCTGCTGCATCAGCTCGGCCAGCTCGGACGAGTTGCGGTTCATCGAGCTGAGCATGACGGAGGTGGTCTGGGAGTTGCTGATGCGCATGGCTGTTCTCGGTAAAGGGGGTTAGACCAGGGGCGCGGTTCAGAAGGCCGCGAGCATGGTGTCGAACAGATCCTTGGCGGTGCTGATGACCTTCATGTTGGCCTGGTAGGCCTGCTGGTAGGTCATCAGGTTGACCGCCTCCTCGTCCAGGTTCACCGCGCTGACGCTGTCGCGCTGGGCCTGGGCCTGGCTGGCCACGGTGGTGGCGGTGGTCAGGTCGGCATCGTTCTGCCGGCTGACGCTGGCCACCTGGCCGATCAGCCCGGCATAGGCGTCGTTGACGCTGACCAGGTTGCCGCTAACGGTGATGCTCTGGTTGCGCAGCTCCAGCAGCTCGAGCAGGGTGCCGTTGTTGCCGGTCTCGCCGGCAGTGTCGGACAGCGCCAGCTCGCTGGGCTGCAGGCCGCTGAGGCTGAGCATGTTGGCGCTGCTGCCGGGGCTGAACAGCAGCAGGGGCTGGCCGGGGTTGCCGTTCAGGTCATAGCCGGTGGCCAGGGTGTCGTTGACCATCTGCGCCAGCTGCTCGGCCATTTCGCTCAAGGCGTCCTGGTTGGGACGCAGCACCTGGTACTCGGTGTCGTACAGCGCGCCGAGGGAGCCGCCGAGGTTGTCCTGGCTGAGGGAGAAGGTGGTGCCGGCGAACGACAGGCCGATCTCCTGCTCGCCGGTGGCGGTCAGGCTGACACTCAGCTGCGCCGCCGAGGCGGTCGCCACCAGCGGCTGACCGTTGGCCAGGGACACCGACAGCGAGCCGTCGGCGGCGCTGTTGGTGCGGATGCTGGCGAACTTGCTGAGCTGGGTAACCAGGCTCTCGCGCTGATCCTGCAGGGCCGAGGTGTCGGCGCCGGCGGCCTCGGTGGCGACGATCTTCTTGTTCAGCAGGGCGATGTTGCTGGTCAGGCCGTTGATCTCGCTGACCATTGCGCTGCGCTGCTCCTGCAGCGAACGCAGCTGGGTATAGATGTTGCTGCCCAGGGTGTTGAAGCGCTGGGCCAGGTTGCCGGCCTCGCCGATGATTTGCTGGCGCAGGGCCACCGAATCCGGGGTGGCGCTGGCCTCGCTGAGGGCGGCGAAGAAGTTGTCCAGGCCGTTGCTGATGCTCGAACCGTCGCCGGCCATCAGCTCCTCCAGCGCCGTCAGGTACTGCTGCGAGGTGCTGTAGTAGTTCTGCGAGGTGCTGGCGCGCCACAACTGCTGGTTGAGGAAGTCGTCGGAGATGCGCCGGATGCTGGTCACCTCGACCCCACCACCGCTGCGGCTGCCCTGCCCGGAGACGGAGCTCATCACCGTGCTCAGGCGGCTGAAACCGGGAGTATTGACGTTGGCGGTGTTCTGCCCGGTAACCGACAGGGCGATCTGCGAGGCACGCACGCCGCTGTAGGCGATCTGGGTCAAATTGGTCACGACAGGCTCCCTTTAGGCTCTATGCGGATCGGCTGGGCGAAGGCTGCGGAACGCGACTGATGCTGCAGCGTCGGCGCCGAATCCGCCGTTCTCTGCAGATAGGCGACGGAATCGGCCTGCGGCTTAAATCCTTGCTCGCCGGCGCGCGCTGTCGGCTCGCCCAGGTCGGGGCGGCGACTGGCCGCCAGCCCCAGCAGCTCGCCGGCGCGCAGGCGCTCCTCGCGGGCTTCGATGCCTGCCGGCAGGCGCAGCGGTTGCACCGCCGGCGCCGGGGTGCCGACCGCCGCGTCGCGGCGCAGATCCTGGAGGATGCTGCGGGTGTAGTTGCGGGTTTCCTCATAGGGAATCCGCTGCACCCAGGCCTCGGTGCCGATCTGCCCGCTGCGCGGATCGCCGTTGCTCTGCAGCCACTCGTCGACCTTGCCCGGGCCGGCGTTGTAGGCCGCCACGGCCAGCGCCTGGTGGCCGTCGTAGCGCTCCAGCATCTCGTTCAGGTAGGCCACGCCGAGCTGCTTGTTGTAGGCGCCGTCGCGGGTCAAGCGCTGCTCGTCGAACTCCAGGCCGAGCTTGGCCGCCATCTCCCGCGCGGTGTCCGGCATCAGCTGCATCAGGCCGCGGGCGCCCTTGGCCGAGACGGCGGCGATATCGCCGGACGACTCGTGCTGGATCAGGCTGTCGACCAGTTGCCCGAGCGCCTCGCTGCCGCGCTGCCAGGCCTGGCTGACCACCTCGACGCTGCGCTGCCAGGTACTGGCCAGCGGCTGGCGGGCGCTGATCGAGCTGCGCGCCAGAGGGGCCGAGCGGGCCGCCTCGGTGGCCGCGGCGAGCTGCTCGGGATCGGCGCCGGCGGTGGACAGCTGCTTGACCAGCAGGTTGGCGATGCCGGTCTGCTTGCTGGTGGCCAGGTGCTCGGCCAGGGCTTCGTCATAGAAGTCGCGCATGGTGTCCAGCTCGCGGCTGCGCATCGGGTTGCCGGCCGACAGCACGTCGCCAGCCTTGCGCATCTGCTTGAGGATCTGCTGCAGGAACAACGCCTCGAACTGCTCGGAGGCGGCCTGCAGCTGCTCGCGCGGGTCGCCGCCCTGAGCCTGCTGGGTACGCGCGGCATTGATCGCCGGCGTGAGGGAAACGATGCTCATGGCTCAGATCACTATCAGTTCGGCATTCAGGGCGCCGGCCTGTTCCAGCGCCTGGAGGATGCTCATCACATCGTCCGGGGTGGCGCCCAGGCTGTTGACCGTGTTGATGATGCTTTCCAGGCTGGCACCGTCCGGCCACTTGAACATGGCGTTCTTGTCCTGGCTGACTTCCACGTCGGACTTCGGCACCACCGCCGTCTGGCCCTGGGAAAAGGCATTCGGCTGGCTGACCTGGGGGTTCTCGCTGATGGTCACGGTGAGGGTGCCGTGGGCCACGGCCGCGGCCTTCACCCGTACGCCCTGGCCGACCACCACGGTGCCGGTGCGGCTGTTGAACACCACGCGCGGACGCTCGCGGCCCTCCTCCACCTCCACGGTTTCCAGCAGGGCCATGAAACTGGTGCGCTGGTTGCTCGCCTGCGGTGCGCGCACGCTGACCTTGGTGCCGTCGAGGGCCTGGGCCACGCCGGGGCCGAATACCCGCTCGAGGGCGGTGACCACCTTGGCCGCGGTCTGGAAGCTCGGCTGACGCAGGTTGAGCATGATGTCCGGGCGGGTCGCGAAGTCGCTGGGGATCATCCGCTCGACGGTCGCGCCATTGGGGATGCGGCCGCCGTTGGCGCTGTTGATCGCCACGCTGGAACCGCTCTGGCCAGTGGCGTTGAGGCCGCCGACTACCAGGTTGCCCTGGGCCAGGGCGTAGGTCTCGCCGTCGACGCCACGCAGCGGGGTCATCAGCAGCTGGCCGCCACGCAGGCTCTTGGCATCGCCCAGCGAGGCGACGGTGATGTCCACCGTCTGCCCCGGGCTGTAGGACGGCGGCACCTCGGCGGTGACCATCACCGCGGCGACGTTCTTCAGCTTGGGGTCGACGTTGGCCGGCAGGTTCACGCCGAACTGCTTGATCATGTTGGCCACCGACTGGCTGGTGAACTTCACCTGGTTCTTGTCGCCAGTGCCGTCCAGGCCGACCACCAGGCCGTAGCCGATCAGCTGGTTGCCACGGATGCCCTCGACGTCCGCCAGGTCGAGCAGCGGCACGGCGCGCGCCGCCAGCGGCCAGCACAGCAGCAGCGAGGTGAGGAAGAAATAGATCGGGCGCATGAACGGCGTCGCCTCAGAGCGGAAAGATGGGGCTGGTGAAGAAGCGCGTCAGCCAGCCGGCCGAGTTGCTGTCGTTGAGCACGCCGCGGCCGGCGTAGGAGATGCGCGCGTTGGCGATATTCTGCGAAGACACCTGGTTGAAGCGGTTGATGTCGTCGACCCGCACCAGGCCGGTGAGGCGAATGAACTCTTCGCCCTGGTTCAGGCGCAGGGACTTCTCGCCCTTGACCAGCAAGGCGCCGTTGGGCAGCACGCGGTGCACGGTGACGGCGATCGAGCCGCGCAGGGAGTTTTGCTGCGAGCTCTTGGCCGAGCCGTCGAAATCGCGCGAAGCCTCGGCCGAGCTTTCCAGCTGGTCGTAGTCGTGGCCGAGCACGGTGGGAATGCCCACCGCCAGGCTGGATTCCTTGCCGAAGCTGGTACCGGCGCTCTTGCTCGACTGGGTCTCCTCCTCCAGCACCACGGTGAGGATGTCGCCGACGCGCAGGGCGCGCTGATCCTGGATCAGCGAGCCGCCGTAGCCGGAGCGGTACAGGCCGCCGCCGGTGGTCGGCGGCAGGCTGTAGTCCAGATCCAGCGGCTGGTAGGCGCTGGAGTCTTCGTCCGGGAGCATTTCGTTGAAGCTGGCGCAGCCGCTCAGCAGCAGTGCGCCGCACAGGATCAGGGAAGCTTTCATGGCGATCAGACGGTCTGGTTGAGGAACTGCTGCATGCCGGACGCGGCGTCCAGCACCTTGGCATTGGCCTCGTAGGCACGCTGGATGGCAATCATGTTGACCATGGCCTCGACCACCTGCACGTTGGAGCCTTCCAGCACGCCCTGCTTGAGGGTGCCCAGGCCTTCCTCGCCCGGCACGCCTTCCACCGGCTCGCCGCTGGCCACGGTTTCCTTGTACAGGTTGCCGCCGAGGGCCTCGAGGCCGGCCGGGTTGGTGAAGTTGACCAGGGTGATCTGGCCCAGCTCGCTGGGCGTGGTGTCGCCCGGCAGGATGGCGGTGACGATGCCGTCGCTGCCGACGGTGAAGCTGCTGCTGCCGGTCGGCACTTCGATGGCCGGCACCAGCGGCAGACCCTGGCTGTTGACCACCATGCCTTCGGCATTCAGCTGCAGCTGGCCGTTCTCGGTGTAGTAGGTGTCGCCGTTGGGCGCCTCGACCTGGAGGAAGCCGCGGCCGACGATGGCCAGATCCAGCGGCTGGCCGGTGGTCTGCATACTGCCTTCGGTGAACACCTTCTGCGTGCCGACCACCCGCACACCGCTGCCGAGCTGGATGCCCGAAGGCACGGTGTTGACCTCGTCGGCCTGGGCACCGGGCTGCAGGTCGATGGAATAGAACAGATCCTCGAACACCGCGCGGTCGCTCTTGAAACCGGTGGTGTTGACGTTGGCCAGGTTGTTGGCAACGGTGGACAGGGCGGTGTCCTGGGCGGCCAGGCCGGTCTTACTGACCCAAAGGGCGGAACTCATGCTGCTCTCCTTAACCGCGAATCATGCGGTTGCCGGCCTCGGACAGATCCTCGGCGGCCTTCATCATCTTTACCTGGGTCTCGAACAGACGGTTCAGGCTCATGGTCGCGGTCAGCTGGTCGATGGCCGAGACGTTGCTGCTCTCCAGATGACCGCTGACCAGGCGCACGTCCTCGCTGGGCTGGGCCGGCTGGCCGTCCTTGCGCACCAGCAGGCCGGCCTGGTTCTTCAGCAGCTCGCTGGCGCCGGCATCGACCAGCTTGATGCGATCGACCTCGGCGCTGACGAAGTCGCCGCGCGGCACGATGGACACCGTGCCATCGTTGCCGATGGTCACGCTGTCGTACTCCGGCAGAACGATCGGGCCGCCCTCGCCGAGCACCTGGCGGCCGCCGATGGTCAGCCGTCCTTCGCCATCGATGAGCATGTTGCCCTGACGGGTATAGGCCTCGCCGTTGCCATCCTGCAGGGCGATCAGGCCCTGGCCGCGGATGGCGAAGTCGAGGTCGCGGCCGGTGGCCATCAGGGTGCCGGGGGTCAGGTTGACCCCGCTGCCTTCCGGCACGGCCAGGTGCCGGCTGTCATAGCCGAAGCCCTGCACGTCGACTTCCTTGGCTCGCTCCATGTCGGCGCGAAAGCCCGGGGTGTTGACGTTGGCCAGGTTGTTGGCGCGCACGCCCAGGGCACTCATGGTGCGGCTGGCGGCGGTCATCGCGGTGTAGCCCAGACGATCCATGGGTCAGCCTCAGATTGCGCTGAACAGCACTTGGTTGAGTTCCTTGTCGGTGGTCAGCACCTTGGTGTTGGCCTGGTAGTTGCGCTGGCCTTCCATAAGGGTGACCAGCTGCGCGGTCAGGTCGACGTTGGAGCTTTCCAGGGCGCCGGTGATCACCGCGCCGAACTGGCCGACACCGGGGGCGCCGATCAGCGGCGCACCGGAGCCGCTGGTCTCGGTCCAGGCGGTGCCGCTGACGTTCTTCAGGCCTTCGGCGTTGGCGAAGTTGGCCAGCACCACCTGGCCCTGCAGCAGGCGCTCGCCATTGCTGTAGTTGACGTAGATCATCCCGCCCTCGTCCACCGCCAGGCCGGTCTGCTCGCCGGAGGCGTAGCCGGAAGCCTTGTTGGTGGTGACGGCGAAGTCGGAGCCGTACTGGGTGGTGCCGCTGAAGTCGACAGCGATCGCCAGCGGGTTAACCCCGCCCGGCAGACCGGCGGCGTTGACCGTGACCGGCGCCGCCGGGGTGACCAGCATGCCGGCCGAGTCGAAGGTCAGGTTGGTGTTGCCGGATGCCGTGCCATCGACGTAGTTGCGGCTGGTCCAGGCGTTGTCGGCGGTCTTGACGAAGTACTGGGTCAGGGTGTGTTCCTTGCCCTGGGAGTCGTAGACCTTGGTGGTGTAGGTGGAGTTGTAGGTGCTGGCGTCGGTCGGATCGAAGGCGGCGGCCGGCACCGTCTCGTCGGCATCCAGGTTGGCGACGAAGCTCAGGCTGTCGGTGGCCTTGGCCGGCAGGCTGCCGGTCTTCAGCTGCAGGTCGCTGATGGTGCCGGTCTGCAGGTTGCCATTGGCGTCGGTCGGGTAGCCCTGCAGGCGCTGGCCGGAGCTGTTGACCACGTAGTTGCTGGTGTCGGTGCCGAACACCCCGGCGCGGGTGTACTGCTGCTCGCCGGTGGTGTTCTTGACCACGAAGAAGCCGCCACCGGAGATGGCCAGGTCGAGGCTGCGGCTGGTCGAAGTCAGCGAGCCGCCGAGGCTGATGCTCTGGGTGTTGCCGAGCACTTCCACGCCCATCGCCTGGCTGTCGGCGTAGACGCTGCCGAACTCGGTGCGCGAGGACTTGAAGCCGACGGTGCCGACGTTGGCGATGTTGTGGCTGACGGTGTCGAGTTGTTCGCTGACGGCATTCAGGCCGGTCAGGGCAATGTTGAAACTCATGGACTGAGGTCTCCGGAACGAATGGGATCAGGCGGAACGGCTGGTGGCGCCGAACTCGACCAGGTTGTAGAACGGCACCGCACCGATGCCTGCGATATCCAGCACCGGGCCATCGCTGCTGACCCGCACGTTGCCGACCGTGCCGCTGACTTCCACCTGCGGGGTCTCGCCGCTGCTGGTCTTCACCGCCAGCTGGTAGCTGCCCTTGGCCAGGCCCAGGGCGGCCGGATCGACGCTGAAACTGAGCAGGCCACTCGGCTGCGGGCCGAGCTGGATTTCGCTGACCTTGCCGCTGGCATCGGTGAGCTGCAGGGTGGTGGTGGACGAGGCGTGCTCCAGGTTGACCTGGCCATTCAGGGTCTGCCCGTCCAGCTCCACGCGGTCGGTCGCGACCATCACCTGCTGGCCGACCAGGCCGGCGGCGGTGAGGTTCTGCAGGTTGTCCGCCAGCACCAGGTTGTTCTTCTGGATGGTGTTGAGGTTCTCCAGGCTCTGCACCTGCGACAGCTGCGAGTACTGGTTGATGAACTGGGTGCTGTCGACCGGGTTGGTCGGATCCTGGTACTGGATCTCGGCCACCATCAGGCTGATGAAGTTGTTCTCCAGTTCGGACACTTCGCCGAGGTTGACCGCCTGCGTCGGCAGGGCGTTGTCGTTGCTCAGGCTGCTGCCGCTGGTACCGGTTGCGTTGACGCTGGCCATCAGCCTTCTCCCAGCTTGAGCAGACCCTGCTGCATGCTTTTCACCCGGTTGAGCACTTCGACGTTGGTCTCGAAGCTGCGCGAGGCCGACATCATGTCGGTCATTTCCTCGATCTCGTTGACGTCCGGGTAGAACACGTAGCCGTCGCGATCGGCCAGCGGGTTGGCCGGCTCGTAACGGCGCTGTGGATCGTTGCCGGAAGCGACCACGTCGAGCACCTGCACATGGGCACCGCCCATGCCGGCGTTGCGGCTCAGCTCGCCGTTCTCGTACACCGCGGCGAACAGCGGCTTGCGCGCCTGGTACACGTCTTCGGCGCTGGCAGCGGCCGAGTCGGCGTTGGCCAGGTTGCTGGCCACGGTGTTGAGGCGCACGGTCTGCGCGTTCATCGCCGAACCGGCGATGCGATAGATGGAATCGAATGCCATGTGCTTAACGTCCTTCGATGGCTTGCTTGAGGCCGCGGAACTGCATGCCGATAAAGGTCAGGCCGGTCTGGAAATCCATCGAGTTGCGCGAGAACTCGGCCTGCTCGACGCTCAGCTCGACGGTGTTGCCGTCCTGGGCCGGCTGGCCGGGCAGGCGGTACTTCAGCGCCGCGCCATCGTCGGCACTGGCGATCTGCAGGGCCGCATCGCTGTCCAGGCGCTGCATCTCGCCGGCGAAGTCGATATCCCGCGCCTGGAAGCCGGGGGTATCCTCGTTGGCCAGGTTGGCGGCGAGAATTTCACTGCGCTGCATGCGCAGATCGAGGGCGCGCACGTGAACGCCCAGCGCTTCCTCTACCCGTATACTCATGACATCTCACCTCTCGGCAAATCGTTGCAGACAGGCTCTTGAGCACAAACCATGCCGACCTTGAATTTAAAAATATGTATTTGATTTCATTGATAAATTTCAAGAATCACAAAAACCGGAAAGGAGCGTCTCTTCCGCTTTCCGGGTGCCCCGCGCGGGCATGCGGAAAGGCTGCTTCCGCCCTCTTCCTGCTCCTGCTCGGCAATGCCGTGCTGGCCGCCGAGACGCCCCGCGAGCAGATCGAACAGGCCGCCGGCGCGGCACTGCAGCAACTGCTCGACGAGCAGGCGCAGCGCGAAGGTTGGCAGGGCATGCAGCAGCAGATCAGCCATGAACTGGTCGGCAACCTGCCAGCCGCGGCCTGCCCTCAGGCCCTGCAGGTCGAGCGCCAGGGCGACGATCCCTCGCCCCTGGCGCGCCAGCGTTTCCTGGTGCGTTGCGCCCAGGCGCCGGGCTGGCAGCTGACGGTGTACAGCCAGGCCACGGTGTTCCTGCCGGCCGTGCATGCCAGCGGCATCCTCGAACGCGGCCAGACCATCAGCGCCGCCGACCTCAAGCTGCAGCCACTGAATATCGCCAAGGCGCCGCGCGGTTTCTTCACCCGCCCCGACCAGGTGGCCGGGATGAGCGCCAAGCGCCGCATCCGCGCCGGCCAGTTGCTCAGCCCCAACCTGTTGAGCAGTGCCCTGCTGGTCAAACGCGGCCAGCGCGTGACCATCCGCGCCAGCCAGGACGGCATCCAGGCCAGCGCCAGCGGCGAGGCCCTGAGCAATGGTCAGCTGGGTGATGTGATTCGCGTGCGCAACCTCGGCAGCGAGAAGGTCATCGATGCCAAGGTGATAGAAGAAGGCGTGGTCAGCAGCACCTTCCAGTGAGCCGCTGCGCGGGTCGCCAGGCCCGCGTTAGAGCCGGTCAAAGCACAGACGCCAAGAATTTATCGAAATCCATTTAATCCCCGTGCACGGCTTGTCGCCTTACTCCTTCAGCAGGCGATCAAAGCCAGCTTCACACAAGCCCACTTGCACGAAGGATTACCACCATGGCTCTGTCGATCCACACCAACTACTCCGCTCTGGTCACCCAAACCAACCTGACCAAGACCAACAGCGCACTGTCCACCAACCAGCAGCGCCTGGGCACCGGCTACCGCGTCAACAGCGCCGCCGACGACGCCGCCGGTCTGCAGATCGCTACCCGTCTGAACGCTCAGTCCCGCGGCATGGGCGTTGCCATGCGCAACACCAACGACGCCGTTGCCCTGCTGCAGACCGCAGAAGGCGCCTTCAGCGAAATGACCGACATCCTGCAGCGCATGAAAGACCTGGCCACCCAGGGCGCCAACGGCACCAACAGCGCCGACGACCTGGACTCCCTGCAGGCCGAATACGACCAGCTGGGCGAAGAACTGGCCAACGTCATGGACAACACCAGCTACGCTGGCGAAGCCCTGTTCAGCAAGGACAACAGCGCCGGTAAATTCGCCGCTGCCGTTGACTTCCAGATCGGCGCCACCGCTGCCGAAACCATGACCCTGGATCTGACCGCTGCCGGTACCGACTCGGTACAGACCCTGACTGACGCTCTGGACGGCATGTCAACCGTCTACACCGCTGGTAGCGCCGCCACCGCCGGTACCGAGATCACCGGTGCCGCCAACGCCACCATCGACCTGGTCAAGGACGCTCTGGACGCCGTCGGCGAGCTGCGCGCCCAGTTCGGTGCCAGCATCAACCGCCTGAACCACACCGCCAACAACCTGGCCAACATGAAGGACAACACCGACGTGGCCCGCGGCACCATCATGGATGCCGACTTCGCTTCCGAGTCCGCCACCATGACCAAGAACAGCATGCTGCTGCAGTCCGGCATCTCCATGCTGAAACAAGCCGGCCAGATGCCGGGCATGGTCATGTCCCTGCTGGGCTGATCACGCCGCGGGCCTCGGCCCGCCTTGTCAGCAAGACGATACAGAAGCCCCGCCCTCGTGCGGGGTTTCTGTCGTTGTGCTTTACCTATCTCTGACGCTGCTCGTTAGGCTGTGCCTAGCGAAAAATCGGCGTGCGCGCAATTAGCCAATTACCCAAGCTGTGAACGCATCGAATAGGGAAACACTACTTGCAGCAACATTTTGCTGACGCCAAAATGTCGCCTTTTTGAAACTAACGTCCCACATGGCGTGCCATGTTCGACACAATCCCACTACAAAGAGCCTTTTCATGCCGCGACTCGCGACGCACGAGCCCAGCCCGGCCCTGGTGATCAAGACCGGGCGGGCGGACGACTGCCATGCGCTCTTCGACCCCGCGCTGTACCAACTGGTACTGCAGCGCGAGAACCATGCGGAAAAGGTCGACCTGGGCTATTCCGGCAGCCGCCTGCTCGAGCGCCTGCTGCGTTTTCCCGGGGAAGTGGTGCCGCGCGACGAGCTGCTGGCCCACGCCTGGAGCGACCGGGTGGTGGGCCAAGGCAGTCTCAACCAGCAGATCTACACCCTGCGGCAATTGCTCGGCGACGAAAAGAAGCGCGAGATCATCCAGACCCTGCCGCGCCGCGGCTACATGCTCAACCCCAAATTCCTGGTCAGCCAGGTGCCGGCCGAACCGGCCGGCGCCGCCAACTTCTCCCCCGAGGCAGCCGCCACAGCCGTCGTCGCCAGCCTGCAACTGCCCGCCGCGCCACGTCATGGCCAGCGCCTGCTGCTGCTCGCCCTGGCCCTCGGCGCTCTGGCCCTGATCACCGCCGGCTATATCTACTACTCGCTGTTCCAGACCGAAGTGCAGGTCGAGGAGCACGAAATCGGCAGCCAGCATTTTGTCTATGCCAACCCCAGTCGCGTCGGCGTGCAGGCCCTGCAGGTGGAAACCGCCGAACTGGCGCAGCGCCTGGCTGCGCTCAGCACCCAGCCCACGCGTTTTCGCCTGGGCAAGATGTCCGGGTTCTACGAGATGCTTTGCGAGCGGGCCGACGGCAGGACGCGCTGGATGATGATCCACGAGTCGCAGCTGTCCACCCTCAGCGATAGCCAGCTACGGAGTTGCGTGCAATGAAGCGCCTGTTCGCCAAGGGCGCCTGCCGCTGGCTGCTCGGCGGCTCGCTGCTGCTGGCCGGCCTGCTCGCCGCCCTGGCCAGCCTGTGGCTGAACTTCCAGTCCAGCAGCGAGTTCAATGGCCGCTACCAGTCGGCCGGCAACGTGGTGCAGAGCGATGGCACGGTGCTGGAAGTCATCCACAGCCTGCTGATCAAGGATGGCCACTTCTACGCCATGACCCGCCAGGGGCAGACCATCCTGCGTACCTCGGGCAGCGTCGAATCAGGCTTCTTCGACCGCCTGCGCCTGCGGGTGGAAAAAGGTGAAGTGACCGAGCTGGAGAAGTCCAGCAGCCTGGACAACGACCTGCTGTTCAACCTGCTGTACGCCAGCGAGCAGAACTCCACCCTCAATCTGCGGCCGATCGGCCACTGCTACCTGGCCGTGGAAACCCGCCAGGTGTACTGCCCGAGCAACGCCAGCACGCCGCGCCTGTAAGGCCTCAGAGCTTGGCCGCCGGCGCGGCGGCAGCGGGCTCGGCGGGTGCCACCGGCTGGGCCGGCGCCGCGCTGGAGCCGGCCACGAAGGTGGCACCCTGCTGCGAATACTGCACCTGGGCATAACCCTCGCCGAACAGCTGGCGGTACAGGCTCTCCGCGCTGTCGGTCAGCAGCAGCACCTCGATGCGCCGGTTGGCGCCGTTCAGTGGGTCGTCCGGGCGCAGCGGCATGCCATCGGCCTGGGCGGTCACCTGCAGCACATTGGCCGCTGGCAGGCCGGTGTCCACCAGCACGTTGCGCGCACGCAGGGCGCGGTCGCCAGACAGGTTCCAGTTGTTGTAGCCGGCCTTGCCGCGGTACTGCGCAGCATCGGTGTGACCACTGAGAATCAGCTTGTTGTCGACCTTGGCCAGCACCCCGGCCAGCGCCCCCAGCAGGGTCTTGAAATGCGGATCGAGGTTGGCGCTGCCGCGCTCGAACATGAAGCGCTGCTGGTCATCCTTGATCAGGATGCGCAGGCCCTGGGGCACCACGTTCACCTCGATATTGGCCAGCGCATCGACCTTGCCGGAGACCTGGCGGATCAGCGCCGCCAGCTCTTCCAGGTCGGCATTCGAGCGGTAGTGCCGCGGTTCCTGCTCGTCCTTGCCGGCCTCTGCTTGCGCAGGATCGGCCTGGGCTGCGGCGGGCTTGGCCGGCACGGCCTCGTGCTCGCTGCCGGCGCCCTGGGCCAGGAGCTGCGGGCGCACCGGCATGGGCAGGCCGTCCAGCTCGATGGGATTCTTGCTGGAGCCGTCGAACACCCCGGCACCGCCGTCGACCAGCGGGTTGCTCTGCAGCTCTCCGGACGCCGGGTTCTCCATGTGACTCTGCGGCTGGACGATCCACAGCACCATGAACAGCGCCATCATGGCCATGGTGAAGTCGGCGAACGCTACCTTCCAGGCTCCGCCGTGGGCCTCTTCATGACCACCCTTGCGGCGCCGCTTGATGATGATCTCGCGATCCTTGCTGGCCGCCTTGCCCCTCATGCTCATGCTGCCGCGTCCCGCTCTTCTTCGTACTGGGTCACCCAGGTTTCCAGCAGTTTGAAGGCCGGTTTGACGTCCTGCTCGATCAGCTTGCGCCCGGCGTCCACCGCCAGCAGGGTGGGCTTGCCGGCCACATGGGCGACCAGAGTGGTGCGTACGCATTCGAGGGCCGACAGCTCGGTCTTGATCCGCTGGGTCATGGCGTTGGACAGCGGATCCATCAGGCAGTAGCAGCAGAAGATGCCGAGGAAGGTACCGACCAGGGCCGCCGCCACATGGGCGCCGACTTCGGCCACCGAGCCGCCGATGTTGCCCATGGTGATGACGATACCCATGATCGCGGCAAGGATACCGAAGCCCGGCATCGCCTCACCTACCTTGTGCAGCGAGCGCGCCGGCTGCAGCAGGGCGTGCTCCATGGCCTCTAGTTCCTGCTCGAGGAAACCTTCCAGCTCATGGGCGCTGATCTTGCCCATGGCCATCAGGCGGAAGTTGTCGGCGACGAAGGCCATCAGGTTGTTTTCCTGAAGGATCAGCGGGTACTTGGCGAACAGCTCGCTCTGCTCCGGGTTCTCGATATGCTCGTCGAGCACCTTGAGGCCACCGGCATCGACCATCTCCAGCAGCTCGTAGAGCATCATCAGCAACTGGCGCTGGAACTCCTCGCCGCGGCGCTTGTAGACGAACACGCCCTTGAGCTGCACGCACATCTCGTGCAGCACCTCCCTGGGGTTGGCCACCACCAGGGTGCCGATGCCGGCCCCCAGGATGATCAGCATCTCGGCCGGCTGCCAGAGCATCGCCAGCTCGCCGTGGGCCATGGTGTAGCCGCCCAGCACACAGGCGACAATGATCAACGCTCCGATTAGTTTCTGCATGGCATCACAACTAGGTTTTATCGGTTAAAAAACGGCAGGCCTTGGTCAGCGCCTGCTTGCTCAGCTGGCACACCCGCGCATCGGTCAGATCCAGCACCAGGGCGATCTCCTTGAGGCTCAGCTCGTGCTGGTAATACAGCGTGAGGATCAACCGCTCGCGCTCGTTCAACTGACTCAGCGCCTGCTCCAGCAGGCGCTCCTTGATCAGCCGCTCTTCCAGGCCGTCGCCGGCCTCGGGAAAACTTTCATGGCCGTTCTGCAACAGCTCGTCGAGGCTCTCGATGGCCTCCGAGGAATCGGCCCAGAGAAACTCCTGGTAGTCCTTCGCCTCCAGCCCGGTATGGGCGAGGATTTCCTCTTCCAGCGGCGCGCGGCCGAGCTGGCGGCTCAGGCTGCGGATGCTGTCGCGCACCTTGTGCACCTGCTGGCGCAACTGACGCGGACGCCAGTCCTGGCGGCGCAGCTCGTCGAGAATGGCGCCGCGGATGCGCAGGGCAGCGAAGCGACCGAACTGCTCATCCGGTTCGCCGTAGCGGCGCAGGCATTCGAGCAGGCCCATCAGGCCGATCTGCTCCATGTCCTCGCAATCCAGCACCTGGCTGGCCTGCAGCGACAGCTGACTGACGATGCGCTTGACCAGCGGCAGGTACTGGCGCACCCAGCGCTGCTCGGCACCCGGTGCGAACAGGGCACGCGGCGCGGCACTCGCGGCATAGTCGTAGTCGACGGCATGCATGGCGGCTTACTGCACCAGCATCTTGCTGACCAGCACGTGCTGGAACGGCGCCAGCACCTTGCGCCCGGCGAAGTCGGCCAGCAGGGCCGTCTCCAGGCGCCCCTGCAACTCGGGAATCGGCAGGGCGCGCAGCTCCTCGAACTTCAGCGACGACAGATAGGCCACCGCCGAACTGCGCACCATCGGGTCGGCCTGCTCGAGCTTCTTCTTGTCGGCCTCGGCCTCGGCCTGCAGCACCAGGTCAAGCACGAAGTAGTGCTCGCCCTGCTCGCCGCGCAGGCTGACGATGACCTTCTGCACCGGGAAAAAGGTGTACTCGCCCGGTTCCTCGGCGCCCTCCGCCCCCGCCGCCACCTCGGCGATGGCGCCATCGGTACCCGCCTGCGCCTCGCCACCCGGAGCCGCCGGAGCGGCCGCAGCCGGTGCCGGGCCGCCATGCAGCAGCGGCTTGAGCAGCAGGTAGTTGGTCACTACCCCACCCAGCACCACGGCCATGTTGAGGAAGAGCATGAGAAGAATGACCCGCGGCATTGCCATAAGAAACTCGCTGTCCAGATCTGCTGAAAAATCGCCCCCGCCCGTGGCGGACGCCGTTGATGAATGGCCTTACACCGTGACCAGCACGTCGCGGCCTGCCCGTTCCGTGCGCGCCGTAGCAGCCGGCTCGGCGGCCTGCGGCGCAGCCGCCAGCACCGGCTCCTCGGCCTGCCAGCGAGTGCGCGCCTGCTGCTGCCCGGACTGGCCGGACTGGCTGTCGGCGGACACCTGCACGTTGACCTGCAGGAAGTTCTGCCCCACCAGTTCCTGGCGCAGGCGCTCGCTGGTCTGCTGCAGCAGGCGGGCGACGTCGCCGTTGCCGGCGGCGATCTGCACGTTGAGGCGGCCTGACTCGTGGCTGAGGAGAATCTCCAGGCTGCCCAGCTCCGGCGGATCGAGGCGAATGGTGGCGCTCTGCACCTTCTGCTGCAGCTGCAGCTCGACGTTGTCGCGCAGGGCGCCGAGCATCTGCTCGCCCCACTTGGCCTGCGGCGACTCCAGCTTGAGCTGCTGATTGAGGTGGCTCGGCGCCGCCGCGTTGCCAACCGGCTCGCCGACCTGCGCCGGACTGGCCAGCGTGGCCTGGCTCAGCAGGCTGCTGCCGAGCGCGGCACTGGCGGCATCGCCAGTCGCCGGCGCGGCGGCTGGCGCCTCGCCGGCCTGGGCCGGCAGTCGGGCCAGCAATGCGGCCAGTGCCTCGTCCCCGGCGTGTTTGGTGGTAGCCGGCGGCAGCTGAGTGGCCGGCTGCTGGCTCGCCGCATCCGCCGCCGGCGCGGCTACCTGCGTCTGGCGACTGAGGCCGCCCTCGGCCGGCAGACGCATGCTGGCCACCGCGCCAGGGTTCGTCGGTGCCGCGCTCTCACGGGCGGCGACCTGGATCTGCTGCTGACCGAGCATGCTCAGCAGCCACTGTTCGGCCGTCAGCTCCTGCTGCGCGCCGGGCGGCTGCTCGAGCGCCGCATCCGCTGGCACGCGCTCGGCCGGCTGCGCGGCGTCCACCAGCTCCGCGGGCAGCACAGCGCCCTCGGCCAAGAGCGCCGGTAGCAGCGGCGCTGCGTCCACCGCCGGCTCGGCCGGAATCTCGGCCAGCACGGCAAAGGCCTGGGCAGGCGCTAGCGCACCATCCTGGTTGGCCTGGCCGGCCGGGTTCGGCATCGGCAGTGCGTCAGCGGCCTGGGCCGCGGCCGGCTGGGCCGGGCTCGTCATCAGTTGCAACACGTTCAGCTCCTGCTGCGCAGTGAATCGACCTGCAGGTAGGCCGAGCGCCCTTCGGCGTAATCCAGGTGCGACAGCAGCAGACGCCGCAGTCGTTCACATTCATCGGCACAGGCCGCATAGGCCTGGGCATGTAGCTGCTGCAGGCGCTGACGCACCGAGCTGGCTTCCGGGCTCAGTTGCCCGCGCCCGACCAGTGCCTGCAGTTGCCGACGGATCGCCAGGTCGGTGCTGGCCAGCGCCGCCCAATCCTTGCGTCCGAACACCTGCTCGAGCTGGCGATACAGCTCGAGCAGTTGCCGGCAGTCTTCATCAACGGGCGGCACTGACGCCCTCCCAGCCCTCGCGCAGCACACCGAGCAGGCGTACCACTTCGTCCAGGTCGGCGAGCGACAGGCTCACGCTGACCTCGGAGATGCGGTAGATGCAGTAGTCGTAGAGCCGCGCCAGGCCCTGCACCACCTCGCCGCCACCCTCGTAATCGAGAGCGCTGCTGAGGCCGTTGAGGATGTTCAGGCACTTCTCCAGGGAACGGCCCTTCTGCTGGTAGCGCTTGCCCTCGATGTGGCCGCGGGCGCGGGCCAGCTCGTCGAGCAGGCCGTCGAACAGCATCAGCACCAGCTGGTAGGGCGAGGAAGAAGCCGCCTTGGCCTCCAGGTCGACCGAGCGGTAGCTGTCAAAACCGTCATTCAGGTTGTAGGGATTCATACGAACAGGCCGGTGGTTTGTTCCATGGAGGTCATGACCTGCATGAGGTTGGTGTACTGCTTGAGGTAGCGGCTGTAGGAGCTGTCGTAGCGCAGCTGCAGGGTCTCGAAGTCTTCGTTGATCTTGCTCAGGCGCTCGTTGAGGCTATTGACCCGCGTGGTGAGCATGCCGGTGCTGGCACTGGTGTAGATCTTCAGCGAGCTGTCCAGGCTGTCGATCAGGTTGCCCTTGCCGGTGAACAGCGTTTCGAAGCCATCCGGGTCATTGCCGATGGCCTTCTCGAACGCCGTGGTGTCGAGGGTCAGCTTGCCGCTGCTGCTGGCACTGACGCCGAAGTTGATCAGCGAGGTGCCGCCGAACTCGGTGCGTATCAGGTTGTTGACCACCGACTTGATCGCCATCACCCCGGCATCGCCGGCCAGCACGCCACGCGCAGTGGTGTCGCTGCCGCTGCTGGTCAGCGAGCCGATGCTGGTCATCAGGGTGTTGAAGGCATCGATGAACTTCTGCAGTTTGTCCTTGGTCGCGCTGGTGTCCTGACCGACATCCAGGGTCAGCAGCTCGTCGTCGGGGCCGGTGACCTTGGTGAAGGTCAGGCTGACGCCGGCGATGGCATCGTCGAAGGTGTTGCTGCTGTTGGTCAGCTCGACCCCGCTCTGGCCGCCCAGGTAGACGATGGCGTCCTTGGCGCTGGACAGCTGCTTGCGCCCGTCGATGGCGGTCTGCACGGTGCTGTTGGTGCTGCCGATGCTGATCGCCTGGTCGGCGCCGGTTTCCTCGCTGGTCAGTACCAGGTTGACCTGGCCGTTGCTGCGCACCAGGGTGGCCTTGACCCCGCTGTTGTCCGTGGCGTCATTGATCGCCTTGGCCAGGCCGTCGAGGCTGGTAATGCTGCTCATGTCGATGCTGAACGAGTCGCTGCCCTGGCCGATGGTCAGGCTGCCGCTGCCCAGGTCGGCGTCGGTAAGGCCCTGCAGCGCCATCTGATCCTTGCTGGCCAGCTGCTTGACGAAGAAATCGTAACTGCCGCTGACCGCACTGGCGCCGACACTGGCGGTGGCATAGCCCTCGCTGCTGAACGTGGCGCTGTTGATCAGCATGCTGTCGGTCTTGCCGGTGGTGCTCTTGAGCCCCTTGACCGCCGAGGTGAAGGTGCTCAATGCCGACTTCAGATCGCTGACCGCTTTCAACTCGGTGTTGTATTTCGTCTGGCTGCGCGTCGCCCGAGCCTGAGCGGCCTGGATGTCGTACTGGGCCAGTTGCGTGGCCATCTGCTGGACGTAGTCGGAATCAATTGCCATGTCGAATACCTCTTTGCGCTGTATTGAGCAATATCGGTGCCAACGCCATAAGCCATTGATTTACATGGAAATAGCATCGAGCAATGGAGAAGAAAAACTTCCGCCAGCGGCGCTGGAACAGACAGCAGGAAGGCCTGCTTCCGCCTGCGCCGGACAACGGACTGGTGATCTATAAAGGCGACCCTGGCGCCGCCTTTGTTAAGCGCCGGCGAACCCTGCAGGCACAGGGCAACGGCCGCGCCACAAGAGCCAGGGCGTACTCGGGAAAAGGGTGGAAAAACCTATAGAGGGACACCGCCATAGCGGCGCCGGGCAGGACGCGCTAGTGCTGGACGTACAGGCCGCCGTCGGACTGGGCGGCGAGGAGCTGGCTGAGGATGTCGTGGTGCATGGCCAGCAGCTGGCCGTTGCGCTCGTTCAGGCGCTGGCACTGGCCGGCCAGTTGGCCGAGCTGCTGCCAGTTCTGCTGCAGGGCATTGCGCCGCGCCGGCGGGTAGCTGTCGAGCAGGCACTGCATGCCCTCGCCGTCCATCTCCAGGCGAAAGGCGCCGAGCGCCTTGCTGCGCCGCTCGGCGCGCTGGCGGATGGCCTCGACCAGCCCCTCGACCTGGTGATTGATCAGGTCGATGCGCGGGCAGTCGCGACTCATTAGGTGGCTGTACAGCTCCTGCATCAGGCCGCGCAGACTGAGGTAGTCGGTGCAGTCGTGCTGGATGTCGCGCTCGACCACCGCCAGCAGCTGGTCACGCCGCTCGATCACGCATCGCTGCCGTTGTGGTAGGCCAGCATGCTGCGCGACAGCGCGCCGACATCGACGCTGATCTCGCCGCGCTGCAGGGCCTGCTTGATCGCCTCGACCTTGCTCAGGTCGATTTCCGGCAGGCTGCCCAGGGCCTCCTGCAGCTGCTCCAGGGGCAGGCCCTCGCTGGCCGGCTGGCTGACGGCCTTCGCCGCCGCACTGGCCGGCGCCTGGCGGGTCGTACTGGCGCTCTCGGTCTGAGCGGTGAAAGCGGGCTTGAATTGCCGGGTGATTTCCATGATGACGTCCAACAAAGGTGGTTACAGGCAAACAGGCGACCCGTTCGCGAGAAAACTTAAATCGATTTTTCCACGCCCGCTCAACTCACCTGGGCGCGCCACCAGGCCTGGGCGGCCAGGCCATCCTGAATCTTCTGTTCCTGGCGCGCCAGCAACTCCTGCCACTGGCCCATCTTGCTGTCGATCAGTTGGGTGATGACCTTCTCGTTGCGCATCGCCTGCAGCAACTCGCCCTGGATGCGCGCCAGCATCTGCTCGGCCACCCCCAGTTCGCGGCGCTGCAATTCCAGCATCTTGTACAGGGTGACCTTGTACTGCTGCTGGTTGCTGCGCTGCAGCGAGGTGTTGACCGGCAGCGAGAAGCCGCACAGGCGGGTCAGGCCGGTGATGTTGTTGCGGTAGCGCTGGCACAGGTTGCGCTGGTAGTTGACCCGCCCCAGCATCTCCTGCACCCGGCTGCCACGCAGGCTGGCCAGGCGCGCCAGCGTCTCGATCTGCTCTTTCATGTTATTTGAGGATGCCCTGCAAGGTGGCAATGCTGGTGGCCAGCTCGCTGCCCTCGCCCACTTCCTGGCGCAGGAAGCGCTCCAGGGCCGGGGCCAGCTGCACCGCGCGGTCGGTCTTGGCATCCATGCCGGGGGTGTAGCCGCCGAGCGGGATCAGTTCCTTGATCTTCTCGAACAGGCTGTAGAACTCCTTGAACTGGCGGGCCGCGCGCTGCTGCGGCGCGGCGCTGACCTGGCTCATGCAGCGGCTGACCGAGGCGGCGATATCGATGGCCGGGTAGTGGCCGACATCGGCCAGGCGGCGTGACAGCACGATGTGACCGTCGAGGATGGCACGGGCGCAGTCGACGATCGGATCCTGCTGGTCGTCGCCTTCGGCCAGCACGGTGTACAGCGCACTCAGGCTGCCGCGCTCGCTGGCACCGTTGCCGGCACTCTCCACCAGCTCGGGGAGCATGCCGAACACCGACGGCGGGTAACCCTTGGTCGCCGGCGGCTCGCCGAGGGCCAGGGCGATCTCGCGCTGGGCCATGGCGTAACGGGTCAGCGAATCGACCAGCAGCAGAACGTCGTGGCCCTGGTCGCGGAAATAGGCGGCGATGCTGTGGCACAGCTCGGCAGCCTTGAGTCGCATCAGTGGCGATTCGTTGGCCGGCGCCACCACCACCACGGCCTTGCGCAGCCCTTCTTCGCCGAGGGAATGGAGAATGAACTCCTGCACCTCGCGGCCGCGCTCGCCAATCAGGCCGACCACCACCACGTCGGCCTTGGTCTGCCGGGTGATCATGCCGAGCAGCACGCTCTTGCCCACCCCGCTGCCGGCGAACAGGCCAACGCGCTGGCCCTTGCCGACGGTGAGCAGGGCATTGATCGCGCGCACGCCGACATCTAGCGCCTCGCCGACCGGGCGGCGCTTGAGCGGGTTGACCGCCGGCAGCTCGGCCGGCAGCACATCGCGCCCGTTGAGTTTGCCCAGTTCGTCGAGCGGCTCGCCGAGGCCGTTGACCACCCGCCCCAGCCAGGATTCGTCGATGCGCAAGGCCGTCGCTTCCTCGGCCGGGAACACCCGCGAACCGGCGGTCAGGCCCATGGGTTTCTTGAACGGCATGAGGTAGGTGATGTCGCGGTTGAAGCCGACCACCTGGGCCTCCAGCAGGCTGCCGTCGGCCTGTTCGACCAGGCAGCGCTGGCCGGTCATGCGCCGGCAGCCGAGGCTTTCCAGGAGCAGCCCGGAAACCCGCACCAGGCGCCCGCTGACCTTGGCCAGCGGCACCGCATCGAGGGTGCGCAGCGCCTCGTCGAGGCGGAAGGCTTCGCCCAGGGCCATCGTCAGGCCTCGGCCCGCACGTGGTCGCCGAGGGCATCCATGCAGCTATCCAGACGCTGCTGGCAGCCGATGTCGGCCTCCGCCTGGGCGGTGATCACCCGGCATTCGCCAAGGCCCAGACGTTCATCGGCGATCAGTTTCCAGGCCGCCGCGCGTTCCGGCGCCAGCTCGCGGATACGCGCACACTCTTCCGGGTTGAGCAGGATCTGCACCTCGCCCGGCTCGCCCGGCATGGCCGCCAGGGCCTCTTCGGCCAGGCTCAGCAACTGGGTCGGATGCAGGGTCAGTTCGCAGCGGATGACCTGCTTGGCGACCTTCTTCACCAGTTCCAGCAGCTGTTCCTGGCGCGCCAGCTCGAAGTCCTGGGCGAAACGGCGGAACTCCGCGGCCACCTGTTCCAGCGGCCGTGCGGCATCCTCGAAGGCCTGGCGGCCTTCGCCGCGACCCTCGTCGCGACCGCGGCGCTGGCCCTCCTGGCGGCCCTGGTCGTAGCCCTCGCGCTGGCCGGCCTCGCGGCCCTGCTGCAGGCCTTCGGCGTAGCCCTTGTCGAGACCTTCCTGGAAGCCATCGGCCACTGCTCGCTGCAACTGCGCCGGATCGCCGCCCCAGTCGCCGCCGGGCATGCCGCTGGCGCGTGGCGGGAAGCGGTACGGCCGCCAGTTGCGCCCGACACCCTTGATCACCTTGACCGTCATCGTCATTCCACCGTCTGTTCGCGGAACAGCTGGATCTGCAATTCACCCTCGGCGGACATCTCGCGTACCACCGCCATGATGTCCTTGCGCACCTGCTCGACGCGGCTCAGCGGCACCGGGCCCTGACGCCGGCTGATGGATTCCATCTGCTGCGCCTGGCGCTTGGGCAACGCGCCCTGGATGGCCTTGACCAGCGCCGGCTCGGCGCCCTTGAGGGCGACCACCCACTCTTCCAGCGGGATGGCTTCGAGCAGGGTCTGCAGCACATCCGGGTTCTGCCGCGAGAGGATGAAGAAGTCGTACATCTCGTCTTCGATGCGCGTCACCAGGTCTTCGTTGTGTGCGCGCAGCAACTCGAACATCTGGTTCCGGTCGCCCTTGAAGCGGTTCATGATGTCGGCCGCCTGCTTCACCCCGCGCACCTGTGAGCCCTGGGTGGAGAGCACGCTGAGGCTGCGGTCGATCAGCTGCTCCAGCTCGGCGATCACGTCGCTGTTCACTTCACTGAGGTTGGCGATGCGATAGAGCAGCTCGTCCTGGCGCTCCACCGGCATGCACTCGAGCACGTCAGTGGCCATGCCCGGCGGCAGGAAGGCAAGGAACACCGCCTGCATCTGCGCGTGCTCCTTGGCGATCAGCGCGGCGAACTGGCGCGGGTCGATCCATTCCAGCTTGGCCATCTTGGCGCGGATTTCCTCGCCGTAGATGCTGTCCAGCAGGTTGCGGGTGATCTCGCCGCCGAGCGCCTTGCCGAGCATGCCGGCAAGGTAGCCACGCGAGGCGCCCTTGATGCTGCTCTGCTCCTTGTAGTCCTCGAAGAAGCGGCCGATCACGTCGGAGACCATCGGTTGCTTGACGTTGGACAGGCGCGCCATGGCCTGGCTGATGCCGATGATTTCCTCGCGGGAGAAATGCTTGAGCACGCCGGCGGAGATGTCGTCGCCCATGCTCAGCATGAGGATCGCCGCCTGCTCCATGGAGCCGACCGCACGCGCCGGGGCGCGCGGTTTCAGCTCGCGCCCGTCGTTAGGCTGGTTTGAGGTCTCTTTCATTGCGCCCTATCCAGTGCTTGATCACTTCCGAGACGCGCTCGGGATCGTTTTTCGCCAGCATCTGCAGGTGCTCGACCTGCAGTTCCAGACCGGAGCCCGGCGCCGGCAGACGGATTTCCGACAGCGGGTTGAGCTCGCCAAGAATGTTCACCCCGCCCAGTTCCTCATTGGCGAACTGCAGGCGCCGCTCGGCCTCCTTGGGCAGGGCGTATTCCTGCTCCCCGGCCGGCAGCGCCGTGACGGTGCTGCGCTGGGTCAGGTTGCGCAGCGCCGGGCGTACCACCAGCAGCACCAGCAGCAGGCTGATCAGGCCGAGTACGGCGAACTTGACCAGGCCGAGCACCGAGTCCTTCTCCCACCAGGGCAACGCCTCATCCAACGGCAGATCGCCCTGGGTGAAGGGGAACACGCTGAGGGTGATCACATCGCCGCGCTTGTCGCTGAAGCCCACGGCGCTCTTGATCATCGCTTCCAGGTCGGCGCGCGCCTTGTCGTTCCAACCGCCTTCGGGGGCGTTGGCGGCATTCAGTACCACCGCCACGCTCTGCTGGCGCAGGGCAAAGGCCGGGTACTTGATGTGGGTGACGCTCTGGTCGAAATCGTTGTTGCGGGTGGTCTCGTTGCGCGTCGAGGTGGCCGCCGGGTTGCTGGTCTTCAGCCCCTCGGCGGTCGGCGGCGCATTCGGATCGGCCGGTGCCGGCGCAGGCGTCGGGGCCGGGCGATTGCTCAGCGAGCCGGGCACGCCAAGGGCCAGCTGATCCAGGGTGCTCTCGTTGCGCAGCACTTCGCTGCGCAGGCGCGGTGCCTCGCCATAGGCCTGGAAGGTTTCTTCCTTCTGGCTGAAGTCGATATCGGCGGAGACGCTGATGCGGTAGTTGCCGTTGCCGAGGATCGGCGCCAGCACCTGTTCGATATTGGCCACCGCCTTCTGCTGGTAGTCATCAACCACTTCCCAGTTCTGCGACGGCCCGCCCCAGGCGCCGATGCCGCGCGAGAGCAGCGCACCATGCTGGTCGACCACGCTGACGTCCTCGGGCTTGAGCTGCGGCACGCTGCCGGCCACCAGGTTGACGATGGCCGCCACCTGCTCGGGCTTGAGCTTGTAGCCGGGGTTGAGGCGCAGCATCACCGAGGCCTTGGCCGGGTCGCGGCGGCTGACCACGAAGGAGCTGTTCTCCTCCAGGGCCAGGTGCACGCGGGCCTGCTCGATGCCCTTGAGGGCCATCACGGTGCGCGCCAGCTCACCTTCCAGGCTGCGCTTGAGGCGCACGTCCTGAACGAACTGGCTGGTACCCAGCGGCTCCTCCTTGTCGAACAGCTCGTAGCCGGCCGGCACCGCCACCTTCACGCCCTTGGCGGCGAGCAGCATGCGCGCACGCGCCATATCGGCCTCGCGCACCAGGATCTGCCCGCTCTGCGGGTGCAGGTGATAGGGCAGCGCTTCGGCATCCAGCACCTGCATGGCTTCGGCGGCCGGGAAGGCCTCGCCAGCGCCGTACAGCGGACGGAACGACTCGTTGTCGCGCCACAGGTAGAAGACCACGCCGATGGCCATCACGGCGGCCAGCGCGGCCATGCCTAGCAGGCCCAGGCGCGGATCCAGCTTGAAGCCGCTGGCGGGCAGTTTGCTCTTGATCAGTTGCAGCACGTTGGCTTACCCGGGCCCGTCAGAGGGGCATTCTCATGATGTCGTCGAAGGCGCCGGCGAGCTTGTTGCGCACCTGCAGCAGAGCGGTGAAGGACAGGCTGGCCTTCTGGCTGTCGATCATCGCGCCGACCAGATCCTCGCTCTTGCCGCTGTCCACCGCGGCCATGGCTGCCCCGGCCTGCTGCTGGTCGGCATCCACCGCACGCAGCGCCTGCTCGAAGCTGTCCGCGATACCGGTTGCGGCGGCCGGGCTGCCCTGCAGCTGGGCCGGGCTGATCGCCGCGCCTTCGGCGATGTGACTGAACTGCTCCAGCTGGCCGAGCAGGCCCTGCTGAATCTGCGAGATGGCGGTCATGCTTGTGCTCCGGGCAAGGTTAAAGAGGAAGCTGGACGCCCTGCTCGCGCATGGCGTTGAGGCGATAGCGCAGGGCGCGGGTGGTCATGCCGAGGCTTTCCGCAGCACGGGTCTTGTGCCCGCCGCAGCGGCGAATGGTGTCGATCACATGCTGGTACTCGGCCCACTTGCCGCTGGCCCGCAGCGCCGCCTTGCCGCCTTCGGCCAGTGCCAGCGGACTGCGCTCGGGCTCCTGGGCGGGCAGCGCCACGCCTTGCAGACCGAGGTCGCGCGGCTGGATGAACAAACCGTTGCGCAGCACCAGGGCGCGCTGCAGGGTGTTTTCCAGCTCGCGCACGTTGCCCGGCCAGTCGTGAGCGAGCAGCGCACGGCAGGCTTCGGCGGTGAGCAGGTCGTGCTGCTGTTCCTGCGGCGCGTACTGGCAGATGAAGCGCCGCGCCAGCGGCAGCACATCTTCCTTGCGCTCGCGCAGCGGGCTGATATGCAGCGGCAGCACGTCGAGGCGGAACATCAGGTCGGCGCGGAAACGCCCGGCACTCACCTCGTCCTGCAGGTCGCGGTTGGTGGCGGCGATGATGCGCACATTGAGCGCAATCTCCTTGCGCCCGCCCAGGCGCTCCACCCGCTGCTCCTGCAGCACGCGCAGCAGCTTGGCCTGCAGCGCCAAGGGCAACTCGCCGATCTCGTCGAGCAGCAGGGTGCCGCCATTGGCCAGTTCGAACTTGCCGGGCTGGGCGGTCACCGCGCCGGTGAAGGCGCCCTTCTCGTGGCCGAACAGAATGGACTCGAGCATCTGCTCGGGAATCGCCGCGCAGTTGACGGCAATAAAGGGCGCATCGCCCTCGGCGGAAAAACGGTGGATGTAGCGCGCCATCAGCTCCTTGCCGGTACCGGTTTCGCCGGTGATCAGAATCGGCGCGCGGGTCATCGCCACGCGCTGGGCCATGGCCAGCAGGCGGCGGCCGGCCTGGGAGCAGGAGACGAAGCCTTCCTGGGCCGCGGCAGCCTGTTCGTGACGGTGCAACAGGGCGGCCAGCTGGGCCTCGCTGAACGGCGACAGCAGGTAGTCGACACAGCCCAGTTCGAGCAGCGCGGCAGCTTTTTCCTGGTCGACGTACTCGACGATCGGCACCAGGCTGACCTGCCCGGCCTGGCGCACCACGGTGCCGACCTGGGCATACAGCTCGGCGGTGGCCAGGCCACTGGCGAACACGAACACTAGGCCGGCGTCCGCCAGCAGGCGGCCGTCCAGTTCAGCCAGGGCGGCACAGCTGTGCACCCGGCAACCCTGGCGACGCAGGCCGTCCACCAGCAAGGCATAACTGTCGTGCGCCGGCGTGCCGACCACAATGGCAGAGTTGTTCTCCGGCATCGGCGACATATAACTCACTGCTTGGCTGAGAGACTTCAACGGCAATTACCTGTTCGCGCTGCCGACACTCGGCAATCAAGGATGCATGGCTGCGCAATGTGAACTGCTACTGCGCAAAAAATTCTTCATTGGCATTTAATATGGCTCCACACAGGGTCGCCTTAGTGCCTTGTGCGAACAACTTCCGGGGAACTTCAAAGCCCCCAATCCGTCACACGCAGGGCAACCTAGCAAAAGTGACGAAATTCACGAAATTACTTCTGCTTAAATTAAATCAAGCCGCCGCAGGCGTTCTCAAAGACACCATTTGAGATTTATTGATTTAAATTTTCAGCCCTTCCGCGCCTAGACTTCGCCCATGCCAGTAGCCGCGCCCAGCCAGGGCCAGCGAGGGCTACAGGCGCTTCCCCTGCCATGCGGCAGCAGCGTATCAGTGTTGTCGGGGTCTCCTGCAGAGATCGTCCGGCGACGATTGAATGTCCTGCAGGGCAAATCAGGAATTACGGCTCAGCACCATGACTGGTCACTCCAAAGTCTATCATCGCGTGCCCGCGGAAAGTCTGACCCGGTTAAAACCGCAGAAGTTGGGCCGGCACTATCACAAGATTCCGCAATTCATTCGGGAAATTGCCAGCAAATACCCGCGGGCAATCAGCGACTATTTCCTGCGCAATTACCGGATCAATCTCGAACTGCATAAAGTGGATGTTCACGAAGAGCGCGAAAGTGCTCCCGAGTGCATCTATAAGGCCAGCCTCGGCAAAGTCGGTTTCGCCATCGACCGGCCGCTGCTGACCGAAGCCCTGGAGTGCTACTACGGTGGCACCGGGCTGCCCAGCCACGAGCAGACGCCGATCAGCACCTCCGAGCAGCGCATGCGCCAGCGCCTGGGTATGGACATCACGCAGATCTTCGCCCGCAGCCTGCTGTCCGGTTCGACCTTCGGCCCGCTGAGCAACCACGACAACGATTTCGATCAGGCGGTCTGGGAGTACGTGGCCGAGTTCACCTACACCAGCCACCTGAGCGGCACCCAGTCGTCGATCTACCTGTACCTGGACAACCAGCTGGTCGACGAGCTGACCACCCGCCTGACCGGCCCGGCCGGCAGTAGCCTGAGTGGCAATCCGGCCCACCATATCCAGCACCTGCCGGTGCGCCTGGAGTGCGTGGTGGCCGCCCTGCAGATGCCGCTGGCACAGGTGCTCGAACTGCGCCTGGGCGACATCCTCATGGTGCGCCTGCTGGAGCGCAGCGAAGTGCGGGTCAACCAGCAGCGGCTGTTCCGCGGCAGCATTTTCGAAGACGACGGCTCCCTCTTTCTAACCTCCCTTGAGAGCGTGAAAAACCCATGAACGGCTCCCTTTCCGATAACGATTTCGACGCCCTGATCGGCGACGGCGACCTGGCCCTGGCCACCCCCGTCAGCGAGGAGTCCGTGCCGGACGCCAGCCTGCCGCAGCAGGATCTGAGCTTCTTCGGCAAGATCCCGGTCAACGTCACCCTGGAGGTCGCCTCCACCGAGATCTCCCTCAAGGAGCTGATGGAAGTCGATGCCAGCAGCGTGATCGTGCTCGACAAGCTGGCCGGCGAGCCGCTCGATGTGAAGGTCAACGGCGCCCTGTTCGCCAAGGCCGAAGTGGTGGTGATGAATGGCAGCTACGGCCTGCGCATCGTCGAGCTGTCCGGCAGCGGCCTGAGCGACCTGCGCGCATGATCCGCGCACGCACCCTTGCCCGCACGGGCCTGCTGCTGGCGGGCCTGTGCCCGCTGCTGGCCCAGGCGGCAGGGGGCGAAGTCTCGCTGTTCAGCCTGAACGACACGGCGAACGGCCAGGAGCTCAGCGTCAAGCTGCAGATCCTCATCGTCATGACCCTGCTCGGCTTCCTGCCGGCGATGCTGATGATGATGACCTGTTTCACCCGCTTCATCATCGTGCTGGCCATCCTGCGCCAGGCCATCGGCCTGCAGCAGAGCCCGCCGAACAACGTGCTGATCGGCATCGCCCTGTGCCTGACCATGCTGGTGATGCGCCCGGTCTGGCAGGAGATGTACAGCACCGCCTACCAGCCGTTCGAAGCCGACCAGATCACCCTGGAACAGGGCCTGGGCCGGGCCAAGGACACCCTGTCGCGCTTCATGCTGGCGCAGACCAGCAAGACCTCGCTGGAAACCATGGTCGCTCTGGCCGGCGAGAAGGTGCCGGAAAAACTGCAGGAGCTGGACTTCAGCCTGCTGCTGCCGGCCTTCGTCCTCAGCGAGCTGAAAACCGCCTTCCAGCTCGGCTTCATGATCTTCATTCCGTTTCTGGTGATCGACCTGGTGGTGGCCAGTGTGCTGATGGCGATGGGCATGATGATGCTGTCGCCGATGATGATCTCGCTGCCGTTCAAGCTGATGATCTTCGTTCTGGTCGATGGCTGGGCGCTGATGATGGGCACCCTCACCTCCAGCGTGCAGCCGTTCTAGGTACCCGCCATGCTCACTCCGGACAGCGCTGTCGAAATCGTCTCCAACGCCGTGCACATCACCACCCTGATCGTCTGCGTGCTGATCGTGCCAAGCCTGATCGGCGGCCTGCTGGTGAGCGTGTTCCAGGCCGCCACCCAGATCAACGAGCAGATGCTCAGCTTCCTGCCGCGCCTGCTGATCACCCTGGGCATGCTGGTGTTCGCCGGGCACTGGATCCTGCGCACCCTGAGCGATCTGTTCATCGAGACCTTCAAGCAGGCCGGGCACCTGGTCGGCTGATGCCATGCACGGGGAACCGATCTTTCAGGCCGGGCACTACCTGCAGCAGCTGCAGGGCTACTGGTGGCCGTTCTGCCGCATCCTCGCGCTGTTCAGCTTCGCCCCGCTGTTCAGCCACAAGGCCGTGCCCAAGCAGGTGCGCCTGCTGCTCGCGCTGGCCGTGACCCTGGCCCTGGCCGCCGCCCTGCCGGCGCCGGCGCAGATCGACCCGCTGTCGCTGCACGGCCTGCTCACCGCCCTGGAACAGATCGCCATCGGCCTGCTGCTGGGCCTGTCGCTGCAGCTGGTGTTCACCGTGTTCACCCTGGTCGGCGACGTGGTCTCGACCCAGCTCGGCCTGAGCATGGCGGTGTACAACGACCCGATCAACGGGGTGTCGTCGTCCTCGATCCTGTTCCAGCTGTACTTCGTGCTGCTGGTGTTCCTGTTCTTCGCCATCGACGGCCACCTGCTGGCGGTCAGCGTGCTGTACCAGAGCTTCGTCTACTGGCCGGTGGGCAGTGGCCTGCGCTACGAGGGTTTCGAGACGCTGATCCACGCACTGTCCTGGGTGCTCGCCGCCGCCGTGCTGATCACCCTACCGGTCGTCTTCTGCATGACCCTGGTGCAGTTCTGCTTCGGCCTGCTCAACCGAATCTCGCCGGCGCTCAACCTGTTCTCCCTGGGTTTTCCCATGGCCATCCTGGCCGGCCTGCTGTGCATCCACCTGACCCTGCCGCACCTGCCGGAAAGCTACCTGCACCTGAGCCGCGAACTGCTCGACAACCTCGGCCTGATGCTGCGCGGAGGTGGCCGTGGCTGATGCACACAGTGCCCAGGAAAAGACCGAAGAGGCCTCCCAGCAGAAACTCAAGAAGAGCCGCGAGGACGGCCAGACGGCGCGCTCCAAGGATCTCGCCACCACCGTCTCGCTGCTGGTCACCCTGTATGTCCTCAAGTTCAGCGCCCTGCACTTCTACCAGGGTCTGCAGCAGAGTTTCCGGCTCGCCTACCTCGACCGCGGCGAGATCGGCCTCGACGACCTCGACCTGATCCTCACTCACAACCTGCTGCTGTTCATCCAGATGCTCGCCCCGCTGCTGATCACCCCGCTGCTGGTGGTGATCTTCGGCCTGGTGCCGGGCGGCTGGGTGTTCGCCGCGAAGAATTTCAGCCCGCAGTTCTCCAAGCTCAATCCGCTGACCGGCCTGGGCCGCATGTTCGGCACGCAGAACTGGGTGGAGCTGGGTAAGTCGCTGCTGAAGATCGGCGTGCTGGTGACGGTGGCCTGCCTGCAGATCCTGCAGGCCACGCCCAAGCTGATCGCCCTGCAGCGCGACAACCTGAGCGAGGCCATCGGCAGCGCCTTCGCCCTGACCTACGACCTGCTGCAGACCCTGCTGCTGGTGTTCGTGCTGTTCGCCCTGATCGACATTCCGCTGCAGCACTTCTTCTTCCGCAAGAAGCTGCGCATGACCAAGCAGGAACGCAAGGAAGAGCACAAGAACCAGGAGGGCCGCCCGGAGGTCAAGGCGCGCATCCGCCAGGTACAGCGCCAGCTGCTGCAGCGGCAGATCAACCGGGTGATCAAGCAGGCCGACGTGGTCATCGTCAACCCGGTGCACTTCGCCGTGGCGCTGCGCTACGACCCGAAGAAGGCCCAGGCCCCCTACGTGATCGCCAGGGGCGTCGACGAGACCGCCCTGTACATCCGCAAGATGGCCCAGGCCCACAGCCTGGAAGTCCTCGAGGTGCCGCCGCTGGCGCGCGCCATCTACTTCACCACCCAGGTCAACCAGCAGATCCCGGCCCAGTTGTACAAGGCCGTGGCCCATGTCCTGACCTACATCCTGCAGCTCAAGGCCTTCCGCCAGGGGCGCAGGAGCCAGCCGGCCGTGCTGGCACGCAACCTTGAAATCCCCGATGAACTGCTGAGCCGAGCCCAACCATGACCCTACTCCAGCAATTGACCCTCACCCTGCGCAGCGGGCGCATTGCCATCCCGCTGCTGGTTCTGGCGGTGCTGGCGATGATCATCCTGCCGCTGCCGCCGCTGCTGCTGGATGTGCTGTTCACCTTCAACATCGGTCTGGCAATCCTGGTGCTGCTGGTCAGCGTGTCGTCGCGGCGGCCGCTGGACTTCTCCCTGCTGCCCACCGTGGTGCTGGTCACCACCCTGCTGCGCCTGTGCCTGAACGTGGCCTCCACCCGCGTGGTGCTGCTCCACGGCCATACCGGCACGGACGCCGCGGGCAAGGTGATCGAGGCCTTCGGCGAAGTGGTGATCGGCGGCAACTTCATCGTCGGCATGATCGTCTTCGTGATCCTGATGATCATCAACTTCATGGTCATCACCAAGGGTGGCGAGCGCATCTCCGAGGTGACCGCGCGCTTCACCCTGGACGCCCTGCCCGGCAAACAGATGGCCATCGACGCCGACCTCAACGCCGGCCTGATCAGCCAGGACGAAGCCAAGCAGCGCCGTGCCGAAGTGGCCAAGGAAGCCGACTTCTACGGGGCCATGGACGGCGCCAGCAAGTTCGTCCGTGGCGATGCCATCGCCGGCATCCTGATCCTCATGATCAACCTGTTCGGCGGCCTGGCCATCGGCGTGCTGATGTACGACCTGCCGGCCGGCGAAGCCTTCCGCCAGTACGCCCTGCTGACCATCGGCGACGGCCTGGTGGCGCAGATTCCGGCGCTGCTGCTGTCCACCGCGGCGGCGATCATCGTCACCCGGGTCAACGAATCGGCGGAAATCACCAGCCTGGTGCACAAGCAGATGCTCGCCTCGCCGACGCTGCTGTACACCGTGGCCAGCATCGTGCTGGTGCTCGGCCTGGTGCCGGGCATGCCGCACCTGGCCTTTATCGGCTTTGCCGCGCTGATCGCCTTTATCGCCTGGCGCGTGGCCCAGGCCGAGCCGCCGAGCGAAGCGGCGACCCTCGAGCAGGCCGAAGCGATCAGCAAGGCGATGGATCAGGAGCGCGCGCAGAACCTGGCCTGGGAAGACATCCCGCTGGTCGAGCGGCTGTCCATCTCGCTCGGCTACAAGCTGGTCGGGCTGGTCAACGAGGCCTCCGGCGCGCCCCTGCCGCAGCGGGTGCGTGGAGTACGCCAGACCCTCTCGGAAAGCCTCGGCTTCCTCCTCCCGGAAGTGCAGATCCGCGACAGCCTCAGGCTCAAGGCGGCGCAGTACAACATCCATATCAACGGTGAGCGGATCGACGGTGCCGAGCTGCACGCCGACCGCCTGATGGCCATTCCCGGCCCCGAACTGTACGGCGAGATCGACGGCATCCTCGGCACCGACCCGGCCTACCGCATGCAGGTGGTGTGGATTCTGCCGCCGGACAAGGCGCGCGCCCTCAACCTCGGCTACCAGGTGATCGACTGCGCCAGCGTGATCGCCACCCACCTGAACAAGGTGGTGCGCGAACACCTGCCGGAGATCTTCAAGCACGACGATGTGGAACACCTGATGCAGCGCCTGACGGTGCAGGCGCCGAAGCTGGCCGACCACCTCAAGGCGGCGCTGAGCTTCACCCAGCAGCACCGCGTGTATCGCCAGCTGCTGCAGGAAGAAGTGCCGCTCAAGGACATAGTGACCATCGCCACCACCCTGCTCGAAGGCAGCGAAACCACCAAGGATCCGGTGCTGCTGGCCTCCGATGTGCGCTACGCGCTGCGCCGCAGCATCGTTAGTGGCATTGCCGGCGAGCGCCGCGAGCTGACCGTGTTCATCCTCGACAATGCCCTGGAGAACACCCTGCTCAGCGCCCTGTCCATCGCCCAGCAGGCCGGCCCGGTGAGCCTGGACAACATCCCGGTGGAGCCGCACCTGCTCAACCAGTTGCAGAACGCCATGCCGGTGGTGAAGGAGAAGCTGCGCAAGGACGGCCATCCGCCGATCCTCACCGTGATGCCGCAGCTGCGTCCGCTGCTGGCCCGTTACGCGCGGGTGTTCAGCCCCGGCCTGCACGTGCTGTCGCAAAACGAGATTCCGGAAAAGGTGGCGGTGAACATTCTCGGCAGCCTGGGCTAAGCCCCGGCTTCAGGCACAGCCCGGGTTACGCCAGCCTCACACCTTGAGGCTGCGCGACAGGCTCTGGGTGGCCTTGAGCGAGGCCACCAGCTCGACGAACGCCGGTGCCGGCGCGGCCAGGGCAAAGCCCTGTTCGTAACGCCCGGCTCGCCCGGCGCGGCGCGACCACTGGCAGACCAGATCCACCTCCACTAGGCGGTAGCGGCCTTCGCGTACCGGCACTTCGATGCTGGCCTGGAGGCAGGCGCCGCTGACCAGCTCGCCCTCGGCGATCAGCCGCAGGCCGCCCAGCGACAGGTCGGCGATCAACCCCAGCGGTTCGCCACTGGCGCGCTCGAGCAGTTGCAGACGGTTGGCGGGACGGAATACGACTCGGCTGTGCTGACGCATGGATTCTTGGCTTTCTGACTCGCGAACCGCTGCCTTCCTGGCCACGCCCGCGCTGCTGACTCGACGACACCCCGGGTTCCGCCGGGGTACTGCAGGGATGAGCGGCACGGCCTATCGCCATACCGCCCCGGCAATGCTACGCGAGCGCGAGATCAAGTGATCTCAAAAGTCATCAAGCCGCCACTGCCGGAGCGCTCAGGCGATAGCCGGCGTCGCGCTGACGCACGACCAGGCCACAGGCGTTCAAGCGGCAGAGTACCTGGCGCACGGTCATCAGGGAAATCTGCTCGCTGGCCTGCTGCAGCTCGGTGAACAGGGCCCGTGACGACAGGGAACGGCTGTCCTGCTCGGCCCGCAGGAGCACTTCGAGCACCTTCAGGCGCACCAGGCTGACTTTCAACCCGGCCTCCTGCAACAGAATCTTCAACTGCTGACGCTGATTGGTATCCATGCTTTCTCCCTGCCTTGAGCACCACCGAACGGCGGCTGCCTTCCCTGTCCAACGCCCCTGCGCAGACCTGTGCAGCCTTTCGGCTGGGAACATGATCGTGGCTCTCGCGTGAAAATTTCGTCCTTCTCCTTATGACGAATGAAACGGGCAAAACCTGTAGTTGATCTGAAACTTTTTTTGTCTCGCCTGCCCCCGGCCTTTGTGATATTTCTCAAGCACATCGGCTTCCCTGGCCTGCCAGGGCGTCAGCGGCAACCGAATAGAAAAGAGCCGCGGCGCAGCCGTTGATTTAAGGGGGCGGCAGGCATATAGCCCTGCCGGAAACAGACAAGCCAGCTGGGGAAAGAAATGAAAAGGCTTGTGCTGCTGATCGTTGTGCTGGCGCTGGCCGGCTGTTCCGCGACTGCCAAGACGTACGAGAAGAAGGGCCGCAAGGGCCTCAATATCAATTGCTCCGGGCTCACCTCAAGCTGGGAGAAATGCGAAGAGAAAGCCATCCGCGCCTGTGGCCCCAAGGGCTACAAGGTGATCGCCCGCGCCGGTGAAGACCAGGGCGACGAGGACGATCCAGCCGATTTCGCCTTCGGCCTCAACCCCGCCGGTTTCTCCAGCCGCAGCATGATCGTGCTCTGCAAGTAAGCCCCGCCGCTCGACTCCCGGCCACAGGCAACGGAATGCCGCCTGTTGCAGCCCACCCGCCCGCCATATCCGCGCCCCTGTGTTAGCAGTTCGTCGTGCCAGGGTTTAGGTTCTGTACGAAAAGTGTCTGCGCTCGGCCATGCTGCGTTAAAAACCGGCTCGGCAAGCTGCTTGCAGCTAACGCGCTTTAGCGCGACCCGAAGGGCGAGTGAAACGAGTCATGCTCATTTACAGCTCGTAAACTGCGCCTCCTCACCGATCTTTGCCTTGCCTGACCTTCGCTCGACGACTTTTCGTACAGAACCTAGGCTCTAGCTGCACCTTGCCCCTGGAGCTTCGCATGAGCCTGTCGCTGCTGAACCGCTATGCCTTCTTCGCCTTCTGCGTGCTGTTCACCCTGCTCAGCCTGCCCTTTCTCGGCGCCCATGGCTGGCTGTGGCCGCTGACCCTGCTCGCTGCCGCGCTCAGCCTGGTGGGCATCAACGACCTGTTGCAGACCCGCCAGGCGGTACGCCGCAACTACCCGATCCTGGGCAATATCCGCTACCTGGTGGAAGCCATCCGCCCGGAAATCCGCCAGTACCTGCTGGAGGCCGACGGCGACAAGCTGCCGTTCTCGCGGGCACAGCGTTCGCTGGTCTACGCGCGGGCGAAGAACCAGAGCGCCGACAAGCCGTTCGGCACCCTGAGCGACGTCTACCGCAGCGATTTCGAGTTCATCGGCCACTCCATGCTGCCGGCCGAGCACTGCGACCCCGCCACTTTCCGCGTCAGCATCGGCGGGCCGCAGTGCAGCCAGCCGTATTCGGCCTCGGTATTCAACATCTCGGCCATGAGCTTCGGCTCGCTCAGCGCCAACGCCATCCGCGCGCTGAACCAGGGCGCCCGCCTCGGCGGTTTCTACCACGACACCGGCGAAGGCAGCATCAGCCCCTACCACCGCGAACATGGCGGCGACCTGGTGTGGGAGCTGGGCAGCGGCTACTTCGGCTGTCGCGACGAGCAGGGCCGTTTCGACCCGCAGCGCTTCGCCGAGCAGGCCACCAGCGCCCAGGTGAAGATGATCGAGATCAAGCTCAGCCAGGGCGCCAAGCCCGGCCATGGCGGCATCCTGCCCAAGCACAAGGTGACCGCGGAAATCTCCCAGACCCGTGGCGTGCCGATGGGCCAGGACTGCATCTCGCCGGCGCGCCACAGTGCCTTCGCCACCCCGCTGGAGATGCTCCAGTTCATCAGCCAGCTGCGTGAATTGAGCGGCGGCAAGCCGGTGGGCTTCAAGTTCTGCCTGGGCCATCCGTGGGAATTCATGGGCATCGCCAAGGCCATGCTGGCGACCGGCATCCTCCCCGACTTCATCGTCATCGACGGCAAGGAAGGCGGCACCGGCGCGGCGCCCCTGGAGTTCACCGACCATATCGGCGTACCACTGCGCGAGGGCCTGCTGTTCGTCCACAACACCCTGGTCGGCCTCAACCTGCGCGACAAGATCCGCCTCGGCGCCAGCGGCAAGATGGTCAGCGCCTTCGACATCGCCAGCGTCATGGCCCTGGGCGCCGACTGGGTCAACTCCGCACGCGGCTTCATGTTCGCCATCGGCTGCATCCAGTCGCAGAGCTGCCACACCAACAAGTGCCCGACCGGCGTGGCCACCCAGGACAAGCTGCGCCAGCGCGCCCTGGTGGTGCCGGACAAGGCTGAGCGGGTGCACAACTTCCACCGCAACACGCTCAAGGCCCTGGCCGAGATGATCGCCGCCGCCGGCCTCAGCCACCCGTCGCAGATCGAGGCCAAACACCTGGTGCGGCGCATGTCGGCCAGCGAGATCAAGCTGTACTCGCAGCTGCATGTGTTCCTCAAGCCCGGCGAGCTGCTCGGCGACAGCCCCTCCGGCGAGTTCTACTCACGCATGTGGCGCATGGCGCAGGCCGACAGCTTCGAGGCCGCCACGCTCTAGAATGCCCATCAAAGCGACTAGGTAGTCAGCTAATCATTGATTACACTGGCCTGTCTTGAATGGCACAAGGCCACCATTGATGCGCACCCTGTATCAGTTCCCGATCTCCCACTACTGCGAGAAAACCCGCTGGCACCTGGATCACAAGGGCCTCGATTACCGGGTGGACAACCTCTTCCCGGCCCTGCATCGCATGCGCAGCCGGCGCCTGGCCGGCATCGCCACCCTGCCGATCCTGCAGGACGGCGCCCAGGTGGTCGGCGACTCCACGCGCATCGCCCTGCATCTGGAAGAACACTACCCGGCCCTGCCGCTGCTGCCGAAGAATGCCGAACTGCGCGCCCAGGTGCTCGAACTGGAAGAACACTTCGACCGCCTCGGCGTGCATGTGCGGCGCTGGCTGTATGGCCAGATCAAGGACTGGAGCACGGTGATGCACGCCATGCTCAAGGTCTACCGCCCCTGGTTCGGCCTGCGCGACCTGATGAAGCCGCTGCTGATCAACGGCGTACAGCGCCTCTATGGCGTGACGCCGGAGCGGGTGGCCAAATCCCGGGACGAGCTGCTGGCCGGGCTCGAGCTGATCGAGCAGCGCATCGGCGGTGACCCGAGCCGCTACCTGGTCGGTGACCGCCTGAGCCTGGCCGATGTCGCCGCCGCGGCGCTCTATGCCCCGCTGTTCACCCCGACCGGCACGCCCTGGGAAGGCATTGCCGGGCACGATGGCGAGACCCAGCGCTTCCTCGACCAGCTCAACGCCCGCCCCGCCGGCCAGTGGGTGCTGCGCCGCTATGCCAAGGATCGCGCGCGCCGCTTCTGAGTGGCGCGCTATTCGCTCCAGGGGTCATAACTGCCCAGGCTCCACAGGTGCCCCTCCAGATCACGGCAGGTGAAACCGCGACCGCCATACTCCTCATCCTTGATGGCAATCACTATCTCCGCCCCGGCCTGCTGCGCGCGGGCATAGGCGGCATCGGGGTCGGCCAACACCAGGTAGATGCCCTGGGTGTTGCCGCCCACCGCGCGCGGCTCGCGCATCTGCTTGCCGTAGTCGCCATCTTTCAGCGAACCGAGCATCAGCATGCCGTGCTCGTGCAGCAGCTGGGCATGCTCGATCAGGCCGTTGCCGGCCGAAACGCGTAGATGTTCGCGCAGGCCGAACACCTGGCACAGCCAGGCGATGGCGGCCGGGGCGTCGCGGTAAAGCACGCAGGGAATCAGACTGGAACCCCTTTCCATCTCGTTTTCCTCCAGTGTCGTCAGGTGCGGGCCGCTGCGGCCCCAGCACCAGTGAAGCAGACTGGTCGCCGGCTGTTCCCGTTCGTCGCCATCGGCTGCCCGCAAGATGCTGAACAGCCTGCGTGACGGCCGACTAAGCTTGCAGCAAGAGCAAGCTTCGTGTGTAGCCAGGCCATCTCACTATGGGCGCTTTATGGCAATCCGATGCACCGCAGAACGCGCTCGCCGAGGGCGCTCCTGAGCCGCTTTATTCGTCGAAAAAGCCCGCACCACGGCGCAAGCTGAAGCTTGCCTTCTGGCTGTTCCTGCTGGCCGGCCTGATCGCCCTCGGCCTGGCTATCGCCCGCGAGCTGCGTACCGCAGAGCTGCAGGCCCGCGAGTTCAGCCAGTACGCCGCGCGCCTGACATACGCCGTGCAACCCGGGCCGAGCGAAACCATCCGTTTCCCCATCGACGGCCCGTTCGACAAGCGCCTGGGCTACGCCCACTTGCCGCTGCTGCTGGAGCGCCTGCAGCAGCGGCATTACCTGATCAGCGCCCAGGCGAACTTCTCCCCCGCCCTGCTCGACTACAGCCAGCGCGGCTACTTCCCGCCGTTTCGCGAGAAAACCCAGGCCGGGCTGAACATCGAGGACTGCCGCGGCCTGCCGCTGTACCAGTTCCGCAGCCCGCAGCAGCTCTACCACCAGTTCAGCGATATCCCGCCGCTGATCGCCGGCAGCCTGCTGTTCATCGAGAACCGCCACCTGCTCGACCCCGACCCGCCCCAGGCCAACCCGGCAGTGGACTGGCCGCGCTTCGCCCGGGCGGCGCTGTCGCAAGTGGGCAAGAATTTCGCCCTGCAGGAGCAGTCGGCCGGCGGCAGCACCCTGGCCACCCAGCTGGAGAAATACCGCCACTCGCCGGACGGCCTGACCCTGTCGGCCATGGAAAAGCTGCGACAGATGGTTTCCGCCAGCGTACGCGCCTATCAGCAAGGGCCGGACACCCTCCCCGCACGGCAAAGCATCGTGCGTGACTACCTGAACAGCGTGCCGCTCTCCGCCGCCCCCGGCTACGGCGAGGTGCACGGCCTGGCCGACGGCCTGCGGGTGTGGTTCGGCGCCGACTTCCAGCGGGTCAACAGCCTGCTCGACCCGGCCCGCACACCGCTGGCCAGCAGCGCCGAGCGCGGCCTGGCGCTGCGCCAGGTGCTGGCCCTGATGATCGCCCAGCGCCGCCCCTCCTATTACCTGGCCCAGGGGCGCAAGGAACTGGAAAGCCTGACCGACAGCCATATCCGCGTGCTGGCCAGCGGCGGCGTGATCGACTGGCGCCTGCGCGACGCAGCCCTGGCCCAGCGCCTGCACTTTCGCGACCTGGCCCAGCAGCCGGCGGTGCAGGCAGTGGAAAGCAACAAGGGCATCAGCGTGGCCCGCTCGCGCCTGTCGAGCCTGCTCAACCTGCCGCTGTACGACCTCGACCGCCTCGACCTGAGCGCCAGCAGCACCCTCAATGCCGAGTTGCAGCAGCAGGTCAGCGTCTACCTGCGCCAACTGGCCGACCCGGCCTTCGCCGAGCAGATCGGCCTGTACGGCGAGCGCCTGCTGTCGCCGGAGAAAACCGCCGACGTGCGCTACAGCTTCACCCTGTTCGAACGCACCGCCGACGGCGCCCGCGTGCGGGTACAGACCGACAGCACCGACCAGCCCTTCGACATCAACGAGGGCAGCAAGCTGGAACTGGGCTCCACCGCCAAGCTGCGGGTGCTCACCACTTACCTGCAGGTGATCGCCGAGCTGCACCAGCGTTACACCGGGCAGAGCGCCGAGGCGCTGCGCAGCATCACGGTGGCCGAGCAGGATCACCTGACCCGCTGGGCCCTCGACTACCTGCTCGGCAACCCGCAGGCCGGGCTCGCCGCCATGCTCGGCGCGGCCCTCGATCGCAAATACTCGGCCAGCCCCTACGAAACCTTCTTCACCGGCGGCGGCGCGCACACTTTCAGCAACTTCAAGCGCGAGGACAACGGCCGTATCCCGACCCTGCGCGAGGCCCTGCGCGAATCGATCAACCTGCCCTTCATCCGCCTGCTACGCGACCTGGTGCGCTACAGCACCTACCACGGTGCGACCAATAGCGCCGAGCTGCTGCGCGACGACCAGCATCCGCTACGCGCCGACTACCTCAAGCGCTTCGCCGACCGCGAGGGCACCACCTTCCTCCTGCGCTTCTGGCGCAAGTACCAGGGCAAGACGGCCCAGGAGCGCCTCGACACCTTCCTCGACGGCCTGCGCCACACCGCCGTGCGCCTGGCCGCGGTGCACCGCTACCTGATGCCGGAAGTCGACGAGGCCACCTTCGCCGCCTTCCTCAAGGCCCACGTGCCGCAGGAGAAACTCACCGACAAGAAGATCCACAGCCTCTACCTGGACTACGGCCCCGGTGCCTGGAGCCTGCCCGACCAGGGCTACATCGCCCGCGTGCACCCGCTGGAACTGTGGTTGCTGGGCTACCTGATCGAACAGCCGCAGGCCAGCTTCAAGGACGCCGTGGCGGCCAGCGCCGAGGAACGTCAGGAGGTCTACGGCTGGCTGTTCAAGACCCGCCACAAGAGCGCCCGCGACAGCCGCATCCGCACCCTGCTGGAAGTCGAGGCCTTCCTCGACATCCACCAGCGCTGGCAGCGCCTGGGCTACCCGTTCGACCACCTGGTGCCGTCGCTGGCCACTGCCATCGGCAGCTCCGGCGACCGCCCGGCGGCGCTGGCCGAGCTGATGGGGATCATCCAGAACGACGGCGTGCGCCAGGCCAGCGTGCGCATCGACCAGCTGCACTTCGCCGCGCAGACCCCCTATGAAACCCTGCTCAGCCACGACAACCAGGGCGGCGAGCGGGTGCTGCCAAGCGAGGTCGCCGCGGCGCTGCGCGAAGCCCTCTCGCAAGTGGTGGAAGCCGGCACCGCGCGGCGCCTGGCCGGCACCTTCGTGCTGGCCGACGGCAGCAAGCTGACCATGGGCGGCAAGACCGGCACCGGCGACAACCGCATTGAAAGCACCACCCGCGGCGGCCAGGTGCTCAGCTCACGGGCGATCAACCGCACCGCCACCTTCGTCTTCTACCTGGGCGCCAACCACTTCGGCACCCTCACCGCCTTCGTCCCCGGCCAGGCGGCGGAAGGCTTCCGCTTCACCTCGGCGCTGCCGGTGCAGGTACTCAAGGGCATGGCGCCGATCCTCACGCCCTACCTGGAGCCAGGCACCAGCAGCCTGTGCCGCGCCCCGCTGACGGCCGTGCAGGCGCGCAGCAGCTAGCGCCCGGCAGTTATAGAGAAAGGTTGGGAGACAGCGCTGCAGGCCCGGGCTGACCAGGCCGCACAGCGCCAGGTGGCGCGGGGCTCAGCCCTTGCTGCGCAGCGCCACGTACAGCGCCTCGACCTCGCTGCGCGCCCAGGGCGTCTTGCGCAGGAAGGTCAGGCTCGACTTGATGCTCGGGTCGTTCTTGAAGCAGCGGATATCCACGCGCTTGGCCAGCCCCTCCCAGCCGTACTGGGCAACCAGCTCGGTGAGCAGCTTCTCCAGGGTGATGCCATGCAGCGGGTTCTTGGCTTGTTCGGTCACGGTGGTTCTGCGCAGTCGAAGACGGGGGCGCCAACTTAGCAATATCGCGGCACGGCGTCAGCCGTTTCGCACAACGGGGCGACGGCTTACGCCAGCAACGACTGCAGCAACGCCCGGCCCTCGGGCCAGTCGCCCAGGCCGCTGTCGCCGTTGATATGGCCGCAGGCGCCCAGGTTGTGCCAGCGGCTGCCCCAGCGGGTGGCGGCGGCGCGGGCGTGCTCCAGGCTGCTGTAGGGGTCGTCGCTGCTGGCCACCAGCAGGCTGGGAAAGGCCAGCGGTAGGTCGGGCACCGGCACGAAACCGACGATATTCAGCTCGGCGGCCGGGCCTTCCGGATCCGGCGGTGCCACCAGCATGGCCGCGCGGATGCGTTGGCGGGTCTGCGCCGCCCAGTGCGCCACCAGACCGCAGCCCAGGCTGTGGGCCACCAGCACGGTATCCGGCCCACTGGCGGCCACCGCCTGTTCCAGGTTGCTCACCCATTCGCTGCACACCGGGTTCCACCAGTCGCGCTGGGCGACCCGCTGCATGCGCGGATCGCTCTGCTGCCATAGGCTCTGCCAGTGCTCGGGGCCGGAGTCGCCATAGCCGGGGATGATCAGAAATGTCGTCATGACGGACTGCCTTGTGCTGAACCTGGGTCAACCATGCCCGAGCGGGCGCGGCCGCTCAAGCCAAAACCCGAGTATCTGTTCTCCGTAGGCTGCGCCATGCGCACCCTACGGGCGAGGCCGCCAAACGGCCCAGGGCTAGCCGGCGGTGGACTGGAAGTTGAATACCCGCCAACGCCCCTGGGCATCGCGGCGCAGCTCGACGGAGATCGGACAGGCGCCGTCGAAATGCACGGTAAAGCTGGGCATCTCCACCTCGGTGCCGGCCAGCCAGCGGCGCAGGCGGTTGCCGCGCGACTGTGGCGGATGAGTCCAGACCATCTCCAGTGGCCGGCGGCTGCACAGCTGGTAATCCATGCTTTTGCTGAACTGCTGGCGATCCCGGCTGAGCAGGCCGCCGCGGGCCAGGGCCAGCTCGAAGGCTTCGTCCGGACGCTCTTCCTGCAGCAGGCGGAGAAAAGTGCTGGCCACCTCGATGGCCGCCTCGTTGCGGTACTCGGCCTTGAGCCACAGCCAGCCGCCGCCGGCCAGCAGCGGCACCAGCAACAGGCCACCGGCCCACAGCAGGCGCCGCTTCACTCGCGGATGATAAACAGCTTGGTGACGAACCATTCCGCACCCTTGTACAGGTAACCCAGCGGCCCGTAGATGGTGGCCGGCTTGGGCGGTTCGGTCTGGCTCAGGCTGACCTTGAGGGTGGACATCTGGATCTGATCCTTGAGGATGCGCATGCGCGCTTCCATGGAATCGATCTCGGACTGCACGCGGTTCAGCTCGCTCTCGATCTGCAGGATGTCCTTGACGTCCTTGGCCTGGGCCAGCAGCGCCCGCAGGCGGTCACGCAGCCCCTTGTTGTTGTTCAGGCGGGTTTCCACGTCGACGTACTGCTCGGTGACATCCTCGCCCTTGACGTGGCGGGCCAGCACCTTGCCACTCTGTTCCACGCTGCTCAGGGCCGCCTCGAAACGATCCTTGGGCACACGGAAGACGAAGCTCTGGCGGTCACTGCCGTACTCGCTGGTTTCCTCGACATAGCCGCCGAGGCCGATGATGCGCTCGCTCAGCTGCTGGCGGGCCTTGGCCACATCGGCCACTTCCAGGGAGAAGTCGGCCGTCCAGACCAGCAGGCGGCCGGCCGTCTTGCTCTGCAGCGGCGCACTGAGCGCCGCCTCAGCTGCGGGTGCACCACCGTAGGCTTCGCCGCCTTTGGAGGAACAGCCGCCCAATACGACCAGGGTGGCCAGCAGGGCCAGGCCGGCCCAGTGTTTCAGGTACGTCTTCATCCGTGAAAATCCTCTGCATTCGTCCGGGTTGAACAGCCCGCGATGATACGGGGTGCCTGCAGGTTTTGCAGTGATGCACGTCGTCCCGCCGGGCAAATCGCGCCCATAAAAAAGGGCAGCCCGCAGGCTGCCCAGTCACACGGAGAAAACCCGATCAGTGCGCGGCGGCGCCGCTGGCCCCCAGGCCGGTCTGCGAACGTACGAACTGCGGGTAGAAGCGCGCCCGCTCTTCGCTGGCCGAAACCGACTTGTCGGTGATCGAGAAGAACCAGATGCCGACGAAGGCCACGGCGATGGAGAACAGCGCCGGGTACTCGTAGGGGTAGATCGGCGTGGCGTTGCCGAGGATCTGCACCCAGATGGTCGGGCCGAGGATCATCAGGCCGACGGCAGTGAGCAGGCCCAGCCAGCCGCCGATCATGGCGCCTCGGGTGGTCAGCTTCTTCCAGTACATGGAGAGGATCAGCACCGGGAAGTTGCAGCTGGCGGCGATGGAGAACGCCAGGCCGACCATGAAGGCGATGTTCTGCTTCTCGAACAGGATGCCCAGACCGATGGCCAGCACGCCGAGCACCACGGTGGTGATCTTCGATACGCGCAGCTCATCCTTCTCGGTGGCCTTGCCCTTCTTGAACACGCTGGCGTACAGGTCGTGGGACACTGCCGAGGCGCCGGACAGGGTCAGCCCGGACACCACGGCGAGGATGGTGGCGAAGGCCACGGCCGAGATGAAGCCGAGGAACCAGCTGCCGCCCACCGCGTTGGCCAGGTGCACGGCCGCCATGTTGTTGCCGCCGAGCAGTGCGCCGGTGGCGTCCTTGAAGTCCGGGTTGGTGCCGACCAGCAGGATCGCGCCGAAGCCGATGATGAAGGTCAGGATGTAGAAGTAGCCGATGAAACCGGTGGCGTAGAACACCGACTTGCGGGCTTCCTTGGCATCGCTGACGGTGAAGAAGCGCATCAGGATATGCGGCAGGCCGGCGGTGCCGAACATCAGCGCCAGGCCGAGGGACATCGCCGAGATCGGGTCTTTCACCAGGCCGCCGGGGCTCATGATGGCCTCGCCTTTGGGGTGGGCCTTGATCGCTTCGCTGAACAGGGTGGCGAAGTCGAAACCGACGTGCTTCATCACCATCAGCGCCATGAACGAGGCGCCGGAGAGCAGCAGCACGGCCTTGATGATCTGTACCCAGGTGGTCGCCAGCATGCCGCCGAACAGCACGTAGCAGACCATCAGGATGCCGACCAGCACCACCGCGACGTGGTAGTCGAGGCCGAACAGCAGCTCGATCAGCTTGCCGGCGCCGACCATCTGCGCGATCAGGTAGAAGGCCACCACCACCAGCGAACCGCAGGCGGACAGGGTGCGGATCTCTTTCTGCCCGAGGCGGAACGAGGCGACGTCGGCAAAGGTGTACTTGCCCAGGTTGCGCAGGCGCTCGGCGATCAGGAACAGGATGATCGGCCAGCCGACCAGGAAACCGATCGAGTAGATCAGGCCGTCATAACCGGAAGCGAACACCAGCGCGGAAATGCCCAGGAAGGACGCCGCCGACATGTAGTCGCCGGCAATCGCCAGGCCGTTCTGGAAGCCGGTGATGCCGCCGCCGGCGGTGTAGAAGTCGGACGCCGACTTGCTGCGCTTGGACGCCCAGTAGGTGATGCACAGGGTGGCGCCGACGAAGATCACGAACATCAGGATGGCAGCAATGTTCAGCGGCTGGCGCTGCACCTCGCCCTCGATGGCACCGGCCGCCCACAGGGCCGGAGACGCGGCCAGCAGGCCGATGGCGGAAAGAATACGCGCGATCATTTCTGCACCTCGTCGAGAATGGCCTGGTTGAGGCTGTCGAACTCGCCGTTGGCGCGCTTGACGTAGATGCCGGTCAGGACGAAGGCGGAAAGGATCAGGCCGACGCCCATGGGGATGCCCCAGGTCACCGGCGAGTCCGCGCTGATGCGCGTGCCGAGCACCTGCGGCTCGAAGGCGATCAGCAGGATGAAGGCCACGTACAGGCCGAGCATGATGGCGGAAAGTATCCAGGCGAAGCGCTCGCGCTTGGCGACCAACTCCTGGAAGCGCGGATTCTGCTCAATCCGCTGGTAGATGCTGTCGTTCATTGTTGTTGTCCTCCGCAGCACGGGTTGCTGGTGAGTCCACTCTAGGCCGACGCCCGAGCGGCGACAGACGACCTTAGTCGTAGCCGCCGCGCACTCGCGACCAAAGTCTTAGGCCGCGCCAACCCTGGCCTTGGTTGGACGCTGGCTATACTGGTTGAGTTCGAAACACAGATTTCCCCCCCCGTAGGCTGTGCCAGAGGATTTAGCGCTATGGAATGGCTGGGACTGCGTTTTCTCATCGGCTCGCCGCAGGGCGGCCTGCTCATCCTCGACTGCAGCCATTCGCCGGGGCTGGTGATACTGGCCTACGTGGTGGCCTGTGCGGCCGGCTACGCCACCCTTAGCATCGCCGACCGGGTGGCCCACGCCGAGCGCCTGGAGGCCCGGCGCAACTGGTCGGTGGTCGGTGCCCTGTGCCTGGGCGGCGGCATCTGGTCGATGCACTTCGTCGCCATGCTGGCCTTCCAGACCCCCATCGCCATCCGCTACGACCTGCCTACGACCCTGGTTTCTCTGCTTCTGGTGCTGCTGGCCTCGGCACTGGCCATGCAGCCGCTGGGGCACAGCAAGCCGAATCTGCGCCAATGCCTGCAGGCGGCCCTGTGCATTGGCCTGGGCATCAGCCTGATGCACTACATCGGCATGGCGGCGATCCGCTCGCAGGCCACCCTCTACTACCAGCCGGCGCTGTTCGTGCTGTCGCTGGTGATCGCCTTTTCCGCCAGCCTGGCCGCCCTGCAGCTGGCGCTGTTCTTCCGCGACCGCAGCGGCGCCGTGCACGAGGTGCTCAAGCTGCTGGCCAGCCTGATCATGGGCGGGGCCATCGTCTCCATGCACTTCACCGGTATGTGGGCGCTGCACATGGTGGTGCCCGAAGGCACGCCGCTGGCGCTGCAGGGCACCGAGAACAGCCTGCAGCTGGGTCTGAGCATCGCCCTGATCGCCTTGCTCAGCATCGGCAGCGGCCTCGGCGCGGCCTGGGCCGACCGCCGCCTGCAGAGCAAGGAGCACGACCTGCTGCGGGTCAGCTCCCTGCTTAGCCAGCTCGACCAGGCCCGCGCCTCGCTGCAGAAGGTGGCCCATTACGACCCACTGACCAACCTGCTCAATCGCCGCGCCTTCAACGAGGTATTCGCCGAGCAGTTGCAGCTGCATGCCCAGCGCCAGCAGGCACTGGCGGTGATGTTTCTCGACATCGATCACTTCAAGCGGATCAACGACAGCCTCGGCCACGACGCCGGCGACGAGCTGCTCAAATCCATGGCCGAGCGCATCCGCAGCGCCCTGCGCGACAAGGACGTGATCGCCCGCTTCGGCGGCGACGAGTTCTGCATCCTGATCAGCCTCAACCGCCTGGAAGAGGCCCGCAACCTGGCCCAGCGCATCATGCAACGGATGAAGAAGCCGCTCACCCTGGCCGGCCGGCAGATGGTGATGACCACCAGCATCGGCATCAGCGTCTACCCGCGCGACGGCGAGAGCTGCGACGAACTGCTCAAGCATGCCGACCTGGCGCTGTACCAGTCCAAGGGCAGCGGACGCAACAGCGTGCACTTCTTCAGCGAACACCTGAAGAACAAGGCAACCATGGAGCTGGAACTGGAAGGCGAGCTGCGCCAGGCGCTGAAAAAGGATCGCGGCCTGTTGCTGTACTACCAGCCGATCATCGACATGGCCAGCGGCCAGGTGGCCAAGCTGGAGGCGCTGATCCGCTGGCAGCACCCCAGCCTGGGCCTGCTCGCTCCGGATCGCTTCATCGGCATCGCCGAAGCCAACGGCTTCATCACCGAGCTGGATACCTGGGTCATGCGCCGCGCCTGCCAGGATCTGCGCCAGCTCGACCTGCAGCAGTTGCCCGAACTGCGCGTAACGGTGAACTGCTCGGCGCTCAACCTCAGCCACGACGACCTGCCCCGGGAGATCGCCCGTGCCCTGCAGAGTGCCGGCCTGCGCCCGCAGCGCCTGGAGCTGGAAGTCACCGAGAACGCCCTGATGAGCAACGTGACCCAGGCCCTGGGCCTGCTGCAGCGCATCCGTGAGCAGGGTGTGAGCATCTCCATCGACGACTTCGGCACCGGCTACTCGTCGCTGGCCTACCTGCGCCGCCTGCCCCTGGACACCCTGAAGATCGACCGCTCGTTCATGCAGGAACTGTCGCAGAGCAACGCCGACCAGCAGATCGTCCAGGCCATCGTCGGCATGGCCCACACCCTGCACCTCAAGGTGGTCGCCGAAGGGGTGGAGAACCAGGCGCAGCTGGACTTCCTGCGCGGCCTGGAGTGCGACTTCATCCAGGGTTTCCTGTTCAGCAAACCCCTGCCCCTGGAGGAGCTGGGACGTTTTCTCAGCGAATTCCAGCCCAGCGCGGCGAGCAATGTGATCAAGCTGCGCGAAGGCTGATAACCGCACACTCTCAATCAGCCGACCAATTACGATTGTCTGAAGCTATGAGAGCCATGCACAGCCGCCATTTCCCGGCGCCAACCGGCCTGGCTAGCCTGCATCCAACGAAGAACGATTCTCGTTGGAGACCGCCAGCATGCTCAAGACCATCACCTTCACCCTCATGCACTTCTGCATCGCCTTCAGCGTGGCCTACGCCCTGACCGGCAGCCTGACCGTGGGCGGCCTGGTGGCCGTGGTCGAGCCGCTGTGCAACTCGGTGGGCTTCTACCTGCACGAGAAGGCCTGGGCCAGGGTGCAGAACCGCCAGGTCGGGGCTGCCGAGGCGATTCCCCGGCATGCCTGGTTGCACCATCACGCGTGAAACTGCGCTGAACTGTCCGTGGCGGGCCGCGATCCGCTAAGATGCGCGGCTTTGCCGCCACGATGCGCCACGCCATGAGCCACAACCCGCGTTTTCCTCTCGTTCCCTACCTGTTTGCCAGCCTGCTCGCCATCGCGGCACTCGCCGCCACCTGGTACGCCATCGGCCGCCCGGTGCAACTGGCCGATGCCGCCACTGCCGAACACAAGCTGCAATGCGCCTCCTACACGCCGTTCGGCAAGGATCAGTCGCCCTTCGACCAGCCCTTCAGCATCCACCCGGAGCAGGTGGAAACCGATTTCACCCAGCTGGCCAAGCGCTTCGAGTGCGTGCGCACCTACTCCATGACCGGCCTGGAAATGCTCCCGGAGATGGCCCGCAAGCACGGCCTCAAGCTGCTGCTGGGCGCCTGGGTCAACGCCAACCCGGTGGATACCGAGAAGGAAATCAGCGCCCTGATCAAGGCCGCCAACGCCAACCCGGACGTGGTGCAGGCGGTGATCGTCGGCAACGAGACCCTGCTGCGCAAGGAAGTCACCGGCGCTCAGCTGGCCAAGCTGATCGGCCAGGTCAAGGCCCAGGTCAAACAGCCGGTCACCTATGCCGACGTCTGGGAGTTCTGGCTCAAGCACAAGGAAGTCGCGCCGGCGGTGGACTTCATCACCATCCACCTGCTGCCCTACTGGGAAGATGATCCGAGCGGTATCGAGCAGGCCCTGGAGCAGGTCGCCAAGGTGCGCCGCAGCTTCGGCATGGCCTATGCGCCGAAGGACATCCTGATCGGCGAAACCGGCTGGCCGAGCGAGGGCCGCCAGCGTGAAACCGCCGTGCCGAGCCGGGTCAACGAAGCGCTGTTCATCCGTGGCTTCGTCAAGATGGCCGAGGAAAACGGCTGGCACTACAACCTGATCGAAGCCTTCGACCAGCCGTGGAAGCGCGACAGCGAAGGCGCGGTCGGCGGCTACTGGGGCCTGTTCGACGCCGACCGCCAGGAGAAAGGCATCCTCGCCGGGCCGGTGTCCAACCTGCCGCACTGGCCCTGGTGGCTGGCCGCCAGCCTGCTGCTCGGCGCCGGCGCCCTGCTCCTTGGTGGCCGCCCGGCCTCGCCCCGCGCCGCCCTGCTGCTGCCGCTGACCGCCGCCCTGGGCGCCGCCTGCACCCTGGGCTGGGCCGAACTGGCCGGGGTTACCAGCCGTTTCGTCGGCGAATGGCTGTGGGCCGCCGCCCTGCTGGGGCTGAACCTGGTGGTACTGGCCCACGCGGTACTGGCCCTGTCCGCCCGTGGCGGCGTGCGCGAGCGCCTGTACACCTGGCTGCAGGCCCGCGCCGGCTGGTGGCTGGCCGCTGCCGGCTTCGCCGGTGCGGTGCTGATGCTGGCGCTGGTGTTCGACTCGCGCTACCGCAGCTTCCCCAGCGTCGCCCTCCTGCTGCCGGCACTGGTCTACCTGTGCCGCCCGGTCGCCGGGCCGCGCCGCGAGATCGCCTTGCTGGCCGTGCTGGTCGGCGCCGGCATCGTGCCCCAGCTGTATCAGGAAACCCTGAGCAACCAGCAGGCCATCGGCTGGGCGCTGACCAGCAGCCTGCTGCTGGCCGCCCTGTGGCGCAGCCTGCGGGTCAGACGCGGCTAAACGCCGGGCATGAAAAAGGGACGCCGCGGCGTCCCTTTTTTATTGCCGGGTGGTTCAGGCCGGGGCCCGCACCAGGCGCAGGCCGGCCAGTACCGCAGCGAACACCGCCAGGCTGGCGCTGTACAGCACCAGCGCCGGCAAGGCGAGGAACAGCCCGAGCAGCGCCAGCAGGCGGCCACCACGGGCAGGCAGCAGGAAGCCCAGGACGGCCAGCAGCAGCGCCGACCAGGCGATCACCCGGAAGTGCACCAGCCAGCCGAGGCCGGCCCGCGCCTGGCATTCCCAGCGCTGCGCCTGCTCCACGCACAGACCAACCCACTGGCCATCCTCCATCAGGGCGAAACGCACGCCATAGCAGGCCGCCAGCCACAGCGACAGGGCCAGCAACAGCAGGAAAAGCGATACGGGACGGGACATGGGCCAACTCCAGAGGGCAAAAAGCGGCGCCCAGCTTAATCCGCCGGTACATGAATGCAAGCCGGGCCCGCTAGGTTCTATACGAAAAGTGTCTGCGCTCGGCCATGCTGCGTTAAAAACCGGTTCGGAATGCTCATTTACCGCTCGTAAACTGCGCTTCCTCACCGGCTTTTGCCTTGCCTGACCTTCGCTCAACGACTTTTCGTACAGAACCTAGAATCCTGTGCATGCGCCGCTCCCGACTGCTGCTCGCCTGTGCCCTGCTCGCCGCCCTGTGGTTCGGCTGGGATCAGCTGCGCCCGCCGCCCGAGCCAGCCCAGCCGCTGAGCAATGGCAGCTACCGCCTGGGTCGCAACACCATCACGCCACTGCAACCCTTCGCCCTCGAGGCGCTCGTGCTGGGCCGCGAGGACTACCGCCACGACCGCGGTGCGGCGGTTTCACCCACCGACCTGGCCCTCGGCTGGGGGCCGATGGCCGATCCACAGGTGCTGGCGCGCATCGACATCAGCCAGGGCAACCGCTGGTACCGCTGGCATGTCGACGAGTTCCCCATCGAGCGCCGCGCCATCGAGACCCACAGCGCCAACATGCACATGATTCCGGCCACTGCCGAAGTGGCCACGGCCCTGGCCACGGTCGAAGCCGGCCAGCAGATTGCCCTGCGCGGCCAACTGGTGCGCGTGGACGGCGACGACGGCTTCCACTGGCTCAGCTCGCTGAGCCGCGAGGACGTCGGCGACGGCGCCTGCGAGCTGATCTGGGTGGAAAGCCTGCAGATCGTGCGCTGATTGCACTCTTGCCACTTGCACTTGTCCCATCGGCGATATTCACTCCCAGCAACCTCCTGACCAAGGGATATGGCCATGCCCCGCCTGACCGCCCTCCTCGCCCTGCTGGGCGGCCTGCTGTTCGCTACGCAGGCGCCAGCCGCCGCCGCGAATGGCAGCCACTACAGCTACCCGATCAGCAACCCGTTCGAAGCCACCATCGCCGGCACCCCGCCCGAGCTGCGCCCGGTGCTGCCTAACGACGACGCCATCGACCAGGCCGACTACGACCTCAAGCTGCGCCCCGAGCGCGAATTCGAGCTGCCGGACAACTTCTGGCCGGTGACCAAGCTGCGCTACCGCCTGGCCCGCCAGGATGGCGCCGCGCCGCTGATCTTCATCATCTCCGGCACCGGCGCCAACTACGCCAGCGGCAAGACCGAAGACCTCAAGCGCCTGTTCTACGGCGCCGGCTACCACGTGGTGCAACTGTCCTCGCCGACCAGCTACGACTTCATGAGCGCCGCTTCGCGCACCGCCACCCCGGGCATCTCCAGCGAGGACGCAGAAGACCTGTACCGGGTGATGATGGCCGTGCGCGCCCAGCATCCCGAGCTCGAGGTGACTGACTACAACCTCACCGGCTACAGCCTCGGCGGCCTGCACGCGGCCTTCGTCAGCAAGCTCGACGAGAGCCTGCGCAGCTTCAACTTCAAGCATGTGCTGCTGCTCAACCCGCCGGTCAACCTGTACACCTCGGTGAGCAACCTCGACCGCCTGGTGCAGGCCCAGGCCAAGGGCGTGACCGACAAGACCACCTATTTCGAGCTGCTGCTGGGCAAGCTGACCCGCTACTTCCAGCAGAAGGGCCATGTGCAGATGGACGACGCCCTGCTGTTCGACTTCCAGCAGTCCAAGCAGCGCCTGTCCAACGAGCAGATGGCCATGCTGGTGGGCAGCTCGTTCCGCTTCTCCTCGGCGGACATCGCCTTCACCTCCGACCTGATCAACCGCCGCGGCCTGATCACCCCGACCCAGTACCCGATCAGCGAGGGCACCAGCCTCACGCAGTTCTTCAAACGTGCCCTGCGCTGCAACTTCGAGTGCTACATGAACCAGCAGCTGATCCCGCACTGGCAGCGCAAGTTCGACGGCGGCAGCTTCGAGCAGCTGGTGCAGCAAGTCAGCCTGTACGCCCTCGAGGACTACCTCAGGGACAGCGACAAGATTGCCGTGATGCACAATGCCGACGACCTGATCCTCGGCCCCGGCGACCTCGGCTTCCTGCGGCGCACCTTCGGCCCGCGTCTGATCCTCTACCCGCATGGCGGGCACTGCGGCAACCTCAACTACCGCGTCAACAGCGACGCCATGCTGGAGTTCTTCCGTGGCTAAGAAATTCCTCCTGCTCGCCTTGCTGCTGGGCTGCAGCGTCGCCCAGGCCGAACCGACCGCCGACGCGGACGGCTTCACCAACCCGCTCGACCAGCTCAACTTCAACCCCGATCTCGACCAGCGCGAGTTCGAGCGCGCCAGCCTCGACGCCCTGCAGGTCTACGACCCCTGGGAGTCCTGGAACCGGCGGGTCTATCACTTCAACTATCGCTTCGACGAGTGGGTGTTCCTGCCGGTGGTCGATGGCTACCGCTACGTCACCCCGGGCTTCGTGCGCACTGGGGTGAGCAACTTCTTCAGCAACCTGGGCGATGTGCCCAACCTGCTCAACAGCCTGCTGCAGCTCAAGGGCAAACGCTCGCTGAACACCACCGGGCGCCTGCTGCTCAACACCACCCTGGGCGTGGCCGGGCTGTGGGATCCGGCCACGCGCATGGGCCTGCCCAAGCAGAACGAGGATTTCGGCCAGACCCTGGGCTTCTACGGCGTGCCGGACGGCCCCTACGTCATGCTGCCACTGCTCGGCCCGGCCAACCTGCGCGACACCGGCGGCAAGCTGTTCGACTTCGTCGCCGAAAACCAGATCAATTACCTGAACGTCGCCGAAGTCAGCAACGACCATCCGGAGATCACCGCCCTCAAGGTGGTCGACCTGCGCTACAGCACCAGTTTCCGTTATGGCCAGCTCAACACCCCGTTCGAGTACGAGAAGGTGCGCTACGTCTACCGCGAGGCACGCAAGCTGCAGATTGCCGAGTGAAGGACAAAAACATCGATTAAATCGATATGAATGGCGCACAAACAGCAACCATCCATCCAAACAACCCCGCTAGCATGGGCACCATTCCCTAACCGCGAGCAGGCCAGCAGGTGCCGCTCGCCCCGGAGGTACCCCATGACCCAGTTCCGCCAAGTCGTTTCCCAGCATATCGGCCAGGCCGCTTCCGACGGCGCCGGCGTGCGCCTGACCCGGGTGATCGGCGGCGCCGGCCTGGAACGCTTCGATCCCTTCCTGATGCTCGACGAGTTCGGCTCGGACAACCCCGACGACTACATCGCCGGCTTCCCGCCGCACCCGCATCGCGGCTTCGAGACCATCACCTACATGCTCGAAGGGCGCATGCGCCACGAGGATCACCTGGGCAATGTCGGCCTGCTGGAAAGCGGCGGCGTGCAGTGGATGACCGCCGCCCGCGGCATCATCCACAGCGAGATGCCCGAGCAGCAGGAAGGCGTGATGCGTGGCTTCCAGTTGTGGCTCAACCTGCCGGCGCAGGACAAGCTGGGCACACCCGGCTACCGCGACTACGCGCCCACGGAAATTCCACGGCTGACCACGGCAGACGGCGTGGCGGTGACGGTGATCGCCGGCCACTTCGACGATGGCCAGGTGCAGCAGGCCGGTGCCGTGCAGCGTCCGCACACCCAGCCGCAGCTGTTCGACCTGCAGCTGCCGGCCGGCAGCCGCCTGGCCCCGCGCCTGGCCGATGGCCAGCGGGTCATGCTGTATGTCTACGAGGGCGAGCTGGCGGTCAACGGCCACAGCGTGGCCAGCAGTCGCCTGGCGCGTCTGAGTGATAAAGGCGCCATCGAGATGGGTAGCGTCAGCGGCGCGCGGGTACTGCTGATCGCCGGCACCCCGCTGCACGAGCCGATCGTGCAGTACGGGCCTTTCGTGATGAACAGCCGCGAGGAAATCGAGCAGGCCCTGCGCGATTTTCGCGACGGCGTGCTGACCGAGGCCTGAACAACCTCAGCGACTGGAAGGTGGCAGCAGCATCTCGTCGGCGGCAGCCACCGGCGTTGCCAGGCCGAGGAAGCGGCTCAGCGCCTCCTTCTGTGCCATGGCGTCCTGGTAGCCCAGCTCGATCAGCTCGTTGCAGTAACCCGGTTCGAACAGCAGGTAGCTGAGCACCCCGGCACCACTGGCCCTGGTCGCCCCGGAGCCGCGCAGGAACAGACGCATGGACTTGGCCAGCTCGTGGCGGTGGCGGGCGGCGATCTGATCCAGCGGCTGGCTCGGCGAGATCACCAGCACCTCCACCGGTTTCAATCCCAGGCCGCGCGGATGCAGGCCGGACGGCACCAGGCTGCTCATGTGGTTGAGCCGCTCGAGCAGTTCGATGTCACCTTCCAGACTGTCGATGAAGGTGCTGTTGAGCATGTGCCCGCTGATCTGCGCCAGGGTTGGCGGCTTGCCGCTGCGCGGGCGCACCACCTGCTGGTTGGCGCCCTTGCCCAGCGGATTGCCGCTGACCCCGACCACCAGCACGCGACTGGCGCCCAGGTGCAGGGCCGGGCTGATCGGTGCCGACTGGCGCACCGCACCGTCGCCGAAGTACTCGCGGTTGACCTTGACCGGCGGGAAGATCAGCGGGATCGCCGCGCTGGCCAGCAGGTGGTCCAGGCTCAGGCGGGTCGGCACGCCGACACGGCGATGACGAAACCAGGGATCGATGGCCGCGCGGCCCTGGTAGAAGGTCACCGCCTGGCCGCTCTCGTAGCCGAAGGCGGTCACCGCCACTGCACGCAGGCGGCGCAGGCGCACCGCCGCGGCGATCCCGGAGAAATCCAGCTCGCGTTCCAGCATGCTGCGCAGCGGCGAGCTGTCGAGCAGCGCCACCGGCAGATCGGCGCCCATGCCCAGCAGGCTGTGGCCGATGAAGCGCCCGGCCTGGCGCAGCACGCCGGGCCAGTCGGTGCGGTACACCTGGTGCGAATGGAAGTTCTGCCAGACCGTGGTCAGGCGCCGCGCCGCCTCGCTGAAGTGCAGCGCACCGCAGGCCAGGCCGACGGCATTGATGGCGCCGGCCGAGGTGCCGACTATGACCGGGAAGGGATTGTGCGCTGCATCCGGCAGCAGATCGGCGATGGCGCTGAGCACCCCCACCTGGTAGGCCGCCCTGGCCCCGCCACCGGAAAGAATCAGCCCGGTGGTCGGTACTTCGGAGCGTACTGCTTGATTCATCGACTATCCCCGCAGGTCTTTGCGCCAGTATAGGGGGGCCGCCCAGAACCTGTTTACGATCTTCTGAATTAGAGCCAGACAAGGCGCAACGACCAACGGGAGTAACAGCCAAAGGCTGACCCGAAGGGAGAGCGCCAGCGAATCAAACGGCCGAAAAAGCGCAGTTTACGAGGTGTAAATGAGCATGACTCGTTGCACTCGCCCTACGGGCCGCGCTAAAGCGCGTTAGCGGCAAGCCACTTGTTGAGGCCGCTTTAAACGCGGTATGGCCGCGAGTCAGGAGATTGTAAGCAGGTTCTCAGCGCCGCTTGCGGTATAGCGCAGCCTCGCCCTCGGGACGGGTCTTGAAGCGTCGATGGGCCCACAGGTACTGCGCGGGCAGCGCACCGACCGCCTGCTCGATCCACTGGTTGATGCGCAGGCAATCGGCCTCTTCGCTGTCGCCAGGGAAATCCTGCAGCGGTGGGTGGATGACCAGGCGATAGCCGCTGCCGTCCGCCAGGCGTTCCTGGGTGAAGGGCACCACCTGGGCGCGGCCCAGGCGGGCGAACTTGGTGGTAGCGGTGACGGTGGCAGCCTGGACGCCGAACAGCGGCACGAAGATGCTCTGCTTGGGGCCGTAGTCCTGATCCGGCGCGTACCAGATCGCGCGGCCGGCGCGCAGCACCTTGAGCATGGCACGGATGTCCTCGCGCTCGATCGCCGTGGCGTCCAGGTTGTGGCGCTCGCGACCACGGCGCTGGATGAAGTCGAACAGCGGGTTGCTGTGCTCACGGTACATGCCGTCGATGGTCTGGCGCTGGCCGAGCAGCGCCGCGCCGATCTCCAGGGTGGTGAAATGCAGGGCCATGAGGATCACCCCCTGCCCCTGGGCATGGGCCTGCTGCAGATGCTCCAGCCCTTCGATATGGGCCAGCTTGGCCAGTCGCGCCCTGGGCCACCACCAGCTCATGGCCATCTCGAAGAAGGCGATGCCGGTCGAAGCGAAGTTGTCCTTGAGCAGGCGCTCGCGCTGGGCGGCGTCCAGCTGCGGGAAGCACAGCTCGAGGTTGCGCCGGGCAATGTGCCGACGCGAGCCGGCCACGCGGTACATCAGCCCGCCCAGCCCGCGTCCCAGGCCGAGCAGCCAGCGATAGGGCAGCTGCACCAGCAGCCACAGCAGGCCCAGGCCCAGCCACAGCAGCCAGAAGCGCGGATGAAGGAAAGAGGCGCGAAATTGCGGGCGTTCCATGAAAGGTTCCGGACAGGCGACAAAGCCCCGCATTCTACAGAAACCACGGGCAAAGTCGGCGGGCTCGCGTACAGGCCGCCGCCGCGGCTTGCGGCGCTGCGGCCTTCTCGTTATAAGTCGTGCCGATTCAGAGTAATGGGTAGACCATGAGCCAAGCCGACCTCCTCGACCAAGATCCCGTGTTCCAGCTCAAGGGCAGCATGCTCGCCATCACCGTGCTGGAACTGGCGCACAACGACCTGGAGCGCCTGGATCGGCAACTGGCCGAGAAAGTCGCCCAGGCCCCCAATTTCTTCCAGAACATCCCGCTGGTGCTGGCCCTCGACAAGCTGCCGGAAGGCGAAGGCAGCCTCGACCTGGCCAAGCTGATGGAGCTGTGCCGCAACCACGGCCTGCGCACCCTGGCCATCCGCGCCAATCGCGAGGACGACATCGCCACGGCCAACGCCCTCGACCTGCCGGTACTGCCGCCGTCCGGCGCGCGGGAAAAGCTGGTCGAGCCGGTGGAAGCGCGCAAAAAGCCGGAAAAACCGGCCGAACCGGCGGTCAAGCCGACCAAGATCATCACCACCCCGGTGCGGGGCGGCCAGCAGATCTACGCCCAGGGCGGGGACCTGGTAGTGCTGGCGCCGGTCAGCGCCGGGGCGGAACTTCTCGCCGACGGCAATATCCATGTGTACGCCCCCCTGCGCGGACGCGCCCTGGCCGGCGTCAAAGGTGACGCCAAGGCGCGGATTTTCTGCCAGCAGATGGGCGCCGAGCTGCTTTCCGTGGCCGGCCAGTACAAGACCGCCGAAGACCTGCGCCGCGATCCGTTATGGGGCCAATCGGTGCATGTCAGCCTGTCGGGTGATGTGTTGAACATCACCCGCCTTTAACGGATACTGCGGCCAATTTTCAGGGACCAAAAAGGCATCCGGAAGCCAGTATTAGCGGCTCGGATTGCCCGATTTTTCATATATTTGGGGTGAATCACCTTGGCCAAGATCCTCGTAGTCACTTCCGGCAAGGGCGGCGTGGGTAAAACCACCACCAGCGCCGCCATCGGCACCGGCCTCGCCCTGCGCGGCCACAAAACCGTGATCGTCGACTTCGACGTCGGCCTGCGTAACCTCGACCTGATCATGGGCTGCGAGCGCCGCGTGGTGTATGACTTCGTCAACGTGATCAACAACGAAGCGACCCTGACCCAGGCCCTGATCAAGGACAAACGCCTGGAGAACCTGTACGTGCTGGCCGCCAGCCAGACCCGTGACAAGGACGCGCTGACCAAGGAAGGCGTCGGCAAGGTCATCGACGAGCTGTCGCAGAACTTCGAATACGTCATCTGCGACTCGCCGGCCGGTATCGAAACCGGTGCCCACCTGGCCATGTACTTCGCCGACGAAGCCATCGTCGTGACCAACCCGGAAGTGTCCTCGGTACGCGACTCCGACCGCATGCTCGGCCTGCTGGCCAGCAAGTCGCGCCGCGCCGAACAGGGCCTGGAGCCGATCAAGGAGCGCCTGCTGCTGACCCGCTACAACCCGGAGCGCGTGACCAAGGGCGAAATGCTCGGCGTGGAAGACGTCGAGGAAATCCTCGCCATCAACCTGCTCGGCGTGATCCCGGAATCCCAGGCCGTGCTGAAAGCCTCCAACCAGGGCGTACCGGTGATCCTCGACGAGCAGAGCGATGCCGGCCAGGCCTACGGCGATGCCGTCGATCGTCTGCTGGGCAAGGAAGTGCCCCACCGCTTCCTCGACGTGCAGAAGAAAGGACTCATGCAACGCCTGTTTGGAGCGCGCTAATGAACATTTTCGATTTCTTTCGTGAGCGCAAGAAGGAAACCCCTGCCTCGATCGCGAAAGAGCGTCTGTCGATCATCGTCGCCCACGAGCGCGGCCAGCGCAGTCAGCCGGACTACCTGCCGGCCCTGCAGAAAGAACTGGTCGAGGTGATCCGCAAGTACGTCAAGATCGAGCAGGATCAGGTGCACGTGGCGCTGGAAAACCAGGGCAGCTGCTCCATTCTGGAACTCAACATCACCCTGCCGGATCGGTGAAAACTACTGCGCTCGGTGATGCAGCGTTGAAATCAGGCTCAGAATGCTCATTTACGGCATGTAAACTCCGCTTCTTCGCCTGATTTCGCCTTGCCTGACCTTCGCTCGCTACGTTTTCACTGCACTGATGTTGAACCATGGCGGCCTTAATGGCCGCCATTTCATTTTGGGTCTCCCCATGCCGCTGTCGAACATCCAGATCCTCCACCAGGACGCCGCCCTGCTGGTGATCAACAAGCCCACCCTGCTGCTCTCGGTGCCCGGCCGCGCGGAAGACAACCGCGACTGCCTGGTGACTCGCCTGCAGGAAAACGGCTACCCGGAAGCGCGCATCGTGCATCGCCTGGACTGGGAAACCAGCGGCATCATCGTCCTCGCCCGCGACGCCGACAGCCACCGCGAGCTGTCGCGCCAGTTCCACGACCGCGAGACCGAGAAGGCCTACACCGCCCTGTGCTGGGGCCAGCCGGAACTGGACAGCGGCAGCATCGACCTGCCGCTGCGCTACGACCCACCGACCAAGCCACGCCACGTGGTCGACTTTGAGCACGGCAAGCACGCCTTGACCTTCTGGCGCGTGCTGGAGCGCTGTGGCGACTGGGCCCGCGTGGAGCTGACGCCGATCACCGGCCGTTCGCACCAGCTGCGTGTGCATATGCTGTCGATCGGCCACCCGCTGCTCGGCGACGGCCTGTACGCCCACGAACAGGCCCTGGCCGCCTGGCCACGCCTGTGCCTGCACGCCAGCATGCTCAGCCTGACCCACCCGCAAACCGGCGAGCGCCTGCGCTTCGAGTGTCCGGCCCCGTTCTAGCGCCTGCCAAACGCCACGCGGAATCCGATAAACTGCGCTTATTGTCGTCCGGAGTCCGTTATGCGCGCAGAGCTGAACCAAGGCCTGATCGAGTTTCTCAAGGCCTCGCCCACCCCCTTCCACGCTACCCGTAGCCTGGCCCAGCGCCTGCAGGCCGCCGGCTTCAAGGCCCTGGACGAGCGCGAGCCCTGGCACACCGAGCCGGGCGGACGCTACTACGTGACCCGCAACGACTCCTCGATCATTGCCTTCCGCCTCGGCCACCGTGCCCCGCTGGACGGCGGCCTGCGCCTGGTCGGCGCGCACACCGACAGCCCCTGCCTGCGCGTCAAGCCGCAGCCGGAGCTGCAACGCCAGGGCTTCTTCCAGCTCGGCGTGGAAGTCTACGGCGGCGCCCTGCTCGCGCCCTGGTTCGACCGCGACCTGTCGCTGGCCGGCCGCGTGACCTTTCGTGAAGGCGGCAAGGTGCAGAGCCTGCTGATCGACTTCGAACAGCCGATCGCAGTGATTCCCAACCTGGCCATCCACCTCAACCGCGAGGCCAACCAGGGCTGGGCGATCAACGCGCAGAACGAGCTGCCGCCGATCCTCGCCCAGTTCGCCGGGGAAGAACGCGCCGACTTCCGCGCCGTGCTGGCCGAGCGCCTGGCCGAGGAACACGGCATCAGCGCCGACGCGGTGCTGGACTACGAACTGAGCTTCTACGACACCCAGGGCGCCGCGGTGATCGGCCTCAACCAGGACTTCATCGCCGGTGCGCGCCTGGACAACCTGCTGTCCTGCTATGCCGGCCTGCAGGCCCTGCTCGCAGCCGAGGGCGATGAAAGCTGCGTGCTGGTATGCACCGACCACGAGGAAATCGGCTCCTGCTCGGCCTGCGGCGCCGACGGCCCGTTCCTTGAGCAGGTGCTGCGCCGCGTGCTGCCGGATGGCGACGCCTTCGTCCGTACCATCCAGAAGTCGCTGCTGGTATCGGCCGACAACGCCCACGGCGTGCACCCCAACTACGAGGCCAAGCACGACGCCAACCACGGCCCCAAGCTCAACGCCGGCCCGGTGATCAAGGTCAACAGCAACCAGCGCTACGCCACCAACAGCGAAACCGCCGGTTTCTTCCGCCACCTGTGCCTGGCCGAGGAAGTGCCGGTGCAGAGCTTCGTGGTGCGCAGCGACATGGGTTGCGGCTCGACCATCGGCCCGATCACCGCCAGCCAGCTGGGCGTACGCACCGTGGATATCGGCCTGCCGACCTTCGCCATGCACTCGATCCGCGAACTGGCCGGCAGCCATGATCTGGCTCACCTGGTACGGGTGCTGACTGCCTTCTACGCCAGCGCCGAGCTGGCGTGAGCCGGTCTATCTGCCCGCCCGGCTTTTGACTACTCCCTCTCCCTCCGGGAGAGGGCTGGGGTGAGGGAAAGCGGGTGAGTTGCCTACAGCCCCCTCACCCCTAGCCCCTCTCCCAAGGGGAGAGGGGAATCAAGCGTCCTACCCCCTCCTCAATCCGGCACTTCGACGCTGACCCGCACGGCGTCATGGCGCCAGTACTCCAGATCGCAGTCGATGATCCGCCCGTGCTGGTCGCGGTTGACCCGGGTGATACAAAGCGCCGGGCTGCCCGGCGCGGCCTTGAGGCTCAACGCCGCCTCCACCGGCAGTGCCGTAGGCAGGATGTCGAAACCCACCCGGCCATAGCGGATGCCGTATTCGCTGGCATACAGCTCGGTCAGCGAGGCGGTCAGGTCGAAGTCCAGCAGGCCCGGGAAATACGCCGGGTTGAGGTAATGCTCGACGTACAGCACCAGGCGCCCGTCGATGCGCCGCGCCCGCCTGATCTGCAGCACCGCCGACAGCGCCGGCAGCTCCAGCTTCTCGCAGATCTGCGGCGACGCCGGCATCAGCCGCGCGCTCAGCACTTCGGTGGATGGCTGCCGCCCCTGCTCGCGCACCATGGCGTGGAAGTGGCTGCGCACCAGCGGGTTGTAGTTCAGCCGCAGCGGCGAGACGAACCAGCCACGCCGTTCCTCGCGGTAGATCAGCCCTTCGGCCTCCAGCTGGCCCAGCGCCTCGCGCAGGGTGATGCGGGTGGTCTCGAACAGCTCACTGAGCTTGCGCTCGGCCGGCAGCTTGCCGCCCTGGGGCAGCAGGCCGTGCTCGATCTGTTCGAGCAGGGCGCGGCAGATGGCCGTGACGGTACGGGGCGCTTCGTCGCGCATGCTTTTCTCCAATCTGGCCTAGACCAGCACCAACAGGGTGCAAGTCAGTTCGGCAGTGCGGCCATGCTAGGCAGCCTAGATGACTGTTCGGTGACAGCCAGAACGCCTGCCCAAACGCCTGCATAGCGCATGCCACAAGGCTTTCGACATATCAGACAAATCAGCTACTTAGCCATGGTCTACGCTTGCTGGCGCGGAGCGGCACAGTGGATCGGGTCGCAGCCTCGCCATAAAAGCGTCATACAAAGCCTCTAGATTTGGCCTGGGTCTTGCTGATCTAGACCAATCTCTAACCACGCTAAGGAGCTTCACATGAAACGCCTGCTGCTGGCTTCACTGATGGGATCGGCCATTATTCTGGGTAACCAGGCCATGGCCAACGAGGATGTTAAGAGCCTGGAACAAGCCGCCCGCAAGGAAGGCGCCGTCAACAGCGTCGGCATGCCGGACAGCTGGGCCAACTGGAAGGACACCTGGGTCGACCTGGGCAAGCTCTACGGCCTCAAGCACATGGACACCGACATGAGCTCGGCGCAGGAAATCGCCAAGTTCGCCGCCGAGAAAGACAACGCCACCGCCGATATCGGTGACGTCGGCGCCGCCTTCGGCCCCATCGCCGTGCAGCAGGGCGTGACCCAGCCTTACAAACCGACCACCTGGGAGCAGATCCCGGCCTGGGCCAAGGATCAGGACGGCCACTGGATGCTGGCCTACACCGGTTCCATCGCCTTTATCGTCAACAAGCAGCTGGTCAAGGACGTGCCGCACTCCTGGGCCGACCTGAAGAAGGGCAAGTACAAGGTCGCCATCGGTGACGTCAGCGCCGCCGCCCAGGCGGTCAACGGCGTGCTGGCTGCCGCCATCGCCAACGGCGGTGACGAGAAGAACATCCAGCCGGGCCTGGACTTCTTCGCCGAGATCGCCAAGCAGGGCCGCCTGGGCCTGTCCAACCCGACCATCCAGACCCTGGAAAAAGGCGAAGTGGAAGTCGGCGTGGTCTGGGACTTCAACGGTCTCTCCTACCGCGACCAGATCGACCCGAGCCGCTTCGAGGTGCTGATCCCGTCCGATGGTTCGGTGATCTCCGGCTACACCACGGTGATCAACAAGTACGCCAAGAACCCGAACGCCGCCAAGCTGGCCCGCGAGTACATTCTGAGCGACGCCGGGCAGATCAACCTGGCCAAAGGCAACGCCCGCCCGATCCGCGCCGAGCACCTGACCCTGCCGGCCGAAGTGCAGGCCAAGCTGCTGCCGAACGCGCAGTACGCCAAGGTGCAGCCGATCAAGGATGCCGCCGCCTGGGAAGCCACCTCGAAAGCGCTGCCACAGCTGTGGCAGGAAAACGTGATCATCGAGATGCAGTGATCGACCTTGCGGGGTCTGGCAGCCGCCAGGCCCCGCATTCTTCATTCAGGAATCCGCGTGATGAAGCACAAAGTCATCCTGGTGGTGCTCGACGGCCTCAACTATCAGGTGGCCCGGCACGCCCTCGGCCATCTGCAGGCCTACTGCGGAGCCGGACGCGCCGCGCTGTACCAGCTCGACTGCGAGCTGCCGGCCCTGTCGCGGCCGCTCTACGAATGCATCATGACCGGCGTGGCGCCGATCGACAGCGGCATCGTGCACAACGACGTGGTGCGCCTGTCCAACCAGCGCAGCATCTTCCACTACGCCCGCACGGCTGGCCTGACCACCGCTGCCGCGGCCTATCACTGGATGAGCGAGCTGTATAACCACGCGCCCTTCGATGCCGCCCGCGACCGTCACACCAGCAACCCGACCCTGCCGATCCAGCATGGTCACTTCTACTACGCCGACCACTACCCGGACTCGCACCTGTTCGCCGACGCGGAGCACCTGCGCCAGCGGCACAACCCGGACTTCCTCCTGGTGCACCCGATGAACATCGACGACGCCGGGCACAAGCACGGCCTCGACTCGCCGCAATACCGCAACAGCGCACGCGTCGCCGACCTGTTGCTGGCCGAATACCTGCAACGCTGGCTCGACGCCGGCTACCAGGTACTGGTGACCGCCGACCACGGCATGAACAACGACCGCTCGCACAACGGCCTGCTACCCGAAGAGCGCGAAGTGCCGCTGTTCGTGGTCGGCGATGCCTTCAGCCGCAATCCCGCCGCCCTGCCGCGGCAGACCGAGCTGTGCGGCACCGTCTGCACCCTGCTCGGCGCGGCCCACGACAAACCCTGGTGCAAGGAACTGCTCAAGTGACAGCTGGCAAACCCGGCGTACTGCGCGGCAAATGGCTGGCCCTGTTGTGCCTGCTGCCATTCGCCGTCTTCTTCATCGCCTTCCAGATCGCCCCGCTGGTGTGGGTCGCCGTGCACAGCCTGCGCGTCGGCGACAGCTGGGGCCTGGGCAATTTCGCCAAGGCCTTCGGCTCCAAGTTCTACCTGCAGGCCATCGAGCACAGCCTGCAGATCGCCTTCTGGTCGAGCCTGTTCGGCATCCTCATCGCCGTGCTTGGCAGCTACTCGCTGCGCCAGGTGGACTCGAAGCTGCGCGACTTCGTCATGGCCTTTTCCAACATGACCAGCAACTTCGCCGGGGTGCCGCTGGCCTTCGCCTTCATCATCATCCTCGGTTTCAACGGCGCGCTGACCCTGCTGCTCAAGCAGGCCGGACTGATCGAGGACTTCAACCTGTACTCCAAGACCGGGCTGATCGTGCTCTACACCTACTTCCAGATCCCCCTCGGCGTGCTGTTGCTCTACCCGGCCTTCGACGCCCTGCGCGAGGACTGGCGCGAGTCCGCCGCGCTGCTCGGTGCCGGCACCTGGGAGTTCTGGCGGCATATCGGCCTGCCGGTACTGACCCCGGCGCTGCTCGGCACCTTCGTCATCCTGCTGGCCAATGCCCTGGGCGCCTACGCCACGGTGTATGCGCTGACCACCGGCAACTTCAACGTGCTGCCGATCCGCATCGCCGCCATGGTCGCCGGCGACATCAGCCTCAACCCGGACATGGCCAGCGCCCTGGCCATGCTGCTGGTCGGCCTGATGGTGGTGATCACCGCCGTGCACCAGTGGCTGCTGAAGAGGAGCTACCATGTCGCGCACTGAAGCCAAGCCGGCGGCGCTGTATCACCGCGTGGTGGTCTGGCTGCTGTTCCTGATCCTGCTGCTGCCGCTGGCCGGCACCCTGGTCTACTCGCTGTCCACCAGTTGGTCGGCGACCATCCTGCCGGACGGTCTGACCCTCAAGTGGTACCTGGCGCTATGGAGCGACGTCCGTTTCCTCGCTGCCTTCGGCCAGTCGCTGCTGGTGTGCTTCGGCGCCCTGCTGCTGGCCAGCGTGCTGATCCTGCCGCTGCTGTTCGTGGTGCATTACCACTTCCCGCGCCTGGACGGGCTGATGAACATCCTCATCCTGCTGCCGTTCGCCGTGCCGCCGGTGGTGTCCTCTGTCGGCCTGCTGCAGGTCTACGGCTCGGGCCCGCTGGCGATGGTCGGCACGCCGTGGATTCTGATCGGCTGCTACTTCACCGTGGCCCTGCCGTTCATGTACCGGGCCATCACCAACAACCTGCAGGCGATCAACCTGCGCGACCTGATGGACGCCGCCCACCTGCTCGGCGCCAGCACCTGGCAGGCGGCCTTCCTGGTGGTGCTGCCCAACCTGCGCAAGGGCCTGATGGTCTCGCTGTTCCTCTCCTTCAGCTTCCTGTTCGGCGAGTTCGTCTTCGCCAACCTGCTGGTCGGCACGCGCTACGAGACCCTGCAGGTGTACCTGAACAACATGAAAAACAGCAGCGGCCACTTCAACAGCGCGCTGGTGATTTCCTACTTCTTCTTCGTACTGGTCTTCACCTGGGCGGCCAGCCGCCTGAACAAGGACAAAGCATGAGTTACCTGAGTATCCGCGGCCTGCACAAAAGCTACGGCGACACACCGATCTTCAGCGACATCAACTGCGAGATCGGCAAGGGCGAGTTCGTCACCCTGCTCGGCCCTTCCGGCTGCGGCAAATCCACCCTGCTGCGCTGCATCGCCGGCCTCACCGAAGTCGACGGCGGGCAGATCCTCCTCGACGGCCAGGATCTGGTGCCGCTGTCGCCGCAGAAGCGCGACATCGGCATGGTGTTCCAGAGCTACGCGCTATTCCCCAACATGACCGCTGCACAGAACGTCGCCTTCGGCCTGCGCATGCAGAAGGTCAGCAAGGAAGAAAGCGCCCAGCGTGTGCAGGACGCCCTGGCCATGGTCGAACTGGGCGACTTCGCCGCACGCTACCCGCACCAGCTGTCCGGCGGCCAGTGCCAGCGCGTGGCCCTGGCCCGCTCGCTGGTCACCCGCCCGCGCCTGCTGCTGCTCGACGAGCCGCTGTCGGCGCTGGATGCGCGCATCCGCAAACTCCTGCGCGAGCAGATCCGCAGCATCCAGCAAACCCTTGGCCTGACCACCATCTTCGTCACCCACGATCAGGAAGAGGCGCTGACCATGAGCGACCGCATCTTCCTGATGAACGCCGGCAAGATCGTCCAGAGCGGCGATGCCGAAACCCTCTACACCGCTCCGGTGGATGCCTTTGCCGCCGGCTTCATCGGCAACTACAACCTGCTCGACGCCGACGCCGCCAGCCGCCTGCTGCAACGCCCGGTGCAGGGCCGTATCGCCATCCGCCCGGAAGCCATCCAGCTCGGCGCCCAGGGTGGCATCGAGGCCGAGGTACGCGGCCACAGCCTGCTCGGCAATGTCATCCGCTACCGCGTTGAGGCCCACGGTGTGGAACTGGTGGTGGATGTGCTCAACCGCTGCGGCGACAATCTGCACGGCAAGGGCCAACGCATCGGCCTGAGCATCGACAGCAGCGCAATCCGGGAGGTGGCTTGATGCCCCTGGCGATATTCGATCTTGATGAAACCCTGATCCACGGCGACTGTGCCTCACTCTGGGCGCAGCACATGGCCGACATCCAGTGGGTCGACGGCGAGTCGTTCCTGCAGCGCGAGCAGGAGCTGATGGCGCTTTACTCCCAAGGCAAGCTGGCTATGGAAGACTACATGGCCTACACCCTGTCACCACTGGTGGGGCGCACCGAGGAGGAAATCGAGTTCGTCGTCGGCCCCTTCGTCGAGGATGTCATCGAGCCGATCATCTACAGCGACGCCATGCGCTGCCTGGCCCAACATCGCGCGGCAGGCGATCGCCTGCTGGTAATCTCCGCCTCGGCGCACTTCCTGGTCAGCGCCATCGCCGAGCGCCTCGGGATAGAGGAAGTGCTGGCCATCGACACCGAACAGCAGCACGGCTGCTACAGCGGCAAGACCCGTGGCGTGCTGACCTACCGCGAAGGCAAGGTGACCCGCCTGCACGAGTGGCTGGCGGCCGAGGGTGAAAGCCTGGACGGCGCGCACTTCTACTCCGACTCGCGCAACGACCTGCCGCTGCTAGCCCTGGTGCCGCACCCGCACGCGGTCAACCCGGATCCGACCCTGCGCGCCCATGCCGAGCAGGCGGGGTGGGAAATCCTCGCCTGGAAATGAACCCGGCATAACGCACAAGGCCCGCAAAAGCGGGCCTTGTGCGTTACAGCGCCGGCTACGCCAGGCTTTCGTCGAGCAGCAGCACCAGCTTGCCGGATACCTGGTTGCTCGCCAGCGCGGCAAACGCGGCCTCGGCATCGCTGGCAGCGAAGCTCTGCTCCAGCTGCGGCTTGAGCCGACCCTCGGTGAACAGCGGCCAGACCTGGCGCCCCAGGTCGGCCAGCAGGTCGGCCTTGAACTGCTCGTCGCGGTTGCGCAGGGTCGAGCCGATCAGCTGGATGCGCTTGCCCAGCAGCAGCGCCATGTCCAGCTGCGCCTTGCTGCCGCCCATCAGGCCGATATTCACCCAGCGTCCGTCGCGCGCCAGCAACTGCAGGTTGAGCTCGGCGTAGTTGGCACCGACCGGGTCGAGGATCACGTCGAATGGCCCCAGGTCGCGCAGGCTCTCCAGGCTTTCGCCGCGCAACGCACCACCCTGGGCACCGAGCGCCTCGCAGTAGGCCAGGCGCTCGGCCGAACCGACGCTGACCCAGCACGGATTGCCAAAGGCCTTGCACAGCTGGATCGCCGCCGAGCCGACGCCGCTGGCACCGGCGTGCAACAGCACCCTCTCGCCGGGCTTCAGCCCAGCCAACTGGTACAGGTTGAGCCAGGCGGTGGCGTAGACCTCCGGCAGCGCCGCCGCCTCGGCCAGCGACAACCCTTCCGGCACCGGCAGCACATGGCTGGCATCGACCACCACTTCCTCGGCCATACCACCGCCGGCGAGCAGGCTGCAGACCCGGTCGCCAACCTTCCAGGCACTGCCCGCGCCGACCTCGCTGATCACCCCGGAGCACTCCAGGCCGAGAATGTCGCTGGCCCCCGGCGGCGGCGGATACAGACCGGCGCGCTGCAGCAGATCAGCGCGGTTCAGCCCGGCGGCGGCCACCCGAATACGGACTTGGCCCACATCACACGCAGGACTCGGCCTGTTACCCCACTCCAAGTGCCCTTCAACGCCTTGCAATGCCTTCATGCTGCCTCCATAGTGAGTTGAGCCCCCGGCACGCCAAGGCCCGGGGAAGACTGTCGCAGCAGGATTGGCCGGGTCGAGACAAGAGTTTTCCCTCGTTCCCGCCCCCACTTGCCGCGGTCTTCCCGGAGTTCGCTGGCCGCCGGGTTTCTGCATTAGCGCCGCCAGGCTCGAATGGAACCGGCGCCCGAACATACGGCCTAATATGCGTTATCAACTGCCATCGCGTCGAATCACCATGCTGCGTCTTCTTCCTACCAGCGCACTCGCCCTGTTCATCGGCCTGCAGGCCCTGCCAGCGGTGGCCAAGACCGGCCCGGAAAACTGGGAATACCTGCAGCCCACCGCCGAACAGGTACGGGCCAGCCAGAACGTCGTGGAGCTGCTGCGCCTGCACCACTACAGCAAGCCGCCGCTGGATGACGCCCGCTCGGCCAAGATCTACGCCGGCTACCTGAAGATGCTCGACCCCGCGCGCAGCTACTTCAACGCCGCCGACATCGCCGAATTCGACCTGTGGCAGACCAAGTTCGACGACTTCCTCAAGAGCGGCAACCTGAAGCCCGGTTTCACCATCTACCGGCGCTACCTGCAGCGTGCCCAGGAGCGCCTGGACTATTCGATCGCCCTGCTCGAGAGCGGCGTCGAGCATTTCGACTTCAGCATCGACGAAGACCTGCTGGTCGACCGCGAGAAAGCGCCCTGGGCCAAGGACAACGCCGAACTCGACGACCTCTGGCGCAAGCGCGTGAAAGACGAAGTGCTGCGCCTGAAGATTGCCGGCAAGGAACCCAAGGCCATCCAGGAGCTGCTGCTCAAGCGCTACCAGAACCAGCGCAAGCGCCTCGACCAGAGCAACAGCGAGGACGTGTTCCAGGCTTATATCAACGCCTTCTCGGAAACCTACGACCCGCACACCAACTACCTGTCTCCGGAAAGCGCGGAGAACTTCGACATCAACATGAGCCTGTCGGTGCAGGGCATCGGCGCGGCCCTCGAAGGCGGCAACGAGTACGTCAAGATTGCCCGCCTGATCCCGGCCAGCCCGGCCGAGAAGAGCAAGCAGCTGGCCCCGGCCGACAAGATCATCGGCGTGGCCCAGGGCGATGGCGAAATGGTTGACGTGATCGGCTGGCGCCTGGGCGAAGTGGTCAAGCTGATCCGCGGGCCGAAAGGCTCCAAGGTACGGGTGGAAGTGATCCCGGCCAGCAACGCGCCCAACGACATGACCAGCAAGGTGGTCTCGCTGGTACGCGAAGAGGTCAAGCTGGAAGACCAGGCCGCACAGAAGTCGGTGCTCACCCTCAAGCATGAAGGCCGCGACTACAAGCTCGGCATCATCCACATCCCGGCCTTCTACCTGGACTTCAAGGCGTACCGCGCCCAGGATCCCAACTACAAGAGCACCACCCGCGACGTGAAGCGCCTGCTCGGCGAGCTGAAGAAGGAGCAGGTCGACGGCGTGGTCATCGACCTGCGCGACAACGGCGGCGGTTCCCTGCAGGAAGCCACCGAACTGACCGGCCTGTTCATCGACCAGGGCCCGACCGTGCTGGTACGCAACAGCGACGGCGAGGTCGACGTGCTGGCCGACGAAGAACCCGGCGTGTTCTACGACGGCCCGATGGCCGTGCTGGTCGATCGCCTGTCCGCCTCCGCCTCGGAAATCTTCGCCGGCGCCATGCAGGACTACCACCGCGCGCTGATCCTCGGTGGCCAGACCTTCGGCAAGGGCACCGTGCAGACCATCCAGCCGCTCAACCATGGCGAGCTGAAACTGACCCTGGCCAAGTTCTACCGGGTTTCCGGGCAGAGCACCCAGCACCAGGGCGTACTGCCGGACATCGCCTACCCGAACACCGTCGACACCAAGGAAATTGGCGAGAGCGCCCTGCCCGAGGCCATGCCCTGGGACAGCATCAAGCCAGCCATCGGCCCGGAGAGCAATCCGTACAAGCCGTTCCTCACCGAACTGCAGAACCGCCATGAGGCCCGCACCCAGACCGATCCGGACTTCGTCCTGACCCGCGAGCGCATGGCCCTGGCCCAGGAGCTGCTGAAGCAGACCAGCGTCAGCCTCAACGAGCAGAAGCGCCGTGCCCAGCACGCCGACATCGAAGCCCGTCAGCTGGCCCTGGAGAATGCCAACCGCAAGGCCAAGGGCAAGGAGCTGCTCAAGGAGATCAAGGAAGAGACCGACGAGGACACGCCCGTGGAACCGGTGAAGACCAAACCGGAAGACGACGCCTACCTCACCGAGAGCGGCCATATCCTGCTCGACTTCCTCGGCCTGCACACTTCGGTGGCCAAGCACTGACGGTCATCAAAGCGTCACAGCGTTGTCGTGAAATGAAGGGCCGGTAGCGATACCGGCCCTTTTGTTTTCAGCGGAAATCACCATGACCGTCACCGAGCAGTTGAGCGCACTGGGTCTGATCCTCGCTCACGGCGACTTGCACAGCCTGTTCCAACCCATAGTCTCGCTCTCCGAGCGACGCATCCTCGGCTACGAGGCCCTGACCCGCGGCCCGTCCAACAGCCCGCTGCACGCTCCCATCGCCCTGTTCAGCGTGGCGCGCAATGCCGGGCGCCTGAGCGAGCTGGAACTGGCCGCGCGCAAGAGCGCCTGCCGGCGTTTCCGCGAGCTGCAACTGGACGGCAAGCTGTTCCTCAACGTCTCGCCGGAATCCCTACTGGAACCCAGCCACCAGCCGGGGCGCACCCTGCGCCTGCTGCAGGATCTCGGCATCAGCCCGGATCAGGTGGTGATCGAGCTGACCGAACAGGCGCCGATCGATGACTTCAGCCTGCTCGACACGGCCCTGCACCACTATCGCGCCATGGGCTTCTCCATCGCCCTCGACGACCTCGGCGCCGGCTACTCCAGCCTGCGCCTGTGGTCGGAGCTGCGCCCGGACTATGTGAAGATCGACCGCCACTTCATCGACGGCATTCACCTGGATGCGGTCAAGCGCGAGTTCGTCGGCTCGATCCTGAAGATGGCCAAGGCCTCGCGCGCCCAGGTGATCGCCGAAGGCATCGAACTGGTGGAAGAGCTGGCCGTGCTCACCGAGATGGGCGTGGATCTGGTGCAGGGCTACCTGCTCAGCCGCCCGCTGGAGCAGCCGCCGCGCGATGCGCACAAGCTGCTGCCGCGCCTGGAAAGCACTGCTACGGCGCTCAGCGAAGACAACACCGACCTCAGTGCCCTGCTCAACGAGCAACTGGCAGTGAGCCAGGCCACCGCCACCGCCGAGGTGCTGGAAGCCTTCCGCGCCCAGGCCAACCTCAACTCCCTGGCGGTGCTCGACGAACAGGATCAGCCGGTCGGCATCGTGCACCGCCACTCGCTCTCCGAGGCGCTGCTCAAGCCCTTCGCCACCGACCTGTTCGCGCGCAAGCCGATCAGCCGACTGATGAGCAGCGACTTCCTCGCCGTGGATATCGGCCAGTCACTGCAGCAGGTCAGCCGCCTGCTCACCAGCCGCGCCCGGCAACGCATGGAGGAAGACTTCATCATCACCCAGCACGGCCGTTACCGTGGCCTCGGCCGGGTGATCGACGTGCTCAAGCTGATCACCGAGCGCAAGATCCAGCAGGCCCGCCACGCCAATCCGCTGACCCTGCTACCGGGCAACGTGCCGATCCAGCAGTGCCTTAGCCGCCTGTTGCAGCAGGGGCGCGAGGCGGTGGTGTGCTACGTGGATATCGACAGCTTCAAGCCGTTCAATGACCTCTACGGCTACGCCAAGGGCGACGAGGTGCTGCTGTGCCTGGCGCAGTGCCTGAGCGAACGGGTCGACCCCAGCCGCGACTTCGTCGGCCATATCGGCGGCGACGACTTCCTGCTGGTACTGGGCTCGGCGGACTGGCGCAAGCGCCTCAACCACCTGCTGGAAGACTTCCAGGGCCAGTGCCGGCGCTTCTACCGTGACGAACATCTGCAGGCCGGCTGCTTTGTCGCCCACAACCGCCAGGGCCGGCGCGAGGAGTTCCCGCTGCTGTCACTGTCGATCGGCGTGGTGCACCTGCATCCGCAGAGCTGTGCGCAGCTCGATGCCAGCCAACTGGCCGGCCTGGCCTCGGAAGCCAAGCGCCACGCCAAGGCGATTCCCGGCTACAGCCTGCATATTCTCGACAGCCTCAGTCTGTCGGCCTGAGTTCACAGCCCCAGGGCGCTGGCCTGGCGGGCGAACTGCTCGGCCAGTTGTGCGTCAGCTGCCAGGCCAGGGCCACCTTCGCGGTAGAGCCGGGCCAGTCTTTGTGCCGCCAGGGGATGGCCAGCCGCGGCGGCCAGCTGCCACCAGCGCGCCGCTTCGGCGGCATCCGCTGCCTGGCGGGTGTCCCCGACCAGGGCAGACTGCCCGACCTGGTAAGCGGCCTTGCCATCGCCAGCCTTGGCCGCCTCACGCAGCAGGCGCAGGCCTTCCTCGCGAGCCCCCAGGCCGTGGCCGCGAAACAGCAGCAGATGACCGTAGAAACTTTGCGCCGGCACATCACCCAAGGCAGCCATGCGCGCGTACTGCCCCTGCATCCAGGCCCAGGCCCGCGGCTGGCGCACCAGCCAGCCCCAGCCCAGCAGGCGCCGTGCCAGCCAGTAGCCGCAGCGGGCCCGGATACGCCAGAGCATCAGGCTTCCTCGGGGTAACTGAACTCGAAGACCCGCGCCACTTCGGCCGCATGCCAGGAGGCGGCGGCGATGCCGTCGGACGGCCCGGCAAAGCGCCCGAGGCGGGCGGCACATTCGAAGAAGCCGGTACGCGGCAGGCGACTGGCCCCCTGACTGATTACCAGGGCACTGCGCAGCGGGCGCTCGGCCTTGGCATCCAGGGCCGCCAGGTGTTCGAGGGCGGCAGTCAGGGTCTGCATCGCCGGGGTCGGCAGCTGCAGGCGCTCGACCAGGGCACGGTAGGTCAGCAGATGGCGCTGGCGACGGGCATCCTCGAGCTCACCCAGCAGCGCCTGCCAATGCTGGCGGTGGATGCGCACGCTCAAGAAGCCTGCTCCCAGGATGCCACGCCGAGCACTCGTCCCAGGGCGCGCAGCACAGCGCCGTCGGGGACACGCTCGCCGCTCTCGAACAGATTGAGGTAGTGCGGGCTGATCCCTACCGCACGCGCCAGGTCGGCCTGGGACATGCCCCGCGCTTCGCGCAGGTTGGCCAGCTCACTGAAGGCCGCCACGCTGTCTGTCAGCTCTGCGACCTCGCACTGGCCTTGATCGGCAGCTTGTAACAGGGCCTGGTACTCGCTCCAGGGTAATACCGCATATTCGGGCTCACCGTTGCGGGTGATCACTTGCACACTCATTACCACTCTCCGTGGACAGCAGTGCCGATTGACCCGGCACTCCCTTGCTAGAGGCCATCTTAACAGTCCTGCCCCGGCTTGGGTCAGCCCTGCCGTGCAGCCGTGCGAGCCATGCCACGCTCCTCGGCCGCCGCCCTTATCCCGCAGCCGGCAGACGCTCGATACGTTGCAGCTGCGTGGCGTCCTGCTGCGCACGCCAGTCCTCATAGGCCTGCAGCTCTGCCGCCCAGGTGCGCATGATCCAGGCCAGCACGGCGAGATCGTCGAGCAGCCCGGCACCCAGCAGCCAGTCCGGCACGGCATCCAGCGGCGTGAGGAAATACACCAGGCCGGCCACCACGCTGAGCAAGGCCTGCGCATTGATCGCGCGATACTCGCCTCGCCACCAGGCCATGCACAGCCCCAACAGACGCTGCAGATCGCTACGCAACTGCCCCGCATCCCGCGCCTTGCGCGCCACCGCCAAGAGCAAAACGGGCAGCCGCCGCCCCGCTAGCAGGCGGGAGGCCGGTGCCAGGTAACGCGTCAGGTTTTCGCCAATATTCATGCCCACACTCCGCCAAACCGCATGCCTTAAGGGCCCGCCCTGGTTATCCACCAATGCTGTGGATAACCCTGTGCACAGAACACTAACACGCCTGGCAAATGCCCACGCCACGCGGCCTTACGACAGATCGGATACTTTTTGCTCACTCTAAAAAAATCATTAAAATCAAATGGTTACTGACCGAGCATTGCTCGGGAAAACTGTAACAGTCGTGACAAGGCAGGTAACCGGCACAATGTGCATAAGCGTAACACCCACACAGCATAAGCCCCCTTTTTCGACTGCTAGGTCGAGCGCCCCCAGCCTTTGCCGAACCCCATAAACGACAACGCCCCGACTAAGCGGGGCGCTGGCAAAACAGCATGCTAAGGCTTACTGGGCAGCCGGGGCAGCGGCCGGATCCTTGATCGCGATCAGCTCGAGGTCGAAGACCAGTACCGAGTTGGCCGGAATCTGCGGACTCGGGCTCTGGGCGCCGTAGGCCAGTTCGCTGGGGATGTACAGCTTGTACTTCTCGCCAACGTGCATCAGTTGCAAGCCTTCGACCCAACCCGGGATCACGCCGCTGACCGGCAGGTCGATCGGGCTGCCACGCTCGATGGAGCTGTCGAACACGGTACCGTCAGTCAGCTTGCCTTCGTAGTGAACGGTCACCACGTCGGTGGCTTTCGGCTGGGCGCCGTCGGCTTTCTTCACGACTTCATACTGCAGGCCGGACTTGGTGGTTACCACGCCCTCTTTCTTGCCGTTTTCTTCGAGGAACTTCTTGCCAGCCTGGGCCGACTCCTCGTTGAGCTTGGCCATGCGTTCTTCGGAACGCTTCTGCAGGAAGGCGAAGGCCTCGGCCAGCTCCTCATCCTTGATCTTCGCGTCTTTCTTGCCGATGGCATCTTCGATGCCCAGGGCCACAGCCTTGGGATCCAGATCGTCCATGCCTTCGCGGGACAGGCTCTTGCCCATATTCAGGCCGATGCCGTAGGAGGCTTTCTGCGCCGGGGTCTTGAGTTCCACATTGCTGGTCTGCGAGTCGCAACCAGCCAGTACCAGGCCCACCAGGGCAACCGCAGCCGCCAGACGATGTTGTTTCATGCTTGATCCTTGTTATAGCCGCGAGGGCCGGAGAGAAAGCGCGAGCTTAGCAGTCTGCGCCAAGCACTGGCTACGGCACTTTAGGAACCCTGGCAAACGGATTAGTTCAGCCGGCGACGACGAAAGTCGGCGGCCTGATGGCGGGGAAAAATCGCAGGCAAAAAAAAACGACCTTTCGGTCGTTTCTTCCAGTCTTGGTCTTCAGTCTAACCAAGGCTTATATATGGCGCAGCGGACGGGACTCGAACCCGCGACCCCCGGCGTGACAGGCCGGTATTCTAACCGACTGAACTACCGCTGCGCGTAACTGCGAGATGGTGGGTGATGACGGGATCGAACCGCCGACCCTCTGCTTGTAAGGCAGATGCTCTCCCGGCTGAGCTAATCACCCTTCACTCTCGAAGTGGGGCGCATTCTAGAGAGCGACCCGAACCTTGGCAAGCTCTTTTTTAAAAAAATTTTGCAGGCGTTCCAAAGGCTTAGCGATGGGTTGGCCAATCGCCCCCGGCAGAGAATAATGCGCGCTTTGCGTAATTGGAGTGTCGCCCCCATGTGGTTCCGCAACCTGCTTGTCTATCGCCTGACCCAGGACGTGCCGTTCGACGCCGAAGCGCTCGAGGCGGCCTTGGCCACCAAACTGGCCCGTTCCTGCGCCAGCCAGGAGCTGACCACCTACGGCTTTATCGCGCCCTTCGGCAAGGGCGGTGACGCCCCGCTGGTGCATGTCAGTGGCGACTTCCTGCTGGTGGCCGCGCGCAAGGAAGAACGCATCCTCCCCGGTAGCGTGGTGCGCGATGCCCTGAAGGAAAAGGTCGAGCAGATCGAAGCCGAGCAGATGCGCAAGGTCTACAAGAAGGAGCGCGATCAGCTCAAGGACGAGATCGTCATGTCCTTCCTGCCACGCGCCTTCGTGCGCCGCTCGGCCACCTTCGCCGCCATCGCCCCCAAGCTCGGCCTGATTCTGGTCGACTCGGCCAGCGCCAAGCGTGCCGAAGACCTGCTGTCGACCCTGCGTGAAGTCATGGGCTCGCTGCCGGTGCGCCCGCTGAGCGTGAAGATGGCACCGACCGCCACCATGACCGACTGGGTCAAGGCGCAGCAGGCCGCCGCGGACTTCTTCGTGCTCGACGAGTGCGAACTGCGCGACGTCAACGAAGATGGCGGCGTGGTGCGCTGCAAGCGCCAGGATCTGACCAGCGAGGAAATCCAGCTGCACCTGTCGGCCGGCAAGCTGGTTACCCAGCTGTCCCTGGCCTGGCAGGACAAGCTGTCCTTCGTCCTCGACGACAAGCTGGTGGTCAAGCGCCTGCGCTTCGAAGACCTGCTGCAGGATCAGGCGGCCCAGGATGGCGGCGACGACAACCTCGGCCAACTGGATGCCAGCTTCACCCTGATGATGCTGACCTTCTGCGACTTCCTGCCGGCGCTGTTCGAGGCCCTGGGCGGCGAGGAAATCCCCGAGGGTATCTGACCCAGAACCTGTTTACGGCCTTCTGAATTAAAGCCAGGCAAGGAAAAAGCGGCCGAGGAAGCGCAGTTTACGAGCTGTAAATGAGCATTCCGAGGCTGCTTTTAACGCTGCCTGGCCGACAGTCAGGAGGCCGTAGACGGGGTCTGCGGAGACCTTTGGCAACACCTGCCAGGGCCCGCTCATCCCACTGAGCTTGCCCTGTGCAGGGGCTTGTGCAAAATAACGCACAGAGCAGGGACGACCCTGCGACTCCTTTCGAGTATTCATCCGGGACGGCCCGCTATCCCTTAGCAGTACGCGGAGCACCTTATGTCCTGGATCATCCTGTTTCTCGCCGGCCTGTTCGAAGTCGGCTGGGCCGTCGGCCTGAAATACACCGACGGTTTCACTCGCCCCATCCCTACCCTGCTCACCGTGGGCGCCATGATCCTCAGCCTGGCCCTGCTCGGCCTAGCCATGAAGGAACTGCCGCTGGGCACCGCCTATGCGATCTGGACCGGCGTCGGCGCCATCGGCACGGTGATCGCCGGGATCATCCTGTTCGGCGAGTCCATGGCGCTCATGCGCCTGCTCAGCGTCGGCCTGATCGTCGCCGGGCTACTCGGCCTCAAGCTCAGCCATTGAGTCAGGCACAAAAAAGCCCGCCGATTGGCGGGCTTTTTCATGCCGGCATGATCAACGAACAGCACCACGCAGCTGGCTGACCTGCTCCTGCAGCACCAGTCGGCCAGTGTCCGCCGGTAGCGGCTGGCCCGCCACCAGGGTGACGCGCGACCAGAAACGGCGGAACAGCCCCTTGCTCGGGTCGCGGCTGAAGAAGCTGCCCCACAAGCCCTGCAGCGCCATGGGAATCACCGGCACCGGGTTGGCCGCGAGGATGCGCTCCACCCCGGCCTTGAACTCGTCGATCTCGCCGCTGGTGGTCAGCTTGCCTTCGGGGAAGATGCACACCACCTCGCCTGCCGCCAGATATTCGGCGATGCGCGCGAAAGCCTGCTCGTAGATCTGCTCGTCCTCGCTGCGTCCGGCGATCGGCACGGTGCCGGCGGTACGGAAGATGAAGTTGAGCACCGGCAGCTGGTAGATCTTGTAGTACATGACGAAACGCACCGGGCGGCGCACTGCCCCGCCGATCAGCAACGCATCGACGAAGGACACGTGGTTACACACCAGTACCGCCGCGCCCTCGTCGGGGATCGCCTCCAGGCCCTCGTGGCGCACCCGGTACATCGAGTGGCTGAGCATCCAGATGAGGAAGCGCATGGTGAACTCGGGAACGATCTTGAAGATGTAGGTGTTGACCGCCAGGTTCATCAGCGACACCACCAGGAACAGCTCGGGGATGCTCAGCCCGGCCACGCTCAGCAGGAGCATGGCAACCAGCGCCGAGACCACCATGAACAGCGCGTTGAGGATGTTGTTGGCGGCGATCACCCGGGCTCGCTCGGTCTCCGCCGTGCGCGACTGGATCAGCGCATACAGCGGCACGATGTAGAAGCCGCCGAACACGCCGATGCCGAAGATGTCGGCGAGAATCCACCAGGCCTGACCAATGCCCAGCAGGCCCAGCCAGTCATGAGCCGCCTCGGCTGCCGGGAAGCCGCTGGAGTGCCACCACAGCAGCACGCCGAACAGGGTCATGCCGATCGAGCCGAACGGCACCAGGCCGATCTCCACCTTGCGTCCGGAGAGCTTCTCGCACAGCACCGAACCTAGGGCTATACCCACCGAGAACACGGTGAGGATCAGGGTGATCACGCTCTTGTCGCCGTGCAGCAGCTCCTTGGCGTAGGCCGGGATCTGCGCCAGGTAGATCGAGCCAAGGAACCAGAACCAGGAGTTGCCCAGCAGCGAGCGCGACACCGCCGGACGCTGGCCGAGGCCCAGGCGCACGGTAGCCCAGGTCTGGCGGAAGATGTTCCAGTCCAGCGGCAGCTCCGGCATGGCCGCCGCTGCCCGCGGGATCTGCCGGCTGGCGGCGTAGCCGAGGCCGGCCACCAGCACGATGGCGGTCGACACCAGGCCGGCGGAATGGCTGTCGGACATGATCAGCCCGGCACTGATGGTGCCAGCCAGGATGGCCAGGAAGGTGCCCATCTCCACCAGGGCGTTGCCGCCCACCAGCTCCTCTTCACGCAGGGTCGCCGGCAGGATCGAGTACTTCACCGGGCCGAACAGCGCCGAGTGGGTACCCATGCCGAACAGCGCCAGCAACAGCAGGTAGAGGTTGTTGTAGAAGAAGCCCAGGGCGCCGACCAGCATGATGCCGATCTCGGCCAGCTTGATCATGCGGATCAGCGCGTCCTTGGCGAACTTCTCGCCGAACTGCCCGCCCAGGGCGGAGAACAGGAAGAACGGCAGGATGAACAGCAGGTGGCAGAAGTTCACCAGCAGGCTGCCCTGCTTGTCGGAGAACGCCATGCCGAACAGCACGACGAAGATCAGGCCCTGCTTGAACACGTTGTCGTTGAAGGCGCCGAGCAGCTGGGTCACGAAGAACGGCAGGAAACGCCGAGTGCCGAGCAGGGCGAATTGCGAGTGTTGGGTCATCGTCCTTGTACCTGTGTCAGAGAGGCAAACACCGTCCTGCATTGGACAGCATCTGCCCCTGACAAAGCCACACCCGCGTGCGGCTTTCGGCAGTGCCTGCCAAAGGACTAGAGCGGCATCTGCCCCAGCGCCCAGCGCAGCAGGAAGAACACCAACAAACCGCCGCCGATGGTCGCCAGCAGATTGCGGCTCAGGGCGGCGATGGCGATGGTCACCAGGCCGGCCAGCAGGTAGGCGTTGTCCAGCGTCAGGGCCAAGGTCTTGCCATCCGGCAGCAGCATGCCGGGCACCACGATGGCGGTGAGCACGGCGGTGGGCACGTAATGCAGGCCCTGGCGCACCAGCGGCGGGAAGCGCAGGTCGGGGAAGGCGAACAGGCTGTAGCGGGTGGCGAAGGTGATCGCCAGCATGCCGAAGATCAGTAGCCAGTTGTCCATCAGAACACCTCATCCTGCAGCAGACGGTAACGACGCTCCAGCACCACGCCGACGACAATGCCGGCGCAGGCGGCGGCCATCAGGCCGAGTTTGTAGGGCAGCGCGTGGCAGGCCAGGGCCACGCCGCCAGCCACCAGCGCCGCCGCCACCTGCGGGCGGTTGCGCAGCACCGGCACGACGATGCCGATGAAGGTGGCGAGCATGGCGAAGTCCAGGCCCCAGGCAGCGATGTTCGGCACCGCCTGGCCGAATACCAGGCCGATCAGAGTGCAGGCCAGCCAGTTGATGTACATCGCCAGCGCCGCTCCGAGGAAATACCAGTGCTTGTGCGGCGAGGTATCGCTCTCGGCATAGCGCTGCTGCACCACGGCGAAGGCCTCGTCGGTCAGCCAGAAGGCCAGCGGCACCCGCCAGCGCTTGGGCAGGTGGCGCACGAAGGGCTGCAGGCTGGCGCTGTACAGGGCGTGGCGCAGGTTGACCACCAGGGTGGTCAGCCACAGCACGGCCAGGGTGGCGCCGCCGCCGAGCAGGCTGATGGCGATGAACTGCGCCGAGCCGGCGAACACCAGCACCGACATGCCGAGGGTCTGCCAGGGCGTGAGCCCGGCGGCGCCGGCCAGGCTGCCATAGATGATGCCGAACGGCATGGCGCCGAGCAGCATCGGCAGCATATCGCGCATGGCCTGGAAGAATTCGTGGTGACGGGACATGGAACCTCCTTGAGCGAAGAAGGCTAGCCCGCCGCAGCAGTCGCGGTATTGAACAATCTTGCGCAGCGTGTGCTCAGCCGAGGCAGGCCTTGCGGTACTCGCCCGGGGCAACGCCATAGGCCTGCTTGAACTGGCGGTTCAGGTGGCTCTGGTCGGCAAAGCCCAGCTGCATGGCCACCGCCAACGGCGCGCAGCCGGACTTGAGCAGCGCGCGCGCCTGCTCCAGGCGGCGCTGCTTGAGCCAGGCGTGCGGCGGCAGGCCGGTGGCACGGCGGAACACCCGGGCGAAGTGGAACGGCGACAGATTGACCGCCGTCGCCAGCTCCTCCAGCGACGGCGGCTCGGCCAGGCAGCTGCCCAGCAGCTCCTTGGCCAAGGCCACCGCCTGCGGCTCGCGCCCCGCCGCTGCCGGCGTGGCAATGCGCGCATGGCGCTGGAACAGCAGCAGGATCGCCTCGCGCCAGGCGGTCTGCTGCTGCAACACACTGGCGCCGCCATCCAGCAGACGGTGCAGGCCGGCGAAACAGGCATGCAGTTCGGGATCCTGCAGCACGCTGGCGGCGAATGCCGGCATGCCGCCAGCGGCCAGGCCCAGTTCGTCGAGCACGCCCAGCACCTGGCGGTTGTCCGGGTAGAAGGCGCGGTAGCGCCAGCCTTCGTCATGGGCCTTGGAACCGGTGTGCAACTCATCCGGGTTGATCAGCACCATGCTGCCCACCGGCGCCAGGTGGTCGCTGCCACGATGGCGAAAGCGCTGGGCACCGGCCTCGATCACGGTGAATACGAAGCCCTCGTGCACATGCGGGGCGAAGCGCTGCTGCACATAGTGGGCGTGCAACAGCTCGACGCCGGTCACGCCCTCGGCCTGCCAGAAACGGGTCTGCTCGCGCGTCGCGGCCATGTTCAGGCGCCGAAGCGCGCCTCCAGCTGACGTTTGACCTGCGGCCACTCGCGGTCGGTGATGCTGTACAGCAGGCTGTCGTCGAGGCGGCCGTCGGCCAGCCGGCAGTGATTGCGCAGCACGCCTTCGCGGCTGGCACCGAGCTTGTCCAGAGCCGCCTGGGCGCGGCCATTGCTCGCCGCCGTCTGCAGCTGCACCCGCACCAGTTGCCACTCCTCGAAGGCGTAGCGCAGCAACAGGTACTTGATCATGGCGTTGAGGCCGCGGCCGTGCTCGCGGCTGTCCAGCCAGGTGTAGCCCAGCTCGGCAGCCGGCAGGGTGGCGTCGAAGGCGCAGAAGCGCGTGGTGCCAACCAGCTGGCCGGCCAGGCGAATGGTGAAGACCACGGCGCGCTGAGCACGCTGCCCAGCCAGTGCATCGCGGTACCAATCCGGGCGCGAGGCGCCACTGATGAACTGCAGGGCCTCGCGGTTGGCCTCGGCCAGCGCCAGCAAGCCCGGCAGATCGGCTTCGCGCAGCGGCTCTAGGCGCAAGGCGCCCTGCTGCAAGGTAATGGGATGCGGGTTGAACATCGTCAGGCTCCGTAAAACAACATCAGACAGGCTGACGGCAAAAAGATCGCGGGACAAATGCTGGCCGACAGGCCAGGATCGCGCACGCTAACAGGCCGCGGCAGGCCGCTCAAGGCCAGTGCGACCTTGGTCGTCCTGACGCCATGGCCATGACGTGCGAGACTGGATAAAAGCCGGAAGCCTCCGGCCCCTTTGCCGAACCGGCCGGCCACTGCGCCCGTCGGTTGCCTGCGCCCTGCCCGTGGAGTTCGCATGTCGCTGTCCGGCGGATTGATCGCCCTGGTCGCCATGACCTACATGGCCACCCTGTTCAGTATCGCCTTCTATGGCGACCGCCGCCGCACGCCCCTGCCGCCGCGCATGCGCGCCTGGGTCTACAGCCTGTCGCTGGCGGTGTACTGCACCAGCTGGACCTTCTTCGGCGCGGTCGGCCAGTCCGCCGGCGAGCTGTGGTCGTTCCTGCCGATCTACCTGGGGCCGATCCTGCTGCTGCTGTTCGCCCCCTGGGTGGTGCAGAAGATGGTGATGATCAGCAAGCAGGAGAACATCACCTCGATCGCCGACTTCATCGCCGCCCGCTACGGCAAGTCGCAGGCCCTGGCGGTGGTGGTGGCGCTGATCTGCCTGGTCGGCGTGCTGCCCTACATCGCCCTGCAGCTGAAGGGCATCGTGCTCGGCGTCAACCTGCTGATCGGCGCCACGCCGAGCCCGACCCGCGCCCAGGACACCGCGCTGATCGTGTCGCTGGTGCTGGCCCTGTTCACCGTGCTGTTCGGCACCCGCAGCCTGGATGTCACCGAGCACCACCGTGGCATGGTGCTGGCCATCGCCTTCGAATCGCTGGTCAAGCTGCTGGCCTTCCTCGCCGTCGGCGCCTTCGTCACCTGGGGCCTGTTCGACGGCTTCGACGACCTGCTTGGCCAGGCCCGCCAGGCTCCCGCCCTGCAGGACTTCTGGCAGCAGACCCTGAGCTGGCCGGCGATGCTGGTGCAGACCGGCCTGGCGATGACCGCCATCGTCTGCCTGCCACGCCAGTTCCACGTCGCCGTGGTGGAAAACATCGAGTCCAAGGATCTGCGCCTGGCACGCTGGGTGTTCCCGACGTACCTGCTGCTGGCCGCGTTGTTCGTCATTCCCATCGCCCTGGCCGGCCAACTGTTGCTGCCGGCTGGCGTGGCGCCGGACTCCTTCGTCATCAGCCTGCCGCTGGCCGAAGCGCATCCGGCCCTGGCCCTGCTGGCCTTTATCGGCGGTGCCTCGGCGGCCACCGGCATGGTCATCGTCGAGGCGGTGGCGCTGTCGACCATGGTCTCCAACGACATGCTGCTGCCGGTGCTGCTGCGCCGGCAGAGCGCCGAGCGGCCGTTCGAGGCCTTCCGCCACTGGATGCTCAGTGCGCGGCGGGTGAGCATCGTGGTGATCCTGCTGCTGGCCTACGTGTGCTACCGCCTGCTCGGCACCAACGCCAGCCTGGCCACCATCGGCCAGCTGTCGTTCGCCGCCATCAGCCAGCTGGCCCCGGCCATGCTCGGCGCCCTGCTGTGGAAGCAGGCCAACCGCCGCGGCGTGTTCGCCGGCCTGGCCGCCGGCTGCGCGCTGTGGTTCTACACCCTGGTGCTGCCGCTGGTGGCCGGCGGCCTGCGCTGGTCGCTGGACAGCTTCCCGCTGCTGCCGGAGCTGCTGTATTACCCGGTCGGCTTCGACATCGACCCGCTGACCCGCGGCGTGGTGCTGTCGCTGACCGGCAACTTCCTGCTGTTCGCCTGGGTGTCCTGGTTCACCCGCTCGCGGGTTTCCGAGCACTGGCAGGCCGGGCGCTTCATCGGCCAGGAACTGGCGGCCAAGCCCAGCTCGCGCAACCTGCTGGCCGTGCAGGTGGCCGACCTGATGCAGCTGGCCGCGCGCTTCGTCGGTGAAGACCGCACGCGGCAGAGCTTCGTGCGCTTCGCCTACCAGCAGGACAGGCCCTTCAACCCCAGCCAGAACGCCGACAGCGAATGGATCGCCCACACCGAGCGCCTGCTCGCCGGCGTGCTCGGTGCCTCCAGCACTCGCGCCGTGGTGCGCGCGGCCATCGAAGGCCGCGAGATGCAGGTCGAGGATGTGGTGCGCATCGTCGACGAGGCCAGCGAGGTGCTGCAGTTCAACCGCGCCCTGCTGCAGGGGGCGATCGAGAACATCACCCAGGGCATCAGCGTGGTCGACCAGTCGCTGCGCCTGGTGGCCTGGAACCGCCGCTACCAGGAGTTGTTCGAGTACCCCGAAGGGCTGATCGGCGTCGGCCGGCCGATCGCCGACATCATCCGCTACAACGCCGAGCGCGGCCTGTGTGGCCCCGGCGATGTCGAGGCGCACGTCAGCAAGCGCCTGTACTGGATGCGCCAGGGCAAGGCGCACACCTCCGAGCGGCTGTTTCCCAATGGCCGGGTCATCGAGCTGATCGGCAACCCCATGCCCGGCGGCGGTTTCGTCATGAGCTTCACCGACATCACCGCCTTCCGCCGCGCTGAGCACGACCTCAAGGAAGCCAACGAAGGCCTCGAACAGCGGGTCGACGAGCGCACTCGCGAGCTGTCCCAGCTCAACCAGGAACTGGGCGAGGCCAAGGGCGTGGCGGAAAGCGCCAACCAGTCGAAGAGCCGCTTCCTCGCCGCCGTCAGCCACGACCTGATGCAGCCACTGAACGCTGCGCGGCTGTTCTCCGCCGCCCTCTCCCACCAGCAGGAAGCCCTGCCGCGCGAGGCCCAGGAACTGGTGCGCCACCTGGACAGCTCGCTGCGTTCGGCCGAAGACCTGATTACCGACCTGCTGGATATCTCGCGCCTGGAAAACGGCCGTATCGCCCCGGATATCAGCGCCTTTGCTCTCGGCAGCCTGTTCGACGCCCTCGGTGCCGAATTCAAGGTGCTGGCCCAGGAACAGGGCGTCGACTTCCGCCTGCGCGGCAGCCGCCTGCGCATCGAAAGCGACCCGCGCCTGCTGCGCCGGGTGCTGCAGAACTTCCTCACCAATGCCTTCCGCTACGCCAAGGGCCACGTATTGCTCGGCGTGCGCCGCGAGGGCGGCAACCTGCGCCTGGAAGTCTGGGATCGCGGCCTCGGCATCCCCGAGGACAAGCGCAAGGTGATCTTCGAGGAGTTCAAGCGCCTGGACAGCCACCAGACCCGCGCCGAGAAAGGCCTGGGCCTGGGCCTGGCGATTGCCGACGGACTGTGCCGGGTGCTCGGCCACCGCCTCGACGTGCGCTCCTGGCCGGGCAAGGGCAGCGTATTCAGCGTCAGCGTGCCACTGGCCCGGCAGGCTGCCGTCGCCGCGCCACGCCCAGCTGCGGAAACCAATGGCCATGCCCTGAGCGGCGCCCAGGTGCTGTGCATCGACAACGAGGACAGCATCCTCACCGGTATGCACAGCCTGCTGTCGCGCTGGGGTTGCCAGGTGTGGACAGCGCGCAACCGCCTGGAATGCGAGCACCTGCTGGACGAGGACGTGCGCCCGCAACTGGCCCTGGTCGACTACCACCTGGACGAAGGTGACACCGGCACCGAGCTGATGGCCTGGCTACGCACGCGCCTGGGCGAGCCGCTGCCCGGCGTGGTGATCAGCGCCGACGGCCGCCCGGAGCTGGTCGCCGCAGTGCACGCCGCCGGTCTCGATTACCTGGCCAAACCGGTCAAGCCGGCGGTGCTGCGCGCGCTGATCAGCCGCCATCTGCCGCTGGCCTGAGCCTGAGTCGCGCCGAAAAGTATCAATTAAATCGATTTTAATGACGGAGTTTTTGCGCTTTTTATCAATACAAAATCGATAGATCATTCACTCCAACGCCACTGCAGCGTAATTCCACGTTGCAGCAGATGGAGCACCGTCATGATCGACGTACGTCCTTTCAACAGCCTGGGCCATGCCCAGCACGGTTGGCTGAACGCTCGCCACCACTTCTCCTTCGCCGAGTACCACAACGCCCAGCGGGCCAACTGGGGCAAGCTGCGCGTGTGGAACGACGACGAGATCGCCCCGCACAGCGGCTTCCCGCCGCACCCGCACCACGACATGGAAATCATCACCTATGTCCGTGAAGGCGCCATCACTCACCGCGACAACCTGGGCAACCAGGGTCGCACCGAGGCCGGTGACGTGCAGGTGATGAGCGCCGGCACCGGTATCGCCCACTCCGAGTACAACCTGGAGGACGTGACCACCAAGATCTTCCAGATCTGGGTCATCCCCGATCAGTTCGGCAAGGCGCCGTCCTGGGGCGCCAAGCCGTTCCCCAAAGGCGAGCGGGCCGGGCAGTTCGTGGTACTGGCCAGCGGCAGCGAGGATGACGGCGACGCCCTGCGCATCCGTGCCGACGCCCGTCTGGTAGCTGCCACGCTGCAGGCCGGGCAAAGCGCCGAGTACCCGCTGGGCCGCCTGCGCAAAGGCTACCTGGTGCCAGCCAAAGGCCTGATCGAGGTCAACGGCGTGCGCGCCGCCGAGCGTGATGGCGTAGCTATCGCCGGCGAGGAAGTGGTACGGGTCACCGCCGTCGAAGACAGTGAAGTGATCCTGGTGGAAGTCGCCTGATCCCGGGCGCAACGACAAAAAAGCGGGCCACTGGCCCGCTTTTTTTGTGCCCGCAAGACTAATTACAGGGCGTCGAGATAACGCTCCACATCCAGCGCCGCCATGCAGCCGGCACCGGCCGAGGTGATGGCCTGGCGGTACACCGAGTCGGCCACGTCGCCGGCGGCGAACACGCCGGGGATGTTGGTGGCGGTGGCATTGCCATCACGCCCGCCGTTGACCACCAGATAGCCGTCTTTCAGCGCCAGCTGGCCCTCGAACAGCGAGGTGTTGGGGGTGTGGCCAATGGCGACGAACAGGCCGTCCACCTGCAGCTCGCTGCTGGCACCATCGTTGTGCCGCAAGCGCACGCCGGTGACTCCGCTGGCATCGCCCAGCACTTCATCCACTTCGGCGTTGAGGCGCAGCTCGATCTTACCCTCGGCGATGCGCGCCTGCAGCTTGTCCTGCAGGATCTTCTCGGCACGGAAGGTCTCGCGACGGTGCACCAGGGTCACCTTGCTGGCGATATTGGCCAGGTACAGCGCCTCTTCCACCGCCGTGTTGCCGCCACCGACCACCGCCACCGGGCGATTGCGGTAGAAGAAGCCATCGCAGGTGGCGCAGGCGGACACGCCCTTGCCCATGAACACCTCTTCCGAAGGCAGCCCCAGGTAACGGGCGCTGGCGCCGGTAGCAATGATCAGTGCATCGGCGCTGTAGGTACCACTGTCGCCGGTCAGGATGAATGGCCGCCCGGCCAGATCCACCGCATTGATATGGTCGAAGACGATCTCGGTCTCGAAGCGCTCGGCGTGCTCCTGCATGCGCTGCATCAGCGCCGGCCCGGTCAGGCCATGGGGGTCGCCCGGCCAGTTGTCGACCTCGGTGGTGGTGGTCAGCTGGCCGCCGGCCTGGATGCCGGTGATCAGCAGCGGCTTGAGGTTGGCGCGCGCGGCATACACTGCGGCACTGTAACCGGCAGGGCCGGAACCGAGGATGATCACGCGGGAATGGCGAATTGCGGACATGGCCTACTCCAGATAGAAGGGCAGCGTGCCCAGCCCTGGGGAGGGCTGGATAGACGCGAACGGCCCCGGGAAGTGAATGGCCGCCAGCCTACCCAGGCCCCCGCCATTGCGAAAATGGCGATTGCTTATGCCGCCGATAGACCACCGCTATCCCGGCGGGAGCCGCTACCCCCCTTGCTATACTGAACGAACACCCGCCACGCAGGCAGTTGACCGGTATGACCCTGCGCAAACGTCTGTTCTGGTTGTTTGGCCCTTTGCTTGTGCTGGTCTTGAGCAGCGCCCTTGTGCTCTCGCAACAACTCCTGCTCAACCGCTTCGATCGCCAGGACAGCGCCCTGCTGGACACCGAAGTCAAACGCCTGCGCAACCTGCTGGAAGACAATCTCAAACGTACCCGCGACCTGGTGCTCGGCTATGGCCAGTGGGATGACAGCTACGCCTTCCTGCAGAACTACAACCCGGACTTCATGCGCAGCAACATGGACACCGAGGCCATGCGCCTGATGGATCTGGACTTCATGGTCTTCCTCGACGTGCAGGAGCGGGTCTACGCCGAACAATGGCAGCCGCCGGATCTGCCGGAGCTATGGGTGCTCGGCAACCAACGCCCGGACGACCATCAGACACTACGCGCCAATATCCTCAGCCTGAGCAAACGCTTGCGCCAGCACGGTAGCGGCGGGCTCACCGGGCAATTCGTCGTGGTGCAAGGCGTGCCCGTGGTGCTGGCCATGAGCCCGATCAGCAACAGCGAAGGCAGCCTGAAACCGCGCGGCACCCTGATTGCCGGCTACTTCATCGACAGGGAACGCGTCGAACAGGTGCAATCACGGATCAATGCCGAGCTGCGCTTTCTCCTGCCGGATGGTACGCAGGCCGGCTGGCAGCAGCTCCCCGCCAGCGAGCACAACCTTAATCCGCTCCAGGTCAGCCCCCGGCTGCTGCCCGACGACAAGCAACAACAGCGGCGCCTGCTGTTCAGCAACAACCTCGGTGAACCCGAGCTGCTGCTGGAGCTGACCAAGGAGCGCCGCCTCTACCAGGATGGGCGCCAAACCATCGCCATTTTCCTGCTGTTGAGCAGCGGCATCGGCCTGCTCGCCTGGTTGCTGATCTACCTGGGCCTGGAGCGCCTGATCCTGCACCGGGTATTGCGGATGAACCGCGAGATGAATGCCATCGGCCCGGATTCCGCGCACCAGCGCCTCAGCGACAACGGCCAGGACGAACTCGGCCAACTGGCCAGCGAGGCCAACCGCATGCTCGAACGCCTGGAACAGAGCGAAGCACGCGACCGCCAGATCCTCGATGCGATCCAGGATGGCTACTTCGAACTGGATGCGATCGGGGTCATCCTCGCCGCCAACCGCGCCCTGTGCCAGATGCTCGGCTACAGCGAAACGGAGTTGCTGCAGCAGTCCTTCGAGAAACTGCTGTTGCAGGACGACATCCCCCGCGCCCGCGAGCGGCTGGTCAAGGCGCGCAGCGGCGACCTCGACGGCAACGACCGTTTCGCCGCGCCCCTGGAACGCCGCGACGGCAGCTGGGGCCACTACGAGGCCCGGCTATCGCTGATCCACGACAGCAGCGGCCAGTTCATCGGCTACCGCGGCATCCTGCGCGACATCACCGACCAGATGGTCTACCAGAACCAGCTGCTCGACATGGCCTACCGGGACTCGCTGACCGGCCTGGGCAACCGCAAGGCCTTCGCCGAACGCCTGAGCCTGCTGCTCGAACAGAGCCGCCACCTGGATAGCCCGCTGGCCCTGCTGTACCTGGATCTGGATCGCTTCAAGCAGGTCAACGACCAGTACGGCCACGATGTCGGCGACGCCCTGCTGCAGAACATCGCCGAGCGCCTGCGCGGTGCCATGCGCCAACCCGACCGGGTCTACCGCCTGGGCGGCGACGAGTTCACCCTGCTCCTGCCGGACACCGGCCGTGAGGTAGCGCTGAAACTGGCCGAGCGCCTGCTCGCCGTGCTGCAGACCCCGGCCCAGCTCGGCGAGCTGTGCATCGACTTTGTAACCCCGAGTATCGGCATCGCCCTGTTCCCCGAGCATGCCGACACCGCGGAGACTCTCAACAAGGCCGCCGACCGCGCCATGTACCAGGCCAAGCAGCAGCGCAACCGCGCCTGCCTGTACCAGCCGGAGCCACTTTCTTCGACTTCGCAAAGCCGGTAAGGTCGGCGCGAACTCGTCGCAAGGAAGACCCCCATGCCCGCTCCCGCCCTCTCCGGCCCGCACTACCTGGGCGAAGGCCTGAAACTGGTTATGAGCCCCGGCCTGCGCCTGTTCGTGCTGCTGCCGCTGGCGATCAATACCCTGCTGTTCATCGGCCTGATCGGTCTCGCCGTCCAGCAGTTCGGCGGCTGGGTCGACGCCTTCATGCCCAGCCTGCCGGACTGGCTGAGCTTCCTCGCCTACATCATCTGGCCGCTGTTCGTGCTGCTGGTACTGCTGGTGATGTTCTTCAGCTTCACCCTGCTGGCCAACATCATCGCCGCGCCGTTCAACGGCTTCCTCGCCGAGAAGGTCGAAGTGGTGCTGCGCGGGCGCGACGACTTCCCGCCCTTCAGCTGGGCCGAACTGACCGCCATGGTGCCGCGCACCCTCGGCCGCGAGCTGCGCAAGCTGGCCTACTTCCTGCCACGCGCCATTCCCCTGCTGATTCTCACCTTTGTCCCAGTGCTCAACTTGATCGCCGCGCCGTTGTGGATCCTGTTCGGCGTGTGGATGATGGCTGTGCAATACATCGACTACCCCTGCGACAACAACAAGGTCAGCTGGGACGATATGCTCGCCTGGCTGCGCGAGAAACGCTGGCAGAGCCTGGGCTTCGGCGGCGCGGTATATGTGGCGCTGCTGATCCCCTTCGTCAACATACTGGTGATGCCGGCTGCGGTGGCCGGCGCTACTCTGTTCTGGGTGCGCGAGCGCGAGGCTGGCGCCGTCACAACCCGGTAACCTCGCCGTCACCGTGGCTACATGGCGCCAGCCCAGACTGGCGCCATGAATGTCACAAGCCTGCATATCGCCCTGGTCAGCGAAACCTTCCCCCCCGAGGTCAATGGCGTCGCCAACACCCTCGGCCGTCTGTATCAGGGCCTGCTCAGCCGCGGCCATCGCCTGCAACTGATCCGCCCACGCCAGCCCGGCGACCTGCAGGCCAGCGACGACCAGCTGCTGCTCACCCGCGGCTGGCCGCTGCCCGGTTACGCGGGTTTGCAATGGGGTCAGTCGGCGCTGCACAAGCTGCTGCGCCGCTGGCAGCGCAACCGCCCGGACGTGCTGTACATCGCCACCGAAGGCCCACTCGGCCTGTCCGCCCTGCGCGCTGCGCGGCGCCTGGGGATTCCGGTGGTCAGCGGCTTTCACACCAACTTCCAGCAGTACAGCGATCACTACGGCTTCGGCCTGCTCAGCCGCCTGCTCACCGGCTACCTGCGCTGGTTCCACAACCGCACGCGCATGACCCTGGTGCCCAGCGCCAGCCAGCAGCTCGAGCTGCAGCGCCGCGGCTTCGAGCGCCTGGAACTGCTCGCGCGCGGGGTCGACGGCCAGCTGTTCCACCCCACCCGGCGTTCGCCCGCGCTGCGCAGCCACTGGGGCCTGGGTGACGACGAACTGGCCGTGCTGCATGTCGGCCGCCTGGCTCCGGAGAAGAACCTGGCGCTGCTGGTGAAGAGCTTCCAGCAACTGCAGCAGCATTACCCGCAACAGCGCCTGAAGCTGGTGCTGGTGGGCGACGGGCCGAGCCGGACGGAACTCCAGGCGCAGCTGCCGGACGCCCTGTTCTGCGGCGTGCAGCGCGGCGAGGCACTGGCCGAACACTATGCCAGCGGCGACCTGTTTCTCTTTCCCAGCCTGTCGGAGACCTTCGGCAACGTGGTGCTCGAAGCCCTGGCCTCGGGCCTGGCGGTGGTGGCCTACGACCAGGCCGCCGCTGCCCAGCACATCCGCCACGGGCACAATGGTGCACTGGCCATTCCGGGGGACGAACGCGCTTTTATCGAAGCGGCGCAGTGGCTGCTGGAAGACAGCGAAACCCGCCGCCGGGTGCGCCTGAACGCCCGCCAACATGCCGGCCGCCAGGGCTGGGAAGAGATCATCGAGCGCTTCGAGGCGCAGCTGCTGCAGGCCCGCCACCCGGGTTTGCCGCCGGCATAAAAAAGCCCCGGTGTGCCGGGGCTCGAAAAGTGCGCCGACTCACTCGGCGCACAGGGGTAAAGCGGGGAATCAGACCAGCTGCTTGAGGGCTTCGCGGCTGAACGGCAGGATGTCCTGCTCGCGGCTGTCGCGCACCTTCACCGCCCAGTCCGGGTCGACCAGCAGGGCGCGGCCCACAGCTACCAGGTCGAACTCCTGCTTGTTCAGGCGCTCCAGCAGATTTTCCAGGCTGGCCGGCTCGGCGACCTTGTCGGTGTTGACCATGAACTGCAGGAACTCGCCGTCCAGGCCGACGCTGCCCACGGTGATGGTCGGCTTGCCAGTGAGCTGGCGGGTCCAGCCGGCCAGGTTGAGGTCGCTGCCTTCGAATTCCGGCTCCCAGAAACGACGGGTCGAGCAGTGGAAGATGTCCACGCCAGCATCGGCCAGCGGCTTGAGGAAGGCGCCCAGTTCCTCGGCGGTCTGCACCAGACGTGCGGTGTAGTCCTGCTGCTTCCACTGCGAGAAGCGGAAGATGATCGGGAAGTCCGGGCCGACGGCGGCGCGTACGGCCTGGATCAGCTCGATGGCGAAGCGCGAACGCTGGGCCAGGTCGCCGCCGTATTCGTCGGTGCGCTGGTTGCTGCCGGCCCAGAAGAACTGGTCGACCAGGTAGCCGTGGGCGCCGTGGATCTCCACGCCGTCCATGCCGATAGCCTTGGCGTCGCGGGCAGCCTGGGCGAAGGCGGCGATGACTTCGTCAATGTCCTGCTTGGTCATGCCGTGGACGACCACGTTGCCATCTTTCACTTTTTCGCTCGGGCCGTAGCCCGGCACGCTGGCGTCCGGCTCGGTGCCCAGCTTGCGCACGTTGCCCACGTGCCACAGCTGCGGAACGATCTTGCCGCCTTCGGCGTGCACCGCATCGACCACCTGCTTCCAGCCGGCCAGGGCGTCTTCACCGTAGAAGCGCGGCACATTCGGGTAGCCGTTGGCGGCCTTGTGGCCGACGGTGGTGCCTTCGGTGACGATCAGGCCGACGCCGGCAGCGGCGCGACGACGGTAGTACTCGACGACCAGCGCATTGGGCACGCCGCCCGGGGAGAAGGAACGGGTCATCGGCGCCATCACCACGCGGGTCGGCAGTTCCAGGTTGCCCAGGCGGAAGGGTTGGAACAGGGCTTGTGTCGGGGCGCTCATGAAGTCTCCTTGAACCGGCAGATGACCGGTCGTCTCGTTGAAAGGCGGTTAAAAAATCAGGGCTGCAGGAGCAGCTCCAGACGGGTGATGAAGGCATCCAGGGTCTGCGTGTTGCCACCGACCTTGAGCCGCGCCAGCACGCCTTGCCAGGCATTGCTGATGAATATCGCCAGGTTGCCGCAGTCTTCGTCGGCACTCAGCTCGCCGACCTGGCGGGCCTGCTCCAGGCATTGCTGGAGAATGTCCACCGAAGCCTGCTGGATGCTTTCCACCTGCTGGCCGATGGCGGGCAGCAGCTCGGCCATTTCGAAGCTCAGGCTGCCGATGAAGCAGTGGTACTGGCCCTTGTCCTGGCGAGCGAAGTGCGCCTGCAGGTCGCGGTAGTAGGCCAGGATGCGTGCCCGCGGGCTCAGCGCCGTGTTGCTCAGGGCCTCGGCGTAGCGCGCCAGGCGCGGCTGGTAGACGAACTCCAGGGCCTGCAGGGCGAAGTCTTCCTTGCTGGCGAAGTAGTGGTAGAAGCTGCCCTTGGGGATGCCCGCGGCCTGGACGATCTCCTGCACGCCGGTGCCGTGGTAACCGCGACGGGTCATCACGTCCGAGCCCTTGGCCAGGATCAGGTCACGCTTGTCGAGTCGGATAGTGCTGTTCATGGCGGCGAGCATATGACCGGTCGTCTCGCCCCGCCCAGCACTATTGATTACGGTGATTTAGCTCCAGAAGCGGACACGCGAAAAATCTGTTTAGGATCTTTTGAGCTAGAGCCAGGCAAGGCGAAATGGGGCGAGGACGCGGAGTTTACGCAGTGTAAATGAGCAGTCCGAGCCCCATTTCAACGCCGCATGGCCGACGATCAAGAGATCCTAAATAGATTTCTAGAGCCAGGTGACGTGCTGCTCCAGGGGAAAGCGCAGGCGCGGGTTGTACACGCCCTTCTCGCCCTGCCGGCCGACCGCCAGCAGCATGATCGGGATGGCCTGACGCGGAATGTCGAGCACCTTGCGCAGGCGTACCTCGTCGAAGCCCTCCATCGGGCAGGTTGCGTAACCATGGCTCTGGAAGGCCAGCATCAGGTTCTCGGCGGCCAGCGCGGTGGACTTCACCGCCCAGATGCGCATGTCGGCGCGGCTGTTGGGGGTGCGCATCAGCGGTTTGCGCAGGGCGACCAGGCGCACCAGCTGGCGCTTGAACAGGCCGAGCAGGCCCAGCGGGCCCTGGTTGTACTGGAAGGGTGCAGTCTTGCGGTAGAAGCTGCGGATACGCCCCGGCACCTCGGCCTCTGGCCAGTATTCGATGACATTGGCGCAGGCCTGCTTCCAGGTGTCCGGACGGGCCAGCACAGCGATCAGCAGTGGCGCCTTGGCCGCGTTCTGGCTCATGCACACCGGATGCAGGCGCGCCAGCAGGGCCGGATCGCGAATCACCTGAAAGCTCCAGGGCTGCAGGTTGCAGGAATTGGGCGCGAGCACGGCCAGTTCCAGGCAGTCGCGTACTACCGCATCCGGCACCGGCTCGGTGCTGAAGCGACGCACCGAGCGGCGGCTCTCGATCAGCGCGCGCAAGGCGGCCGGCGAAGCATGAGCCACGGTTTCGTCATGGGGGAAACTGGTCATCGCGCTGCTCCTCGGCAAGTCGTCCGATTAAGCAGCGCGAGCAGCACGGCGACAAGCCGCGAGGGCAAAACAGCCGGAGCATTGGCGCATTTGCCCGCAGCTGGCGGGCAAATGCCTGCCGGTCAGCCGAGGGCCTTGTCGATGGCCAGCAGCAGGGCCGGATCATCCGGCGTGGTGCGCGGCGAGAAGCGCGCCAGCACGCGGCCGTCGCGCCCGACCAGGAACTTCTCGAAGTTCCAGGTGATGTCGCCGGGGAACTCGGCGCCCTCACCCGCCAGCAGGCGGTACAACGGATGCCGGTTCGGCCCGTTGACGTCCAGCTTGCTGCCCAGCGGGAAGGTCACCCCGTAGTTGAGGCTGCAGAATTCGCGGATTTCCTCTTCCGTGCCCGGCTCCTGGCCGGCGAACTGGTTGCACGGCAGCCCCAGCACGGTGAAACCGCGCTCGAGGTACTCCTGATGGAGTTTTTCCAGGCCCGCATATTGCGGAGTCAGGCCGCATTTGGAGGCCACATTGACCACCAGCACCAGTTGGCCCTTGAACGGCGCCAAAGGCAGATCCTGGCCATCCAGGGTGCGCAGGTTGAGGTCGTGGAAGGCACTCATGGCTAACTCCTTGAGCATGCAGAAAAAGGCCACAGCGGGGACGAAAAAGGCGCCCGTGGGCGCCTTTTCGGTTAGCTCAGCTTAGCAGCCGGAGCCGCGCTTGGAACGACCATAAGTCGTATTGCGCACTCGTCATTCAGGCTGCCAGGCGACGCCACTCAGTGGTGGTGGCCGCCTTCGCCGTGGATGTGACCATGGGCCACTTCTTCGGCACTGGCTTCACGCACGTTGACCACTTTGACCTGGAAGTTCAGGCGCTGGCCAGCCAGCGGGTGGTTGCCGTCGACGATCACGTCATCGCCTTCGATGTCGCGGATGGTGACGATCTGCATGCCGCCGTCCGGGCCGGAAGCGTGGAACTGCATGCCCACTTCCAGTTCGTCGACGCCTTCGAACATGCTGCGGTTGAGGGTGGCAACCAGCTCGGCGCTGTATTCGCCGTAGGCCTGGGCCGGCTCGATGGCCACGCTCAGCTCGTCACCGGCCTGCTTGCCTTCGAGGGCCTTCTCCAGGCCGACGATGATATTGCCGGCACCGTGCAGGTACACCAGCGGTGCGCCACCGGCGGAACTGTCGATCACCTCACCGGCATCGTTGGTCAGGGTATAGTCGATGGACACAGCCTTGTTGGCGGCGATGAGCATGGGGTTTTAACCTTTGCAAGAGAGTGAAGAACGCGCGAGTTTACCTGCCATGCCGGGTGAAAGCGACCGCGAGCAGCCGGACGGCCCGCCACGCCTGCTGGGCTTCCACCAGGACGAGGACGGCCACTGGGTGGCCGAGCTGTCCTGCGGCCATACCCAGCACCTGCGCCACCAGCCGCCCTGGCAGAACCGTGCCTGGGTCACCGACGCCGAACAGCGCCAGAGCCGCCTGGGTCAGCCGTTCGCCTGTGGCTGGTGCGCCGCAGAGCGCCAGGCAGGCGCCGCAGTGGAACCCGAAGCCAAGGAGTAGTCATGTCGGCACGCAATATTCTGGTGATCAACTGCGGCAGTTCCTCGCTGAAATTCGCCCTGATCAGCCAGGCCCATTCCAGCCCGCTGATCAGCGGCCTGGCCGATCGCCTGGGGAGCGCCGAGGCGAGCCTGGCCTGGTGGCACGGCGGCAGCATCCGCAAGCAGCTGGCCCTGCCCGGCGCCGGCCATACCGAGGCCCTGGAGCGGGTGCTGCCGCTGGTCGACGAGGCCTGCGGCGGCACCCTGCACGGCATCGGCCATCGCGTGGTGCACGGCGGCGAGCATTTCACCCAGGCCGCGCTGATCGACGCAGCCACCCTGGCCGCGATCCAGGCCACGGTGCCACTGGCGCCGCTGCACAACCCGGCACACCTGCTCGGCATCGAGGCGGCCATGCGCCTGTATCCGCAGCTGCCGCACATCGCCGTGTTCGACACCGCCTTTCACCAGAGCATGCCCGAGCACGCCTTCCGCTATGCCATCCCCGAGCACCTGTACCGCGAGCACAGCGTGCGCCGCTACGGCTTCCACGGCACCAGCCACCGCTATGTCAGCCTGCGCGCCGCCCAGCTCTGCGGGCTGGCGGCGGGCGACAGCAGCTGGCTGACCGCACACCTGGGTAACGGCTGTTCGACCTGCGCGGTGGTCGACGGGCAGAGCCGCGACACCAGCATGGGCCTGACCCCGCTGGAGGGCCTGGTGATGGGCTCGCGCAGCGGCGACGTCGACCCCAACCTGCACGGCCACCTGGCCCGCTCGCTGGGCTGGAGTCTGGAGGAGATCGAACGCCTGCTGAACAGCGAAAGCGGCCTGCTCGGCCTGTCCGGCCTGTCCAACGACATGCGCAGCCTGGAGCAGGCGCGCCAGCGCGGACACCGGGCCGCAACCCTGGCCATCGAAGTGTTCTGCTACCGCCTGGCCAAGTCCCTGGCTGCCCTCGCCTGCGCCCTGCCGCGCCTGGACGGCCTGGTATTCACCGGTGGCATCGGCGAGAACTCGGCGCTGGTGCGGGCCAAGAGCGTCGGCTACCTCGGCCTGCTCGGCCTGGCCATCGACAAGACTGCCAACGCCCGCTGCATCGGCGGTGTCACCGGCAGCATCCACACCGCAGGCAGCCCGCGCATCCTGGTGGTGCCAACCAACGAGGAGAAGCAGATCGCCGAGGACACCCTGGCCCTGCTCGATGCCCGGGAGGGCCGCTGAATGCACAGTTTCCTGCTGATCTCCTCGGGCTACGGCGTCGGCCTCACCTCCATCAGCCTCGGCCTGGTGCGCGCCCTGCAGCGCGCCGGGCTGAAGGTCGGCTACCTCAAGGCAGTGGCCCAGTCCGGCGAACAGGAAGCGCACCTGGCCAATGCCCTGATCGCCCGCACCCACGGCCTCACCCCGCCTCCACCGCTGCCCCTGGCCCAGGTCGAACGGCGCCTGGGCGACGACCAGCTGGACGAACTGCTGGAAGAACTGGTCAGCCTGCAGCAGCAGGCCGGCGCCGGCCAGGATGTGCTGATCATCGAGGGCCTGGTGCCGTCGCGGCATGTTGGCTACGCCAACCGCCTCAACGGCAAGCTGGCGCGCAGCCTGGATGCCGAGGCCATCCTGGTGTCTACCCCGGACAACGCCAGCCCGTCCGAGCTGTGCGAGCGTCTGGACATCCAGGCCCACCTGCTCGAAGGGGTGCGCATCGCCGGGGTGGTGCTGAACAAGGTGCGCGATCCGCAATGGCTGCAGCAGCGCGACGCGCGCTTGGGCGACAGCGGCCTGCCCCTGCTCGGCTGCATTCCCTGGCGCGACGAGCTCAACGCCGCGCGCACCTGCGACATCGCCGAACAGCTCGGCGCCCGCGTGCTGCATGCCGGTGACTATCGCCAGCGGCGCATGCTCCAGCCACTGCTCTGCGCCAGTGGCGCCGGCCCGCTGGCCGCGCGTCTGCAGGCCGGCAGCCTGCTGCTAGTGCCGGGCGACCGCGGCGATATCCTGCTCGCCGCCGGCCTGGCCAGCATGAACGGCATGCCGTTGGCCGGCGTCCTGCTGTGCGACGACCTGCAACCGCCGGCGGCCATCCTCGAACTCTGCGCCCCGGCCCTGCAGGCCGGCCTGCCGTTGCTGGCCACTGCGCTCGATGCCGGCCAGGCCCTGCTGGCCCTGAGTCAGCTGAACCGGGAAATCCCCGCCGATGACCTGAGCCGCGCCGAGCAGGTCAGCGATTTCGTCGCGGATCACCTGTCGCCAGACTGGTTCCGCCAGCGCTGCGGCCAGCCCGGCGAGCCGCGCCTGTCGCCGGCGCTGTTCCGCTACCAGCTGGTGCGCCGGGCAGTGGCGGCGAACAAGCGTATCGTCCTGCCCGAAGGCAGCGAGCCGCGCACCGTGCAGGCCGCCGCCATCTGCCAGGCCCGCGGCATCGCCCGCTGCGTGCTGCTGGCCAAGCCGGATGACGTGCAGGCGGTGGCCCGGGCGCAGGGCATCGAGCTGCCGCCCGGCCTGGAAATCCTCGATCCGGATCTGATCCGCGAGCGCTATGTCGAGCCGATGATCGAACTGCGCAAGGGCAAGGGGCTGAACGCGCCCATGGCCCGCTCGCAGCTGGAGGACAACGTGGTGCTGGGCACCATGCTGCTGGCCCTGGACGAGGTCGACGGCCTGGTTTCCGGCGCCATCCACACCACCGCCAACACCATCCGCCCGGCGCTACAGCTGATCAAGACCGCGCCCGGCTACAGCCTGGTGTCTTCGGTGTTCTTCATGCTCCTGCCGGATCAGGTGCTGGTGTATGGCGACTGCGCGGTGAACCCCGAGCCGACGGCCGCCGAACTGGCGGAGATCGCCCGGCAGAGCGCCGCCTCGGCCGAGGCCTTCGGCGTACCGGCGCGGGTGGCGATGATCAGCTACTCGACCGGCGACTCCGGCAGCGGCGCCGAGGTGGAGAAAGTGCGCGAGGCCACCCGCCTGGCCCGCGCGCAGAACCCGCAGCTGCCGATCGACGGCCCGCTGCAGTACGACGCCGCCGCCAACCTCGGCGTCGGCCAGCAGAAGGCTCCGGGCAGCCCGGTGGCCGGGCGCGCCACGGTGTTCGTGTTCCCCGACCTGAACACCGGCAACACCACCTACAAGGCGGTACAGCGCAGCGCCGACTGCGTCAGCGTCGGCCCCATGCTGCAGGGCCTGCGCAAGCCGGTGAACGACCTGTCGCGCGGCGCCCTGGTGGATGACATCGTCTACACCATCGCCCTTACCGCCGTGCAAGCGGCCAGTCAGGGCTGAAAGACCCAAGGCGGGGAAACCCACGTTGCTCGGTTACCCGGGTTTCACCCGCCCTATGCATGAGCACGACCGTGCCGTCGGCATGCAGCTTTCCCCGCCCGGCCAATGGCTTGCGCTAGAATCCGCCGCACGCCACCGCCGTCCTGCAGCGGCACGCCGATGCGACCGACCAGTCCGACTCGGCACTTGCCGTTCAGTGTACAAGCGTTAACCTTTGCACCGAACCGACTTGCCACAAGGGAGCTGCGGCAGGTATTTCGAGCGATCCGGGGCACATCGCATGCCCCTCTGCCAGAAGGCTTTAGCCCCATGCTGCATTTTCTGCCTGCCCCGTTGCGCGGCCTGCTTGCCGGCCTGATGCTGGCCCTGAACACCCTGCTCTGCTGCTGGCCGCTGTTCGCCGTGGCGCTGCTCAAACTGCTCCTGCCGATCCCGCCGATCCAGCGCGCGCTGCGCTTCGTCATGCACGGCATCGCCGAGTTCTGGATCGGGGTGAACAAGTTCTGGATGAACCTGGTGCGCAGCACCCAGTGGCACGTCAGCGGCCGCGAAGGTTTCGACAAGCGCCATTCCTACCTGGTGACCAGCAACCACCAGAGCTGGGTAGACATCCTGGTGCTGCAGTACCTGCTCAACCGGCGCATGCCGCTGCTCAAGTTCTTCCTCAAGCAGGAGCTGATCTGGGTGCCGGTGATCGGCCTGTGCTGGTGGGCGCTGGAGTTCCCCTTCATGAAGCGCTACAGCAAGGAATACCTGGCCAAGCACCCGGAGAAGCGCGGCCAGGATCTGGCCACCACGCGCAAGGCCTGCGCGCGCTACAAGAGCAACCCGGTGTCGGTGTTCAACTTCCTCGAAGGCACCCGCCTGACCGCGCAGAAACACGCCCAGCAGAACTCGCCGTTCCAGTACCTGCTCAAGCCCAAGGCCGGCGGCATCGCCTTCGTGCTGGATGCCATGGGCGAGCAACTGGATGCCATCGTCAACGTCACCATCCACTATCCCGATGGCAACCCGGGTTTCTGGGATCTGCTCTGCGGCCGCGTCGGCGAGGTGGTGGTGCGCTTCGCCCGCCTGGAAATCCCCGCCCAGTTCATCGGCCGCAACTATGACCAGGACGAGGAATACCGCCTGCAGTTCCAGCAGTGGGTCAACCAGCTGTGGGAAGCCAAGGACGCCGAACTGGCCGAACTGCACCGCCAGTATCCACCCCGCGGCTGATTCACTCGCGCGCGCGCCAGGTCGCCCAGTCGAGCTGCTGCGGGAAGCCGCTGGCCTGCTCGACCGGCAGGCCCGGCGCGACCAGGAAGCCCTGCATGGTGGTGCAGCCATGGGCGATCAGCCAGTCGCGCTGCTCTACCGTCTCCACCCCCTCGGCGATCACCTCCAGGTCGAGGTGGTGGCCCAGATCGATGATGGTGCTGACGATGGCCGCATCCTTGCGCGAGTCGAGCATGCTGGCGATGAACAGGCGGTCGATCTTCAGGGTATCCAGCTCGAAGTGGCGCAGATAAGCCAGCGACGAGTAGCCGGTGCCGAAATCGTCGATGGCGATGCGCACGCCTAACGCACGCAGCTGCTGCAGCTGCTCGCGGGTGTTGTCGAGATTCTGCATCAGTGCGCTCTCGGTCACCTCCACCTCCAGCTGCGCCGGATCGAGCTGCAGCTCCTCCAGCAGTTGATAGAGGTCTTCCACCAGCTGCGGCATGCCGAACTGCACCGGGCTGACGTTGAGGCTGAGCAGCAGCTTGTCGCCGAACTGCGCCTGCCACTGCCGACACTGGCTGATGCCCTCGCGGAAGATCCAGCCACCGAGGCGGTTGATCAGGCGGGTCTCCTCCAGCAGCGGGATGAACACCCCTGGCGCGACGGTGCCGGCCACCCGGTGCTGCCAGCGCAGCAAGGCCTCGAAACCGCGCAGGCGGCCGCTGGCGAGGTCGATCTGCGGCTGGTAGAACAGCACGAAATCCTTCTGTTCGATGGCCAGGCGCAGGCTCTCTTCGAGCATCATCCGCGAGCGCGCGCGACCGTTCATTTCCGGCGAGAAGAAACGGTACTGCTGGCGCCCTGCGCGCTTGGCCTCGTACATCGCCATGTCCGCCGAGCGCAGCAGGCCGTCCACGGTCTGCCCGCACTCCGGGTAGCAGGCGATGCCGACGCTGGCGCCGACGGTGAACTCGATGCCATCGAGCTTGTGCCGCACCGAGACCAGCTCGATCAGCTTCTCCGCCACCCGCGCGGCATCCTCCGGGTGGTCGAGGGAGTCGAGCAGCGCGGTGAACTCGTCGCCGCCCATGCGCGCCAGTATGTCGTAGGGGCGCAGGCAACTCTTCAACTGCTCGGCGACCCGGCGCAGCACCACATCACCGGCGGCATGGCCGAGGGAGTCGTTGATCCGTTTGAAGCCATCGAGATCCAGATAGAGCACGGCCATGCGCTTGCCGCTGCGGTCGATGCGCGACAGGGCCGTCTCCAGCGCCTGGTGAAAACCGCGGCGGTTGTGCAGGCCGGTCAGGGCATCGGTCACCGCCTGGGATTCCAGCTGGGCATGCAGGTTGCTCACCACCGACATGTCCAGGGCGATCAGCACCATGGAATTCTGGTACTGCGGCAGGGGCGAACAGGACAGCGCCACCGGCAGCACACTGCCACTGAAGGTCTTGAGCACTGCGTCGTGCAGGCGGTAGGTCTGACCGGCCCGCCAGTGCCGGTAGAACTCGGTGTCCTGCCAGTTCTGCGACATCTCTGGCGCCTTCAGATAGGAGAGCAGCTGGGTACCCTGCAGCTCGGCGACGCTGCCATGGAGCATCTGCGCCATGGCCGGGTTGGCGAAGGTGATCAGGCCGTCCTGGCCGATCACCAGGATGCCCTCGGAGGCGTTCTCCAGCACCGAGGCGTTGAAGGCCCGGGCGTTGTCCAGCTGCTGGCTGAGCACCTGCAGCTCGTGACGATGGCGCTCGTGCTCGAGCAGGGCATTGATCTTGTGCCGCAGCACCTTGGGGTCGAACGGCTTGAGAATGAAGTCCACCGCGCCAATGGCATAGCCGTGCAACACCGAGTCCTCGGTATGGGCGATGGCGGAGAGGAAGATGATCGGCGTGTAGCGGGTATGCGGGTTGCCACGCATCAGGCGGGCCACTTCGAAGCCGTCCATCTTCGGCATCTGCACGTCGAGCAGCACCAGGCCAACGTCCTCGTCCTGCATGCAGCGCAGGGCCGCCTCGCCGGAATTGACCGTGCGTACATCCCACTGGCCGTCGCCGAGCAGAGCCTCCATGGCCACCAGGTTTTCCTCGCGATCATCCACCACCAACAGCACCTGGCTGTCGGCCGGCGTTTCAAGCGGCACCCACGCCATCCCTTCCTCCCCGGGCGTCAGCCGACGCCTGCTGCCCGCCTCGCGCGCATCCGCCCTGTGGCTGTCCGCGTCCATCCGCCATAGTCGCCGTCCCTCCTGCCCGCTTCAGCCACGCGCCTGCAGCTGCGGCTCGCTCGCATCGCTGAGCCAGCGATGGAGCATTTCCAGCAGCTCCTGGCGCCCTACCGGCTTGGCCAGGTAGTCATCGGCCCCAGCGGTGATGCATTTCTCGCGGTCGCCCTTCATCGCATGGGCCGTCAGGGCAATTACCGGAATCTGGCAGTCGCGTTCCTCCTTGAGGATGCGGGTGGCGGTGTAGCCGTCCATGTTGGGCATGGCCATGTCCATCAGCACCAGGTCGAAGGGTTCGCGGGCGAAGCACGCCAGCGCCTCCAGGCCGTCGCGGGCAGGCACTATGGCCAGCCCCACCTCATCAAGCAGCGCGGTCATCGCGTAGATGTTGCGTACATCGTCGTCCACCAGCAGCACACGCTTGCCGCTCAGCCCACTGCTGTCCAGCTGCGGCTCGCGTACGGTGGAGAGGAAGCGCTGCAGGGCCGCGCTGAGCGGCTGCAGGTCGTCGCCACTCTTGCGCACCACCACTGCCGAATAGCGGCGCAGGCGCTGCAGGTCGCTGCGGGTGATATCGACGCCGGTGTTGATTACCACCTGGGTAGCCTGCAGCGGCCGCTCGCGGTGCAGGGCCTCGAGCAGGTCGAAGCCATCCTGGTCGGGCAAATCCAGGTCGATCACCAGCGCGCCGAAGTTGCGGCTCAGGTAAGCATCGCGCGCGGCCTCGGCCGTACCCACCGCAGTCACGCCGAAACCGAGCTGCTGCAGATGCTCGCGGTAGTGCTCGCGCTCGACCTCGACGTCTTCCACCAGCAGCAGCGGGAAACTGCCGACCTCGGCCATGCCGATATCCTGGAATACCTGCTCCAGCTCACTGCGGCCGATCGGCTTGACCAGGTAGCGGGTGCCGTCCTCCTGCCAGTCCTGTGGCTGCGGCACACAGGAGACGATATGCACCGGGATATCGCGGTACTGCACCAGGCTGCGCAGGCGCCGGTAGATCTGCCAGCCACTGATGTCCGGCAGCAGGATATCGAGGATCACCGCGACGAAACGCTCGCCCTGCAGCAGGCCGATCGCCTGCTTGCCGCTGCGGCACAGCACGCAGGAGAAACCATGGGCCTGCGCCTCTTCGGCGATCACCGAGGCGAAATTCAGGTCGTCCTCGACCACCAGCACCGCCGGCCCCTGGCCGCTGCGCAGCGGCGCACTGCTGAGCGAGTCGTCGGTTTCGCTATGGGCCAGCGCTACCACCGGCAACAGCACGGTGAAGCGCGAGCCGCCGCCGAGCACGCTGTCCAGGCGGATCTGCCCGCCGAGCACTTCGACCAGTTGGCGGGTGATGGCCAGGCCCAGGCCGGTGCCGCCGAAGCGCCGGCTGGTGGAGCCATCGATCTGCTGGAAGGCCTGGAAGATCCGCTCGTGCTGCTCAGCGGCAATGCCAATGCCGGTATCGCGCACCACGATCTCCAGGGTTTCGCGCTCGTCGTCCAGGGAAGTATCCGAGCGGCTGATGGACAGCTCCACCTCGCCCTTCTCGGTGAATTTCAGGGCATTGGACAGCAGGTTGCGCAGGATCTGGTGCAGGCGGCCGCGATCCGTATGGATCATCCGCGGCACCCCGGGCTCCAGGTTGCTGAGCAGGCGCAGGCCCTTGATCTCGGCCATCGGACGCAGGCTGGAATCCAGCTCCACCAGCATGTCATGGACGTTCAACGGTTCCAGCTTGAGCTGCACCCGCCCGGCCTCGATCTTGGCCAGGTCGAGCACGTCGTTGATCAGCTGCAGCAGGTCGTTGCCGGCCTTGTAGATGATGTCGGCGTGCTTGACCTGCTTCTCGGTGAGATTGCCGGCCATGTTCTGCTTCAGCTGTTCGCTGAGGATCAGGATGCTGTTGAGCGGCGTGCGCAGCTCATGGGACATGTTGGCCAGGAACTCGGACTTGTAGCGGTTGGCCAGCGCCAGCTGCTCGGCCTGCTCGCGCAGACGCTGCTCGGCGGCGCGGCGCTCGCTGATATCGATGATCACCGCCTGCACCAGCAGCTCGTCGCCACTGCGCAACGGCGACAGGCCCACCTCAAGCGGGATCAGCTGGCCATCGCGGTGCTGGCCGAACAGCTCGCGGTTGCTGCCCATGCTGCGTGGCGACGGGTCGCGGAAGAAGCCCTGGCGCAGCCCCGGATGCGCGCCGCGCAATGACTCCGGCAGCAGCATCTCCACCGCCTGGCCCAGCAGCTCGGCGCGGGTATAGCCGAACATCAATTCGGTCTGGCGGTTGACCATGGCCACCCGGCCCTGGCTGTCGACCAGCAGGATGGCGTTGGGCGAGGCCTCCACCACCTGACGGAAGCGCTCCTCGGCGGCCTTGCGCGCACTGATGTCGATGATCACCGCCTGCACCAGCAGCTCGTCACCGCTGCGCAGTGGCGACAGGCCCACTTCCAGCGGAATCATCCGGCCATCGCGGTGCTGGCCGAACAGCTCGCGGTTGCCACCCATGCGCCGCGGCTCCGGCGCCGCCTGATAGCCCGCACGCAAACCGACGTGGGCCGCGCGGATGGCCTCGGGCAGCAGTTTTTCCACCGGCTCGCCGAGCAGCTCGTCGCGCGCGTAGCCGAACAGCAGTTCGGTCTGTCGGTTGACCATGCTGATCCGCCCTTTCTGGTCGGCCAGCACTATGGCGTTGGGCGAAGCCTCCACCACCAGGCGAAAGCGCTCCTCGCGCTCGCGCACCATGCGGCTCTGACTTTCACTACGGCTGAGTGTGCGCTCACGCAGGAACAGGTAGCCGCCCACCGAGACGGACAGCAGCAGCGCTGCCAGCAGGCCGCTGAACAGACTGAAGCTGAGATCGCTGTTGTGCATCGAGGCTTCGTAGCGTGGCGTGCTGCTGACCTGCAACTGCCAGGTACGCCCGTAGATATCCAGCTCGCGGGTCACCTGGAAGCGCGCCTCATGCGCCTGCTCGCCGTCCGCCTTGAGCAGCGGATTGCCGGTATCCCCGGCATCCACCAGGCCGATCTCGAACAACTCGCTGCTGCGCCCGAGGATACCGCGCATCAGGTCGGCCACGCGGAAGGTGCCGGCTACCATCCCCAGCACCGCCGTACGCCGCTCGTCCAGGCTGGTTTGCGGGATGTCCTGGCGATACACCGGCAGGTACAGCAGCAGGCCGGTCTGCACATCCTGCTCGGTTTCCTGACGCAGGTGCAGCGGGCCGGTGAGCACCGCCTCGCCACTGTCACGCGCGCGGCTGATGGCCTCGCGGCGGGTGGCCTCGCTGTACATGTCGAAGCCGATCGCCCGGCGATTGCGCCAGTCCAGCGGGTAGATGAAGTTGACCACCAGGTAGTCGTCGCGTTCCCCCGGTGGGAAAGCCTGGAACTCCGGACGCCCCTGGGCCCGAGTACGCTCGACAAAGGACTCCACACCGCCACTGTGGAGGTAGCTGTTCCAGCTCAGCGCCTGGATGCCCGGGTAGCGTTCCTGCAGCTGCAGCTGCTCGCTGGCGCGACGCCACTCCTCAAAGGACACATCGTCGCTGCCGGCCACCAGCCCGGACATGCCACGCAGCACCATTTCATAGGCCAGCATGCGTTCGCGCACGCTCTGCTCGATGCCAGCTACTTCCAGAGCGAAGCGCCGCTGCTGCTCAGCCTTGCTGTTGGCGCTGAGGATCTGCCACTGCCAGGTCACCAGGGCACCGAAGCCCAGCATCAGCAGAACCGAAACCAGCAGCGGAATCCAGGGTTTGCGCGCGTGTACGAGAGGAACGGGGTCGTCCATGGGCATTCTTCATCCTTCGCCGGCGGTCATCGCTCACCTGCAATGCGCCGAGTCAACCCGCGACAGAGGGAAATCTGTTGAGAGTCTAGTCAGGAATCGGAACTGCACCACTCGCTCGACGGGCGGTGCCAGAAAGCAGAAAGCCCTCAAACGAGGGCTTTCCGGAGGGGCTTATTGCTGATTGGGAAGTGGTCGCAACGTGACCTCGACCCGACGGTTCTGTGCCCGGCCATCCGCCGTGGCGTTGCTGGCGATCGGCTGGTCGGGGCCGACACCGCGGCTGCTCAGGCGCGAGGCATCCACACCCTGGGCGCTCAGGTAGTTGGCCACACTCTGCGCCCGGCGCTGGGACAGGCTCATGTTGTACTGGTGGCTGCCGGTGCTGTCGGTGTGACCGACCACCTCGATGCTGTTCTGGTTGTACTGGCGGAACGAGCTGGCCAGGTTGTTCAGCGGGGTATAGAAGCTGCTGGCGATATCCGCCGAGTCGGTGGCGAAGGTGATGTTGCCCGGCATGACCAGCTGGATGGTGTCGCCCTGGCGCTCGACCTGCACGCCGGTGCCTTCCATGCTGCGGCGCAGTTCGGCTTCCTGCTTGTCGACGTAATAGCCGTAACCGGCACCAGCCGCACCAGCCACTGCCGCGCCGATCAGCGCACCCTTGCCGCGGTTGTCGTGGTTGATCGCCGCACCGGCGACCGCACCGGCGAGCGCGCCGAGACCACCGTACTTGGCTGTCTTGCTCATGCCACCGGAGCTCTGGTTGTCATAGGGGTTCTGCGAGGCACAGCCAGTCATCAGCGCCGCCAGGGTAGCGGCGATCACCAGACGCGAAGGGGTAAACATGGATTGGACTCCCGGGGGATTGTTACTCAGCCAGAACGGCTGCTGACAGTTGGAACACAGCGCGGACGAACGGTTCCCGAGGGGAACCCTGCGCCCCGCCAAATATTTGCAGGCTGTACCACTCAGGCCCGCACAAAAGGATTTTCGCGCATTTCGTCGCCCAGTCGAGTGTCCGGGCCATGACCGGTGACCACTGTGGCGTCTTCGTCCAGGCGGTACAGGCGCTGGCGGATCGAGCGTTCGATGGTGGCGTAGTCGCCGCCCCACAGGTCGGTACGGCCGATGCCACGGCGGAACAGGGTATCGCCGGCAATCAGCAGCTTGGCCTCAGGGAACCAGAAGCTGGTCGAACCCGGCGTATGCCCCGGCGTGTGCAGGGCCACGCCGCAACCGCAGGCCAGCGCCTCGTCGTCGGCCAGCCACTGATCCGGCGCTGGCACCGGCGTGTAGGGCACGCCGAACATGCGGCACTGCATCTCCAGGTTGTCCCAGAGGAACTGGTCGTCCTTGTGCAGATGCAGGCTGGCGCCGGTCAGCTCCTTGAGCTGGCCCGAGGCGAGGAAATGATCCAGATGGGCATGGGTGTGCACGATGCTCACCACCTTCAGGCCATGGGCCTCCAGACGCGCCATGATCAGCTCCGGGTTGCCGCCCGGATCGACCACTATGGCCTGCTTGCTCACCGGGTCGCCGATGATGGTGCAGTTGCACTGCAACGGGCCGACGGGGAAGGTTTCACGGATCAGGGCAGGTTTTGCGGCGTCCATCGGGCTTCCTTCAGGCTGTTTGCGGCAATTTTGTCACAGTTGAATTGCCGGGCGGAGGGCCTTCGTCCGATTTGCCCCAGGCGGGCAGACAGAGCCGCCAGCCCCGCCCAGCACAGCCCCCACAGCAGGACGACACCCTCGACCCACCTCGGCGCCGGCACCCACAGATGAACAAAACACCAATATTGAGTAATTGCTCATTTTTGACAAACATGGCATTAATTCTGTCACCCGCGCCAGCGCGCCCATCAGCAGAAGTCCGCCATGCAGCAGAACAACAACGAACTCCCGGAAGCAGCAGATGTACTGATAGTCGGTAACGGCCCGGTCGGAGCCACCCTGGCCGCCCTGCTCGGGCGCTACGGCGTGCGAGTCGTGGTGATCGACAAGGCCCATGACATCCTGCTGATGCCGCGCGCCATCGCCCTCGACAACGAGGCGCTGCGCATCCTGCAGCTGGCCGGCCTGGCCGAGGACGCGTTCGCCAAGATCGTGATTCCCGAGGTGCGGATGCATTGCCCGCTGGTAGGCCCCTTCGGCCGGGCCAACACGGCCGGCAGCATCGATGGCCACCCGAAGCTGGTGACCTTCTACCAGCCGGATCTGGAACGGGCGATGCGCAGCCAGGCCCTGCGCCAGCCCAGCGTCACCAGCCAGGGCGGCTGGACGTTGCAGGAACTGCAGCAGGACGACAGCGGCGTGCACGCCCTGCTGCACGGCGCCAGCGGCCAGATCCGGCGGATTCATGCCCGCTATCTGGTCGGCGCCGACGGTGCCAGCTCGGTGGTACGTGGCCTGATCGGCCAGGAGTTCGACGGGCGCAGTTATAGCGAGGACTGGCTGATCGTCGATGCCTGCGAGCGCCAGGGCCAGTCCATCGACCACGTCGAGTTCATTTGCGACCACCGCCGCCCCACGCCGCATATGCCAGCGCCGGGCGGCCGGGAACGCTGGGAGTTCATGCTGCGTCCTGGGGAAACCCGCGAGCAGATGGAGGCCGACGAACGCATCAGCCAGCTGCTGGCGCCGTGGATCGCCCCCGCGCAGCTGCAGATCGAACGCAAAGCCGTCTACCGCTTCCACGCCCGCTGCTGCAAGCGCTTCCAGCAGGGCCGGGTGTTCCTGGTCGGCGATGCCGCCCATATCACCCCGCCCTTTGTCGGCCAGGGCCTGGTCGCCGGCCTGCGCGATGCCGCCAACCTGGCCTGGAAGCTGGCCTGGGTGCTGCAGGGCCGGGCCGCACCGGCAATCCTCGCCAGCTATGACCAGGAGCGCCGTCCCCACGCCCAGGAAATGATCCGCCTGGCCAGGCTCATGGGCCTGCTGATCATGCCGCGCAATGCCCTGCTGGCCGCCCTCGGCCATGGCCTGATGCGCACACTGCGGCTGATTCCCGCGGCCCGTCGGCACTTCGAGGAGCTCGAGATCAAGCCGAAGAATATCTTCAAGCGCGGCCTATTCGCGCGCCAGGCCTGGCGCGCGCGCATCCAGCGCGGCGGCCTGCTGCCCCAGGGCCTGGTGCGTACGGCGGACGGACGCATCATTCTCAGCGACGAGCTTCTCGGTGAACAGCTGACCCTGGTCGGCCTCGGCAGCGACCCGCGCGCCGGGCTGAGCACGCAACTGCAGTCGCGCTGGCAAGCGGCCGGTGGCGGCTATCTGCAGATCGGCCTGCAGGGACAGGTGAGCACCAGCTCATCGCCCTTCGCCGAGGATCTGGGCCAGTGCCTGATGCCCCTCGGGGCGCCCCATAGCCTGCTGGTGGTGCGTCCGGATCGCATCATCATGCACGACGCCAGCCACGCCCACGCCGAGGCCTTGGTTGCCGAATGCCTGGCGCTGCTGGGGCACTGATTGGTGCTCCACCCACGCCCGGCACTGCTCTATCATCGGCAGCCAGTTTCCTCCGAGGTCTGCCATGAGCCGAGCCACCCCTCCTGAGCCCGCCCCCGCGCCGCTGAGCCGCGGGCACAAGAAGCGTGAGCGCACCCGCCGTGGCCTGATCGATGCGGCAGTGCGCCTGTTCGCCCGCAAGGACGTGGGTGAGATCGCCCTGCTCGATGTGGCCACGGAAGCCGAAGTAGCCAGCGGCACCATCTACAACTACTTCCGCAGCCGCGACGAGGTGGTCGAAGCTGTCGGCCTGGCCCTGGCCGACGAGTTTTCCGCCGCCATCACGCTGCAGAGCGCCGGCATCCAGAGCGGCGCCCTGCGCCTGTGCATCGGCGTGCGCATGTTCGTCCGCCGCGCCCTCGCCGACCCCGACTGGGCCAGCGCGGTGATCCGCGTGGCGCATTTCGACCAGGCCATGCGCTCGCAGATCGCCGCCACCGCCCTCGGCGACCTGCGTGCCGGCCTCGCCGAAGGCGCGCTCGCCTATGCCGAGGAAAGCCTCGCCCTCGATCTACTGGTGTCCTGCACGGTCGGCGCCATGCGCAGCGCCGTGGAAGGCCGTGCCAGCAGCGAGCACGACAGCAAGGTCAGCGAGATGATCCTGCGCGCGCTTGGCGCCACTCCCGCCAAGGCGCGCAAGCTGGCCTACCAGGCCCTGCCGGGCTAGGCCGCGCGCCCGCCTGAGCGCCAGCCCCCCCGCACCTCCGCCCCATCCCCCTCCCCACAACAGTCGCCCGGCCCAGCGCCGGGCCTGCGGTGCCTGGCCTGCCGCCACAAATTGAACACAAGCGTCCAATACAGAATACAAATGTCCATTTATCGGGCAAAATAAAACTCTGTTGACCAATCTTGGACACCAGTGTTCAATTTGCTCATACCGATTCTGGAGACATTCCGTTGACCCGGCTCAACCAAGCTCAGCGCCGCATCCACAAGGCCGCCCTGCGCCTCTTCGCCGAGAAGGGCGTCACCCAGCTGAACATCAGCGACCTGGCCGAAGAGGCCGGCGTGGCCCGCGGCACCATCTACAACAACGTGGAGACCATGGATCAGCTGTTCGGCCAGGTGGCCAGCCAGCTGAGCGGCGAGATGCACCAGCGCATCGCGGCGAGCTTCGCCACTGTCGAAGACCCGGCCGAGCGCCTGTCCAAAGGCATGCGCCACTTCATTCGGCGCACCCATGAAGAGCCGCACTGGGGCACCTTCCTCAACCGCTTCGCCATGAGCAACGCGGCCATGCGCGAGCTGCTCTACAGCCAGGTCACCGTCGACCTGCTGCAGGGGCTCAAGATCGGCCGCTACCAGATTCGCCAGGAGAACCTGACCAGCGTCATCTCGCTGATTGCCAGCGCCACCCTGGGCGCGATGTTCCTGGTGCTCGAAGGCATCAAGACCTGGCGTGAAGCCGGGAGTGAAACCGTGGAACTGGTGCTGCGCGCACTGGGCATCCCCGCCGAGGAGGCGCACCGGCTGGCCGGGCTCGACCTGCCCCCGCTACCCGCCGTGGACTGACGATTGACCGGACTGCCGACGATCCCGCCATGCGGGGTCGAGGGCGAAGCCTTGCCGTAAAAAAGCTGTGGAGTACAACAATGACAATACCCACCTCGCAACCCCGGCTGGCCACCCCGCAGCCGGCCAGGCACGCCCGGCCGACAGTGAAGGCACAGGCCCTGGCGCACCTGATTTTCGAGCGCCCGGATCTGCAGCGCGCCGAGCGTTTCCTGGGCGACTTCGGCCTGCGCGTAGCGCAGCGCGACGCCGACAGCCTGTACCTGCGCGGTACCGGTAGCGCGCCCTACTGCTACCAGGTGCAGCGCGGCAACCAGGCGCGCTTTCTCGGCTTCGCCCTTAGCCTGGCCTCACGAGCCGATCTGCAACGTCTAGCCAACCTGCCCGGCGCCTCCGCCATCGAGAACGTGCAGGCACCGGGCGGCGGCGAGCGGGTGCGCCTGCGCGACCCGTCCGGCTTCCTGGTGGAGGCCCTGTATGGCCAGACGCCGGCCGCAGCCGTCGCCCATCGCCCGGCCCTGCCGCTCAACCAGGTCGACAGCAGCCCGCGTATCAATGACACCCAGCGCCCACCGATTGCTCCGCCTGAAGTGATCAAACTGGGCCACGTGGTGCTGGAAGTAGCCGACTTCCAGGCCACCTGCGCCTGGTACAGCGAGCATTTCGGCTTCATCCCCAGCGACATCCAGGTGTTGCCCGATGGCTCGCCAGCAGTGGCCTTCCTGCGCCTGGATCTGGGCGAAACACCAGCCGACCACCACACCCTGGCCATCGCCCAGGGCTTTATGGCGACCTACAGCCACAGCGCCTTCGAAGTGGTCGATGCCGATGCCGTCGGCGTCGGTCAGCGCATCCTCCGCGAGCGTGGCTGGAAGCATGCCTGGGGCATCGGCCGGCACATCCTCGGCAGCCAGATCTTCGATTACTGGCAAGACCCCTGGGGCGACAAGCACGAGCACTACTGCGATGGCGACCTGTTCACCGCCGCGCAGCCCACCGGGCTGCACGGCGTCAGCCCGGAAGCCATGGCGCAGTGGGGCCAGCGCATGCCCAAGAGTTTCACCAAACCGGCCATCAATTTCACCAACCTGCGCCTGCTGCTGCGCAACCTGCGGCGCAGCCCGGATCTGACCTGGCGCAAGCTGGTGATGCTGGCCCGCCTGTTCGGCTAGCGACCATGCCTGCCTGCAGCCGCCGCAGCGCCCTCAAGGCCGGCCTGAGCCTGGCCGTCGGCCTGCTGCTACCGGCCGCGGCCAGGCCAGCCGCGCCGCCACAACCCTCAGTTTCAGTGCCACCAACCGCCCCATCGGGAGCCCTTGCCATGCCCGTTCATGTAGTCCGCTTCGAACACCAGAACCAAGCCCGCTGGGGGGTCATCCGCCAGAACCGCATCACGCCCATCCCCGGCGACTTCGCCAGCACCGGCGAGCTGATCCGGCAGACCCGCATCGCCGAGCTGGCCGCCCTGCAGGGTGACGAGCTGAGCCTGGAGGAGGTCAGCCTGCTGTCGCCGGTGACGCAGAACCAGCAGTTCGTCTGCCAGGGCGCCAACTACCGCCAGCACATGATCGAGTCCGGGATGGATCCCGATGTGAAGAACTTCAACATGATCTTCACCAAGGCCACCAGCTGCATGGTCGCCGCCGACAGCCCGCTGATCAAACCGCGGGCGGTGCGCTTCCTCGACTATGAAATCGAGCTGGGCCTGGTGCTCAAGCGCGCGATCAGCGGCCCGGTACAGGTCAGCGAGGCCAACCTGCACGAGTTCATCGCCGGCCTGGTAATCGTCAACGACTACTCGGCGCGCGACGTGCAGATCCCGCAAATGCAGTTCTACAAGGGCAAGAGCTTCCGCACCTTCGGCCCGGTCGGTCCCTACCTGTGCCTGCTGGAAGCCAAGGACATGGGCTACCTGAAGCGCCTCGACCTGCACCTGAGCGTCAACCAGCAGACCCGCCAGAAGGACAGCACGGCCAACCTGGTGTACGGCCCGGCCGAGACGCTGACGGAAATGTCCGCCGTGCACGATTTCGCCGCCGGCGACCTGATCGCCACCGGCACTCCCGCCGGCTGCGCCCTGACCGTGCCCTCCCCGGCCAAACAGCGGATCGGCGCCCTGCTGCCCGAGGCGGTGAAATGGAAGGTGTTCATGAAGGCCCAGGAAGCCCGCAGCGACTACTACCTGAAGGCCGGCGACCGGGTCGAGGCGAGCATCCGCAGTGCCGACGGGGTCATCGACCTCGGCGTGCAGCGCAACCTGGTCGTGGAGCAAGCCTGATGGCCGTGCAATCCCTGGGCGATATCCGCAGCCTCGAACAGACGCCGCTGCACCGCCGTGGCCTGGCCAGCAGCACCTACGCCGCCCTGCAGCGCAGTGCCGCGCAGCATGCCGAGGCCCCTGCGCTGAGCTTCTTTCTCAGCGCCAAGGACTTTCGCAACACCCACGACTGGAACTACAGCGAGCTGTTCGCCGATATCACCCGCGCCGCCAATGCGTTCCACGGCCTGGGCATCGGCCCCGGCGACGTCATCGCCTTCCTCCTGCCGAACCTGCCGGAAACCCACTTCACCATCTGGGGCGGCGAGGCGGCGGGCATCGTCATGGCGGTCAACCCGATGCTGGAAGCCGCGCAGATCGGCGACCTACTGCGTGCGGCCAACGCCCGGGTAGTGGTCTGCCTGGCGCCGACGCCGGGCAGCGACCTGTGGGACAAGCTCGCCAGCCAGCTGGAACACCTGCCCGGCGTTCAGGATGTGGTGTGGGTAAGCATGACGCCCTACGTGGGCACCATGGCCGGCCTGGCCCTGCGCTGGCTGGCCTGGCGTGAGCGCTCCCGCCACCCGGGCCGGCGCATCCATGAGCTGCGCGCGCTGATGCGCCGCCAGCCGGCCGAACGCCTGTGCAGTGCCCGGCAGATCAGGCCCGAGGAACACTCCTCCTACTTCTGCACCGGCGGCACCACCGGCCTGCCGAAGATCGCCATCCGCAGCCATGGTTCCGAGGTGTTCAACGCCTGGGCGATGGATGCCAACACCCAGCCGCGGATCGCCGGTCAGGTGTTCTTCTGCGGCCTGCCGCTGTTCCATGTCAACGGCCAGCTGGTCACCGGCCTGATGCCCTGGAGCCAGGGCGACCGGGTGATCATCGGCACGCCCCAGGGCTACCGCGGCGAGGGGGTGATCGCCAATTTCTGGGCCATGGTTCAGCACTTTCGCATCAACGCCTTCTCCGGCGTGCCCACCGTCTATTCGGCCCTGCTGCAGCAGCCGGCCGACGGCCACGACCTGTCCAGCTTGGACTATGCCCTGTGTGGCGCCGCGCCGATGCCGGTGGAGCTGTTCCGCGAGTTCGAACGCCGGGTCGGGGTACGCATCCTCGAAGGCTACGGGCTGACCGAAGGCGCCTGCGTGTCGTCCAGCAACCCGCCGGATGGCGAGCGCCGGGTCGGCTCCATCGGCCTGCGCCTGGCCTATCAGGACATGCGCGCGGTGCTCCTCGACGAAGCCGGCGCCTACCTGCGCGATGCCGCCGTGGACGAAGTCGGGGTGATCGCCATCACCGGGCCCAATGTGTTTGCCGGCTACCTGGAGGGCAGCCACAACCAGGGCATCTGGATCGAGATCGAACAATGCCGCTGGCTCAATACCGGCGACCTCGGCCGCCAGGATGCGGACGGCTACTTCTGGCTGACCGGGCGCAAGAAGGAACTGATCATCCGCGGCGGCCACAACATCGACCCCAAGCAGATCGAGGAAGCCCTGCAGGCCCACGCCGCGGTCGCCTTGGTAGCCGCTGTCGGCAGCCCGGATGCGCATGCCGGCGAGGTGCCGGTGGCCTACGTCCAGCTGGCCGCCGGGCACAGCACCAGCAGCGCCGAACTGCTGAGCTTTGCCGGCGCCCACATCGCCGAGCGCGCGGCGATTCCCAAGCGCATCGAGATCCTCGAGGCGCTGCCGGTCACCCCGGTCGGCAAGATCTTCAAGCCAGCCCTGCAGCAGCGCGAGATCGCCCGGGTGGTGCAGCAGGAAGCCCGCGCCCTGGGCGCCGCAGCAGTGCATGTGGAGGTGGTGCAGGATGCCCGCCGCGGCCTGGTCGCGCAGATCGCCGCCGGCGCCCAGCAGGCCGCGCTGGCCCAGGTGCTGGGGCGCTACAGCTTCCCGGTCGAATGGCTACCCGCTGCCGCGAGCCCGCCCGTGCCCGGCTGAGTCACTGAACTAACCCGTCCACCCATTCATGGCCGCCGTGCCACGCCGGCCAACGGGCCCTGCTGTGTCCAGGAAAAGGGCCCCACGACTTCACCACAACAATAACAAGAGGTAGTGCAATCCATGACACGCAAGCAACCCCCATGGCGCCGGGCCAGCCTGGCAGCCGCCGTCACCCTGGCCACGCTCGGTGGCAACCCGGCTGCAGCCGTGACCTTCCAGCTCGGCGAGATCGACGGCCAGCTCGATTCGAGCCTCGCGGTCGGCGCCAGCTGGGCGCTGCGCAACCCCGACCCCGAGCAGCTGCACGGCCCGGCCTCGGACGACGGCAAGCACAATTTCAAGAAGGGCGAAACCTTCTCCAAGGTGTTCAAGGGCATCCATGACCTCGAACTCAAGTACGCAGAGAGCGGCCTGTTCCTGCGCGGCAAGTACTGGTACGACTTCGAGCTGAAGGACGAGAGCCGCCTGTTCAAGGACATCGACGAACACAACCGCAAGGAGGCCGCCCAGTCCTCCGGCGCCCAGCTGCTGGATGCCTTCGTCTACCACAACTACCAGCTCGGCGAGCTGCCGGGCACCACGCGCCTGGGCAAGCAGGTGGTCAGCTGGGGCGAAAGCACCTTCATCCAGGGCGGCATCAACAGCATCAACCCGGTGGATGTCGCGGCGTTCCGCCGGCCCGGCTCGGAGATCAAGGAAGGGCTGATCCCGGTCAACATGTTCTACCTCTCGCAGAACCTCAGCGAGACCTTGTCCGTCGAGAGCTTCTACCAGCTGGAGTGGGATCAGACCGTCATCGACAACTGCGGCACCTTCTTCTCCTCGTCCGATGTCGTTGCCGACGGCTGCGGCGGGCTGGACACTGCGCTGGGCGTCAGCCTGGAACGGGCCGGCGACCGCGATGCGCGCGACAGCGGCCAGTGGGGCGCCGCCCTGCGCTGGTTCGCCCCCGAGCTGGACAGCGAATTCGCCGCCTACTTCATCAACAACCACAGCAACCAGCCCTACTTCAGCACCATCGGCGCCACCACTCCCGGTGACCTGGCCAGCGCCCGCTATTTCATCGAATACCCGGAAGACATCCGCCTGTACGGCCTCAGCTTCAGCACCATGCTGGCCAGCGGCACCACCCTGGCCGGCGAGATCAGCTACCGGCCGAACATGCCGGTGCAGATCAGCCCGCCGGATCTGGTCACCGCCGCCAGCGGCTCGGCAGCGCTGTCCCCCGTGCTGTCCTCGGGCGCCGTGCAGTTCGGCAGCGGCATGGATATCCACGGCTATCGGCGCAAGGAAGTGACCCAGGCCCAGGTGACCGCCACCCACTTCTTCGATCAGGTGATGGGCGCCGATCGCCTGACCCTGGTCGGCGAAGTCGGCCTGGTGCGGGTCGGCGGCCTGGAGGATCGTGGCGACCTGCGCTATGGCCGGCCCACGGTCTTCGGCCAGGGCCGGCTGTACCCGGACAACCGCCTGTGCACCAGCCTGTCGAACAGCGCCACGCCGGCCAACTGCAGCGACGCCGGCTTCGTCACCCGCAGCGCCTGGGGCTACCGCGTCCGTGCCATCTGGGAATACAGCAACCTGATCCCCGGCGTGGAACTGCGGCCGAATCTGGCCTGGTCCCACGATGTCGACGGCTACGGCGCCGAGCCGGGCTTCAACGAAGGCGCCAAGGCCATCAGCCTGGGCGTCGATGCCAGCCTCCTCAGCACCTACAGCGCCAGCCTGTCCTACACCGACTTCTTCGGCGGTGATTACAACACCAACATCGACCGTGACTTCGTCGCCCTGAGCTTCGGCGTTGCCTTCTAAGCGAGTGCCCTCCCCATGAACAAGCAATCCCTGCTCCTTGCGACGCTCTCCCTCGTCCTGCAGTGCAGCGCCCAGGCGGCGGTTTCGGCCGGCGAGGCGGCCCAGCTGAACAGCACCCTGACCCCCATCGGGGCGCAGCGCGCCGGCAATGCCGACGGCAGCATCCCGGCCTGGGACGGCGGGCTCGGCCCGGCCGCCGGTCACGTCGATGCGGCCAGCGGCCGGCTGCAAGATCCCTATGCCGACGAGCAGCCGCTCTTCACCATCAGCGCGGCGAACCTGGCGCAGTATGCCGAGCACCTGACTCCGGGCCAGCAGGCCCTGTTCCAGCGCTACCCGGACAGCTACCGCATGCGCGTGTTCCCCAGCCACCGCAGTGCCAGCGTGCCCGCGGCGATCCAGCAGGCGGCAGCGCGCAACGCCGTCAGCACCACGCTGCTGGCCAATGGCGACGGTCTCAAGGACTTCGCCACCGCCATCCCCTTCCCGATTCCGCAGAACGGCCTGGAAGTGATGTGGAACCACCTCACCCGCTATCGCGGCGGCAGCGCCCGACGCAGCTATGTGCTGGCCACGCCCCTGGCCAACGGCACCTTCACCCCGGTGTACTTCCAGCAGCAGTTCTCCTACCGCGACCATCTGACCGACTTCGACCCGGCCAAACCGAGCAACGTGCTGTTCTACTACCGCGAGCTGATCACCGCGCCGGCCCGTCTGGCCGGTGACGTGGTGCTGGTGCACGAGACCCTCGATCAGGTGAAGGAGCCGCGCAAGGCCTGGATCTACAACGCCGGACAACGCCGCGTGCGGCGCGCCCCGCAGATCTCCTATGACGGCCCCTTCCCCGCCTCGGAAGGGCAGCGCACCGCCGACAACCTGGACATGTTCAACGGCGCGCTGGATCGCTACGACTGGAAGCTGCTGGGCAAGCGCGAGCTGTACATCCCCTACAACAGCTTTCAGCTCGAAGCGCCTAGCCAGCGCTACACCGACATCGTCAAAGCGGGGCATATCAACCCCGACCTGACGCGCTACGAGCTGCACCGGGTGTGGGCGGTGGAAGGCACGCTCAAGGCCGGCAAGCGCCATATCTACGCCAAGCGGGTGGCCTACCTGGACGAGGACAGCTGGCAGATCGTCCTGCTCGACCACTTCGATGCCCGCGGCACCCTGTGGCGGGTCGCCGAGGGTTTCATGACGCCGCGCTACGACGTGCAGGTGCCCTGGCTGGGAGTGGAGACCCTGTATGACCTGATCAACGGCCGCTACATAGTCGCGGGCATGCGCAACGAGGAGCACGAGCCGCTGGAGTTCGGCTTCAAGACTTCGCCCGCCGAGTACACGCCCACTGCACTGCGCAATGCCGGCGTGCGCTGAAACGCCACCCGCAGGGCCGCCCGGCCCTCCCGCCGGCAAGCCGCGCAGCTGCTCGGCGACCGCATGGAGCTTGACCTGCTGCAGCACTGCGCCAGGGAGATGAACCACCTCGCGCGCTTTCTCCCCAGGCTGTAGCGGGACGTCGTGGCGGCGGCCTCCCCCCCCCCCCCCGCACGCGCACGCGCTGGCATCTCGGGGGCAACGGGCTACTCCTCGTTGCCGGCTGGAACCCCGGGATTTTTACCGCCCTTCGGGGCGGTCTTTTTTGCTGGCCAACACCTGCCTATGCAGCTGCTACTGTCAGCCCACGGCCACCGATGCCGGGCATAGAGGAGATGCAACATGGACAGATTCACCGGCGGCTGCCTGTGCGGCCAGGTGCGGCTGGTAGCGGAGGGGCCCCCGTACCGGGTCGGCCTGTGCCACTGCCTCGACTGCCGCAAGCACCACGGGGCGCTGTTCCACGCCTCGGCGATCTTCCCCGAAAGCGCCGTGACCATCAGCGGCGCGACCAGCAGCTACGCCGGGCGCTTCTTCTGCCCCACCTGCGGCTCCTCGGTGTTTGCCCGCAGCGCCGACGAAGTCGAAGTGCACCTGGGTTCGCTGGATGCGCCGGATCAGCTGCAGCCCACCTACGAGAGCTGGGTCGTGCGCCGCGAATCCTGGCTGCCGCCCTTCCCGCTGGCCCACCACTACCAGCACGACCGCAACCACACAGGGCGCTGCGAGGAGTAGCCGCCGGCGCGACCGAGACGCCTACAGAGCGGCGCTCTGCTCCAGCTTGCCGAGCAGCTCCAGGGCCTCGTCGAAGTCGAAACGCTCGGCACGCTGGATCACCGGGCGCAGCAGCTCGCCCAGCGCCGCGCCGCCAGCCAGCCCGTGCAGGGCCTGCAGTGCGCTCAACGCCTCGGTATCACTGTCGGCCAGCAGCTGCCTGGCCCGTGCCAGCTGCCGGCGGAACTCCGCGCTGCTGGCCGTTGCGGGCCCGGGCCGCGTGGCAACCACAGCCTCCTGCAGGCTCTCCAGGCCGGCCAGCACCGGCGCCAGGCAGCGCTCGACCTGCGCCAGGCAGCTGGCAATGGCGCTCTCCGCTCCGGCCTGGCAGGCCTGCTCCAGTGCCGCCGCCGCACTCGCCAGCTCGCGCGCGCCCAGGTTACCGGCGGTGCCGCGCAGGGTATGGGCCACGCGGGCCGCGGCGCTGGCTTCGGCGTCGCTACGGGCAGCCTGGAATGCCGCGGCAAAATCCGCCTGGCTCGCGCGGAACTTGCGCAGCAGGCGCAGGTAGAGCTCGGCCTTGCCCATGCAGGTGGCCAGCCCGGCCGCCAGGTCGATGCCCGGCAGCTGGGCCGGCAGCCCGTCGAGCGCAGAGCTTGCCAGCCGCATATCGGCCGGAGTCGCAGTGGCGCGGCCGGCGCCAGGGTGTATCCACTTGGCCAGGGTGATGAACATGCTGTCGATGTTCAGCGGCTTGGAAATGTGGTCGTTCATGCCGCAGGCCAGGGCCCGCTCCCGATCCCCCTCCATGGCGTTGGCGGTCATGGCGATCACCGGCAGCGCGCTGAAATGCGCCTGCTGGCGAATCTTGCGGGTCGCCGTGTAGCCGTCCATTACCGGCATCTGGCAATCCATCAGCACGCCGTCGAAGGCGCTGTCGGCACCGAGGATGTCCAGCGCCTCCTGACCGTGCCAGGCCAGGCTCAGCTGCACCCCGGCGCTCTCCAGCAGCTCGCGGGCCAGTTCCTGGTTCAGCTCGTTGTCCTCCACCAGCAGCAGCCGCGCGCCCTGCAGGCTGGCCATGGCGCTGCTGCTCTGCCCGGAGCGCTCACTGGCGCGGGTGTCACTCTGCACGCCCTTGCCCAGCACCACGCCTATGGCCTCGAGCAGCGTGGAGGGCGTGACCGGCTTGGTCAGCACCACCGGCAGCAAAACACCGTACTGCTCGGCCACCTCGCGCGCCTCCTCGCGGCCGAAGGCGGTGACCATGATCACCGACGGTGTGCACTCCGGGTTGGCCAGGCGCATCCGCCGTACCGTCTCCATGCCGTCCATCTCCGGCATCTTCCAGTCCATCAACACCAGGTCGTAGGGCAGCTGCCGAGTGCCAGCCTCGGCGAGCATGCGCAGGGCCATGCTGCCGCCCTCCGCCACGTCGACTTCCAGGCCGAAGTTGCGCGCCATGCCAGAGAGGATCTCCCGCGCGCTGGCATTGTCATCGACCACCAGCACCCGCATGCCGAGCAGCTCATCGGCCTGGAACATGCGCCGCGGCTGGGCATCCTGCTGTACGCCGAGGTGCACCTGGAAGTGGAAGGTGGAACCCTGGCCGGGCTGGCTCTCCACCCAGATCCTGCCGCCCATCAGCTCTACCAGTTTCTTCGAGATGGACAGCCCCAGGCCCGTGCCGCCGTACTTGCGGGTGATCGAGCTGTCGGCCTGGCTGAAGGACTGGAACATGCGCTCACATTGCTCCGCCGTCATGCCGATGCCGGTATCGCGCACACGGAAGTGCAGCATCACCTGCCCCTCGCCCTCGAGGGCGCCGTCCACGCCCACCACGATCTCGCCGCGCTCGGTGAACTTGGCCGCGTTGTTGCCCAGGTTGATCAGGATCTGGCCGAGACGCAGCGGGTCGCCCAGTAGCGCGGTCGGCAGGTTCGGCTGGGTCTGGAACAGCAACTCCAGGCCTTTATCCTCGGCTTTCAGGCCGATCATGCTGGCAAAGTTGTCGAGCACGTCCTCCAGACGGAAAGGCACCTGCTCCAGGCTCATCTTGCCGGCCTCGATCTTGGAGAAATCGAGGATGTCGTTGATGATCCCCAGCAGGTTCTCCGCCGAGCGATGCACCTTCTCGATGTAGTTGCGCTGCTTGTTGTCCAGCCCGGTACGCAGCGCCAGATGGCTCATGCCGATGATGGCGTTCATCGGCGTGCGGATCTCGTGGCTCATGTTGGCGAGGAAATCGCTTTTGGCCCGCGTCGCTTCCTCGGCCGCGGCACGGGCCTCGATCAGCTCCGTAACGTCGATGTTGACCCCGGTGGCGCGCAGCTGCGTGCCGTCAGGGCCGCGGGTAAAGCGACTCAGCGATCTGAAGGTGCGCACCACGCCATCGTTCTGCCGCACGATGCGGAAGTAGGACTCGAAGCGATCGGCACCACTGGCCACCGCGTCCGCAAAGGCCTGGTCGGCTGCGTCGGCGTCCTCGGGGTGCAGCAAGGCCTTCCAGGCCGCCATCGTCCCGCCGAAGCCTCCCGGCTCGAGCCCGAACATTTTCTCCAGCTGCGGCGTCCAGTAGTCCTGGCCGCTGACGAAGTCGACGTCGAACAGGCCGATGTCGCCGGCCTCCTGCGCCAGGCTCAGGCGGTCGCTGGCCGTGCGCAGCTTGCTTTCCATCGCCCGGCGCTCGCTGACATCGCGCACCGAGGCGCAGACACAGATGCCACGCCCCTCCAGTTGGGGCAGATGAGAAAGGCCGATTTCCACGGAGAACAGGCTGCCGTCCTTGCGCACCCCGCGCAGGTCGTCCAGGTTGGCGCCCATCTGCCGGGTTGTGCCGTTGGCGATGAAACCGTTGCGCAACCCGACATGCCGTCCGCGGACGGCCTGCGGCACCAGGTGTTCAACGCTGGCGCCGATCAGCTCGCCGCGCTCGTAGCCGAACAGCGCATCCAGCTGCGGGTTGGTCATCAGGATGTTGCCGTCGGCCCCCAGCACCAGCATGCCGTCCGGGGACGCCTCGATGATGCCGCGGTACCAGGCCTCGGTGGCACGCAACGCCGCCTGCTGATCCTCCAGCTCCTGCGCCTGGCGGCGGGTCTCCTGCAGCAGAGTCTGGGCCGCCTCGCTGCGCTCCATGATGGCCATGGCACCGGCCAGCCTGGGCAGCACCTCCTGCAGGAGCAGCGCCTCCCGCTCGTCCAGCGGGCAGAAACCGGCCAGCTCCAGCACGCCGAGCAAGCGCTCGCCACGCATCACCGGCTGTACCAGCAGGTGACTGGCCGGCGCCTCGCCGAGCTGCGAACGAATGCGCCAGAACGCGCTCGGCATGTCCGTCAGCTGGCGGGGCTGACGATCCAGTGCGCACTGGCCCAGCAACCCCTCGCCGAGGGCCACCTTCTGCGCCGGTGGACGCTCGCCATCCAGCGCATAGCCGCCCAGCAGCTGCAGGTGGCTGGCACCCTCGAACAGCACATAGAGCACCCCCTGGCAGGCGCCGAGCATAGGTACGAGTCGCTGCAGGAAAAACTGGCCAAGCTGCTCCGGCGTCTCCGCTGCCTGAATATCGACCTGCACCAGCGACACCTGGGCCTTGATCCAGCGCTGCCGTTCGAGCTGGCGCGACTCGATCTGCAGCTTGGCGATGGCCCGGGCCAGATCCCCGGTCTCGTTCTGCAGGTCGGTGTGCGGAATCGGCTGGTCGAGTTTGCCCGCGGTGAGCTGATCGACCGCATTGCGCACGCGCTCCAGCGGCTTGCGAATCGACTGGCTGGCCAGCCAGGCGAGCATGATCGCCAGGGCCAGGCCGCCGAGCAGCAGGATGTAGGTGCGCAGGCTACTGTGCTCGGTATTACGGGTGATCTCGCCGACCAGCTCGCGCAAGGCGGCCTGCTTGGTCTGCACAATTTCGCCAAGCACTGCATCGGCGCGGCTGTCGAGCTGCTGGAATTCCTCGCTACTGATCAGTAACAGGGCCTGGCCCTGGCGCCCCTGCCCCGCCAGCTCCATCGCCTCGCTGCCGGTCTGTTCGATGCGCTCGAGCAGCAGCTCGAATTCGGCGAGGCGTTCCAGGTTCTCGGCACGGAACACGGTCGGTTTGGCGAGGGCCAGGGACTCCTGCAACTGCTGCTTGGCAACCTCCAGCTGACGCAGCGAAGCGATGCGCACGTCGGCGCTGCTGGTGGCCACGGCCCGCTGCAGCGCCTGGACGATATACGGCAGCTGCACCCGCACTTCATGCAGATGATTGGCGCCTTGGAGATCCTGGTTGTAAAGGTTCTGCAGGTCGCTCTTCAGCTCAGACTGGATACGCAGGCTCTGCATGCCGAGGAACAGGGACAACGCCAGCAGCACGGCAAAACCAAGCACCAGCTTGTGCCGCAGCGGCAGACGCTCGAGCAGGGCGAGCAACTTCATGGCAGGGCACTCCTTGGCTAGCGTCGCCTCTCAAGGCTCCTGGGCAATCTGCTCCAGGGCGGCCAATTGCTTGGCCATGTCTTTGTCGCTGTCGGCGAAGCGCTCGGCGATGGCATGGAACTGCTCGGCATTGGCCAGGAAGGCATCGCAGATGTCCGGGTCGAAATGCGAGCCGCGGCCCTCGCGGATGATCGCCACGGCCTGCTCGTGGGGCATGCCGGGCTTGTAGACGCGGCGGCTGATCAGCGCGTCATACACGTCCGCCACCGCCATCAGGCGGGCGCTGATGGGAATATCGTCGGCGGCCAGCCCTTCCGGATAACCGCTGCCGTCCCATTTCTCCTGGTGGCTGTAGGCGATTTCCTTGGCGAAGTGGAGGAAGTCGACCTTCACCCCCAGCTGGTTCTCGGCATGCTGGATGGCATCGCGCCCCAAGGTGGTGTGGGTCTTCATGATCTCGAACTCTTCCGGAGTAAAACGACCCGGCTTGAGCAGGATGCGATCGGGAATGCCGATCTTGCCGATGTCGTGCAGCGGCGCGGACTTGAACAGCAGCTTGATGGTTTCCTCATCGAGGAAGTGGCGGAAGCGCGGGTGTTCGCGCAACAGCCCGGCTAGCAGCTTGACGTAGTGCTGGGTACGGCGGATGTGGTTGCCGGTCTCGTTGTCGCGGGTCTCGGCCAAAGATGCCATGGCCTGGATGGTGACATCCTGGATGGCCATGACCTCGCGCGTGCGGCGCTGCACTTCCTGCTCCAGGTAGTCGTTCTGGTCGCGCAGGAAATCCGCCGCCGCCTTGACCTTGAGCTGGGTCTCGACCCGGGCCAGGACGACCGGCGGGCTGATCGGCTTGGTGATGTAGTCGGCCGCCCCCAGCTGCAGGCCGTGGATCTCGTCCTCGGTGGCGGCCATGGCGGTGAGGAAGATGATCGGGATGTTACGGGTGCGCGGGTCGCCCTGCAGCCGCTCGGCCACGTCGTAACCGGACAGCCCCGGCATCATGATGTCGAGCAGAATCAGGTCGGGTAGCGTGCCCTGCAGGATGTGCAGCGCCTTCTCGCCACTGTTGGCCGCCTTGACCCGATACTTGTCCTTGAGCAGGTCGGCCATCAGCATCAGGTTGTCGGGTGTATCGTCGACCACCAGGATGGTTGACGGGCTGTAGTGGCTCTGTTCGTCACTCATCGCGGCGTCCCTCCCCGGCCAGGCCTTATGGTTCCCATGGGCAAGAAGCTTAGCTGGACTTCTTTCACCTGCCTTGCCGGTGCCGCGGCGCACTAGGCCGCGTGCAGACGGTTCACCTCGACCGTGATGTGTACCAGTTCCTCGTGAATGCTGAGCTGCTGACGCACACCGTCAGCACTCAGCTCGCCGATAGAGGCCAGGGTGACGTAGTGCCAGCATGAGCTCGACCAGGTGGCCGCGCTGTTGAGCTCCTATCTCAAATAGCGGCACGCAGTCAGAGGAAGGTCTCTGCGCCCCCGCCCCGCGTCACTCCCAGGCGGTTCCGGGCACAGCCCGGTATGCGCTCGGCGACTTGCCCGTCCATTTGCGGAAGGCGCGGCGGAAATTCGAGGGGTCGTTGTAGCCCAGTAACAGGGCGATCTCATGCAGCGGCAGGTGAGTGGCACCTAGGTACTGCAAGGCCAGGCGCCGGCGTACCTCGTCGAGCACCTGCTGGTAGCTGGTACCGGCCGCCGCCAGATGGCGGCGCAGGCTGCGCCCGCTGGTGTGCAGGGCACGCGCCGCGCTATCCAGGTCGGGAAAATCACCGGGGCGGGCCAGCAGCAGGCGGCGTACCCGAGTGAGCAGGCCATCCTGCACATCGAGGCTGGCCAGCAGCGCCTCGCACTGCTGCTCGCACATCTGCATGGTGGCCGGGTTGGCCAGGGCCATGGGGCGATCCAGGTAGGCCCGCGGCAGATTGAACCAGTGCCAGGGTTGCTCGAACTGCGCCGGCGTGCCGAACACTTCGGTGTAGCGCTGCGCATGCCCCGGTGCGGGGTAGCCGAACCCCACAGAGATACCTTGTGGCGCCTCGCCCAGGAGGAACTGGGCGATGCTGTAGAGGCTGGCGAACAGGCCCTCGGCGGCAAAGCGCCCCAGCGGCCCCAGCGGAATCGACTCGATGGCGCGCAGCTGCAGGTAGTCGGCCTGCTCGTGCAGCTCCAGGTCGAAGGTCAGCCCCAGCACCCGGTAGTACTTGAGGGCGAACTGGATGGCCTTGCCCAGGTTGGCGCTGGACAGCAAGGCGTAGCCGAGGATGCCGTGGGCCGAGGCATTCAGGCGCTGGCCCAGCAGCAGGCCGAGCGCCGGCTCGTCGCACAGCAGCAGCGCGCTGTTGGCCAGCAAATGGAAATCGGTGAACGACAGGCGCCCAGCCGGATGTTGCAGCACCTGCTCGCGCAGCCCCGCCCCCTCCAGCAGGCGCGCACGCTCGACGCCGAAGCCCTGGGCCAGTTCGAGCAAGGCCTCGGCGTAGGTCAGCGGCACCAGTTCGGAGCTGAGGGTAAGCGGTTTGCTCATGATGGGCAGCTAGCAGCAGTGGCCGGATATGACCCGAATATTGGCTGAAGATAACCTTGCCCGGGAAAAGCCGGCAAGACCATAGTCTGGGCAAACCATAACAATAGATGGGAGGCCGCATGACCAGCCCAACCCCGCACGACCTGCAGATCAAGGCGCGTCAGCCGCAGTTCGACTTTCCCCAGCCGTGGCTGCGCCACTGGCATGGCGACAATGCCTTCAAGAGCCATTTCTTCGACGCCATGTCGCTGCTGTTCCCCGATGGCGAACGCTTCTTCATCGACTCGGTGCGTCTGTATCGCGATCAGGTCAGCGACCCCAGGCAGCTGGAGCAGATCCGCGGTTTCATTGGCCAGGAAGCCCACCACAGCCGCGAGCACCAGCACTACAGCGACGCCCTGCGCGCCTGCGACTATGACCTGGATTATCTGGAACGCCGCCTGAAGCGCCGCCTGGCCTTCGTGCGCAAACATCTGCCGGGCAAGATGCAACTGGCCGCCACTGTTTCGGTGGAGCACCTCACGGCGATCATGGCCGATGCCATCCTGCAGAACCCCGACTGGCTGCGTGGCGCCGACCCCAGCATGGCGCGCCTGTGGCGCTGGCACGCCCTGGAGGAAAGCGAGCACAAGGCGGTGGCCTTCGACCTCTACCAACAGGTGTGCGGCAATGTCTGGCTACGCCGCCGGGCGATGCTGCACAGCACCCTGTTCTTCACCCTGGATACCTTCAAGGGCCTGGTGCACATGCTCAAGCGCGATGGTCTGCTGTGGAACTGGCGGGTCTGGCGCGATGGCCTGAGCTGGCTGTGGGGCAGCCGCGGCATCCTGCGGCCGCTGTGGCGGGTCTACTGCGACTATTTCCGCCGCGACTTCCATCCCTGGCAGCACGACAACCTGCACGTGATCGAAGCCTATCGCCACGAGTTCGACGCACCGGCCGAAGTGGGATAAGAAGCTGTCTCGGATCTTTTGAGCTAGAGCCAGGCAAGGCGAGATTAGGCGAGGACGCGAAGTTTACGACGTGTAAATGAGCAGTCCCGGCCCGATCTCAACGCAGCATGGCCTACGATCAAGAGACCCGAGACAGCTTCTGGGGTTTAGCGCAACAGCCCCAGCCCCTTGGCCCGCGCCACGGCCTGGGTGCGCCGCTCGACGCCCAGCTTGCTGTTGATGTGACGGGCGTGGGTCTTCACCGTATGCAGCGAGATGAACAGGCGCTCGCTGATCTCCTGGTTCGAACAGCCCTGGGCAATCAGGCTCAGCACGGCCAGCTCACGACTGCTGAGCGCCTCGGCCGGCCCGGCCAGCAGCGGCTCATCCCCCGCCACCGCGTCCGGCAACAAGGCTTGCAGGGTTTCCCCCAGCGGCGATGGCGGCGCGCAGCGCAGTTGCTCACGCAACCAGTTCGGCTGATGCGCCAGCAATTCGTGAAACGGCAGCAAGGCGCCGCCACCGGCGCTCTGCAGACAGGCATGCAGCTGCTGCTGGGCCTCGCGCTCACGGCCGGCCGCGCACAGCATCAGGGTCAGCTGTACCTGGGCGAACACCCCGAGCAACTGCCCGCCGTAGCCTGGCGCCCGCAGGATCAGGCCGCGCAGGCGGCGCTCGGCCTCGCCCAGCTGGCCCTGACGGCGCTCCAGGGCGGCCCGGTGCAGTTCGATATGCAGCGGCAGCTGCGGATGGAATTCGGGAGCCGCGGCGGCCTGCTCGCCACCATAGGTCTGCGCCAGACGCAGCAGCCAGGCATTGGCCAGATCGACCTGGCCCTGGCTCAGCCACAACTCGCACTTGGTCAGGGTGATCATCGCCAGGTAATACACCGGCGGCACGTCCCAGATATGCATCAGCCGTTCGGCCTCGGCCAGCTGGGCGAAGGCCTCGGTGAAACGGCCTTCGCGGCCATCCTGGCTGGCCAGCAGGCAGTAGCCGATCAGCAGACTGATGTCGCGGCAGGCGCGCGCCTCGGCGATGCCGGTCTGCAGGCGGCTGCGCGCCTGCTCCGGCTGCAGGCGCAGGAACAGCAAAAAGCCCTCGTACAGGGTCAACCGTGCGCGCACCGCATACAGGCGCTGCTGCGACAGGCCGCGCAGGCGCTCGAGGCCGTGGTGCACCTCCTCAAGGCCGCGCACGACCTCGCCCCGCGCCTGCAGCACGCGCGCGCGATCGTAATGGCAGAGCGCTTCGAACAGTGGGTTGGCCTGGCGCTGGGCCAGTTCCAGGGCCTCGCGATTGAGGCCACGAGCACGCCACAGGTCACCACGCACCACGGCCAGGTTGGCCAGGGTCGACAGGCACAGCAGGCGGGCGCCGAAGCGCTCCGGCGGCATGCTGGCCAGCGCCTCGGCAAAGCACTCCTCGGCCCGCGCACTGTCGCCACGACCGCGGGCGATCACCCCGCTGATCGCCAGCCACTGGGCCAGCAGGCCCTGCTGCTCGAGGGCCGTCGGCGCCGGCAGGAAGCGCGCCAGCTGACCGGCCAGATCCTCGGCGGCATCCAGCTGGCAGGCCAGCGCCAGGGCCCAGCTGTACAGGGCGATCAGCCGCGGCGTACTGCTCAGCAGGCTGTCGGGCAGGTTCATCTTCCAGCGCAGCAACATGGCCACGTTCTGCTCGGCCAGCAGATGCTCCTCGGAGAAGTTCTGCACCAGGCTGGCCGCCACGTCCGGCTGGCCGGCCCGCAGCGCCTGCTCCACCGCCTCATCGAGCATGCCCTGGCCGCTGAACCAGCGGCAGGCGCGCAGGTGCAGGCTGGCTGGCGGCAGGGAAAGCTGGGCAACCGGGCTGGAGCGCAGCAGATCGGAAAACAGGTGGTGGTAGCGGAACCAGCGACCATGCTCGTCCAGCGGCACCAGGAACACCTGGTGCGCCTGCAGGTGCTGGAGGATTGCCGCACTGTCATGGGCATCACGCATGACATCGCACAGTTCGGCGCAGAAGCGCTCCAGGCAGGCGGTATCGTAGAGGAAGGCCTGTACCTCGGGCGGCTGGCGCTCGATTACTTCCTCGAGCAGGTAGTCGCGGATCAACCCCTGGCCGCCGTGCAGGTCACGCGAGGCTTCCTCCTGCAGCGCTTCGTCGGCAGTCAGCAGCCACAGGCGCAAGCCGGCCACCCAGCCCTCGCTGCGCTGCAGCAGGCAGTCGAGGACTTCGCCCTGCAGATCCGCGCCCTGGCTGGACAGCAGCGCATGGGTTTCCTCACGGGTCAGGCGCAGATCCTGCTCGTGCAACTCCAGCAACTGCCGCGACAGGCGCAGGCGCGCCAGATGCCAGTCCGGGCGCTGGCGGCTGGTGACCAGCACCAGCAGGCCGGCCGGCAGGTGGTTGAGGAAGAACTGCAGACAGCGATCCAGCACTGCGCCCTGGGCCAGGTGGTAGTCGTCCAGCACCAGCAGCAGCGGCGCCGCCGGGTCGAGGCGCTCGCCCAGTTCGTCCAGCAGGCCGTCCAGCCACTCCTCGAAGGCGAAAGGCTGGTGGCGCTGGCGCATTTTCAGCATGCCCAAGGCTTCGTCGCCGATCCCCGGAAAATGCTGGCGCAGCCCTTCCAGCAGGCGCTCGAGAAAACGTCCGGGGTCGCTGTCGCGGCGGTTCAGGCTCAGCCACAGGCTGTGCCACTGCGCCGGCAGGCGCTCGCAGAACTCGACGGCCAGGGAACTCTTGCCGAACCCGGCCGGTGCACAGACCAGCAGCAGGCGCCCGCCCATGCCTTCCGCCAGGCGCTCGCACAGCCGCGGGCGCAGCACATGGCCGACGGGCAGAGGCGGACGGAAGAAGCGCCCATCCCCGGGAGTGGTGGGGAAACAGGCGAGATCGGAGGAGCGGGACAGATCGGTCACGTGCTGGTTCGAGACTCGGCAGCGGGCGGGATGATTGCCCCGCAGACTATCCCCTTGCACCCCGCTTTTGAAGCCCGCTTATCCAGCGGCAAAGAAAAAGCCGGCACTCGGCCGGCTTTTTCGTCACGCTGCAGCGCTTAGCGCACGCCCGCCTGGCGCAGGGCCGCCGGGGTGTAATCGCTGGTGGAAGCCTTGTAGTTGAAGTCGTAGGACTGTTTCTCCTCGTTCTTCATACCCAGAGCCAGGTAACGGCCCGAGATGATGTCGTACAGGGTTTCCACGGTGTACCACGGCACTTGCTTGTCGTAGTAGTACTGGGCCTGAGCCTCGGCAACGCGCCACAGGGCGCCACGACCGTCGTAGTGGTCGATGATCGCGGCTTGCCAGGTGTCCTCGTCGATGTACATGTCACGCTTGGCATAGATGTGACGCTCGCCGGCCTTCAGGGTGCCGGTGACATGCCAGACGCGGTGCAGCTCGTAACGAGTGTGCTCCGGGTTCAGGTGGCCGGCCTTGATGATGTCGGCATACTTCAGCTTCGGCGAATCCAGCTCGTAGGTGTTGTAAGGAATGTAGATTTCCTTCTTGCCGTTGAGCTTCCAGTCGTAACGGTCAGGAGCACCGTTGTACATGTCGAAGTTGTCGGAAGTACGCAGACCGTCGGCGGCGGTACCCGGACCGTCGTAGGACACCTGCGGAGCGCGGCGTACGCGGCGCTGACCGGCGTTGTACAGCCAGGCCAGACGCGGCTCCTTCACCTGGTTGAGGGTCTCGTGCACCAGCAGCACGTTACCGGCCAGACGCGCAGGAGCGGTTACGCGCTGCTTGAAGTAGAACAGGATGTTGCTCGGCTTGCTCGGGTCGTAGTCGGTCAGACTGGTCGGGAAGCTGAACTCGTCCTGGAAGTACACCAGGCTGTAGGAACCGTTCGGCTGCGGAGTGGCCTGGGTCACCAGGCGACGCACGCTGCCACCGCGGTAGCGGGTGATCTGGTTCCATACCGCTTCCAGGCCGTTCTGCGGGATCGGGAACGGGTAGGCAGTCTTGAAGTTCTCCAGACCGTTGCCACCTTCGACCAGCTTGGTGTTGGCGGCGTTGGACTTGGCATCAGCCTGCACGCTGTCCGGCACGTTGGCGGTACGGTGGGTGGTGTACACCGGCATCTTGTAGGTGTCGGGGTAGCGCTTGAACATCGCCGCCTGACCCGGGGTCAGCTTGTCCTTGTACTGATCGACATTCTGCGCGGTGATGGTGAACAGCGGCTTTTCATTGGCGAACGGGTCGGACAGGAAGCCGCGATCGTCGATGGTGCCGGCGTTCTTCGGCAGGCCGCCAGTCCACTCGGGAATGGTACCGTCGGCATTGCCAGCCTTCTCGGCGCCCAGCGGAGTCAGACTGGTACCCAGTTTGGCAACTTCATCAGCAGAAACGGCAGCCATTACACCGGTGGCCACCAGCGACAGCGCCAGGGCACCGGATTGCAGCAGGTATTTTGTTGTTTTCATGTGCATGTCTTTCCTTAATGGTCCCGGGCGCTTAGAAGCTGGCGCCGAAGCTCAGGGCTACGAAGTCGCGATCAGACAGGGTGTTGAAGTCGCCACCGAAGTAGTCGGTGTAGGACAGGCTGGCGGTGTAGGTGTTCTGGTACTCGGCATCCACACCCAGGCTGACTGCCTTGCGGCCTTCTTCGAAGTTGGCACCCGGACCAGGCGAGTAGCCATCGACGTCATGCGACCAGGCAACGTTCGGACGCAGGTTCACACCGGCGAATACGTCGTTGTAGTCCCAGATGGCACGAGCACGGTAGCCCCACGAGCTGTGGGTGGTGAAACCGTCGTCGTTGCAGTCCTTGGTCGCGTTGGAGTAGTCGGCGTTACCGACTGCACCGGCGATGGTGGCGTTGTTCAGCAGCTCGCAACTGCCGTTGGGCAGCTCGCCCGGGCCAAAGACCGGATCACGGCCATAACGCGCTTCGCTGCTGTGCTCCAGGCCACCGACGAAGGTCATGCCGGCCTCGCCCACCAGAGTCAGACGCTCGGCACCCATCACCTGATCGAAGAAGTGAGTGAAGGTGGTCTGGATCTGGGTCACTTCCTTGCGGTTGTAACCATGGCGGGTCATGCCCGGCGCACCACTCAGCACGGAAGCATCGGCATAGGGGTTGGCAAAACCGGGGTTGTTCAGCGGACGCACGGCCGAATACAGAACATCGGTGGTATTCAGCGCCACCGGAGCGTTCGGGCGGTAGCTGACTTCACCCTGCCAGGCAGTACCGGTGGGCAGCGTGGTGGAGAAGCTCAGGCCATACAGGCGGATATCTTCCGGATACTCCATGAAATAGCTGGAGCTACCAGCAACAGCCAGTGCAGAAGCAGAGCCATTGAGAATCGGCAATATGGCGTTGCCTACGTTATACACGTCCTGACCAGGCGCAGTTGCGCTGAGGATCGGCGCACGACTGTGGTAGTTCATGAAGTAGGCGCCGAACTCGGTATCCAGCGGCTCGAAGAAGTAACGCAGCGCCGTACCCCACTGGCCACTGTCGCGAGCATCGCGGTCACCAGCACGCACAACCAGGTTACCTTCCGCGTTGACATCGAGCGGGCTGAGGCCGTTGGCAACCAGAAGCGGGTTCAGAACGCCATTCACGCGAGCAACGTTGTTGGTCAGCAGACGCAGGTTGTCATCGCAACCATCTGCCGCCACGTCGGCGTTGGAGAAGAAGGTACCGCAGTTGTCGACGACAGTCTGATCCCATTCCAGCTGGTAGAAGGCCTCAGCGGACAGATTGTCGGTCAGGCTCTGCGAAACGTAGAACATGTTGACCGGGATCAGACCTTCCTTGACCTCGGCGCCCGGGCGGCGGAATGCAGCCACGTCGACCGGGTTGATGGTGTTGATGCCGCCCTGGATGAAGGTACTTTCACCCCAGCTCACCACCTGCTTGCCCAGACGCACGGAGCCCGGCTGATCGGCGATGTCGTAGTTGTGGTAGACGAAGGCGTCGAGGATCTGCGCGCCGGAGGCCTGAGCGCCCTCCTTGCGGTTGTGGTCGTCGATGTCCTTGAACTCGCGGTTCTCGTCCTTCAGTTCAAAGTCGTACCAGTACTTGCCGCGAACGAATACGCCGGTCTCGCCGTATTTCAGCTCGAGGTCATGGATACCCTTGAAGATCTTCGAGAAGGTCTTGCCCTTCTTGAAGTTCAGGTGACCGTCATCGCTGGTCTGCGACAGGCCCTGGCCGCCGTTGTTGACCCCGATGAAGTCGCGATCCGGATCGCGTACCGACCAGCTGGCACCCACCGACAGGGTGGAGTCGAGCTGACCTTCGATCTCACCGATGTTGAAGGTTACGCCGAATGCCGGGGCAGCGAGAGTTGAGGCGAGGCTCACCGCCAGAGGCAGTTTGGCCAGACGCCAGAACGGTTTGGTTGTTGTCATCGACGCTACTCCATGTGTTTTTTGTTATGGATGGTGGCGAATATAGCCACCGGGTAGTAAGGCTTGATCCCCCGAAAGTGTGATTTCCAGCCTCCAACCCGTCTAGACCGGCCGGTCACGCGAAGCATGCCCAGCCGAATGCGCAGCAAAACAGCAATTTATGAGCCAAGCGTTTGCTCTGTAACCCGCTTTATCACCCCAAAGCGGGTACATCGGCCCTCACAGGGTAGACAGGAATGCACTCCCCGCCGCCTGCCACTGGGCGATTTCCGTACGAATGCGTTTCTTGTCCAGCTTGCCGACACTGGTTTTGGGAATATCGGTAACAAGTGCGATCTGACTGGGTATCGCCCACTTGTTGATATGCCCCTGCTCGACAAAAGGCTTGAGATGCTCCTTGAGCAAACGGGCATCCAGCTGCTGCCCCTCGCGCAGCACCAGCAGGGCAAACGGGCGCTCGCCCCACTGCGGATCGGGCACGCCGACCACCGCCACTTCGCGCACGGCAGAATGACGGCTGATCAGGTCTTCCAGTTCCAGCGACGACAACCACTCGCCGCCGGTCTTGATCACGTCCTTGATGCGGTCGCGGATATCGATGAAACCGAAGTCGTCCAGGGTCGCCACGTCACCGGTGTGCAGCCAGCCGTGTTCCCACAGCTCGGCGCTCTTCTGCGGCTCGTTGAAGTAGCCCATGGTCAGCCAGGGCGCGCGCAGCACCAGCTCGCCCTGGGTCTCGCCATCGACCGCCAGCAGCTGGCCATCCGCCCCCATCAGCGCGGCCTCGACCAGCGGCACCGGTACGCCAGCCTTGATCCGATAGGTGATGCGCTCGTCCTCGCTGCCGGCCAGCAGCTCGTCGTTGATGTGCGCGCAGGAGATCAGCGGGCAGGTCTCGGACATGCCGTAAGCCGCGGTGAGCTGGATGCCGCGGGCCTTGGCCGCTTCATAGAGCGCACGATTGAGCGCGCTGCCGCCGATGATGATCTTCCAGCCGGCGAAGTCCACGCCCTGCCCCGCCTTGGCGTTGAGCACCATCTGCAGGATGGTCGGCACGCAATGGGAGAAGGTCACCTTCTCGGTCTGCCACAGCTTGACCAGCAGCTCCGGATCGTAGCGCCCCGGATAGACCTGCTTGATACCGAGCATGGTGGCGACATAGGGGATACCCCAGGCATGCACGTGGAACATCGGCGTAATCGGCATGTACACGTCGTTGGTGCCGAGCAAACGCACGCTGTCCAGGCTGCCCAGCACGCTGGCCTCAGCCAGGGTGTGCAGCACCAGCTGGCGATGGGTGAAGTACACGCCCTTGGGGTTGCCGGTGGTGCCAGTGGTATAGAAGGTGGTGGCCACCGAGTTCTCGTCGAAATCGGGGAAGTCGTACTGCGGGCTGGCAGCAGCCAGCAGTTCCTCATATTCGCCCACCAGGTTCGGCAGCTCGGCAGTTTTCTGCGCCTCGTCGGTCAGCAGCAGGGTCTTCTGCACCGTGGTCAGCTGGTTCTCGATGCCCTTGTACAGCGCCACGAACTCGCTGTTGACCAGCACGAACTTATCTTCGGCATGGTTCATGGTGTAGAGGATCTGTTCGGCCGACAGACGAATATTGATGGTATGCAGCACAGCGCCGATCATCGGAATGGCGAACATGCATTCCAGGTAGCGGTGGCTGTCCCAGTCCATCACCGCCACCGTGTCACCGGCCTGCACGCCGGCCTCGCTCAGTACGTTGGCCAGGCGCGCCACGCGCTCGTTGAAGGTGGCGTAGCTGTAGCGCAACTGGTCACGATAGACGATCTCGCGGGTCTTCTCGTAACGGCTGCCGGACAGCAGCAGGCGCTTGATCAGCATAGGAGCCTGGTTGGCATTGGCGGCAGGCGGGATGACGCGGGTCTTGAGCATGGGAGTGATGTCCGTGAGTGCGCGATGGCAGCCAATCTAGAGCGCCCCGGCCACGCATAAATCAGCCCAAAGAATGATTTTCCACGTGACTCTTTGGCCACCTTTGGTCACACAGTAGAATCGCCACCCTCAGGTCGCTTCCAGACTTCACTACAAAGAGGTAATACCGATGTCCGATATCGTCATCGTCAGCGGCGCCCGCACCCCCATGGGCGGCTTCCAGGGCAGCCTGTCGGGCGTTCCCGCCGTGGAACTGGGCGCCATCGCCATCCGTGAGGCCGTGGCTCGTGCCGGTATCCAGCCCGCCGATGTACAGGAAGTGATCATGGGCTGCGTACTGCCCGCCGGCCTCAAGCAGGGCCCGGCCCGCCAGGCCTCGCTGAATGCCGGCCTGCCTGCCGCCACCGGCTGCACCACCATCAACAAGCTGTGCGGCTCCGGCATGAAGGCCGTGATGCAGGCCTTCGACGCGCTCAAGGCCGGCAGCAACGAAGTGATGGTCGCCGGCGGCATGGAAAGCATGTCCAACGCCCCCTACATCCTCGAGAAAGCCCGTACCGGCCTGCGCATGGGTCATGGCGAGATCAAGGACCACATGTTCTTCGACGGCCTGGAAGACGCCCGCACCGGCCGCCTGATGGGCTCCTTCGCCCAGGAAACCGCCGACAAGTACGGCATCACCCGTGAAGAGATGGACGCCTACGCCATCGAGTCGCTGAAACGCGCCCAGGCCGCCATCGCCGATGGTTCGCTGGCCAGCGAGATCGTTCCGGTCACCGTCACCAGCCGTAAAGGCGAAGTGGTAGTGAAGGACGACGAGCAGCCGCTCAACGCCAACCTGGACAAGATCCCCGGCCTCAAGCCGGCGTTCAAGAAGGACGGCACCATCACCGCCGCCAACGCCAGCTCGATCTCCGACGGCGCCAGTGCGCTGGTGCTGATGACCGCCGAGGAAGCGGCCAAGCGCGGCCTCAAGCCGCTGGCCAAGATCGTCGCCCACGCCACCCAGAGCCAGGATCCGAGCGAGTTCACCATTGCCCCAATCGGCGCCATGAGCAACCTGTTTAAGAAGACCGGCTGGAGCAAGGACGACGTCGACCTGTACGAGATCAACGAAGCCTTCGCCATGGTCACCATGCTGGCCATGCGCGAGCACGGCCTGGATCACGCCAAGGTCAACGTCTACGGCGGCGCCTGCGCCCAGGGCCACCCGGTCGGCTCCACCGGCTCGCGCCTGATCATCACCCTGATCAACGCCCTGCAGAAGAAAGGCGGCAAGCGCGGCGTGGCCTCGCTGTGCATCGGCGGCGGTGAAGCCACTGCCGTGGCCATCGAGCTGCTGTAAGCAACGCGCAAATGAAAAGCCCCGCCTCGGCGGGGCTTTTTTGTGAGCAACTGTTTAGCGCAGCTCGGTAAAGGCCAGCTTGATGCCCAGGCCGACCAGCACCGCGCCCATCAGCCGGTCGAACCAGTGGCCCATGCGGGCGAAGCCGGCGCGCACCCGTTGCTGGCTGAACAGCAGCGCCACCAGGCAGAACCACAAGGCGGTGGCGAACGCCAGGTACACCCCGTAACCGGCCTGCACCGCCAGCGGCGTATGCGGGTTGATCACCACGGTGAACAGCGAAAGGAAGAACAGCGTGGCCTTGGGGTTCAGGCCATTGGTGACGAAGCCGGTCATGAAAGCGCCGCGCGGCGAACGCTGCTCGGCATCGGCCGCCACTTCCAGCGCGCCCTCACCCGCCGGTTTGGCACGCAGGGCCTTGATGCCGATGTAGAACAGGTAGGCCGCCGCCAGCCATTTCAGCGCGTTGAACAGCACGATCGACTGCGACACGATCAGGCCGATGCCGAGCAGCGAGTAGGCCACGTGCACGAAGATGCCGGTGCCCACCCCCAGCGCCGTCCAGGTACCGGCGCGGCGGCCATGGGCCACGCTTTCGCGCACCACGATGGCGAAATCCGGCCCCGGGCTGGCCACGGCCAGCAGGTGGATCAACGCCACGGTGAGGAACTCAGCCCAGTACATACGACCTCCGAACAGTGGGAATCAACACGATAGGCTGGCAACCTTACGCCAGTCCCTCGCTGCGAAACAGGCACAGCTGATGAATAACAACGCCCGCGCGGTCTTCCTCGACCATGCCTCCCTCGACCTCGGCGATCTCGACATGGCGCCGTTGCGCCAGGCCTTCGCCGAGCTGACCCTGCACGCAAGCAGTAGCGCCGAGCAGGCCGCCGAGCGCCTGCAAGGCGCCCAGGTGGCGATCAGCAACAAGGTGCGCCTGGATGCTGCCACCCTGGCCGCTTGCCCCGAACTCAGGCTGATCCTGGTTTCCGCCACCGGCACCAACAACATCGACCTGGCGGCCGCCCGCGAACGCGGCATCGTGGTTGCCAACTGCCAGGGCTACGGCACGCCCTCGGTGGCGCAGCACTGCCTGATGCTGCTGCTCGCCCTGGCCACCCGCCTGCCGGACTACCAGCGCGCCATCCGCGACGGCGCCTGGCAGCGCGCTAGCCAGTTCTGCCTGCTGGACTTCCCGATCATCGAGCTGGAGGGCAAGACCCTCGGCCTGCTCGGCCATGGCGAGCTGGGCGGCGCGGTGGCGCGCCTGGCCGAGGCCTTCGGCATGCGCGTGCTGCTCGGCGCCCTGCCCGGCCGGCCAGCACGTGCCGATCGCCTGCCGCTGCACGAGCTGCTGCCACAGGTGGATGCCCTGACCCTGCATTGCCCGCTCACCGAACAGACCCGCCACCTGATCGGTGCCGCCGAACTGGCCCTGATGAAGCCGCAGGCGCTACTGATCAACACCGCCCGTGGCGGTCTGGTCGACGAGCAGGCCCTGGCCGATGCCCTGCGCGGCGGGCACCTGGGCGGCGCGGCCTTCGACGTGCTCAGCGAGGAGCCGCCGCGCCACGGCAACCCGCTGCTGGCGCCGGATATCCCGCGCCTGATCATCACCCCGCACAACGCCTGGGGCAGCCGCGAAGCGCGCCAGCGCATCGTCGGCCAACTGGCGGAGAACGCCGCGGCCTTCTTCGCGGGCGCGCCCAAGCGGGTGGTCAGCGGGTAAACTACGCGCCTTTTTTCAGCGGCCGGAGAACAGGCATGGATCCACGAAGCGAAGTGCTGCTGCGCCAGGCAGAGCTGTTCCAGGGTGAACTGCTGCTGGCCGGCCTGCCCGCCGACGACCTGCTCGGCCGTCTGCCCCTGGCCCACGGCTGGGGCTGGCATGCCGGCGAACACAACCTGCTGCACGCCCGCTTCGCCGGGCGCAGCCAGTTCGGCACCGAAGTACCGCAGCGGGCTTTCGCCAGTGCCGTGCTGTTCCTACCCAAGTCGCGCGAACTCACCGACTACCTGCTGCAGGCCCTGGCCGCGCGCCTGGCTGGCCGCGAGCTGTACCTGGTCGGCGAGAAGCGCGGCGGCATCGAGCGCGCGGCCAAGCAACTGGCCGCCTATGGCAAGCCGCGCAAGCTGGACAGCGCCCGCCACTGCCAACTGTGGCAGGTCACCGTGGAACAGGCTCCTGCCGCACCCGATCTGCACAGCCTGGCCCAGCGCTTCGAGCTGCCCCTGGCCGACGGCCCACTGCAGGTGCTGAGCCTGCCCGGAGTGTTCAGTCATGGCCGCCTGGATCGCGGCAGTGCGCTGCTGCTGGAACAGCTGGACGGCCTGCCGACTGGCCATCTGCTCGACTTCGGCTGTGGCGCCGGGGTGCTCGGCGCGGTGCTCAAACGCCGTTATCCACAGAGCCAGCTCAGCCTGCTCGACGTGGACGCCTTCGCCGTCGAGAGCAGCCGCCTGACCCTGGCCGCCAACGGCCTGCAGGCCGAGGTGATCGCCGGCGATGGCATCGATGCGGCGCCGCAGGGGCTGGCCGCGATCATCAGTAACCCGCCCTTCCATACCGGCGTGCACACCGACTACCAGGCCAGCGAGCACCTGCTGCGCCAGGCTGCCCGTCATCTGGACAAGGGTGGCGAGCTGCGCCTGGTGGCCAACAGCTTCCTCAAGTATCCGCCGCTGATCGAGCAGCACCTGGGCGCCTGCCAAACCCTCAAGGATGCCGAGGGCTTCCGCATCTACCGCGCCGTGCGCCGCTGAACCTCGGGGCAACGATCCGTCGCCCGGGGTTGCCCAAGCCGACCGAGTTGGGCAAAATGCCGGCCGTCCTAGGGGAGTAGTCTCCCGTGAGCGCCCAGCTCACCCGGCATGCGTCAACACACTTGCTCCGCAGAGCATGGCGCATGCGACCCGAGGCCCGCAGAGGCCTGGGTTTGACAAGACCTATGACACGCACACCTCACCCGGGGCGGGAAGGTCGTACGTGTCATAGCTAACCGTCAAACCCGCCCCTGTAGGAACGCCTGATGTTTTTGGAATCCCTGTTCGTACCCACCGGCATCGTTGCTCTCGCTGAAATCGGCGACAAGACGCAACTGCTCGCCCTGCTCCTCGCCTGCCGCTTCCGCCGCCCCTGGCCGATCATCTGGGGCATAGTCGTCGCCACCCTGGCCAACCACGCCGCCGCCGGTGCCGTGGGCAACTGGGTCGCCAGCTTCTTCTCGCCAACCACCCTGCGCTGGATCCTCGCCGCCAGCTTCGCTGCCGTCGCCCTGTGGACGCTGGTGCCGGACAAGCTGGACGATGACGAGGAGTCCAAACTGCAGAAGTACGGCCCGTTCCTCACCACCCTGGTCGCCTTCTTCCTCGCCGAGATGGGCGACAAGACGCAGATAGCCACCATCATGCTGGCCGCCCAGTACCCGGACTTCCTCCTGGTCGTAGCCGGCACCACCCTGGGCATGCTGATCGCCAACGTGCCGGTGGTACTGGCCGGCAACTTCGCTGCCGATCGTCTGCCGCTGACGCTCATTCGTCGCCTGGCCGCCCTTGCCTTCGCCGCCCTGGCGATCTACGCAGCCTGTCAGGCACTGGGGATTGGCACCCCGCTCTGATCCGCAGAGCCACGCAGCCGCCGCCAGTGGGTGGCTGCCTTCCGCGGCGCGGCTGGGTACTCTGTGCAAGGTGTTGCACAGTTCCCGCCCGCCAAGGAGCCGCAGATGTCACTGGATGAGATGAAGAAGCGTGTGCGCCAGCACATCGACCTGAGCTGGAACAAGGGCCGCCTGGCCCTGGCCGAGCAGCTGCACAGCCCGGACTTCCTGTACAAGAGTTCCTTCATGGGCCGCCCGCTCAACAGCACGGCCTATGCCCAGATGGTGCAGGACATCCGCAGCGCCATGCCGGATCTGGAAGTGGTCATCGAGGAATGCATCGCCGAGGGCCACAAGGTGGTGACCTGGAGCACCCTGATCGGCACCATCAGCAAGCCCGCCCTAGGCTATCCGCCCAGCGACAAGGTCATGAGCATCTCGGCCATGGCGTTCTGGACGCTGACCCCGAGCGGCGATATCCGCGAGATCTGCACCATGTTCGACATGGAAAGCTTCCGCGCCCAGCTGGGCCTGGAGACCCGGCCCTTCGCCGAGAAGGCCCTGCCCTGAAACAACAACGGCGCCCGCAGGCGCCGTTTTCATCTCTGGGTCTTATTTCTTCGCCCGCTCGTAATACGGCATCACTTTCGGGATGGCCGCCTGCAGCGAGGCGATGCGGCTGCTGGACGAGGGGTGGGTGCTCATGAACTCCGGCGGCGCGCCGCCCCCTGCCTGGCTCATCTTCTGCCACAGGCTGATCGCCGCATTCGGGTCGTAGCCGGCGCGGGCCGCCAGCTCCAGCCCCATTAGATCCGCCTCGTTCTCGTTGGCCCGGCTGTTGGGCAGGGTCATCAGGTATTCCACGCCGGTATCGGCCATCTGCTGACCGAGCTCACCCAGGCCCAGCAGGGCCGAGCCCACCTGGGTCGCCATCTGCGTGCCATAGGCCTTGGACATCGCCTCACGGCTGTGCTCGCGCAGGGCGTGGGCGATCTCGTGGCCCATCACCGCGGCCAGTTCGGCATCGCTAAGTTGCAGCTGGGTGATCAGGCCGCTGTAGACGATGATCTTGCCGCCCGGGCCGCAGTTGGCATTGAGCTCGTCGCTCTTGATCAGGTTGACCTGCCAGTCCCACTGCGCCGCATCGGCACGGAACACCGGGGTCTGGGCGATCAGGCGCTTGGCGATGGCATTGACCCGCTGGGCATTCTTGCTGCTTCTGTCCAGCTCGCCCTTGCTCGACGCCTCGCTCAGCGTCTGCTGGTAGGCCTGGGCGTACATGCTGTCGACCTCCTCGGAGGACAGCATGCTGAACATGTATTGCTTGCGCTCGACGCCAACGGCGCCGCCACTGGTGGTACTCACGGCCTGGCAGGCTGCCAGCAGCGCACAGGCGGCCACGACCGCCAGACGAAACAAGGTGTACATGGAAATCTCCGTATCTACGAGGGCCGTATGCTAGGTCGCCCTCAGGTACAGGACAACCGTCCTGCTTGCACTATGACCGGCGGCCATCTTTGCTAGTTGCAGGAAGGCTAATGCTTTTTCAGCCTCCTGCCGATATGCCAGGGACAGGCGCACACTCACTGCGGAGTCCCCATGAAGTTCCGATCGATCCAGTTTTCCGTGGCCTTTATGGCCGGAGCCAGCATCCTCGCCGTTGTCGTGGCACTGGTGCTGTATGCGCTGTACACCAGTTCGCGCACCCAGGTTCTGCTCCAGGAGCGCAGCCACGACCTGCTCGAACAGGTCATCGACCAGCGCCTGGTGGCCCTGGCCGAGGCCCAGGTCGGCCAGCTGCAGCGCCAGTTCGAAGTGCCCATGACCCAGGCCAAATCCCTGGCCACCCTCAACAGCCGCCTGGGCGCCAGCGATGGCACCGCCATCAACCTGAGCCGCGACGAGCTGACCGCCCTGGTCGGCGAGAACCTCAAGGCCAACCCGCAATTGATCGACTTCTACATCGGCTGGGAACCCAACGCCTTCGACCAGGAGGACGACCTGTATGCCGGGCAGAAGGAAAACGGCTACGACGCCACCGGCCGCTACATGCCCTGGTGGTACCGCAGTGGTGGCGAACTCAAACTCGAGCCGCTCACCGTCGAGATGATGGAAAGCGAGAAGGTGCTGCCCACCGGCGTGCGCGAGGGCGAGTACTACCTGTGTCCGAAAACCAGCAAGCAGCCTTGTGTGGTCGACCCGGCGTCTTACGATTTCGGCGGCAAGCAAGTGCTGGTGGCCTCGTTCAACGCGCCGATTCTGGTCGGCGGCCAGTTCAAGGGCACGGTCGGCAATGACTTCGCCCTCGACTTCATCCAGGGCCTGCTGAACACCGCCAAGGGCAGCCTCTACGAAGGCGCCGGCGAGCTGGCCCTGGTGGCGGCCAACGGCACCCTGATCGCCGCCACCAAGGACGCCAGCCTGATCGGCCAGCCGGCCAACAAGGCCCTCGGCGATGAGCTGGCCGGCCAGCTCAAGCAGAGCAGCGGCACCGCACCGATCTCCAACCTCGATGAAGAGCACCAGGTGTTCCAGCTGCTGCTGCCGTTCCAGGTGGCCGGTACCAGCACGCGCTGGACGCTGGCCATCGAGCTGCCGACCTCGGCGGTGTTCGCCGACCTCAAGCAGCTGCAGGACGTGCTGGCCGATCAGGCTCGCGAAGACACGGTCGGCATGAGCGTGGTCGGCCTGATCATCGCCGCCATCGGCCTGCTGGTGATCTGGTTCGTCGGCTACGGCATCGCCCGCCCGCTGAAGCAGATGGTCGGCATGCTCGACGACATCGCCAAGGGTGACGGCGACCTCACCGTGCGCCTGAACGTGGATCGCGCCGACGAACTGGGGCAGATCGCCAACGGCTTCAACACCTTTCTCAACAAGCTGCAGGGCATGATCCGCGACGTGGTCGGCTCGGTACAGAAGGTCAGCGACTCCTCCGAGCACACCGCCGACATCGCCATCCGCACCAACCAGGGCGTACAGAAACAGATGGCCGAGATCGACCAGGTGGCTACCGCCGTGCACGAGATGACCGCCACCGCCCAGGACGTGGCGCGCAACGCCACCCAGGCCGCCGAGGCGGCCAACCACGCCGACCGCTCGGCCAACGACGGCAAGAACATCGTGCAGAAAACCTCGAACGCCATCGCCTCCCTGGCCACCGAGATCGGCCGCGCCACCGGCGTGGTACAGACCCTGGCCAAGGACAGCGAGAACATCAACGCGATTCTCACCGCCATCCGCGGCATCGCCGAGCAGACCAACCTGCTCGCCCTCAACGCCGCCATCGAGGCAGCGCGCGCCGGCGAGCAGGGCCGCGGCTTCGCCGTGGTGGCCGACGAGGTGCGCAACCTGGCGCAGAAGACCCAACAGGCCACCGAAGAAATCCAGCAGATGATCCAGCAGCTGCAGCACGGCACCCGCGAAGTGGTCAGCGTGATGGAGCAGAGCCAGGCCCGTACTGATGACAGCGTGCAACAGGCGGCCGCCGCGGCCCAGGCGCTGGAGTCGATCACCCAGGCGGTGTCGGTGATCAACGACATGAACACCCAGATCGCCAGCGCCGCCGAGGAGCAGAGTGCAGTGGCCGAGGACATCAACCGCAACGTCACCAATATCGGCCAGGTCGCCGCGGAAGTGGCCGGCGGCGCCGACGAGGCCAGCCAGGCCAGCGCCGAGCTGACCAAGCTGGCCGAGCAGCAGCGCCGCTTGATCAATCAGTTCCGCGTGTAGCAGTCGATACGGACGGGGCGCCCAGCCCCGTCCGGTTCATCCTCAGAACTTGCTGGCCCAGCGCTGGCGCAGCCACTCCAGGTCTTCCGGACGGGTGATCTTCAAATTGTCCGCCCTGCCCTCCACCAGCTTCGGCGCCTGCCCGGCCCACTCCAGAGCCGAGGCCTCGTCGGTGATGGCCACGCCGGCCACCAGCGCATCGGCCAGGGCCCGGTGCAGGGCGGCATAGCGGAACATCTGCGGCGTATAGGCCTGCCAGATCAGGCTGCGATCCACCGTCTCGGCCACCCGGCCATCGGCGCCGGCGCGCTTGAGGGTGTCGCGCGCCGGTACGGCGAGCAGGCCGCCCACCGGGTCGTCGGCCAGTTCCAGCAGCAGCTGGTCGAGATCGCTGCGCGCCAGATTGGGCCGGGCGGCGTCATGCACCAGCACCCAGTCATCCGCCTGGGCGCCCAGCTCGCCCAGCTGCAGCAGGCCGCTGAGCACCGAATCGGCACGCTCGGCGCCACCGGCTACCCGGTGAATGCGCGGATCGGCCGCCGCAGGCAGCAGCGGCCACCAGGGATCATCCGCAGCCAGACAGAGCACCAGGCCCTTGAGCTGCGGATGCTCGAGGAAACAGTCGAGGGTATGTTCGAGGATGCTGCGCCCGGCCAGCTGCAGGTATTGCTTGGGGCGGTCGGCACGCATGCGCGAACCGATGCCGGCGGCGGGAATCACCAGCCAGAAGGCAGGCAGGCTCATTCGGCCAACTGGTAGAGGGTTTCGCCCTCTTTGACCATGCCCAGCTCGTGACGGGCGCGCTCTTCCACGGTCTCGGTACCCTGCTTGAGCTCCAGCACCTCGGCCTCGAGGATGCGGTTGCGCTCCAGCAGGCGCTCGTTCTCGCCCTGCTGCTCGGCAATCTGCCGCTTCAGCTCGGTGACCTGGGCCAGGCTGCCTTCGCCCACCCACAGGCGGTACTGCAATCCGGAGAGGATCAGCACCAGCACGACGAACAACCAGTAAGGGGCTTTAGACATCGACGAATCCATACGAAAAGCTTTGCCCAGGCCGACTGCCGATGCAATTGGCTAGCGGAGCCTGTAGAAGCCCCCAGCAAGTGGGGTACACCTGCAAAAAGGGCAGCTTGCGCTGCCCTTTTTACCATTCCCGGCTTAGCCGCGGAACTCGGCGCGGCCCTTATAAGGGGCCTTGCCGCCGAGCTGCTCTTCGATACGCAGCAGCTGGTTGTACTTGGACACGCGGTCGGAACGGCACAGGGAGCCGGTCTTGATCTGGCCGGCGGCGGTGCCTACGGCCAGGTCGGCGATGGTGCTGTCCTCGGTTTCACCGGAGCGGTGCGAGATCACCGCGGTGAAGCCAGCGGCCTTGGCCATCTGGATGGCTTCCAGGGTTTCGGTCAGCGAGCCGATCTGGTTGAACTTGATCAGGATCGAGTTGCCGATCTTCTCTTCGATACCGCGCTTGAGGATCTTGGTGTTGGTGACGAACAGGTCGTCACCGACCAGCTGTACCTTCTCGCCGATCTTGTCGGTCAGGACTTTCCAGCCGGCCCAGTCGGACTCGTCCATGCCGTCTTCGATGGAGATGATCGGGTAACGCTGGGTCAGACCGGCCAGGTAATCGGCGAAACCTTCGGCGCTGAACACCTTGCCCTCTCCTTCCAAGTCGTAGTTGCCGTCCTTGAAGAACTCGGAGGAAGCGCAGTCCAGGGCCAGGGTGATGTCGTCACCCAGCTTGTAGCCGGCGTTGGCCACGGCCTCGGCGATGGCAGCCAGGGCGTCTTCGTTGGAAGCCAGGTTCGGCGCGAAGCCACCTTCGTCGCCCACGGCGGTGTTCAGGCCACGGGCCTTCAGCACGGCTTTCAGGTGATGGAAGATCTCGGCGCCCATGCGCAGGGCGTCGGCGAAGTTCTTGGCGCCAACCGGCTGCACCATGAACTCCTGGATGTCGACGTTGTTATCGGCATGCTCGCCACCGTTGATGATGTTCATCATCGGAACCGGCATGGAGTAGACGCCCGGGGTGCCGTTGAGGTCGGCGATGTGCGCGTACAGCGGCACGCCCTTGGCCTGAGCGGCGGCCTTGGCGGCGGCCAGGGACACGGCGAGGATGGCGTTGGCGCCCAGCTTGCCTTTGTTCTCGGTGCCGTCCAGATCGATCATGGCCAGGTCGAGGGCTTTCTGCTCGCGAGCGTCTTTGCCCAGCAGCAGGTCACGGATCGGGCCGTTGATGTTGGCCACGGCCTTCAGTACGCCCTTGCCCAGGTAACGGCTCTTGTCGCCATCGCGCAGTTCCAGCGCTTCACGGGAACCGGTGGAGGCACCGGACGGCGCGCAGGCGCTGCCGATGATGCCGCCTTCGAGGATTACATCGGCTTCTACGGTGGGGTTGCCACGGGAGTCGAGAACCTCACGGCCCTTGATGTCGACGATTTTTGCCATTCTTGTCAGCTCCAACAGTTGAAATATGCGTCAGACGAGGCGCTTACGCGGTCTCGATCGGCGCAAAGCTCTTCACCAGATCGTCCAGCTGCTTGAGCTGGGTGAGGAAGGGTTCCAGCTTGTCCAGGCGCAGGGCACAAGGACCGTCGCACTTGGCGTTGTTCGGATCCGGATGGGCCTCGAGGAACAGGCCAGCCAGACCCTGGCTCATGCCGGCCTTGGCCAGGTCGGTGACCTGGGCACGGCGGCCACCGGCGGAATCGGCGCGCCCGCCCGGCATCTGCAGGGCATGGGTGACGTCGAAGAACACCGGGTAGTTGAACTGTTTCATGATGCCGAAGCCGAGCATGTCCACCACCAGGTTGTTGTACCCGAAGGAAGAGCCGCGCTCGCAGAGGATCAGCTTGTCGTTACCCGCCTCTTCGCACTTGGTCAGGATGTGTTTCATCTCCTGAGGGGCGAGGAACTGGGCCTTCTTGATGTTGATCACCGCATTGGTCTTGGCCATGGCCACTACCAGGTCGGTCTGCCGGGAGAGGAAGGCCGGCAGCTGGATGATGTCGCACACCTCGGCCACCGGAGCAGCCTGGTAAGGCTCGTGGACGTCGGTGATCACCGGTACGCCGAAGGTCTTCTTCACTTCCTCGAAGATCTTCATGCCCTCTTCCAGGCCCGGGCCGCGGAAGGAGGTGACGGAGGAGCGGTTGGCCTTGTCGAAGCTGGCCTTGAACACATAGGGGATGCCGAGTTTCTCGGTCACCCGCACGTATTCTTCGCAGGCCTGCATGGCCAGGTCGCGCGACTCCAGTACGTTGATGCCGCCGAACAGCACGAACGGCTTGTCGTTGGCGATCTCGATGTCGCCAACCTTGATGATCTTCTGGGTCATGTCCGTTGCCTTATGCCTTGCCGGCCTGCTTCAGTGCAGCCTTGACGAAGCCGCTGAACAGCGGGTGGCCGTCGCGCGGGGTGGAGGTGAATTCCGGGTGGAACTGGCAGGCGACGAACCACGGATGATCCGGCGCCTCGACCACTTCCACCAGCGCGCCGTCAGCGGAGCGACCGGTGATCTTCAGGCCGGCCTGCTCCAGTTGCGGCAGCAGGTTGTTGTTCACTTCGTAGCGGTGGCGGTGGCGCTCGACGATCACATCCTTGCCGTAGCACTCACGCACGTTGGAGCCGCTGATCAGCTGGCAGTCCTGGGCGCCCAGGCGCATGGTGCCGCCGAGGTCGGAAGCATCGGTGCGCAGCTCGGTGGCGCCAGTGGCGTCCTGCCACTCGGTGATCAGGCCGACCACCGGATGGCCGCTGTTCTGGTCGAACTCGGTGGAGTTGGCGTCTTTCCAGCCCAGCACGTTGCGGGCGTACTCGATCACCGCCACCTGCATGCCGAGGCAGATGCCGAGGTAAGGAATCTTGTTCTCACGGGCGTACTGCACGGTGCGGATCTTGCCTTCCACGCCACGCAGACCGAAGCCACCGGGCACCAGGATGGCGTCGACGCCTTCCAGCTTGGCGGTGCCTTCGTTCTCGATCTCCTCGGAGTCGATGTAGCGCAGGTTGACCTTGGTGCGGTTCTCGATGCCGGCATGCCCCATCGCCTCGATCAGCGACTTGTAGGCGTCCAGCAGTTCCATGTACTTGCCGACCATGGCGATGGTGACTTCCCTCTCCGGGTTCAGCTTGGCATCGACCACGCGATCCCATTCGGAGAGGTCGGCCGGGTTGCATTGCAGGCCGAAGCGCTCGACGACGATGTCGTCCAGGCCCTGGGCATGCAGCACCGACGGAATCTTGTAGATGGTGTCGACGTCTTCCAGGGCGATGACCGCACGCTCTTCGACGTTGGTGAACAGGGCAATCTTGCGCCGCGAGGCCAGGTCGATCTCGTGGTCGGAGCGGCAGATCAGCACGTCCGGCTGCACGCCGATGGAACGCAGTTCCTTGACCGAGTGCTGGGTCGGCTTGGTCTTGGTCTCGCCGGCGGTGGCGATGTACGGCACCAGGGTCAGGTGCATGAACATGGCGCGCTTGGCGCCCAGTTCCACGCGCAGCTGACGGGCCGCCTCGAGGAACGGCTGCGACTCGATGTCGCCAACGGTGCCGCCGATCTCGACCATGGCCACGTCGGCATCGCCGGCGCCCTTGATCACGCGGCGCTTGATCTCGTCGGTGATGTGCGGGATCACCTGGATGGTGGCGCCCAGGTAGTCACCACGGCGCTCCTTGCGCAGCACGTCTTCATAGACGCGGCCGGTGGTGAAGTTGTTGTTCTGGGTCATGGTGGTGCGGATGAACCGCTCGTAGTGGCCCAGGTCGAGGTCGGTCTCGGCGCCGTCGTGGGTGACGAACACCTCACCGTGCTGGAACGGGCTCATGGTGCCCGGATCGACGTTGATGTAGGGGTCCAGCTTGAGCATGGTGACCTTCAGGCCCCGCGCCTCCAGGATGGCCGCCAGTGAAGCCGAAGCGATGCCTTTCCCCAATGAAGAAACAACACCACCCGTGACGAAGATGTAGCGCGTCATGAAAAATCCTAGAAGTCTGCGTTCAAGCGGTCAGCGCCGCCGGGGTGAAAGCGCAGGCTGGCACTCTTGACCAACCTGAAATAAGCAAGCCTCCGCGGGTTCCGGGGAATCCGCAGAAAGCAGTAACAAGACGGGAGCGTAGTCTACCGGAAAGGCCCTTTCAGCTCAAACCTTGCTCGCTCGTCGGCGGGCACCAGGCCAACCGCCAGGCTCCCCACTGCGCACCATCGAGCCCCGGCAGATTGGCCACAGCCAGCAGCTCGTTGCCGCGGAACAGCAATGGAACGCGGCTGCGCACGAAGGCTGGCACGCCCTGCTCGTTGAACAGTCGCTTGAGATCACGATGGCCGCGCCCCGGCACCTGCAGCACTTCGCCACCCTGCCGGTAGCGCACCTGCAGCCCCGCGCGCGCCAGCTCGCCCTGCAGGTTCAGCTGGCCGTTGCCGGGCAAGCTCCAGCTGGCCTGCTGCGCCAGCTCCAGCTCGGGCGCCGGTACGGCCTGCAGCCAGGGGCCCGCCAACCACCACAACCGCCCGTCGGCTCGCTGCAGTTCGCCGCCAGCCATGCGCCAGATTGGTGCCGCATCCGCGGCGGCATCGCGTAGCGCTTCCCAGCCGCGCCAGTGGTCGCTGTCCGGCAGCTCGCCCAAGGCCGCCAGCCAGTGGCGCAGGGCATTGCGCTGGCGGGCCGGCGACAGCTGACGCAAAGGCTGCAGCGCCAGGCTCGGCAACGCCAGCCAGGCAAAGGCTGACGGTGTGGCGGCCGCGGCCAGATCCGCCATGGCCAGCTCATCAAGCAGCCCCTGCGCCTCGCGCAAGTGCTCGGCGCTGCGCGCCAGATTGGCGGCCGCCTGCGGCCAGTGCCGGGCCAAAGGCGGCAGCACCTGGTGGCGCAGAAAGTTGCGCGCCAGCCGCGTGTCGCTATTCGAGGGATCTTCCACCCAGCGCAAGCCGTGCTGGCGGGCATAGGCCTCCAGCTCCGCGCGCGCCATGCCGAGCAGCGGCCGCAGCAGGGTGCCCTCCCCCAGTGCGCGCTGCCGCGGCATGCCGGCCAGACCACGCACCCCGGCACCGCGCAGCAGACGAAACAGCAGGGTCTCGGCCTGGTCGTCCCGGTGCTGGCCGGTCAGCAGCAGTTCGCCCGCCCCCAGCTGCCGGGTAAACGCCGCATAGCGCGCCTCACGGGCGGCCCGCTCCAGGCTGGCGCCGGCGTCGACGCGCACATATTCGACCTGCAGGGGCACGCCCAGGGCGGCACAGAGCTGGCGGCAATGTTCCGGCCAGGCATCGGCAGCGGCCTGCAGGCCGTGATGGACATGAATGGCAGATAGCGGCGGCAGCGCCTGCTGGCGACTCAGGCGCGCCAGCAGGTGCAGCAGCACCGTGGAGTCCAGGCCGCCAGACAGGGCCACGCGCCAGGCCGGGGCATCGCGCCAGGACGCCAGGGCGGCTAGCAGTCGGGATTCGAGGCTGTTCATCGGCCAAGCTTAAAACAACAACGGGCCCGAAGGCCCGTTGTCTGCAGCGCGCCAGAGAACTCAGGCGACGCCGTAGCTCATCAGGCGCTCGTAGCGGCGCGCCAGCAGAGCGGCGGTATCCAGCTTGCGCAGGTCACCGAGCTGCTCCAGCAGTTGCTCGCGAATGCTGCCGGCAGCGGCCTGCGGATCGCGGTGGGCGCCGCCCAGCGGCTCGGCGATCACCTTGTCGACGATGCCCAGCCCTTTCAGGCGCTCGGCGGTGATGCCCATGGCCTCGGCCGCGTCCGGCGCCTTCTCGGCAGTCTTCCACAGGATCGAGGCACAACCTTCCGGCGAGATCACCGAATAGGTGGAGTACTGCAGCATGTTCAGCTGGTCGCACACGCCGATGGCCAGTGCGCCGCCGGAGCCACCCTCACCGATCACGGTGGCGATGATCGGGGTCTTCAGACGCGCCATCACGCGCAGGTTCCAGGCAATGGCCTCGCTCTGGTTGCGCTCTTCGGCATCGATGCCCGGGTAGGCGCCGGGGGTATCGATGAAGGTCAGGATCGGCAGCTTGAAGCGTTCGGCCATCTCCATCAGGCGGCAGGCCTTGCGGTAGCCTTCCGGGCGCGGCATGCCGAAGTTGCGGCGTACCTTCTCACGCACCTCGCGGCCTTTCTGGTGACCGATGACCATCACCGGCTGGCCTTCCAGGCGCGCCACGCCACCGACAATGGCGGCGTCGTCGGAGAAGTGGCGATCGCCATGCAGCTCGTCGAACTCGCTGAAGATGTGCTGAATGTAATCGAGGGTGTAGGGCCGCCGCGGATGGCGCGACAGCTGGGAAATCTGCCAGCTGCTGAGGTTGCCGAAAATGCTTTCAGTCAGCGCGCTGCTCTTGTCCTGCAGACGGGAAATCTCGTCGCTGATGTTCAGCGCATTGTCGTTACCGACCAGGCGCAACTCTTCGATCTTGGCTTGCAGGTCGGCGATCGGCTGTTCGAAGTCGAGAAAATTCGGGTTCATAAGCGTCCGTCTTGCGTCGGCGGCCGAAAGGCCGGGCGGCTGGTTCCATCTGGCGCCTTACCTTAAGGGATAAGGCGCCCAGGGTCGAGGCAGGGCAGGCAAACCTGTGGCTTGCCGCTCAGCGGTATTGGAGGAAGACGTTGTCGCGCCCGAACTGGTCACGCAGGGTTTGGATCAAGCCATCGGCCGGGTCGATTCGCCACTGTTCGCCGAACTGCAGCAGTGCTTTCGCATCGCTGCCGCTGTAATCCAGGGTCAGCGGGCACGCGCCCTTGTACTTGCCGAACAGCTCGGCCAGCCAGCGCAGCCGGTCGCCCTGCAGCGCCTCACGCGGGGCACGAATGCGCAGGCTCTCGGCCAGGCCGGTGCGCGCCTCTTCCAGGCTCATCACCCGCTTGGCGCGCAAGCGCAGGCCGCCGGAGAACTCGTCGTTGCTCACCTCACCCTCGACCACCACCATGGCGTCGGTCTGCAGCAGCGCCTGGGCGCTGGCAAAGGCGTCGGCGAACAGCGAAGCCTCGATCCGCCCGGAGCGGTCGTCGAGGGTGATGAAGCCCATCTTGTCGCCTTTCTTGTTCTTCATCACCCGCAGCGCCACGATCAGCCCAGCGATGGTCTGGGTGTCGCGCGCCGGGCGCAGCTCGACGATGCGCTGGCGGGCGAAGCGACGCACCTCGCCCTCGTACTCGTCGATCGGGTGGCCGGTGAGGTACAGGCCGAGAGTGTCCTTCTCGCCCTTCAGGCGTTCCTTGATCGACAGCTCGCGGGCCTTGCGATGGTTGACGTAGACATCCGCCTCGGGCTCGGCGAACACCCCGCCGAACAGATCCATGTGCCCGCTGTCGTGGCTGCGCGCGGTCTGCTCGGCGGCCTGCACCGCCTCCTCCATGGAGGCCAGCAGCACCGCGCGGTTGAGGTCGACGCTGGCCTGGTAGGCCTTGAGCTCGTCCTGGTAGTAGGGGCCCATGCGATCCAGCGCGCCGGAACGGATCAGCGCCTCGAGGGTGCGCTTGTTGATGCGCTTGAGGTCGACCCGGTTGCAGAAGTCGAACAGATCCTTGAACGGCCCGCCTTCGGCACGGCACTCGACAATGGCCTCCACCGGCCCTTCGCCGACCCCTTTCACCGCCCCCAGGCCGTAGACGATGCGGCCGTCGTCGTTGACGGTGAACTTGAACTCCGAAGTGTTCACGTCCGGCGCGTCGATGCGCAGTTTCATGTGGCGGCATTCCTCGATGAGGATTACCACCTTGTCGGTGTTGTGCATATCCGCCGACAGCACCGCGGCCATAAAGGGCGCCGGGTAGTGGGCCTTGAGCCAGGCAGTCTGGTAGGACACCAGGCCATAGGCGGCGGAGTGGGACTTGTTGAAACCGTAGCCGGCGAACTTTTCCACCAAGTCGAAGATGTTGCCCGCCAGGTCAGCATCGATATTGTTGCTGGCGCAACCTTCGATGAAGCCGCCGCGTTGCTTGGCCATCTCCTCGGGCTTCTTCTTGCCCATGGCACGGCGCAGCATGTCCGCACCACCGAGGGTGTAACCGGCCATCACCTGGGCGATCTGCATTACCTGTTCCTGGTACAGGATGATGCCGTAGGTGGGCTTGAGCACCGGTTCCAGACCGGCGTACTGGTAGTCCGGATGCGGGTAGGACAGCTGCTCGCGACCGTGTTTGCGGTTGATGAAGTCGTCCACCATGCCCGACTGCAGCGGGCCCGGGCGGAACAGCGCCACCAGGGCGATCATGTCTTCCAGGCAGTCAGGCTTGAGCTTCTTGATCAGCTCCTTCATGCCGCGCGATTCAAGCTGGAAGACCGCAGTGGTCTCCGCCTTCTGCAGCATGTCGTAGGTCTTCTTGTCATCCAGCGGGATGAAGTCGATGTTGACCAGCTCCGCCTCGCTGGCGCCCTTGCGCCGCTGCTCGCGGTGGATGGTTTCCATCGCCCACTTGATGATGGTCAGGGTACGCAGGCCGAGGAAGTCGAACTTGACCAGGCCGGCTGCCTCCACGTCGTCCTTGTCGAACTGGGTGACCAGGCCGCCGCCCTCTTCATCGCAGGCGATCGGCGCGAAGTCGGTCAGCTTGGTCGGCGCGATCACCACGCCACCGGCGTGCTTGCCGGTGCCGCGCACGATGCCTTCGAGCTTGAGCGCCATGTCCCAGATTTCCTGGGCCTCCTCGTCGCTCTTGAGGAAGTCGCGCAGCACCTCCTCTTGCTCGTAGGCGGCCTCCAGGGTCATGCCCACTTCGAAGGGAATCATCTTCGACAGGCGGTCAGCCAGGCCATAGGACTTGCCCTGCACCCGCGCCACGTCGCGCACCACCGCCTTGGCGGCCATCGAGCCGAAGGTGATGATCTGGCTCACCGCGTTGCGCCCGTAGGCCTCGGCCACGTAGTCGATGACCCGGTCGCGACCATCCATGCAGAAATCGACGTCGAAGTCGGGCATGGAGATCCGTTCGGGGTTGAGGAAGCGCTCGAACAGCAGGTCATAGGCCAGCGGGTCGAGGTCGGTGATCTTCAGCACGTAGGCCACCAGCGAGCCGGCGCCCGAACCGCGGCCGGGGCCGACCGGCACGCCGTTGTTCTTCGCCCACTTGATGAAGTCCATCACGATGAGGAAGTAACCGGGGAATCCCATCTGGATGATGATGTCGAGCTCGAACTTCAGGCGATCCAGGTAGACCTGGCGCTTCTCCTCGTAATTCGGCGTGGTGTCCTTCGGCCACAGCACCGCCAGGCGTTCTTCCAGGCCCTCGTGGGAAACATGGCGCAGGTAGTCGTCGATGCCCATGCCGTTGGGCGTGGGAAAGTCGGGCAGGAAGTACTTGCCCAGCTGCACCTCGATGTTGCAGCGCTTGGCGATCTCGACCGTGTTCTCCAGGGCTTCGGGCAGGTCGGCGAACAGCTCGGCCATTTCCTCCGGCGACTTCAGGTACTGCTGGTCGGAATAGGTGCGCGGGCGCCGCGGGTCATCCAGGGTGCGCCCCTCACCGATGCACACGCGGGTCTCGTGGGCCTCGAAATCGCTCTGCTTGAGAAAGCGCACATCGTTGGTCGCCACCAGCGGCGCCCCGCAACGGCTCGCCAGCTCGACGGCGGCGTGCAGGTGCTCTTCGTCATTGACCCGGTTGGTGCGCTGCACCTCCAGGTAGAAGCGTTCGGGGAATACTGCCAGCCACTCGTTGAGCAGGGCCTCGGCACGCGCACCCTCGCCATCCAGCAGGGCCATGCCGATCTCGCCTTCGCGGCCGGACAGGGCGATCAGGCCTTCGGCAGCCTCCTTGACCCAGTCACGCTGGATGATCACCAAGTCGTTGCTCTGGCCCTCGCTCCAGCCGCGCGAAACCAGCTCGGTGAGGTTGCGGTAGCCCTTGGGGTTCATCGCCAGCAGGGTCAGGCGCGACAACGGGCCGTCCTCCTCCGGGCTGGCCAGCCAGATATCGGCGCCGCAGATCGGCTTGATGCCGGCCCCCATGGCCGCCTTGTAGAACTTCACCAGCGAGCACATGTTGCTCATGTCGGTGACCGCCACCGCCGGCATGCCTGCGCTGGCCGCGGCCTTGACCAGGGGTTTGACCCGAACCAGACCGTCGACCAGGGAGAACTCGGTATGCAGTCGCAGATGGACGAAGGTGGCGGTCATGACAATCCCGTAAAAAGCACGAAAACGATAAGGCCCGGATTGTACCGGGCCTCGACTTAAACAACAGCTTGCCAGCGAGCCGTGCGGCGCTTATTCGATCCCGTCCAGCACATTGCGCACCGGAGCGAAGGAGCGCCGGTGGATCGGCGAGGCGCCCAGGCGCTTGAGAGCGTCCAGATGCCCCGGGGTCGGATAGCCCTTGTGCCCGCCGATGCCGTAGCCCGGATAGAGTTTTTCCATCTCGGCCATCTCGCGGTCGCGGCTGACCTTGGCCAGGATCGACGCAGCGGCGATCGCCGGCACCTGGCTGTCACCCTTGACCACCGGCGCACTGGGTACCGCCAGTTTCGGGCAGCGATTGCCATCGATCAGCGCCAGCCGCGGCGTGACCTGCAAGCCCTCCACCGCACGCTGCATGGCCAGCATGGTGGCATGCAGGATGTTCAGCTGGTCGATCTCTGCCACCTCGGCGCGGGCGATGCACCAGGCCAGGGCTTTTTCGCGGATCTCGTCGAACAGCTTCTCGCGGCGCGCCTCGGTGAGTTTCTTCGAGTCGTTGAGACCGAGGATCGGCCGCGCCGGATCGAGGATCACCGCGGCGGTGACCACCGGGCCGCACAGCGGGCCGCGGCCGACTTCATCGACGCCGGCGACCAGCTCCTCGACCAGGCTGAAATCCAGACCGAGCTGCATCAGGCGCGCCCCGCCAGCGCCAGCACGGCGTCCGCCGCCTGGGCCGAGGCATCCTGGCGCAGGGCGTGGTGGATGCGCTCGAAGCCTTCGGTCTGCACCTCGCCGCCATCCAACAGCGGCGCCAGGGTCTGCGCCAGTGCATCGGCAGTGGCGGCGTCCTGGATCAGCTCCGGCACCAGCAGGCGCTCGGCCAGCAGGTTGGGCAGGGAAATGTACGGGCTTTTCACCAGGCGCTTGAGAACCCGATAGGTCAGCGGCGCCACCTTGTAGGCCACCACCATCGGCCGCCGGTACAGCAAGGCCTCCAGCGTCGCCGTGCCCGAGGCGATCAGCACCGCATCGCAGGCCGCCAGGGCCTCGTGGGAGCGGCCGTCGAGCAGGCTCAGGGCCAGGTCACGACCGCCGAGCAGCATTTCCAGCTGGGCACGCCGCTCGGGGCTGGCGCATGGCAGCACGAAACGCACTCCCGGGCGCAGTGCGCGCAGGCGCTCGGCTGCATCGAGGAACAGCGCGCCCAGGCGCGCCACCTCGCCGCCACGGCTGCCCGGCAACAGGGCCACCACCGGTGCGTCCTGTAGTAGATCCAGGGCCACCCGCGCGGCCTGGCGATCAGCCTGCAGCGGTATGGTATTGGCCAGCGGATGGCCGACGAAGCGCACCGGAACCTGGTGTTCGTCGTAGAAACGCGCCTCGAAGGGGAACAGGGTCAGCATCAGGTCGCAGGCTTCGCGGATCTTCAGCACGCGCTTCTGCCGCCAGGCCCAGACCGACGGGCTGACGTAATGCACGGTCTTGATCCCGGCCTGGCGCAGCTTGAGTTCGAGGGTCAGGTTGAAATCCGGCGCATCGATGCCGATGAACACGTCCGGCTGCTCGGCAATCAGGGTCTGGATCAGGCGCTTGCGCCGCGCCAGCAGCTCCGGCAGGCGGCCGAGCACCTCGACCAGGCCCATCACCGACAGGCGCTCCATGGGGAAATAGGAGCGCAGGCCTTCGGCCTCCATGCGCGGGCCACCGATACCGATGAATTCAACCTGGCCATGGCGCTGCTTGAGCGCCTGCATCAGGCCGGCGCCGAGGATATCGCCGGAAGCTTCGCCAGCCACCAGCGCGATACGCAAGGGTCGGGACATGGCTTAGCGGGTGATGCCGCGGGTCGAGGCCTGGATCGAGTCGCGGAATACCGCCACTTCCGGGAACTGCGCGGCGGACTCAGCCAGCTCGGCCAGCGCCTGCTCGACGGTCAGGCCCTGGCGGTAGACCACCTTGTAGGCGCGGCGCAGGGCCTGGATGGCCTCGGCGCTGAAGCCGCGGCGGCGCATGCCTTCGAAGTTCATGCTGCGTGCCTCGGCCGGATTGCCGAACACGGTGACATAGGCCGGTACGTCCTTGCCGATCGCCGTACCCATGCCGGAAAAGCTGTGGGCGCCGATGCGGCAGAACTGATGCACCAGGGTGAAGCCAGACAGGATCGCCCAGTCGTCCATGTGCACATGGCCGGCCAGCGCGGTGTTGTTGACCAGGATGCAGTGGTTGCCGATCACGCTGTCGTGGCCGACATGCACGTAGGCCATCAGCAGGTTGTGATCGCCGATGGTGGTCTCGGAACGATCCTGCACGGTGCCACGATGAATGGTCACGCCTTCGCGGATCACGTTGTGATCGCCGATCACCAGGCGGGTTGCCTCGCCCTTGTACTTCAGATCCGGGGTGTCTTCGCCGACCGAGGAAAACTGGAAGATATGGTTGTGCTTGCCGATCTTGGTCGGCCCCTTGAGCACCACATGAGGGCCGATCACCGAACCCTCGCCGATTTCCACATCAGGTCCAATGATCGACCAGGGGCCGACCTGAACGTCATCCGCCAGCCTGGCCGACGGATCGATGATGGCGCGAGGGTCAATCAAACTCATAGCTTGCGTTCCGCACAGATGATTTCTGCCGAGCAGACTTCCTTGCCATCGACGCTGGCTTTGCACTCGAACTTCCAGATGCTGCGCTTGGTGCTGAGGAAACGCGCCTCAAGCACCAGTTGATCGCCCGGCAGCACCGGCTGGCGGAAGCGCAGCTTGTCCGAGCCGACGAAGTAGTACAGCGTGCCATCGGCCGGCTTCACGTCGAGCATCTTGAAGCCGAGGATACCGGCGGCCTGGGCCATCGCCTCGATGATCAGCACGCCCGGCATGATCGGATGCTCGGGGAAGTGGCCATTGAAGAACGGCTCGTTGATGCTGACATTCTTGTAGGCGCGAATGCTCTTGCCTTCGATATCCAGCTCGGCAACCCGATCCACCAGGAGGAAAGGGTAGCGGTGCGGCAGATATTCGCGAATTTCGTTGATGTCCATCATTTCCAAAAGCCTGTTCAAAAAATAGGGGCGCGCGCCAGACGCGGGTCAGGCATCTGATGAGGCATCGTCGCCCGGGGTCACGGCAGCCAGGCGCTTTTCCATGTCGCGCAGGCGTCGTGCCATGTCATCGAGTTGGCGAATACGCGCCGCACTCTTCTTCCAGTCGCCCGCAGTCTGCATGGCCGTGCCGGAAGAATAGGCCCCCGGTTCGGTGATCGAGCGGGTGACCATGGTCATGCCGGTGACGAACACGTTGTCACACACTTCGATGTGCCCGACCATGCCAACGCCGCCGGCGATCATGCAGTTGCGACCGATCTTGGTGCTGCCGGAAATCCCCACGCAGCCCGCCATCGCGGTGTTGTCGCCGATCTGCACGTTGTGCGCGATCATGATCTGGTTGTCCAGCTTGACGCCGTTACCGATCACGGTATCGGCCAGGGCACCGCGGTCGATGGTGGTGTTGGCACCGACTTCGACATCATCGCCCAGCAGCACACCACCAATCTGCGCGATCTTCTGCCAGACGCCCTTCTCGTTGGCGAAGCCGAAGCCCTCGCCACCGATCACGGCACCGGACTGGATGACCACGCGCTTGCCGATGATCACGTCGTGATACAGGGTCACTCGTGGCGCCAGCCAGCCGCCCTCGCCCACCACGCTGCGCGCACCGACCACGCAGTGCGCGCCGATGCTGACCGCGGCCGCGATCTGCGCGCCGCTCTCGATCACCGCATAGGCACCGATGCTGGCCGACGGATCGACCTGCGCATCGGCAGCGATCAGCGCCGTCGGGTGGATACCCGCCGCGGCAACCGGCTTGCGATCGAACAGATGGGAAAGCTGGGCAAAGGCCAGATAGGGGTTGGCCACCAGCAGCACATCGCCGGCGTAGCCCTCGGCATCAGCCTCGGTCAGCAGCACCACGCCGGCACGGGTATCGGCGAGGAACTTGCGGTACTGGGCATTGGCCAGAAAACTGAGCTGCTCGGGGCCAGCGTCCTGCAAGGTAGCCAGGCCGCTGATCGGTTTGTCTGCGGCACCACGCAGGGTGGCGCCGAGGCGGTCGGCCAGCTGGCCGAGGGTAAAACGCGGAGCCGTCATGATCAGCGCAGCTGGTTCATGCGCTCGATGACCTGACGGGTGATGTCGTATTGCGGTTTGACATCGACCACTGCGCCACGCTCCAGCACCAGATCAAAGCTGCCTTTGCTGATGACTTCTTCGACGGCCTTGTCCAGCTTCGGCTTGAGCTGCTTGAGCATGTCGCGGTCGGAAATCGCCTTGGCTTCGTTCAGCTCCTTGGACTGGAACTGGAAGTCACGGGCCTTCTGCTTGAATTCTAGCTCCAGACGCTCGCGCTCGGCCTGCTGCATCTTCTCGCCTTCCTTGACCAGGCGATCCTGGATGCGCTTGGCGTCGCTTTCCAGCTGCTTCAGCTTGTTCAGCTGCGGGCCGAACTTCTTCTCGGCATCGACGGCGTACTTCTTCGCGGCATCGGACTCGAGCAGGGCCATCTGATAGTTCATCACCGCAATTTTCATTTCGGCGAAAGCCGGGGTCGCAACCAGGGTAGCGGCCAGAAGAACCAGTTGAGTCAACTTACGCACAATGCAACTCCTGCAACAAACTCTGTTGTCATCTATCAAGCAATTAGAACGTCTGGCCCAGGGAGAACTGGAATACCTGTGGATCCGAATCTTCCGGCTTCTTCACCGGTGCGGCGAGGCTGAAGCTCAACGGGCCCAGTGCGGACACCCAGGTTACGCCCACGCCCACGGAGCTGGCGAGGTTGCTCGCATCGATGTTGCCGCAGCCCGAGGTATTCATGAACTGAGTGGTGGCCGTCTTGGCCGGGCAATCGGTCAGGAACACGCTACCCACATCCCAGAACAGCACGGTACGCAGCGAACGCTGATCCTTGATGAACGGCAGCGGGAACAGGTATTCCACACCGCCCTGAATCAGCACGTTACCACCATAAGCCACCGGATCCTGGTCATCGGTATAGCGACCATCGACACCAGGGCCAGAACCTTCGGAACCATTACCCACCACACTACCGTCGGCCTTACGCGCCACGCTGGGCGTACTGCGTGGGCCCAGGGTGCTGTCCTCGAAACCACGTACCGAGTTGAAACCACCGGCATAGTAGTTCTCGTAGAACGGCAGGCCATCGGTCGAACCGTAACCGTCGCCGTAGCCCAGCTCGGTGTGGAAACGCAGGCCGGTGGACTGGGTCAGCGGCGCAAACACCTGACCACGGTAGTCGAGTTTGAAGAACGACAGGTCGCTACCCGGCAGGGTCGCCTCGAGCACCAGGCTCTGCGAGTGGCCACGGGTGGCCATGGTGCCGCGGTTCAGGGTCGACTCGGACCAGCCGATGGAGCCCTTGAAGTTGAGGAAGTCGTCACCCTCGGTATCCATGAACGCGAGGATTTCGTCGACCGTGTAGTAGCCGGTGTCCAGGGAATCCTGTTGCACGGTCAGGCCGTAGGTCAGACGCGAGGTCTCGCTGATCGGGTAGCCGATGCTGACGCCTGCACCCAGGCTGTCGACCGAGTAGCTGGAAACATCGGTGTCCAGCTCGTCGTAGTCGGTGGTGCGGTAGAAGGCGTTGTAGCCCAGGCTGACACCGTCCGGCGTCCAGTAGGGGTCGACGAAGCCGAAGTTGTAACGGGTCTGGTATTCACTGCGGGTCAGGCCGAGGCTGACCTTGTTACCGGTACCCAGGAAGTTGTTCTGGCTGATCGAGCCACCAAGGATCAGACCGGCGTCCTGGGCAAAACCGATACTGGCGGTGATGGAACCGGAGGCCTGCTCTTCGACGCTATAGTTGACGTCGACCTGGTCGTCGGTACCTGGCACCTGCGGGGTCTCGACGTTGACTTCCTTGAAGTAGCCCAGGCGCTCGAGGCGGGTCTTGGACTGGTCGATCAGGTAGGTCGAGGCCCAGCCGCCTTCCATCTGGCGCATTTCGCGGCGCAGCACTTCGTCTTCGGTCTTGGTGTTGCCGCGGAAGTTGATGCGGTTGACGTAGGCGCGTTTGCCCGGATCCACCGCGAAGGTGATGGACACGGTGTGATCTTCGTCGTGGGGCTGCGGCACGCCGTTGACGTTGGCGAAGGTATAGCCTTCGTTGCCCAGGCGGCGGGTGATCAGCTCGGAGGTGGTGGTCATCACCTTGCGCGAGAACACCTGACCTTCCTTGACCAGCAGCAGCTTCTTGACTTCCTCTTCCGGCACCTTCAGGTCGCCGGAGAGCTTGACTTCGCGCACGCTGTACTTCTCGCCTTCATCGACGTTGACGGTGATGTAGACGTTTTTCTTGTCCGGCGTAATGGATACCTGGGTGGAGGAGATATCCATGTTGATGTAGCCGCGGTCCAGGTAGTAGGAACGCAGGCGCTCCAGGTCACCGGAAAGCTTCTCGCGGGCGTACTTGTCGTCGTTCTTGAAGAACGACAGCCAGTTGGTGGTCTTCAGCTCGAACAGGCCGACCAGGTCTTCGTCGGGGAAGACGCTGTTGCCCACGATATTGATGTGCTGGATCGCAGCAACCGAGCCTTCGTTGATGGTGATCTTCAGGGCTACGCGGTTGCGCGGCTGGGGAATCACTTCCGCTTCGATCTCGGCCGAGTAGCGGCCCTGCGCCACGTACTGGCGCAGCAGCTCGTTGCGCACGCCTTCGAGAGTGGCACGCTGGAAGATCTCGCCTTCGGCCAGACCGGACTGCTGCAGACCTTTCATCAGGTCTTCGGTGGTGATCGCCTTGTTGCCTTCGATCTCGATACCGGAGATGGAAGGACGTTCGACCACGCTGATCACCAGCACGTCGCCATCACGCCCCAGCTGGATATCCTGGAAGAAGCCGGTCTTGAACAGCGAGCGAGTCGCGTCGACCAGACGCTTGTCATCGGCCTGATCGCCGACGTTCAGCGGCAAGGCGCCGAACAGGCTGCCGGCGGAAACCCGCTGCAGGCCATTGACGCGGATATCTGTGATGGTGAAGGACTCGGCGTGAACTTCGGCGATCATCAGTGCGGCGAGAACCGCAGGTAGCAGCAGACGTTTCATGAAGTCCTTTCTTATTCCAACTGACAATAAAGAAACTGCCGCAATACGCGGCAGATTTCGGAATTCAGCATGTCGTTACAGGCGGCTCAGATCGTTGACCAGCGCCAGCAACATGACCCCCAGCACCAGACTGATACCAATCTGGATCCCCCAGCCCTGCACCCGTTCGGACAGCGGACGCCCACGCACCCACTCGACCAGGTAAAACAGCAGATGCCCCCCATCCAGCACGGGGATGGGCAGCAAATTGAGAACCCCCAGGCTTATGCTCAGGTAGGCGAGGAAATTGAGGAAATCCCCCACCCCGGACTGGGCCGAAGCGCCCGCCACTTTAGCAATGGTTATCGGCCCGCTCAAGTTTTTTACCGAGAGCTCGCCGAAGAGCATTTTCTTCAGCGAATCAAGGGTCAAGACCGTCATCTTCCAGGTTCGCGCCAGGCTCTCGGTGACCGCCTCGAGCGGCCCGAAATGCACCTCGTGGAGCATCTCCGCCGGCCAGGGCGCGCTGCCGACAACGGCCCCCAGATAACCTTTCTTGCCGACCACCTCAGGCGCCGACGGGATTTCCAGGCGCACCTCGCGCCGCTCCCCGGCTCGCTCGTAGGCCAGCACCACGCTTTGCCCGGCCAGGCTCTTGGCCAACTGCACCACCTGCTCCGGACCAGTCAGCACCTGGCCATCCAGCTCCAGCAGGCGATCTTCCTTCTGCAGTCCGGCCTGAGCCGCCACGCTGTCGGCGACGATATCGGCAACCACCGGCGCCCCCTGCGGCAGCCAGCGCTGGATACCCAGCCCGACCAATGGATCCGGCTCCTCCTCGCCGCGCAGCCAGTCTCGCAGGATCAGCTGATGGCTCGTCTCCAGGGTCGAGCCCGGTTCGCGCACCTGCACGCTCAGGGTGCCGCTCTCGCCCAGGCGACGCACCAGCTGCAGGCTGATAGCAGCCCAGCCGCTGGTCGGCTCGCCGTCCACGGCAACGATTTCCTGACCAGCCTGCAAGCCGGCCGCCGCCGCCAGGCTCTCCGGCGCCACGGCGCCGATCACCGGGCGCACCTGCTGGCTGCCGAGCATGGCGATGACCCAGAAGAACAGGATGGCCAGGAAGAAGTTGGCCACCGGGCCGGCCGCGACTATGGCGATGCGCTGGGCAACGCTCTTGCGGTTGAATGCCTGACCGAGCTGCTCGGCCGGCACCGCAGCCTCGCGCTCATCGAGCATCTTGACGTAGCCGCCCAGCGGAATGGCCGCCACGACGAATTCAGTGCCCTGGCGGTCATGCCAGCGCAGCAGTGGCGCACCGAAGCCCACCGAGAAGCGCAGCACCTTGACCCCGCAGCGGCGCGCCACCCAGAAATGGCCGAATTCGTGGAAAGTCACCAGCACCCCGAGCGCAATCAGGGTACCGAAGAACATATAGATCGCGCTCATCGTCTTCCTCCGGGCTCAACGCCCGTGGCGATTCAACCATTGGCCGGCCAGGGAGCGCCCCCGGGCATCGGCTGCCAGCACGGCATCGAGGCTTTCGACCGCAGCCGGCGCTTCGAGATTCAACACTTCGTCGATGATACTCGCGATCTCGGGGAAGCGGATGCGCCGCTCGAGAAAGGCCGCGACTGCCACCTCGTTGGCCGCATTGAGCAGCGCCGGCGCACTGCCACCGGCCTCGGCGGCCTGGCGTGCCAGACGCAGGCAGGGAAAGCGCAGCTCATCCGGACGCTGGAAGTCCAGGCGCGCCACGGCGAACAGATCCAGCGGCGCAACGCCGGAATCGACGCGCTGCGGCCAGGCCAGGGCATGGGCAATCGGCGTGCGCATGTCCGGGTTGCCCAGCTGGGCCAGTACCGAACCATCCACATAATCGACCAGCGAGTGGATCACGCTCTGCGGATGGATCACCACCTCGACCTGGGATGGCTTGGCATCGAACAGCCAGCAGGCCTCGATCAGCTCCAGGCCCTTGTTCATCATGCTCGCCGAGTCCACCGAGATCTTGCGCCCCATCGACCAGTTGGGATGGGCACAAGCCTGCTCGGGGCTGACGTCTTCCAGCTCGGCCAGCGGCGTCTCGCGGAACGGCCCGCCGGAGGCCGTCAGCAGGATGCGGCGCACCCCGACAGCTGACAGACCACGGGCATAGTCGCCCGGCAGGCACTGGAAGATCGCATTGTGCTCGCTGTCGATCGGCAGCAGGGTCGCCCCGCTGCGGCGCACCGCCTGGATGAACAGGTCGCCGGACATCACCAGCGCTTCCTTGTTGGCCAGCAGCACCTTTTTGCCCGCCTCGACGGCAGCCAGGGTCGGCTTGAGCCCGGCCGCGCCGACGATCGCCGCCATCACCGCGTCGACCTCGGGATGAGCCGCCACCTCGCACAGACCGCCCTCCCCCGCCAGGACATGGGTACTCAGACCAGCTGCCTGCAGGGCATTCTGCAGCACGCGGGCCGCGGCGACATCGGCGACCACCGCGTAGGCAGGGCGATGGCGCAGACAGAGCTGCTCCAGCTCGTTCAGGCGCGAGAAACCACTGAGAGCAAAGGCCTGATAACGCTCGGGATGACGGGCGATGACATCCAGGGTGCTCAGGCCGATCGAACCGGTCGCCCCGAGCACCGTGATGCGCTGTGGCTGGCTCACAGCGAGCCCCAGCCCGCCAGCCAGAGCAGCACAGCGAACAGCGGCACGGCGGCGGTCAGGCTATCGATGCGATCCAGCACCCCGCCATGCCCCGGCAGCAGGTTGCTGCTGTCCTTGATGCCGGACTGGCGCTTGAACATGCTCTCGGTCAGGTCGCCGATTACCGACACCGCCACTACCAGCGCCGCGCCACCCAGGGCCAGGAACAGACCGCCAGCCGACCAGCCCTGCTGCAGACCGACCGCCAGGGTGATCAGCAGGCTGGTGGCCAGGCCACCGTAGAAACCTTCCCAGCTCTTGCCGGGACTGACCCGCGGCGCCAGCTTGCGCTTGCCGAAGGTCTTGCCGGCGAAATAGGCACCGATATCGGCCGCCCACACCAGCACCATCACCGCAATGATCAGAGCATTGGCCTGCGGCCACTGCTTGAGCAGCACCAGGCCCTGCCAGGCCGGCAGCAGGATCAGCAAACCGATCAGCAACTTGCCGGGCAGACCGCCCCAGTAGCGACTGCTCTGCGGATAGCTCAGCACCAGCGCAGTCGCCAGCAGCCACCAGAGCACCGCCGCTGCCAGCAGCCAGGGCGCCACGACCGGCAGCAGCCAGGCGCCATAGAGCAGTGCCGCCACGCCGGCAGCGTAAGCCACGCGCTGCACCTGCCCGGCGAAGCCGGCCAGACGCGCCCACTCCCAGGCCGCCAGGGTCACCACCGCACCGATGAACAGGGCGAACAGCGGGCCCGCGAGATAAAAGAAGCCACCCAGAGCGATCGGCAGCAACAGCAGCGCCGTGATGATCCGTTGTTTCAGCATCAGTTGCGCGCCTCGGCTTCCACCTGTTCACTGGTCTTGCCGAAGCGCCGTTGACGGGTAGAAAAATCGGCCAGCGCCTTGCGCATGGCGTCGTGTTTGAAATCCGGCCAGAACAGGTCGGAGAAATACAGCTCGGAATAGGCCAGCTGCCACAGCAGGAAATTGCTGATGCGATGCTCGCCGCCGGTGCGGATGCACAGATCCGGCAACGGCAGGTCGCCCGTCGCCAGGCAGCCCTGCAGCAGTTCGGGGGTCAGATCTTCCGGCTGCAGATGCCCGGCTTGCACGTCGCGCGCCAGGCGCTGGGCGGCCTGGGCGATGTCCCACTGACCGCCGTAGTTGGCCGCCACCTGCAGGACAAAACGACTTTCGCCAGCCGTGATCTGCTCGGCCTCGCGCATCGCCGCCTGCAGCTCGGGATGGAAACGCGAGCGATCACCGATGATGCGCAGGCTGATGGCATTGTCCTTGAGCTTGCGCGCCTCGCGACGCAAGGCGCCGAGGAACAGCTCCATCAGCGCGCCGACCTCTTCGGCCGGACGCTGCCAGTTCTCACTGGAGAAGGCAAACAGGGTCAGCACCTCGACACCGGCCTCGGCGCAGACCTCGATTACCGCCCGCACCGCGTCGACACCGGCCTTGTGCCCGGCAACGCCCGGCAGCAGGCGCTTCTTCGCCCAGCGATTATTCCCATCCATGATGATGGCCACGTGACGCGGCACTATCGCCTGGGCTTCCTGCTTGCTCTTGACCATGGTTAGCAGACCGTCACACCGCCATCAGATCGGCTTCTTTGGCTTCCAGAGCCTTGTCCACCTCGGCGACGTACTTGTCGGTAAGCTTCTGCACCTCGTCGGCCGCACGACGCTCCTCGTCTTCGCTGATTTCCTTGTCCTTGGACAGCTTCTTCAGCTCGGCCAGGGCATCGCGGCGCACGTTGCGCACTGCCACCTTGGCATCTTCGGCAACACCGCGCGCCTGCTTGGTGTAGCCCTTGCGGGTCTCTTCGGTGAGGGCCGGCATCGGTACCCGGATGGTGGTACCGGCGCTGCTCGGGTTCAGGCCGAGATCGGAGGTCATGATGGCCTTCTCGATCGCTGCACTCAGGGTCTTGTCGTGGGCGACGATCTTCAGGGTGCGCGCATCTTCCACGCTGATCGCTGCGACCTGGTTCAGCGGCATCTCGCTGCCGTAGGCCGGCACCTTGACGCTGTCCAGAATGCTCGGGTGGGCACGGCCGGTACGGATGGAGGCCAGGTTGCGCCCCAGAGATTCCAGGGACTTGCTCATGCGATCCTGGGCGTCTTTCTTGATCTCGTTGATCATTGTGCTTCCTCCTCGATCAGGGTTCCTTCGGCGCCACCCACCACGATGTTCAGCAGGGCGCCTGGCTTGTTCATGTTGAAAACCCGCAGCGGCATCTTGTGATCGCGGCACAGGCAGATGGCCGTCAGATCCATCACGCCCAGTTTGCGATCCAGCACCTCGTCATAGGTCAGACGCTCGAACTTCTGCGCATTGGGATCCTTGAATGGATCGGCAGTGTACACGCCATCGACCTTGGTGGCCTTGAGCACCAGGTCGGCATCGATCTCGATGGCACGCAGGCAAGCCGCCGAGTCGGTGGTAAAGAACGGGTTGCCGGTGCCGGCAGCGAAGATCACCACTTCGCCGGTACCCAGGTGGCGCATGGCCTTGCGCCGGTCGTAATGATCGGTGACACCGACCATGGAAATCGCCGACATCACGGTAGCCGGGATGTTCGAGCGCTCCAGCGCATCGCGCATGGCCAGGGCGTTCATCACGGTAGCGAGCATACCCATGTGGTCACCGGTGACCCGATCCATACCGGCTGCGGACAGCGCCGCGCCACGGAACAGGTTGCCACCGCCGATCACCAGACCGACCTGTACGCCGATGCCGACCAGCTGGCCGACTTCCAGCGCCATGCGATCCAGCACCTTGGGGTCGATACCGAAGTCTTCCGAGCCCATCAGGGCTTCGCCGCTTAGTTTGAGCAGAATGCGTTTATAGCGAGGTTGGCGACCACTCACCTGCTGAGCCATGCGTATCTCTCCTGCGGCGTTGTATTTTCGTTGAAGCCCGAAGGCCTCTTATTTTTACCCGGCAGTCAGACCACTGCCCGGTGAATTGGTGCGGCGCGCCGGCAATTATGCCTCGCGCTTTGCAAAAGAGGCTGCACGCGCGAGCGGGCAGCCTCTTGGGTGCGACAGTAGAACCGTCTTACTGCTTGCTGGCGGCAGCCACTTGAGCAGCAACTTCGTCGGCGAAGTTGTCGACCGGCTTCTCGATGCCTTCACCTACCGCGAAGCGGGTGAAGGAAACGATTTCCGCGCCGCCTTTCTTGGCCAGGGCGCCGACGGTGATTTCCGGATCCTTGACGAAGGCTTGCTCGACCAGGCTGGCTTCGGCCAGGAACTTGGTGATACGACCAGCAATCATCTTCTCGACGATTTCAGCCGGCTTGCCTTTCATCTTGTCTTCGTTCAGCGACAGGAAGACGTTCTTCTCGCGCTCGATGGCCTCGGCAGAAACCTGGCTCGGCAGCAGGAATTCCGGATTGCTGGCAGCAACGTGCATGGCGATGTCTTTGGCCAGCTCAACGGAGCCGCCCTTCAGAGCCACGACCACACCGATCTTGTTGCCGTGCAGGTAGGAACCCAGAACGTCACCCTCAACACGCGCCAGACGGCGGATGTTGACGTTTTCGCCGGTCTTGCCGACCAGCACCAGACGATCAGCTTCACGGGCTTCGATCAGCGGCTCGACGGTGGTCAGCTTGTCGGCGAAGGCCTTGTCGACGCTGGCAGCCACGAAAGCTTTGAAGTCGTCTTGCAGAGCCAGGAAGTCGGTCTGCGAGTTCACTTCCAGCAGGACTGCGGCTTTACCGTCGTCCTTGATGGCGATGGCGCCTTCGGCGGCAATGTTGCCAGCCTTTTTGGCTGCCTTGATGGCACCCGAGGCACGCATGTCGTCGATGGCTTTTTCGATGTCGCCGCCGGCCTTGGTCAGGGCCTTCTTGCAATCCATCATGCCTTCGCCAGTGCGCTCGCGCAGTTCTTTAACCAGGGCCGCAGTGATTTCTGCCATGTTCTTGATCCTCTTGAATCGGTAGTCAACCAATCAACCCGGATACCGGGTACAAATTCGTAAGTGGCAAAAAGGGGGCCTAGCCCCCTTCTTGCGTAACGGGTACCTATGGTCGCCCGTTATCAGCCTTCGCTGGCCTCGGAGGCAGCTTCTTCGACGAACTCGTCGGTGCCGCCAGCGGAGTTGCCACGACCACGGATCACGGCGTCAGCCATGGCACCCATGTACAGCTGGATGGCGCGGATGGCGTCGTCGTTACCCGGGATGATGTAGTCAACGCCTTCCGGGCTGCTGTTGGTATCGACGATGCCGATAACCGGGATGCCCAGCTTGTTGGCTTCGGTGATAGCAATGCGCTCGTGGTCAACGTCGATCACGAACAGAGCGTCCGGCAGACCGCCCATGTCCTTGATACCGCCCAGGCTACGATCCAGTTTTTCCAGATCGCGCGAACGCATCAGGGCTTCTTTCTTGGTCAACTTGGCGAAGGTGCCGTCCTGGGACTGGACTTCCAGCTCGCGCAGGCGCTTGATCGAAGCACGGATGGTTTTGTAGTTGGTCAGCATGCCGCCCAGCCAGCGGTGATCGACGAACGGAGAACCGCAACGAGCGGCTTCTTCACGAACGATCTTGCCAGCGGAACGCTTGGTGCCGACGAACAGGATTTTGTTTTTGCCCGAAGCCAGTTTCTCAACGAACGACAGAGCGTCGTTGAACATCGGCAGGGTTTTTTCCAGGTTGATGATGTGGATCTTGTTACGCGCACCGAAAATGAACTTGCCCATTTTCGGGTTCCAGTAACGGGTCTGGTGGCCGAAGTGCACACCGGCCTTCAGCATATCGCGCATATTGACTTGGGACATGATAGCTCCTTACTAAGTCGGGTTAGGCCTCCACGCATCCCGCTTTCCAACCCTTGCGGGCACCCAGGAAAACGTGTCGATACGTGTGCGGGTTTAGGCTTTGCGGGCGCCATGCCCGAAAGCGGCGCGTTTTATACCACAGAAAGCGGCAATGAGCTAGCGCGCCCCAGGCCTGAATCGGCCAAACGACGGCCCGCCGCCGGTCGGCTTTCTGCTAGAATCGCCGTCTTTCCCGTTTCTGCCTTGCGCCACTGGCGCCGAGAGAGCCCGCATGACCGTGACCATCAAGACTCCCGCCGAAATCGAAAAGATGCGCGTGGCCGGCCGTCTGGCCGCCGAAGTGCTGGAGATGATCGGCGAACACGTCAAACCCGGTGTCACCACCGAAGAGATCGACCGCATCTGCCATGACTATATCGTCAACGTGCAGAAGGCCATCCCCGCCCCGCTCAACTACGGCGCCGCGCCGGGCCGCCCGGGCTTCCCCAAGTCGATCTGCACCTCGATCAACCACGTGGTCTGCCATGGCATCCCCAACGACAAGCCGCTGAAGGACGGCGACGTGCTGAACATCGACGTCACCGTGATCAAGGACGGCTACCACGGCGACACCAGCAAGATGTTCATGGTCGGCAAGGTGCCGGAGTGGGCGGTCAAGCTGGCCCAGGTCACCCAGGAGTGCATGTATAAAGGCATCGCCCTGGTCAAACCGGGCGCGCGCCTGGGCGATATCGGCGAAGTGATCCAGAAGCACGCCGAGAAGCATGGCTTCTCCGTGGTGCGCGAATACTGCGGCCACGGCATCGGCGCGGTGTTCCACGAAGAGCCGCAGGTGCTGCACTACGGCCGCGCCGGCACCGGCTTCGAGCTCAAGGAAGGCATGACCTTCACCATCGAGCCGATGATCAACCAGGGCCGTGCGGAAACCCGCCTGCTGGGCGACGGCTGGACCGCCATTACCAAGGATCGCAAGCTCTCCGCCCAGTGGGAGCACACCGTGCTGGTCACCCAGGACGGCTACGAGATTCTCACCCTGCGCAGCGACGACACCCTGCCGCGCACCTCCGCCTGAGCATTTATATAAGGTAGGCACGCATGCCGCAGATGGATCCGGAGTTGTTTGACCGCGGCCAGTTCCAGGCGGAACTGGCGCTCAAGTCCAGCCCCATCGCTGCCTTCAAGAAAGTCCTCAAGCAGGCGCGCGAGGTGCTCGACGGGCGCTTCCGCGAGGGCCGCGACATTCGCCGCCTGATCGAGGATCGTGCCTGGTTCGTCGACCAGATCCTCCAGGAAGCCTGGCGCCGCTTCGACTGGAGCGAGGACGCCGACATTGCCCTGCTGGCGGTCGGCGGCTACGGCCGCGGCGAGCTGCACCCGAACTCCGACATCGACCTGCTGATCCTGCTCGACAGCGCTGACCACGAAGTCTTCCGCAATCCGATCGAGGGGTTCCTCACCCTGCTCTGGGATATCGGCCTGGAAGTCGGCCAGAGCGTGCGCTCGGTCGATGAGTGCGCCGAAGAGGCCCGCGCCGACCTGACGGTGATCACCAACCTGATGGAAAGCCGCACCATCGCCGGCCCCGAGCGCCTGCGCCTGCGCATGCAGGAAGTCACCAGCCCGACGCAGATGTGGCCGAGCAAGCACTTCTTCCTGGCCAAGCGCAAGGAAGCCAAGGCGCGTCACGCCAAGTACAACGACACCGAGTACAACCTCGAACCCAACGTCAAGGGCTCGCCCGGCGGCCTGCGCGACATCCAGACCGTGCTCTGGGTGGCCCGGCGCCAGTTCGGCAGCCTCAACCTGCACTCCCTGGTGCAGCAGGGCTTCCTGGTCGACAGCGAGTACAGCATGCTGGCCTCAAGCCAGGAGTTCCTGTGGAAGGTGCGCTACGCCCTGCACATGCTCGCCGGCCGCGCCGAGGATCGCCTGCTGTTCGACCACCAGCGCAAGATCGCCGGCCTGCTCGGTTTCGAGGACGGCGACGGCAAGCTGGCCGTCGAGCGCTTCATGCAGAAGTACTACCGGGTGGTGATGGGCGTCGCCGAGCTGAGCGACCTGATCAACCAGCACTTCGAGGACGTGCTGCTGCGCGAGGGCGAAAACGGCACGGCGCAGCCGCTGAACAGCCGTTTCCAGATCCGCGACGGCTACATCGAAGTCGCCCACCCCAACGTGTTCAAGCGCACCCCCTTCGCCATTCTCGAAGTCTTCGTGCTGATGGCCCAGCACCCCGAAATCAAGGGCGTGCGTGCCGACACCATCCGCCTGTTGCGCGACAGCCGTAGCCTGATCGATGACGACTTCCGCCGCGATATCCGCAACACCAGCCTGTTCATCGAGCTGTTCAAGTCGCCCCAGGGCATCCACCGCAACCTGCGGCGGATGAACCGCTACGGCATCCTCGGCCGCTACCTGCCGGAGTTCGGCCACATAGTCGGGCAGATGCAGCACGACCTGTTCCACATCTATACGGTGGACGCGCACACCCTCAACCTGATCAAGCACCTGCGCAAGTTGAAGTGGCCGGAGCTGGCGGAGAAGTTCCCGCTGGCCAGCAAGGTCATCGACAAGTTGCCCAAGCCCGAGCTGATCTACCTGGCCGGTCTCTATCACGACATCGGCAAGGGCCGCGGCGGCGACCACTCGGAGCTCGGCGCAGTGGATGCCGAAGCCTTCTGCGTGCGCCACCAGCTGCCGGCGTGGGATTCGCGTCTGATCGTCTGGCTGGTGCAGAACCACCTGGTGATGTCGACCACCGCCCAGCGCAAGGATCTGTCCGACCCGCAGGTGATCTTCGACTTCGCCCAACTGGTCGGCGACCAGACCCGTCTCGACTACCTCTATGTGCTGACCGTGGCCGATATCAACGCCACCAACCCCAGCCTGTGGAACTCCTGGCGCGCCAGCCTGCTGCGCCAGCTGTACACCGAGACCAAGCGCGCCCTGCGCCGCGGCCTGGAAAACCCGCTGGATCGCGAAGAGCAGATCCGCCAGACCCAGAGCTCGGCCATCGACATCCTGGTGCGCGGCGGCATCGACCAGGACGATGCCGAGCAGCTGTGGAGCCAGCTTGGCGACGACTACTTCCTGCGCCATACCGCCGCCGACGTGGCCTGGCACACCGAGGCGATCCTCCAGCACCCGGCCGGCAACGACCCGCTGGTGCTGATCAAGGAAACCGCCCAGCGCGAGTTCGAGGGCGCCACCCAGATCTTCATCTACGCCCCCGACCAGCACGACTTCTTCGCCGTGACCGTGGCCGCCATGGATCAGCTCAACCTGAACATCCATGACGCCCGGGTGATCACCTCCACCAGCCAGTTCACCCTCGACACCTACATCGTCCTGGATACCGAAGGCGGGCGTATCGGCGACAACCCGGCGCGCATCAAGCAGATTCGCGAGGGCCTGATCGAGGCGCTGAAGAACCCGGACGAATACCCGGCGATCATCCAGCGCCGCGTGCCGCGCCAGCTCAAGCACTTCGCCTTCGCCCCGCAGGTGAGCATCCACAACGACGCCCAGCGCCCGGTCACCGTACTGGAGATCACCGCCCCGGATCGCCCCGGCCTGCTGGCGCGGATCGGCAAGATCTTCCTCGACTTCGACCTGTCGCTGCAGAACGCCAAGATCGCCACTCTCGGCGAGCGGGTGGAGGACGTGTTCTTCATCACCGATGCGCGCAACCAGCCGCTGTCCGACCCCGAGCTGTGTGCCCGCCTGCAGGAAGAGATTGCCCAGCAACTGTCCCAGGCCCACGGCGAATCCATCAACACCGGCGCCATCAGCATCTGAGCGCAGGCGCCACTTCACCAGTACAGAACCAGACGTCATGAACCACGCCCTGTCCCATCTGCAGCCCTACCCCTTCGAGAAACTGCGCGCCCTGCTTGGCGGCGTCACCCCGGCGGCGGACAAACGGCCGATCGCCCTGTCCATCGGCGAGCCCAAGCACAAGTCGCCGGCCTTCGTCGCCGAGGCACTGAGTGCCAACCTCGAGCAGATGGCCGTGTACCCGACCACCCTGGGCATCCCGGCGCTGCGCGAAGCCATCGCCGCCTGGTGCGAGCGCCGCTTCAACGTACCGGCCGGCTGGCTGGACGCCGCCCGCCATGTGCTGCCGGTCAACGGCACCCGCGAGGCGCTGTTCGCCTTCACCCAGACCGTGGTGCAGCGCGATGTCGGCGGCCTGGTAGTCAGCCCCAACCCCTTCTACCAGATCTATGAAGGCGCGGCCCTGCTCGCCGGCGCCACGCCGCACTACCTGCCGTGCCTGGAAGACAACGGCTTCAACCCGGACTTCGACGCCGTATCGGCCGAGGTCTGGCAGCGTTGCCAGATCCTCTTCCTATGCTCGCCGGGCAACCCCACCGGCGCGCTGATCCCGGTCGAGCAGCTGAAGAAGCTGATCGCCCTGGCCGACCAGTACGACTTCGTGATCGCCGCCGACGAGTGCTACAGCGAACTGTACTTCGACGAGCAGCACCCGCCGGCCGGCCTGCTGAGCGCCTGTGCCGAGCTGGGCCGCAGCGATTTTGCGCGCTGCGTGGTGTTCCACAGCCTGTCCAAGCGCTCCAACCTGCCGGGCCTGCGTTCGGGCTTCGTGGCCGGCGACGCCGACATTCTGAAAGCTTTCCTGCTGTACCGTACCTACCACGGCTGCGCCATGCCGGTGCAGACCCAGCTGGCCAGCGTCGCCGCCTGGAACGACGAGATCCACGTGCGCGCCAACCGCGCCCTGTACCGCGAGAAGTTCGACGCGGTGCTGGATATCCTCGGCGGCGTGCTCGACGTGCAGCGCCCGGACGGCGGCTTCTACCTGTGGGCCAAGACCCCGGTGGACGACCAGACCTTCACCCGCGAGCTGTTCGCCCGCGAGCACGTCACCGTGGTGCCCGGCTCCTACCTGTCGCGCGAAGTGGACGGCCACAACCCGGGTGCCAACCGCGTACGCATGGCCCTGGTCGCGCCGCTGGCCGAGTGCATCGAAGCGGCCGAGCGCATCCGCGCCTTCGTCAAAGGACTCTAACCATGAGTATTACTCTCTACGGTATTAAGGCTTGCGACACCATGAAGAAGGCCCGTACCTGGCTCGACGAGCACGGCACGGCCTACAGCTTCCACGACTACAAAGTCTCCGCCATCGACCGCGCCAACCTGCAGAAATGGTGCGACGAGCACGGCTGGGAGATCGTCCTCAACCGTGCGGGGACGACCTTCCGCAAACTCGACGACGCGCAGAAAGCCGACCTCGACCAGGCCAAGGCCATCGAGCTGATGCTGGCGCAACCGTCGATGATCAAGCGTCCGGTACTCGACCTGGGCCACCGCACCCTGGTTGGTTTCAAGCCTGAACTCTATTCCGCCGCGCTGGCCTGAGCCCGCGCGCCCACCTCATCCAAGGAAATCGACATGTCCACTACTCTCTTCAGCATCGCCTTCGGTGTCGGCACCCAGAATCGCCAGGGCAACTGGCTGGAAGTGTTCTACGCCCAACCCCTGCTCAACCCGGCCGCCGAGCTGGTCGCCGCCGTTTCCGCCAAGCTGGGTTACAGCGGCGGCAACCAGGCCATCGCCATCACCATCAACCAGGCCGCCGAGCTGGCCAACGCCATCAAGGGTATCGACGCCGCCCAGGCCGCCCTGCTTACCCGCCTGGCCGAAAGCACCAAGCCGCTGGTGGTCACCCTGCTGGCCGAAGATGCCGCGCTGACCTCCACCCCCGAGGCCTACCTCAAGCTGCACCTGCTGTCGCACCGTCTGGCCAAGCCCCACGGCCTGAACCTGACCGGCATCTTCCCGCTGCTGCCGAACGTGGCCTGGACCAGCCAGGGTGCCGTCGACCTCGGCGAGCTGGCCGAGCGTCAGCTGGAAGCGCGCCTGAAGGGCGAGCTGCTGGAAGTGTTCTCGGTGGACAAGTTCCCGAAAATGACCGACTACGTGGTGCCGGCCGGCGTGCGCATCGCCGACAGCGCCCGCGTGCGCCTGGGTGCCTACATCGGTGAAGGCACCACCGTGATGCACGAAGGTTTCGTCAACTTCAACGGCGGCACCGCCGGCCCGGGCATGATCGAAGGCCGCGTCTCCGCTGGCGTATTCGTCGGCAAGGGCTCGGATCTGGGCGGCGGCTGCTCGACCATGGGCACCCTGTCCGGCGGCGGCAACATCGTCATCAGCGTTGGCGAAGGCTGCCTGATCGGCGCCAACGCCGGCATCGGCATTCCGCTGGGCGACCGCAACACCGTGGAATCCGGCCTGTACATCACCGCTGGCACCAAGGTGGCCCTGCTCGACGAGCAGAACAACCTGGTCAAGGTGCTCAAGGCCCGCGACCTGGCTGGCCAGCCGGATCTGCTGTTCCGCCGCAACTCGCAGACCGGTGCGGTGGAGTGCAAGACCAACAAGACCGCGATCGAGCTCAATGAGGCCCTGCACGCCCACAACTGATCCCCGTAGGGTGCACCGCGCGCACCTGAATCCCGCCATGCGCCCTACGGTGCGCGCGGCGCACCCTACGCGACAGCTTTTAGCGTGAAGATCGCGACAGGCCGGGCCCATGCCCGGCCTGTCTATTTATACTCAGCACATTTCCCAGCAGTGCCACGCCCATGTCCCTGAACTCCCCCTGGCGCGCCGACTTCCCCGGCATCCTGGCCCTCGAGGCCGAGGGTCAGACCTACCTGGACAGCGCCGCCACCGCGCAGAAGCCACAGGCCCTGCTCGACAGCCTGCTTGGCTACTACGCCAGCGGTGCGGCCAATGTGCACCGCGCCCAGCACCTGCCCGGCGAACGCGCCACCCGCGCCTTCGAGGCGACCCGGGAGAAGGCCGCACGCTGGCTGAACGCGGCCAACAGCGATGAGATCGTCTTCACCCGCGGCAGCACCGAATCCCTCAACCTGCTGGCCTACGGGCTGGAGCACCTGCTGCAGCCCGGCGACGAGCTGGTGGTCAGCGCCCTGGAACACCACGCCAACCTGCTGCCCTGGCAGCAACTGGCACTGCGCCGCGGCCTGCGCCTGGTGGTGCTGCCGCTGGACGAGCTGGGCCAGATCGACCTGCAGCAGGCGGCCACGCTGATCGGCCCGCGCACCCGCCTGCTGGCGCTGTCGCAGCTGTCCAACGTGCTCGGTCGCTGGCAACCCGCGCTGGAGCTGATCGCCCTGGCCCGCGCCCAAGGCGCGCTGAGCGTGATCGACGGCGCCCAGGGCGCCGTGCACGGACGCCACGACATGCAGGCGCTGGGCTGCGACTTCTACGTCTGCTCCAGCCACAAGCTGTATGGCCCGGACGGCCTCGGCCTGCTCTACGGGCGCAGCACGGCGCTGGCGCAGCTGCGCCACTGGCAGTTCGGCGGCGAAATGGTGCTGCAGGCCGATTACCAGGACGCCCGCTTCCGCCCCGCCCCGCTGGGCTTCGAGGCCGGCACGCCGGCGATTTCGGCGGTCATTGCCCTGGGCGCGACCCTCGACTACCTGGCCAGCCTGGATCAGGCCGCCGTGGCCGGCCACGAGGCCGCACTGCATGCCAAGCTGCTGGCCGGGCTGGCCGTGCGCGACGGCATCCAGCTGCTCGGCGCACCGCAGCTGGCCCTGGCCAGCTTCACCGTGGCCGGCGTGCACAACGCCGACCTCGCCCACCTGCTGAGCGAACAGGGCATCGCCGTGCGCGCCGGCCACCACTGCGCCATGCCGCTGCTGAAAAGCCTGCACCTGCCTGGGGCGATTCGCGTGTCGCTCGGCCTGTACAACGACGGTGCCGACCTGGAGCGCTTCTTCGCCGCCCTCGACAACAGCCTGGAGCTGCTGCGATGAGCCTGCCGAGCCCGGCCGCGGAAGCCCTCGCCACCTTCGCCGCCTGCCCCGGCTGGGAGCAGCGCGCGCGCCTGCTGATGCAGTGGGGCGAGCGCCTGTCGCCCCTCAGCGACAGCGAGAAAAACGAAGCCAACCGCGTGCACGGCTGCGAAAGCCAGGTCTGGCTGCTCGGCGAACTACGCGACGGCCACTGGCAGTTTCGCGCCGCCAGCGATGCGCGTCTGATCCGCGGCCTGCTGGCCGTGCTGCTTGCCCGGGTCGACGGCCTGGACGCCACTGAACTGGCCGCCCTCGACCTGGCCGACTGGTTCAACCAGCTGGGCCTGGCCCGCCAGCTCTCGCCCTCGCGCAGCAACGGCCTCAACGCCGTGCTGCAGCGCATGCGCGAGCTGGCAGCCAGCCAGGCCTAGCGAGCCAGCCGCCAGCTGTCGGCATCCCCCGAGTACAACGCCTCCTGCAGGCGCTTCAGCTCGCCGCGCTGGGCAAAGTGCGCCAGTGCCTGGTTGAAACGGCGCAGCAGTTCGGCGGCAGCCGAGTCGTCCTTGCGGAACAACAGGCGCAGCGGCTCGGTGTTCAGGTAGCGCGGATGGTGAGTGATCGCCAGCGGCAGCGGCCCCGGGTACAGGCGCCGCAGCAGTGCATAGCCCACCGCCCGATCCTGCGGATGCAGGTCGATGCGCCCCAGCTCCAGCAGGCGGAAGCTGGTTTCCTCCTTGCTGCTCTGCTCGATCTGCAGGGCACCGCTCTGGGCCAGGCGGTCGAACTGCGGGCCGTAGGAATAACCGAGGGTGGTGCCGATCCGGTAGGGCCGCAAGTCTTCGAGGCGCTGCCAGTCGAAAACCAGGTCACGGCGGTGGAACAGCACCACTTCACCGCGCACCAGCGCCTCGCTGCATACCCCGTACTCCTCGCGTAGCGGGTTGCAGCTGTACGGCATGATGGCGTCCAGCCCGCCCTGCTGCAGCATCAGCACGTTGCGCTCCCAGGGGTAGAAGCTGAAGTCGACCTGGTAGCCGGCCTCGGCGAACACCGCCCGCACCAGGCGTGCCAGGGCACCGGCATCACTGCGTTGCTGATCGACATAGGGCACCCAGTCGCCGGTGCCGATATGCACCGTCTGCTGTGCCAGCACGGGCGGGCCAGCCAGCAGCAAACCCAGCAGGAGCAAGCGACGGAGCAGACGGAGCGGCGGCAGGCCGCGGGCGGGATGGAGCGGCGAGAGGAACACAGACATCACCTCTTGCACGATGCGACACGTGAATCCCTGTCGTTGTGCAACTAGCCACGTCCTGGCGATAACTAGAGCTTAGAAGCTGTTGCCGATCCCGCGACCCGCCGCCGATCGCCAATGGCTGTCGGAGCCGCCTCAGCCGCGCTCGCGGCTGGTCAGGCCACGCAGGAAGTTGCGCAGCACCTGGTCGCCGCAGGCACGGAAGTTCTTGTGCCCCGGCTTGCGGAACAGCGCACTCAGCTCGGCCTTGGTCATCGGCAGGTCGGCGGCCTGGAGGATGGCGTGCATGTCGTCGTCCTTCAGCTCGAAGGCCACGCGCAGCTTCTTCAGGATGATGTTGTTGCTCAGGCGCTTTTCCACCGGCAATGGCGGGCGGCTGTCGTCCTTGCCGCGCTTGTAGAACACCAGGCCATCGAGCACATGGGCCAGCACCACATCGCTACAGGACTGGTAACCGGGCTCGTCGTCCTTCTTCAGCAGGGCCGCCACGGCCTCTTCGCTCAGCGGGTAGTCGGCCAGCTGGGCGATCTCCGCCAGTTTGGCGTCGTTGACATCCAGCAGGTAGCGCAGGCTGCGCAGCACATCGTTGTTGAGCATGGGGAAGGTCTCATGGCGCCGGCAGGCACGGGAAAACCCGGATTATACGGCCTGCCGAGCCGTGACGGCGTGAAGGCTAGGGTTTGCGCTCCAGACTGGCCGCTGGTGCCAGCCAGGTCGCTGCGGCCTGGTTCAGCCAGGTCTCGGCCGCCGCCGCGTGACGCACCCGCGCATCGAGGAAGGCCAGGCTGACCGCCTGCACCTTGGCCGCCTGGCGCGGATCGAAGGCCTCCTCCAGCCCCTGGCCATGGCCGGCGCGGCTACTGAATACCTCGCCGCCATGACCACCACCGGGCCCGCTGCCCGCACCGGGGCCCGCGCCATTACCCGGCGGGCGCACGCCAGGTCGCCCGCTGCGCTGCGCCACCAGCGAACCGCTGAGCTGAGCATGAGCGGCCGCGTCGATCAGCAGCTGATAGCTGTCGGCCACCTGCAACCCGTGCCACAGCTGCTGGCGGCGCTGTGCCGGGGTCACCCAGTTGAACGGATCCTCGTCATGCGCCCCGGTCACCGCCAGCAGCGGCGTGGCAATCTGGGCAAAACGCTGCGGCTCGCTGGGGCTGGCTACATAGGGACTCAACAGGATCGCCGCCAGTGGCTGCCAGGCGGCGGCCGGAGCTGCCCCGGCAAGCCGTTCGCCGGCCAGGGCTGCGGCAGTCTGCGCGCCCAGGTCGAAACCGGCCACCACCACCCGCTGCAGATCGACCCCGGCGAACTCGCCAAGCGCGGCACGCCGGCGTACTTCGCCCAGTACCTGGTCGAGCAGCGCCAGGCGCCCGCGCAGCGCCGTCTCGGCATAGCTGCGCTGGGCCAGGCCGTAGAACACCCCGGCCTGCGCTTCGCTGCTGGAATAGATGGCGCGCCCGTAGCGCTTGGGCTGCACCGACAGCACCGCGTAGCCGGCCTCGGCCCAGGCCCGCCGCCACTGTTCGCCGGCGCGGCTGCCTTCGCCCAGCCCCGGCAGGTAGAGGATCAGTGCAGCCGGAGCCTCGCGCGGGGCCAGCCAGCTCAGCTCGACCACCTCGCTGCCCAGCGTCCACTCGCTGTCCCAGCCCTGTACGGGCAGACGCACGGCGGGCCGATAGGCACCCTGCAGGTAGGCGTCGATCGCGGCCCCCGGATCCTCCGGCGGCTCGGGATGCCCGGCGCACGCGCCAAGCACCAGCAGGCAGAACGGCAGACACAGGCGCAACAGGGATCCAGGCATGGAGCGGCTTCCGCGGCAGGAACAGACGAAGCCGCCATACTGCCAAGCCGACCGCCACCCTTGGGTCAGGACAAGGTAATGCCTGGGTAAAGGGCCTGATACAAAGCCGCGTCTCAGCCCTGGGCGGCGCGCCGCTCGGCCGGGCGGCGTGCGCCGGCCACCAGCTTGTCCACCGTCCTGGCCGCAGCGACCATGCCGAAGCTGGCGGTGATCATCATCGCCGCGCCGAAGCCGCCGGCGCAGTCCAGCTTCACCCCTTCGCCGACGAAAGCCTTGGTCTGGCACACCGAACCATCCGGTTTGGGGTAGCGCAGCTGCTCGCTGGAAAACACCGTGGTCACGCTGTAGGTACGCCCCGGTGTACGCGAGAAGTTGTAGTCGCGGCGCAGGGTGCTGCGCACCTTGGCAATCAGCGGATCGTTGAAGGTCTTGTTGAGGTCGGCGACCTGGATCTGCGTCGGGTCGACCTGTCCGCCGGCACCGCCGGTGGTGACGATCTGGATCTTGCGCCGCTTGCACCAGGCGATCAGCGCGGCCTTGGCCGCCACACTGTCGATGCAGTCGATCACCGCATCCAGCTGCTCGGTGATGTATTCGGCCATGGTCTCGCGGGTGACGAAGTCGGCCACCGCATGCACGGTGCAGGCCGGGTTGATGGCGCGGATGCGCGCCGCCATTTCGTCGACCTTGGCCTTGCCCACCGCGCCCTCGATGGCGTGCACCTGGCGGTTGGTATTGGTGATGCAGACGTCATCCAGGTCGAACAGGGAGATCTCGCCCACCCCGGAGCGGGCCAGGGCCTCGGCCGCCCAGGAACCCACGCCGCCGATGCCGACCACCGCCACATGGGCCGCCTGCAGACGCTGCAGGCCCTCCGCTCCGTAGAGCCGGGCTATGCCACCGAAACGCGGGTCGTCTGTCGTCATCGTCACTCACCTCGAAAACCGGCCGGCATTATAGAGCCCTGGAGACAAATGCCCCAGCCAGGCACTTCGCTATAGTGCAGGGAGACCGCAAGCGGAGTCCGCCATGCGCAACTTCAGCTTCTATAACCCTACGCGCATCCTGTTCGGCGCCGGACAGATCGCCAGCCTGGCGCAGCACATCCCCGCCGGCAGCCGGGTGCTGGTCTGCCATGGCGGCGGCAGCATCCTGCAGAACGGCGTGTGGCAGGAGGTCGAGCAGGCGCTGCAAGGCCATCGGATCAGCCGCTTTGCCGGTATCGAGGCCAACCCGCAGTACGCCAGCCTGCTGCGCGGGGTGGCCCAGGCGCGCAGCGAGGAATGCGACTTCATCCTCGCCGTCGGCGGCGGTTCGGTGATCGACGGCAGCAAGTTCATCGCCGCCGCCAGCGTCTACCCCGGCGATCCCTGCGACCTGCTCGACGGCACCCGCATCGACCGCGCCCTGCCGCTCGGCTGCGTGCTGACCCTTCCCGCCACCGGCTCGGAAAGCAACGGCAGCGGCGTGCTCAGCCACGCCGCGCGCCAGCAGCGCCTGGCCTTTGCCAGCCCGCGACTGTTCCCGCGCTTCGCCATCCTCGACCCGTGCACCACTTTCAGCCTGCCGCCGCGACAGACCGGCAATGGCGTGGTCGACACCTTCGTGCACACCCTGGAGCAGTACCTCGCCGGCAGCGGCCACGTGCCGTTGCAGGATCGCTGCGCCGAGGGCCTGCTGCTGACCCTGATCGAGGAAGGCCCCAAGGCCCTGGTCAACCCCGAGGACTATGCGGTGCGCGCCAACCTCATGTGGTGCGCCAGCCAGGCCCTGAACGGCCTGCTCGGCTGCGGCGTGGCGCAGGACTGGAGCAGCCACCGGATCGGCCACGAGCTGACCATGCTCTACCACCTCGACCATGCCCAGACGCTGGCCATCATCCTCCCCGCCCTGCTCGCCGAACGCCGCGAGGCCAAGCGCGCCAAGCTGCTGCAATACGCCCAGCGGGTCTGGGGCCTGCACGGCCCGGCCGAGCAGCGCATCGATGCGGCCATCGCCGCCACCGAAGGGTTTTTCCGCCGCATGGGCCTGGCCACCCGCCTGTCGGCCCACGGCCTGGACGCCGAGGTGGTGCCCGAGGTGCTGGCCCAGCTGCAGCGCCATGGCATCACCGCCCTCGGCGAGCAGCAGGAGATCGACCTGGCCACCTGCGAACGCATCCTCTTGCGCGCCCTCTGAACGGTGCCCGAGCGAACTTGCCCGGCGATTTGCGGATCAAAGCCCCGGCCCCGCCAAAGCCCGCCAACCGCGGCCCCAGCGATGCTATACAGGTAATCGGCAGCGGAGTAGCATGCGCGCCGACCGGCGTCCGCCGGCCCTTTCCCCTGTTCCACCCTGCGGAACCTGATAACAGCTATGCCAACGCGCAAATTCGGACTCAATCTGGTGGTCTTCGTGGCAGTCGCCGCGCTGTTCACCGGTATCTGGGCACTCTACAACCGACCGGTCACCGCCCCGGACTGGCCAGAGCAGATCTCCGGCTTCTCCTTCTCGCCGTTCCGCGCCGGGCAAGACCCGCAGCGCAACATCTACCCCAACGATGAGCAGATCCGCGCCGACCTCGAGCTGCTGAGCAAGCAGACCGACAGCATCCGTACCTATTCGGTGGATGGTACCCTGGCCGATATCCCGCGCCTGGCCGAGGAATTCGGCCTGCGCGTGACCCTGGGTATCTGGATCAGCCCGGACGAAGAACGCAACGAGCGCGAGATCGCCAAGGCCATCGAGATCGCCAACGACTCGCGCAGCGTCGTGCGCGTGGTGGTTGGTAACGAGGCGCTGTTCCGCCGCGAAATCACCGTCGACCACCTGATCGAGTACCTCGACCGGGTGCGCGCCGCCGTCAAGGTGCCGGTCACCACCTCCGAGCAGTGGCACATCTGGCAGGAATACCCGGAGCTGGCCAAGCACACCGACCTGGTGGCGGCCCATGTGCTGCCCTACTGGGAGTTCGTGCCGATGGAGGACTCCACCCAGTTCGTCCTCGAACGCGCCCGTGACCTGAAGAAACTGTTCCCGAAAAAACCGCTGCTGCTGTCCGAAGTCGGCTGGCCGAGCAACGGTCGCATGCGTGGCGGCGCCGATGCCTCCCAGGCGGATCAGGCGATCTACCTGCGCACCCTGGTCAACGCGCTGAACGCCAAGGGTTACAACTACTTCGTCATCGAAGCCTTCGACCAGCCGTGGAAAGCCGGCGACGAAGGCTCGGTGGGCGCCTACTGGGGCGTGTACAACCTCGACCGCCAGCCCAAGTTCGCCTTCGAAGGCCCGGTGGTCGCCATTCCGCAATGGCGCATGCTGGCCGTCGGCTCGGTGGTACTGGCCCTGCTGGCCCTGGCCCTGATGCTGATCGACGGCAGCTCGCTGCGCCAGCGCGGGCGCACCTTCCTGACCTTCGTCGCTTTCGTCGGCGGCTCCGCCCTGGTGTGGATCGCCTACGACTACAGCCAGCAGTACAGCACTTGGTTCAGCCTGACCGTCGGCGGCCTGCTGGGTATAGGTGCGTTGGGCGTATTTATCGTCCTGCTCACCGAAGCCCACGAGCTGGCCGAAACCGCCTGGACGCGCAAGCGCCGCCGGCCGTTCCTGCCGGTGCTGGCCGACACCGCCTACCGGCCCAAGGTGTCGATCCACGTGCCCTGCTACAACGAACCGCCGGAGATGGTGAAACAGACCCTGGATGCCCTGGCCGCCCTGGACTATCCGGACTACGAAGTCATCATCATCGACAACAACACCAAGGATCCCAAGGTCTGGGAACCGGTGCAGGCCTACTGCGAAGAACTCGGCCCGCGCTTCCGCTTCTTCCACGTGGCGCCCATCGAGGGCTTCAAGGGCGGCGCGCTGAACTACATCCTGCCGCACACCGCGCCGGATGCCGAAGTGGTCGCGGTGATCGACTCCGACTACTGCGTCAACAAGAACTGGCTCAAGCACATGGTGCCGCACTTCAGCGATCCGAAGATCGCCGTGGTGCAATCGCCGCAGGACTACCGCGACGGCAACGAAAGCACCTTCAAGAAGCTCTGCTACGCCGAGTACAAGGGCTTCTTCCACATCGGCATGGTGACCCGCAACGACCGCGACGCGATCATCCAGCACGGCACCATGACCATGATCCGCCGCAGCGTGATGGACGAGCTGAAGTGGGCCGACTGGACCATCTGCGAGGATGCCGAGCTGGGTCTGCGCGTTTTCGAGAAAGGCTATTCGGCCGCCTACGCCCACGAGAGCTTCGGTCGTGGTCTGATGCCGGACACCTTCATCGACTACAAGAAGCAGCGTTTCCGCTGGGCCTATGGCGCCATCCAGATCATGAAGGGCCATGCGCGCAGCCTGTTCCGCGGCCAGGATTCGCACCTGACCCGCGGCCAGCGCTACCACTTCATCGCCGGCTGGCTGCCGTGGATCGCCGACGGCCTGAACATCTTCTTCACCGCCGGTGCCCTGCTCTGGTCGGCCGGCATGATCATCGTGCCGCAGCGCGTCGACCCGCCGCTGCTGATCTTCGCCATCCCGCCGCTGACCCTGTTCTTCTTCAAGTTCGGCAAGATCATGTTCCTCTACCGCAAGGCGATGGGCGTCGATCTGGTGCGCTCGTTCCAGGCGGCCATCGCCGGGCTGGCGCTGTCGCACACCATCGCCAAGGCGGTGTTGTACGGCACCTTCACCAAGACCATCCCGTTCTTCCGCACGCCGAAGATGGCCAGCAACCACGGCATCATGGTGGCCCTGGCCGAAGCCCGCGAAGAAGTGTTCATGATGCTTCTGCTGTGGGGTGCGGCGATCGGCATCAGCCTGGTGCAGGACATCAGCACGCCCGACGTGAAGTTCTGGGTCGCTACCCTGCTGGTGCAGTCGCTGCCCTACCTGGCGGCACTGATCATGGCCCTGCTGTCGTCCCTGCCGAAGCCCGCCGAGGAAGACGCCGACCAGGCTGCCAGCGCGGCCTGAGCCGGCTGCGACCTGTCGAAACGGCGGCCTTGAGCCGCCGTTTTGCTTTAAGATGGCGGCCTTTCTGAATTCCGCTGTTCCGGAGCTGCAATGACCACCCTCTCCCCCACCCTTGAGCTTGCCTGCGACCTGATCCGCCGCCCGTCCGTCACCCCGGTCGACGAAGGCTGCCAGGAGCTGATGATGCGCCGCCTGGCGGCTGCCGGCTTTGCCGTGGAGCCGATGCGGATCGAAGAGGTGGACAACTTCTGGGCCCATCGTGGCGGCGACGGCCCGGTACTGTGCTTCGCCGGCCACACCGACGTGGTACCGACCGGCCCGCTGCAGGCCTGGCAGCACCAGCCGTTCGATGCCCTGATCGACGAGCACGGCATGCTCTGCGGCCGTGGTGCAGCCGACATGAAGGGCAGCCTGGCATCGATGATCATCGCCGTGGAGCGCTTTGTCGCCAATTACCCGAACCACAAGGGCGCCATCACCTTCCTGATCACCAGCGACGAGGAAGGCCCGGCCCACCACGGCACCAAGGCCGTGGTCGAGCGCCTGCGCGAGCGCGGCGAGCGTCTCGACTGGTGCATTGTCGGCGAGCCGTCAAGCACCACCCTGGTCGGCGACGTAGTCAAGAACGGCCGCCGGGGCTCGCTCGGCTGCACCCTCACCGTGCGCGGCAAGCAGGGCCACGTGGCCTACCCGCACCTGGCCAAGAACCCCATTCACCTGGCAGCCCCGGCCCTGGCCGAACTGGCCGCCGAGCACTGGGACAACGGCAACGCCTACTTCCCGCCGACCAGCTTCCAGGTCTCCAACCTCAACTCCGGTACCGGCGCCACCAACGTGATCCCCGGTGAACTGAAAGCGGTGTTCAACTTCCGCTTCTCCACCGAGTCGACCGTCGAAGGCCTGCAGCAACGCGTTACCGCTATCCTCGACAAGCACGGCCTGGACTATCAGCTGGACTGGGCGCTGTCCGGCCTGCCGTTCCTCACCCAGCCGGGCGACCTGCTCGACGCGGTGGCCGCCAGCATCAAGAGCATCACCGGCCGCGACACCACCCCGTCGACCTCCGGCGGCACCTCGGACGGCCGCTTTATCGCCACTTTGGGTACGCAAGTGGTCGAACTGGGCCCGGTCAACGCCACCATCCACCAGGTGGACGAGCGCGTGCTGGCCAGCGATCTGGATGTGCTGACCGAGATCTATTACCAGACCCTGGTCAACCTGCTCGCATGAGCCTGATCTGCCCGATCTGCCAGACACCGCTGAGCCCCGGTGACAGCGGCCTGGCCTGCAGCAACCGGCACAGCTTCGACCGTGCCCGCCAGGGCTACTACAACCTGCTGCCGGTACAGCACAAGAACAGCCGCGACCCCGGTGACAACCAGGCCATGGTCGAGGCCCGTCGGCGCTTTCTCGACGGCGGCCACTACGCCCCGCTGGCCCGGCGCCTGGCCGAGCTGGCCGCCGAGCGCACGCCGCAGCGCTGGCTGGATATCGGCTGCGGCGAGGGCTACTACACCGCCCAGCTCGCCGAGCAGCTGCCGGCTGCCGACGGCTATGCCCTGGACATCTCCCGCGAGGCGGTCAAACGCGCCTGCAAGCGTACGCCACGGCTGAGCTGGCTGGTGGCGAGCATGGCCCGCATACCGCTGAGTGACGCCAGCTGCGACCTGCTGGCCAGCGTATTCAGCCCGCTGGACTGGCAGGAAGCCCAGCGCCTGCTCAAGCCCGGCGGCGGCCTGCTGCGCATGGGGCCGACCCGCGTGCACCTGATGGAACTGCGCCAGAAGCTGTACGACGAAGTGCGCGACTACGATGACCAGAAGCACCTGGAACTGATTCCCGCCGGCATGCGCCTGGCCCACAGCGAGACCCTCAGCTTCCCCCTGCTGCTGGCCGACGCCCAGGCCCGCGCCGACCTGCTGGCCATGACCCCGCACGGCTGGCGCGCCAGCGCCGAACGCCGCGCCGCGGTGATCGGAGAAGACTTCGAAGTCACCGTGTCCATTCGCTACGATTGGATCGAAAAGGATAAGGACTGAGCCATGCGCCAACCCGATATCGAGATCTACCTCAAGGACACCGACCACCAGGCCATCGCCGCCTGGCTGGGCACGGCCATCGGCCCGGTCAGCGAGTGGCGCCAGCAGGGCCAGACCTTCAAGTGCCGCGCCGGCGATGTACCGGTGACCTGGCTGCCCAAGGCCGTCGGCAAGTGGCACAGCCTCTACCTGGAAAGCGACGCCACGCCCTGGGCCGATGACCTGGCCTGCGCCCGCGCCGCCTTCGCCGCCCTCGGCGTGCAGGTGCGCTGCGCCCCCGGTGGCTGGAGCGAGGAAGAAGCCGACGAAGAGGCGGATCGCTGGATCAAGATCGACGCCGACGGCGAGCAGGAAATCATCTGGCGCACCGACTGATGACTCCCCTCTCCCTCTGGGAGAGGGGCCGGGGGTGAGGGGTTCCAGGCCACGTCGAGCTATCTGCAGCACCCTCACCCTAGCCCTCTCCCAAAGGGCGAGGGAACCAAAGCCAGCACCTGCGCCGAAAAACAAAAAGGCCCGTCACTGACGGGCCTTTTTGTTTGCTGTGCCGGTCTCAGACCTTGGACACGTCTTCCGCCTGCAGGCCTTTCTGGCCCTGGATCACGGAGAACTCGACCTGCTGGCCTTCCACCAGAGAGCGGTGACCTTCGCCGCGGATGGCGCGGTAGTGGACGAACACGTCCGGGCCGCTTTCGCGTTGAATGAAGCCATACCCCTTGGAATCATTGAACCACTTGACGGTTCCGACCTCACGATCAGCCATTACCACTTCCCTCGACTCTCAATATTGTTTTATTGCCCGGGTGGGCTTCGACGGCTCGGCACAAACGTTCTTCTTCTTCTCCCGACCCCTGGCCAGAACAGCGTGGAGCTGGTCTTCCGAATGGCGTCCTGATGCGACCGCTCGTCGAGTATAAAACAAGCTTTCGACTTTCCAAGGGATTTTTTAGGCCGTCTGAAAGCCCCGTAAAACGGGGCCTGCACGGCTTTTTCAGGTCTTCTGCGCGAGCATATCGGTCAGCTTTTTCGCCAGTTGCCGATAGCTCTGTTCATCCAGCAGGTAGGCCCAACCGGGAGGCCCGGGCAGCTGCTCGGCGGCCAAGCCACTGCCACTCTCCAGCACCAGCCAGGGCTGCTGCGCCTGCAGGTACAACGCCCCTTGCAGGGTCTTGCCGGTGAAGTCCTCGAGGCGAAAGCGCAGGGCCGCGTGGCCCTTGAAGGCGATCTGCGCCAACGGTGCAACCTCGTTGAACTGCAGGTCGGCAAACAGCCGGGCGCTGTCATCGCCGGCACCCTCGGCCAGCAAACGGCGCCCCGCCGGCAGCTCGCGCAGCTGCAGATGGGTCTGCTCCGGCGTGGCGCGAAACAGGCTCAGGCGCTCGCCGTCGGCATGTTGCAGGGTCAGCTCGCGCACTGCCGCGAAAGGAATCGCGGTGACCCGCCGATCCAGCCACTGCAGTTCGTTGGCCGGCAGCTCGATGAGCTGGTCGATCAGCCAGCTCTGCGCCTCGTCCGCCCGCCGCACCAGCTGACCGCCCTGCTCCGTCTTGCCGATCAGCAACAGCAGCGGCGCGCCGCCCTCCCGCTCGAGACGCAGCTGGATGCCCTGCTCCGCCACAGCGCCCTGCACCGCCAGGCCCAGCTGACCATAGTCCTCGCTACGGGCGCTGCGCGGCGCCAACTGGTGCGCCGCAGTGAGCGCCCGCAGCAGCTCGGCAACCCGCTGCTGATCCGCCGGATACTCGGCCTTGGCCGGCAGCACCCAGCCCGTGGCACGCCGCTCCAGGCGCACCAGCGGCTGGCCCGGACGGCGTACTTCGATGGCCAGCAGCGGCTGCCGCGCATCCTGCAACGCCGCTAGCCAGGCGACGGGCGCCGCCGGTGGCAATGGCGCTGGCGGCTGACGCTCGACCACCAGCATGCCGGCCAGCAGCAATAGCAGCAGCCCGCCCAGGCCCAGCCAGCCTCGACTGTTCATGCTTGATTCTCCCTAATCACCCGGCCGCGTGGTGGCCGGGTGCCGATGAAGGTGCCGCGGCCAGGGGCCGCGGCAACCCGCGTCAGGCCTTGCGCCGACGCCACAGCCACAGGGCCAGCACCGCCAGGGTCAGCAGCAGGGGCACCAGGGCAATGTTGACGAACTTCAGCACGCGGCCCAGATCCTCGATCCGCGAGTTGAGCTGGAAACGCACCTCGCGCAGCTCCTTGCGGATGCGCACCTTCTCGGCGAGGAACTGCTGCACGGTGGCCTGCTGTTCCGGGGTCAGCTCCAGGGCCTTGCTCGGATCCTGCTGCTGCAGGGCGGCGAGCTTCTGCTCGGTGTCGGCCAGGCGTTTCTGCAGGGCCTCTTCCTTGACCCGGAATTGCGCCTCGGCCTCACGTTGCAGGGCTTCGACCACTTCGAACGGGCGGCTGAAGCGCCCGCGCGAACGCACGCTGATCAGCGCGTCGCTGCCGGACAGGTTGTCCAGGGCGTTGATGGCGAAGCCACTGTTGTCGGCGAACGGCTGCGGCACGCGCTGGCCGAAGAAGTCCTGCACCTGCACCCACATGCGGTCGCTGAGCAGGTCGGTGTCGGCCACCGCGATCACGTTGATGTTGTCGGCGGACTTGAGGCCATCCTTCTGCCCTTCGATGCCGTTGGGGAAGGCTGACTGCACCGGGCCGCTGATGCGTGCGGCGATCACGTAGCGCTCGCCGGTCGGCTGCAGGTCGCGGATCAGTTCCTCGGGATTGCTGAGCATGCCGAAGCGCGCCGCGTCGAAAGGCATGGCGTACTCCGAGCTCTGCAACAACGGCACGAAGCGGGTCTGGGTGCCCTCGACCGGTTCGAGGATACCGCTGCTGGCGACGTTGATGCTTTCCAGGCCGGAGGTGCTCACCTCGTCCTGGTTCATCGCCCGCTGCGGCAGGCTCAGCCAGCCGGCATGGCGCACGGCACGCTCGCCCATGCGCACGGACATGGCGTAGGAGCCATCGCCGAGCACCTTGTCCGGCACCAGCCGCAGGCCCCAGGCCTTGAACAGCGGTTCCAGGTCACTGGCCTTGCCGGCACTGTCGCCCGGCAGCATCGGCATGCCGGTATCGGCCTCGCTGTAGGGGTCGACGAAGGCCAGCAGCTTGCCGCCGCGCAGCACGAACTGGTCGATGGCGTACAGGGTCGCCTGCGGCAGATCCTTCGGATGCACCAGCAGCAGCACCGAGACATCGTCCGGAACCTTGTCGATGCCGGCCTTGAGGCTCTCGATCTTGAACAGCTGGCGCACTTCCTCCATGAACATCCACGGCGCCGTGGGCTGGCGCTGCATCATGTCGAAGCCGCCGTTGATCTGCAGCCCGGAGAGCAGGCCGACCACCGGCCGCTGCGGCTTGGCCAGGTTCTGCACCAGCTGGCTGAGCTGGTACTCGAGGAACTCCTCCTGATCCAGCGGGAAGAACGGGATGATCTGCCGGGCGTCCTGGGCGTTGGTGCCGGCCAGGCCGAAGTAGATCTGCTCGCCGTTCTGGTTCGCCGGCACGGCCTGCAGGCCAAAGCTGGCGGCCTTGTCTTCCTCTTCGGAGAACGGCTCGGGGTCGACGATGTGCAGCTTGATCTTGCCGTTCGCCTGGCGCTCGTAGGCCTTGAGCATTTCTTCCACACGCGCCGCGTAGTTGCGCAGCACAGCCAGGTCGCGGGCCGACTTGTCGGAGTAGAAGAAGTAAAGGTCGATCGGCGTATCGATCTCGCCGAGGATCTGCTTGGTGCCATCACTGATGGTGTACAGCTTCTGCTCGGTCAGATCGAGGCGGGCATTGCTCAGGGTCAGCCCGGAAAACAGGTTGAAGGCCAAGGCCACCAGCAACAGGCCGGCGCCGGAATACATCAGCTTCTTCATGCTCAGTCAGCCTTCTTCAGATCGACCACGATGGCAGTGGCGGCAAGCCAGGCGGCCATCAGGGTGATGAAATACAGCAGGTCGCGCAGGTCGATCACGCCCTTGCTGATCGCCTCGAAACGGGTCAGGAAGCTCAGCGAGGCCACCGCATCCAGCAGCCACTGCGGCGCCCAGCCGGTGAAGGCATCCAGCACCATGGGGAAGCCGCTGACGATGAACAGGAAGCAGGCGCTGACCGCGAGGATGAAGGCGATCACCTGGTTCTTGGCCAGTGCCGACATGCACGAGCCGATGGCGAGATACGACCCGGCCAGCAGCCAGCTACCCAGGTAGGCGGTAACGATGGCGCCGTTGTCCGGCTGGCCCAGGTAGTTGACCGTGATGATCATCGGGAAGGTCAGCAGCAGGGCGATGCCGGCGAACACCCAGGCGGCGAGGAACTTGCCGGTGACCGCCTCGAAACGGGTGATCGGCAGGGTCATCAGCAGCTCGATGGAGCCGGACTTGCGCTCCTCGGCCCACAGGCGCATGGCCAGGGCCGGCACCAGGAACAGATAGAGCCAGGGGTGGAAGCTGAAGAAGGCCTTGAGATCGGCCTGGCCGCCTTCGTAGAAACCGCCCAGGTAGAAGGTGAAGACCCCGGACAGCACCAGGAAGATCAGGATGAACACGTACGCCAGCGGCGTGGCGAAATAGCTGGCCAGCTCGCGTTTGAAAATCACCGGCAACTGCTTCATGCCGCTTCTCCCCGGGTCAGGCTACGGAACACTTCATCGAGACGACCACGCTCCACGTCAAGCTCCTGCACCTGCCAGCCACGCTGGTGAATCAGCGCGTTGACCTGCGGGAAGATCACCTGGCCCGGCTGGGCCAGCACGGTGAGGCTGCCGTCCACGCGGTTCTCCTCGACTCCGGCTACCCCCGGCAGGGCAGCCAGGGCGGCCTGATCCAGCACGTCGCGGCTGACCAGGGTCACTGCCTGGTGGTAACGCGAGCGGCTTTCCAGCTCCAGCGGGGTGCCATCGGCCACCAGCTTGCCGCTGGCAATCACCACCGCGCGGGTGCACACGGCGCTGACTTCTTCGAGGATATGGGTGGAGATGATCACGATCTTGTCCTGGGCCAGGCTCTGGATCAGCCCGCGCACCTGGTGCTTCTGATTCGGATCGAGGCCGTCGGTGGGTTCGTCGAGGATCAGCACCCTGGGATCATGCAGGATCGCCTGGGCCAGGCCGACGCGGCGCTTGAAGCCCTTGGACAGGGTATCGATGGACTGGCCGAGTACCTTGTCCAGCTCCACCTGAGCCACCGCGCGCTCGACCCGCGAGCGCTTCTCGGCGCCGCGGTAGCCGCGGATCTCGGCGATGAACTCGAGGAAACCGCGCACCGTCATGTCGCCATAGCAGGGCGCGCCTTCCGGCAGGTAGCCGATCTGCCGCTGGGCCTTGAGGGTCTGGCGCTGGATGTCGAAGCCGAGCACGCTAGCCGTGCCGGAAGTCGGCGCGAGAAAGCCGGTGAGCATCTTCATGGTGGTGGATTTGCCGGCGCCGTTGGGGCCGAGAAAGCCCAGCACTTCCCCCTGCTGGACTGTGAAGCTCAGGCCGTCGACGGCCGTGTGCCCGGAAAAACGCTTGGTCAGGTTTCTTATTTCGATCATGGCCTCTCACCGTCGCGATAAAGGCTCGTCCTGTCTGGCATGCAGCACTCGAACGGGCCACACAAATGCGCCCGGACTATAAGAAGTCCGCCGCTGGCAAAGCAAGACAACGGCAATTACCGAAAGTTGCACACCTGTTCACTGCCAGAACCGGACAGAACGGTTTTGCCGCAGGCCGGGCGATACGGCAAACTAGCGCCCCCGAGCAAATGCTCGCTTCAGTGCCGCCAAGAGCCCGTATGACCCGCTCCCCGTTCCGCCGTCTTGCCTTTGGTGCCTTGCGCCGCCTGCTCTATCTCTGGGTGCGCTCGGAAACCATCAACCAGTCCGCCTTCACCCTCAAGCTGGATCGCAGCAAGCCGGTGTTCTACGTGCTGCAGCAGCCGTCGGCGAGCGACCTGGCGGTGGTCGATACGGAATGCAGCAAGGCCGGCCTGCCGCGCCCGGTGCTGCCGGTGACCATTGGCGAGCAGAGCGAAGCCGCCGCCTTCTTCTACCTGACTCCCGAGCCGGGCTGGTTCGGCGGCCAGGACAAGCGCGGCGCGCCGCCGGCGCTGATCCGCACCCTCGCCGCCCTCGACCGCAATGCCCTGGATGACGCACAGATCGTCCCGGTCAGCGTGTTCTGGGGCCAGTCGCCGGATCGCGAGACCAGCCCGTGGAAGCTGCTGTTCGCCGACAGCTGGGCGGTTACCGGGCGCCTGCGCAAGCTGGTCAGCATCCTGATCCTCGGGCGCAAGACCCGTGTGCAGTTCTCCGCCCCCATCCACCTGCGCGAGCTGCTGGCCCAGGACAAGGGCCTGGAGCGCACCCAGCGCATGGTGCAGCGCATCCTGCGGGTGCACTTCCGCAACCTGAAGTCCGCCGTGATCGGCCCGGACGTGTCGCACCGGCGCAACCTGGTCAAGGGCCTGGTGCACGGCCCGCAAGTGCGCCAGGCGATCCTCGACGAGGCCGAGCGCGAGAAGATCAGCGTGGAAAAGGCCGAGAGCCAGGCCCTGCGCTACGGCAACGAGATCGCCTCGGACTACACCTACACCGCCATCCGCTTCCTCGAAACGGTGCTCAGCTGGTTCTGGAACAAGCTGTACGAAGGCATCCAGGTCAACCATATCGAGGCCGTGCGTGAAGTGGCCCACGGCCACGAGGTGATCTATGTGCCCTGCCACCGCAGCCATATCGACTACCTGCTGCTGTCCTACCTGCTGTTCCGCAACGGCCTGACCCCGCCGCACATCGCCGCCGGGATCAACCTCAACATGCCGGTGATCGGCGGCCTGCTGCGCCGCGGCGGCGCCTTCTTCATGCGCCGCACCTTCAAGGGCAACCCGCTGTACACCGCGGTATTCAACGAATACCTGCACACCCTGTTCAGCCGCGGCTTCCCGGTGGAGTACTTCGTCGAGGGTGGGCGCTCGCGCACCGGGCGCATGCTGCAGCCGAAGACCGGCATGCTGGCCATCACCCTGCGCAGCTTCCTGCGTTCCAGCCGCCTGCCGGTGGTGTTCGTGCCGGTCTATATCGGCTACGAGCGGGTACTGGAAGGCCGCACCTACCTGGGCGAGCTGCGCGGCGCGGCGAAGAAGAAGGAGTCGATTTTCGACATCTTCAAGGTCATCAGCGCCATCCGTAAGCAGCGCTTCGGCAGCGTCTGGGTCAACTTCGGCGAACCGATCAAGCTGGCCGAGTTCCTCGATGCCGAGCAGCCGGACTGGCGCAGCCAGGACTACGGCACGCAGTTCCGCCCGGACTGGCTGAACAGCACCACCAACCGCCTCGGCGAGCGCGTGGCCCAGCACCTCAACGAGGCGGCGGCGGTCAACCCGGTCAACCTGGTCGGCCTGGCCCTGCTCTCGACAGCTAAGCTGGCGCTGGACGAGAAGAGCCTGGTACGGGTGCTCGACCTGTACCTGGCGCTGCTACGCCAGGTGCCCTACTCGCCCCATGCGACCCTGCCGGAAGGCGACGGCGCCGCGCTGATCCGCTACGTGCAGAGCATGGATCTGCTGGCCGAGCAGAAGGACTCCCTGGGCAAGATCCTCTATCTGGACGAGCAGAACGCCGTCCTGATGACCTACTACCGCAACAACGTGCTGCACATCTTCGCCCTGCCGGCGCTGCTGGCGAGCTTCTTCCAGAGCAGCTCGCGGATGAGCCGCGAACAGATCCTGCGCTACACCACGGCGCTGTATCCGTACCTGCAGTCCGAGCTGTTCATCCGCTGGTCGCGCGAGGAGCTGGAAGGCGTGGTCGACCAGTGGCTGGCGGCCTTCGTTGAACAGGGCCTGCTGCGCTGCGAAGACGACGTCTATATCCGCCCGGCACCCAGCTCGCGCCAGTTCGTCCTGCTGACCCTGCTGGCCCGCGCCATCGTGCAGACCCTGCAGCGCTTCTACATGGCCACCGCTCTGCTGAGCAACGCCGGGCAGAACGTGCTGTCGGCCGAGGAACTGGAGAACCTCTGCGTGGTGATGGCCCAGCGCCTGTCGATCCTGCATGGCCTGAACGCCCCGGAGTTCTTCGACAAGAGCCTGTTCCGCCACTTCATCCAGACCCTGCTCGACGAAGGCGTGCTGCGCCAGGACAGCGCCGGCAAGCTCAGCCACCATCCGCAGCTCGACGGCCTGGCCGAAGGTGCGGCCAAGCGCGTGCTGCCGGCGGAGATACGCCTGTCGATCCGCCAGGTGGCGCTGGAGCGCGACGAAGACCGCAGCGAAACGGCGTAAGCCCGCCACTCCCGCACCGGGGCCGCTTATGCGGCCCCGGTCGTTTCTGGCCCGGGTGACTCAGGCCGAACGCAGCAGCTGATAGCCCGATGCCTGCGCGGCGGCGAAATCCAGGGCCTGCAGCAGCCTGAGCAACTCCTCGAACTGCGGCCGCCAGCTGGCCGGCGTGCGCCCCAGCAACGCCTCGGCCAGCTCGATGGCCTGCAGGTTGCCCACTTCCAGCAGCACCAGGATTTCCTGCAGTGCCTGGCGCCAGGGCCCCGGCGCCAGTGGTACCTGGGCCAGGCCCGGGTCGCCCGGCTGGAGCGGCGGGAAGGCCTCCTGCAGCAGTGCCAGGCTGGCAGCGAAGATGCTGCCCAGACCGGCCAGGCTGGCAGGGTCGGCGAAGAAGGCAGCATGGTTCGCCGCGTTGCCATGCTGTAACTGCTGCTCCAGCTCGCCCGCCAGGCGCGACAGGGCCCGGGCGCCCATGGTGCCGGCGCTACCCTTGATCGCATGCAGCACGGCGGCGACTCCGCGCGGGTCGCCCTGCTCGAATTGCACCCGGGCGCTGGCCAACTGGCGGCTCAGTTCCGGGCCGAAGTTGGCCAGCACATTGCGGATCAGCTCGTGGTTGCCACCGAAGCGCTCGATGATCGCCGTCCGCGTTTCGATCAACCCGTCCCCCGCCGCCACCGGTGCCGCCGCGGCCAGGCTGCGCCCGCGCCCGGTGTGCAGCAGCAGCGCCGCCACCAGTTGCTCCAGGTCGATGGGCTTGCCGACATGGTCGAGCATACCCGCCTCGCGGCAGGCCTGCTGGTCGGCCCAGGAGGCATTGGCCGTCATGGCGATGATCGGCAACGTCGCCGCCTGCGGGCTGGCGAGGATGCGCCGGGTCGCCTCGTGGCCATCGATATCCGGCATCTGCACATCCATCAGCACGGCATCGAAGGTCGCATCCGCCGCGGTGGCCAGGGCCACGCCCTGCAGACCGCCCTCGGCCAGCTGCACCTCGGCGCCCTCGCCGTGCAGCAGCTCGTAGGCCACCTGGCGATTGAGCGGGTTGTCCTCCACCACCAGCAGGCGCAGGCCGTCCAGACGCCTGGGCTTGTCCGCCTGCGGCCGGCGTTCGTCGGCGCTGGCCACGGTACCGCCAGCGCAGGCCTGCTGCACTGCCTCGGCCAACTGGCGTGGGGTGACCGGCTTGACCAGGAAACCGCTGAAGGGCACCTGGCCGGCCTGCTGGGCATCGGCCAGCGCTTCGCGGCCATAGGCAGTGATCATGATGATCAGCGGCACCACGCGCCCACCGCTCTGCACGCGGATCTGCCGGGCGGCGCTCAGCCCGTCCATGTCCGGCATGCGCCAGTCCATCAGCACCAGCTCGTAGGGCTGCCCCCGTTCCTCGGCCTGGGCCACCCGCTCCAGGGCGCGGCGGCCGCTGTCGACATACTCGGCCTGCCAGCCCAGGGCCCGGCAGGTATGCAGCAACAGCTCGCCGCCGACCGGGTTGTCATCGACCACCAGCAGGCGCAACGGCCGATCCGCCCCCGGACAGTCGGCGCGCAGACTGGTGGGCTGTGCCACGCCCAGATTGAGGTCGAACCAGAAGCGACTGCCGATGCCCTGCTCGCTGGCGGCCTGCAGCTCGGCGCCCATCAGCTTGACCAGACGCCGGCTGATCACCAGGCCCAGGCCGCTGCCGCCGAAGCGCCGGGTGGTCGAGGCTTCGGCCTGGGTGAACACCTGGAAAATCCGCTGCAACTGCTCGGCGCTGATGCCGATGCCGGTGTCGGCCACCTCGAAGCGCAGGCGTACCGAGTCCCCCGTGCGCTGCAGTTGCGTCACCCGCACCAGCACCTGGCCCTGCTGGGTGAACTTGAGGGCATTGCCGGCCAGGTTGATCAGTACCTGCTGCAGGCGCAGGCTGTCGCCGAGCAGGCCTACCGGCAGGGCACTGTCGAGGTCGAACATCACCTCGACCTCCTTGCTCCCCTGATTGCCCGCCAGCACCACCGCCAGGTCGCGCATCAGCGCATCGAGGGCGAAGGGATGCAGGTCGAGCTGCAGCTTGCCGGCCTCGATCTTGGAGTAGTCGAGGATGTCGTTGAGCAGCCCCAGCAGGGATTTCGCCGCAGTTTCCGCCTTGCTCACGTAGTCCAGCTGGCGCCCGCTCAGTTCGGTGTTCTGCACCAGCTGCAGCATGCCCAGCACGGCGTTCATCGGCGTACGGATCTCGTGGCTCATGTTGGCCAGGAACGAGGACTTGGCGGCACTGGCCAGATCGGCCTGCTCCTTGGCGTATAGCAGGCGCTGCTCCAGCTCGCGCTGGGCGGTGATGTCGCGGTTGATCCCGGTGACCCGCAGCGCCTTCCCGGCGCTGTCGTACTCGATCTGCGCGCCAGCCTGGATCACCCGCACCTCGCCGTCGGGGCGGATCACCCGGAAGATCGACTCGTACGGCATGCCCTTCTCCACCGCCCGCGCCAGGTCGACTTCCGCCCCGGCGAAGTCCTCCGGGTGCACGCACATGCGCCAGTGGCCGTAGCTCAGGCCGCCCTCGCGCAGGCTCAAAGGCAGGCCGTAGAGCTCGAACATGCGCTCGTTCCACTGCAGCGAATCATCGCTCAGGCGCCATGACCAGATGCCCAGTTCGGCCACGTCCGCGGCCATCAGCAACTGGTCACGGGCGGCGGTCAGCTCGCGTTCGGCCGCCTGGCGCTCGGTGATGTCCACGGCGATGCCCAGGTAGCCACTCAGCGCGCCCTCCTCGTCGCGGATGGCGGTAACCATGAGCGACACCGGGAAGCGTGTGCCGCCCTTGCGCACATAGTTCCACTCGCGAGTCTCTGCGCCTTCCTGCTCGGGCTTGTGCACCAGCGCGCGAAAGCCATCGAGTGGCTCGCCGCATTCGGCACTGAGCTCCGCCGCGCGCCGCTCGAGCTCCTCCGGCACATGCAGCAGCACCGGCGTGGCGACGCCGAGCAGCTCGCGGCTGTCGTAGCCGAGCAGGCGTTCGGCGCCGTGGTTGAACACCTGGATCACCCCATGGCGGTCGGTGGCAATGATCGATACCTCGGAGGCCGACTGCAACACGCTGCCAAGCAGCAGGTTGAGCTTGCGCAGCTGGGCGGTGCGCTGGGCCACCTGCGCCTCCAGGTTGCTGTTGAGCTCGCGCACCTGCGCCTCGGCAGCCTTCTGCGCGGACACGTCGCGCACCGTGGTGGAAACCCCGCTCAGCGCGCCGTGGGCATCGTGGATCGGCGCCATGCTCAGCGCCACCGCGAACACCTGGCCGTCCTGGCGCTGGCGCAGGGTGTCGGCGCGCGTCACCGTCTGCCCGCTGCAGCTGTACGCCAGCATCTCGGCGTCCTCGGCTCGCAGCGCCGGCGGCACCACCAGCTCGGCCAGCGCGCGGCCCAGCGCCTGCTCGTGGCTATAGCCGAACAGCTGCTCGGCACCGTGGTTCCAGCTGGTGACAATACCGGCGAAGTCCTGGCCGATGATGGCGTCGGCCGAACTCTCGACTATGGCCGCCAGCTTGGCCTGCTCGGCGACGATCTGCCGCTGGTGTCGCCGGCTGACGCTGAGCACCCCCACCAGCGCCGCCAGCAGCAGCGAGACCAGGCCGCCGAGCAGCAGCACGAACTGCGGCGACGGCTGGTGCAGCTGGCGCACGAACAGCGGGTTGGCGCTGAAGTCGAGCTGCCAGCGGCGGCCATAGACCTGCCGCTCGACCCGGTGGCGCAGCAGCGGCTCGCTGGTCTGCGCCAGCCCGCGGCTCTGGTAGAAGGGCTCCGCCGGCCCCGCGCGGGTGATGTCGCGCAGCTGCAGGTACGCCGTCTGCCCTTCCAGGTGCAGGCTGCTGAGGATCTCGGTCATCAGCAGCGGCGCATAGCTCCAGCCGATGGCCGCCGCCTCGCGTTCGGCCGGCGACGCCGGCACCTGTGCGCCACGGTAGATCGGCATCAGGATCAGGAACGACTGCAGCGGACTGCCGGTGGCCTGTACCAGGGTGATCGGCCCGCTCAGGCGTACTTCGCCGCTGCGCATGGCGGCCTCGGCGGCTTCGCGGCGACTGTCTTCCGAGGCGATGTCCAGACCGACAGCCGCCGCGTTGGGCTCCACCGGCTCGATGTACTGGATCACGTAGCGCTCGCCAGCGTGCACGCTGAGCTGGCGGATCTGGAAGTCGGCCAGGCCGTCGCTCCGTGCCCGCGCCAGGAACGCCGCCTCCGAGGCCCGCGGCACCCGGCGGATGAAGCCGAAGCCGCGGGCCCCGGGGAATTCCACCTCGATATCACGGGTCTTGCTGTAGCGGTGGAAATCCTCGCGGGTGATCCGCTCCTCGCCCGCGGTGAGAATCGCCCCGCGCGCGCCGCGTAGGCCGTACTGGTACAACTCGAGGCGCTTGACCACGGTGTCGGCCGCCGCCTCGGCCGCCAGCACAACCGCCGCCTGCGCCTCCCGCTGGTTGTGTTGGCTCAGCAGCCAGGCGCCCAGCAGGCTGGCACCCAGGCCCAGCAGCAGGGCTGCCAGGGCCTGCCAGTTGGCGCTTATGAAAGGCTTGCGTCTGTTCACCGGCAATCCCCGCCTGCAAGGGCGCACGCCTGGCCTACCGCCGCCAGGCCGCGCCGGGCCTTAATCCGGCTGCACCAGCGCAGCGCTGCGTTCGGCCGCGAGGAAGCTGCGGATCTGGGCAAAAGGTACCGGCCGGCAATACAGGTAGCCCTGCATGACCCGGCAACCATAGGCCGCCAGGGCATCGGCCTGCTCCTGGCTTTCGACGCCCTCGGCCACCAGCTCCAGGTTCAGCGCCCGCCCCAGACGCACCACGGCCTCGATGATCGCCGCATCGCTGGGGTCGACCAGCATGTCGCGCACGAAGCTCTGGTCGATCTTCAGCACGTCGATGGGGAAGCGCTTGAGGTAGGCCAGGCTGGAATAGCCGGTGCCGAAATCATCGATGGCGATGCGCACCCCCAGCTGGCGCAAGGTGGCCAGGGCCTCGCGGGTGCTGTCGAAATCGCGCGCCAGCACCCCTTCGGTGATTTCCAGCTCGAGAAACTCCGGCGGCAGTCCCGACTCGTGAAGAATGGCCTGCACCATCGGCAGGAACGACTCCTCGCGAAACTGCACGGCGGAGATGTTCACGCTGATGGAAATCGCATGGCCTAGGTCGTTCAGCGTGCGGGCGTCCTTGCAGGCCTGCAGCATCACCGACTTGCCGATCGGGATGATCAGCCCGGTTTCCTCGGCCAGCGGAATGAACTCGGCCGGCGAGATCAACGCGCCATCGGCATTGCGCCAGCGGATCAGCGCCTCCAGGCCGACGGTGCGGCCCTGCTGCACGTCGACCTTGGCCTGGTAGAAGACCTCGAACACGCCGCACTCCAGGGCGCTGCGCATGTGCTGCTCGAGCAGGTGGCGGGCCCGCGTGCTGCTCTCGATGCCCGGCGAGAAGAAACGGTAGCGGTTACGCCCCTCCAGCTTGGCCTGGTACATGGCCGCGTCGGCCTGGCGGTACAGCGATTCGAGATCCTCACTGTCGTCGGGGAACACGCTGATGCCGATACTGGCCGACAGCTCGTAGCGGTTGTTGTGGATGTAAAAGGGCGTGACGACAGTGCTGAGCAGACGCTCGGCATAGTCGCCGATGGCCTCCACGCCGCTCACCTCGGGCAGCAGGATGATGAACTCGTCGCCGCCCTGGCGACTGACCGTATCCACCGCCCGCGAGGACAGCGACAGGCGCACCGCCACCTCCTTGAGCAGGGCATCGCCGATTGAATGGCCCACCGAGTCGTTGATGCTCTTGAAGTTGTCCAGGTCGAGCAGCAGCATCGCCACCCGGCCCTGGCCGCGCCGGGCCTTCTGCAGCGCCTGTTCGGTACGATCCTGCAACAGCATGCGGTTGGGCAGGCCGGTCAGGGCATCGTGGTTGGCCAGTTTCTTGGCCTCGTTGCGCAAGGCGATGTGCGCCTTGACGTGGGCCCGCACCACCGGGGCATTCAGCGGTTTCTGGATGAAATCGATGCCGCCGTATTCCAGGGCGCGCAGCTCGTTGTCGGTCTGCGCGTGGGCGGTAACGAACAGCACCGCGGCGTCGCACAGCTTGGGGTCGGCCTTGAGTGCCTTGCACACGGCAAAGCCGCTCATGCCCGGCAGCTCGATATCCAGCAGCACCACATCCGGCCGGCAATGCCGGGCGACTTCCAGCGCGGCCATGCCGTCCATCGCCAGGTGGACATCGCCCAGGTCGCGAACCAGCTCGCTCATCGCCCTGGCGTCGGTGGGTTGGTCGTCGACGACCAGGATGACCGGTTTCGGGTTGAACACCTTGCTGCGCATCATCTACCCCGGCAGTTCCCTTGCATTCCCTAGCATCCAGCCTAGCCCAGCCTGGGCCCAGGCCACCAATCGAACCGATCACCGTTCATGCCAGTCCTGCCAGGCGCCGCAGACGCTCGATGGTCTCGGCCGGTTCGCCATTGTTGAGCGCCGCCGCCAGGCGCATCAGCACCTGCTCGCGGCGCACATGGGCCGAGGGCAGGGCATACACCGCACCGATCAGCTCGCGCAGCACCATGGGCAGGCCCCACTGCGCCTTCAGCTTGATCGCCAGCGGCGCAGAAAACTTGGCAACCGCCTGCAGCAGTACGCCCTCGTCGATGCTGTTGCCACTGTTTTCCCACTCCTGGGCCTCATAGATCACGCACAGCTCGCCCATGCGGTGCAGCATGGCCGCGGTCTGCAGGGTCGCCGGTTCCAGGCCGCATTGCCGGGCCAGGGTCACCACCTGGTCGGCCAGGCGCTCGGCGGCATCCAGATGCTCCTGCACCATCAGCTTGAGCAGCATGTTGGGCTGGCTGCGCGCCTGTTTCAGGGCAAAACCCGCTGCCAGGCTCACGCTGGTGCGCGCACCGAGACGCTGCAGGGCGTCGTTGAGGCTGGTGCATTGCTGCCCGGCGCCGAGGTAGGCCGGGCTGTTCGCTGCGGCGAGCAGATGAGCGCTGAGGGCCGGGTCGTGCTGCCAGTCGGCAGCCAGCCGGCGCACCTCGAGGTTTTCCCCCTGGTAGCCCGCCTGCAGCTTCTCCTTGACCTGCTCCAGCAGCGGAATATCCAGCGCGCTGGCCGGCAGGCCGGCCAGGTACTCAGGGAAGCTCTCGCGAATCACGCTGGCTGCCGGTGTGCCCTCGTCCGGCGGCAGCAGCGTGGCCAGGCACTGGGCGACCCGCGGCACGTCGAATGGCTTGGTGATGAACGCACTGACCCCCAGCGGGCGCACGGTCATCACGCTCTGCCGGTCGGAGCGGCCGGTGATCATCACCAGCGGCGTGGCCCGATCGCGCTCGCGGATCTTCTGCAGCAGGCTGATGCCGGAGGCGTCCGGCAGGTTCCAGTCGGCCAGCACCAGCTGGTAGGCCGCCTGCTGCCAGGCGGCAACGGCGCCCTGCACCTCGCCGAAGCAGTCGATCTGCGCCGCCGGGCGGATGCTCAGCACAATCTGCTTGAGCAGGTCGGCGATCCACGGGTCATCTTCCAGAATCATCACGCGCATACACTCATCCTCGACGCGTCTCCACTTCATGCAGCCCGGGCCAGTCGAATGCCGTTACCCGCTGCAAAGAATAGACCGCGCTGGCGCAGGTCAAGCGCCGGTTTGGCTCGGCCGCCCTACTCCGCTAAGCTCGCCAGACTCACCCTGCAATAAGGAAGTCTCCATGCTCCGCCTCACCACCCTGGCCGCCGGCCTGCTGCTGTCCGCCAGCGCCTTTGCCCTGTCCCTTTCCGACCTGAGCCAGAGCGACGCCAGCGGCGGCCTCAAGGACGCCCTGACCCAGGGCGCGCAGATCGCCGTCAAGCAGCTCGGCAAGCCGGGCGGTTTCAGCGACAACGAAGACGTGCGCATCGAGCTGCCGGGCAAACTGGGCAAGGCCGCACAGACCATGAAGATGATGGGCATGGGCGCCCAGGTGGAAGAACTGGAAGCGAGCATGAACAAGGCCGCCGAGGCCGCCGTACCGCAGGCCCAGGCGATCCTGGTGGATGCGGTGAAGAAGATGACCGTGAGCGATGCCAAGGCCATCCTCGCCGGTGGCAACGACTCCGCCACCCAGTACCTGAACAAGAGCAGCCGCGAACAGATCCGCGCCAAGTTCCTGCCCATCGTCAAGCAGGCCACCGACAAGGTCGGCGTGGCCCAGCAGTACAACAGCTTCGCCGGCCAGGCCGCTGCCCTCGGCGTGGTCGATGCGAAGAGCGCCAATGTCGAGAACTACGTGACCGAGCAGGCGCTGGACGGTCTGTTCAAGATGATCGCCGAGCAGGAGGCGAGCATTCGCCAGAATCCGGCCGGTGCCGCCACCAGCCTGGCCAAGAAGGTCTTCGGCGCGCTGTAAGCGGCCCTAGGTGTCACGCTGAAAAGCAAAAGCCCGGCAGATGCCGGGCTTTTTTGTGGCTGGGCTTGTGGCCCTGCCGGGTGCCGGAACGAGCCGGCCTGGGGTAGTAACGCGTCGTACCGGGCGGATAGCCCCCGCAATTGGTGTACGGCACGTGGCGCCGTGCGGAAAGCCGCCGGTGCCGGGCTTGGGCGCCATACGGCGCCCGGGAACTGCAAACTTCACCAGAGCATGCCAGGAAAAGCTTTCAGCCAGCTTTCCCCGACGCGACCTGTTCGATCAGTAACCTCGCGGTTCTCAACCGATGGTCATCAGGCTGGCGTTGCCGCCGGCCGCCGCGGTGTTGACGCTCAGCGCGTGCTCGATCAGCAGGCGCTCCAGGGCGATATCGGTTTCCCCCTTGTTCAGACCGTGCACACCAACGATGGCGCCCTTGCGCTGGGCCGCCTGCTGGCTGACCGCGCGCAGCTGGTCGGAGTCGCCGTGATGGAGGATGGCGTCGAACTCGGCCTCCGCACTGCTCCAGTCGGCCACCAGGTCAATGCGTTTCTGCACCTCCTTGGGCAGGCTGGCGAACAGCTCGCGCTGGCTTTCCAGCCACAGCGCGCGGCTGCCCACGGCCAGGGTGGCGGCCAGTTGCGCGAGCAGATCACCGCGCTCCTCGGCCAGGTTCAGCACGCGCTCGCGCGGCAGCAGGCTGTAGGTGTTGCGCTCGCCGGTCGGGCCGTTGAGCACGTGGCAGGTGTAGCTCTGCGCCAGGTCGGCGTACTGCGCGCACAGGGCGGTCAGGGCCTGGTCGTGCTTGCCGGCCCAGTCGTTGAGGGCATGCAGCGCCTTCTCCTGCTCGGCCGGGCGCGGCAGCGCCTGCACGTTGTCGTCCTTGAGCTGGCGGGCCACGGCGTCCTGCGGGCGGGTGGCGAGCAGGCGGTACAGGTACAGCGGGCCGCCGGCTTTCGGGCCGGTGCCGGACAGGCCTTCACCGCCGAACGGCTGCACGCCGACCACGGCGCCGACTATGTTGCGGTTGACGTACAGGTTGCCGACGCGGGCCGAGTCCACCACCTGGGTGATGGTCTCGTCGATGCGGGTGTGCACGCCGAGGGTCAGGCCGTAGCCGCTGTCGTTGATCTGCTGCAGCAGGTTGCCCAGATCGCTGCGCGGGTAGCGCACCAGGTGCAGCACCGGGCCGAAGATCTCGCGCTTCATCTCGTCGAAGCTGTCCAGCTCGATCAGGGTCGGCAGCACGAAGGTGCCGCGCTTGAGCTCTTCGCCGTTGGCGCGGGCGGCCTGGAAGACCTTGCGACCCTTGTCGCGCATGGCCTGGATGTGCGCCTCGATGCCGGCCTTGGCCTCGGCGTCGATCACCGGGCCGATGTCGGTACTGAGGCGCTCCGGCGAACCGATGCTGTATTCGGCCATGGCGCCCTTGAGCATTTCCACCACGCGCTCGGCCACGTCGTCCTGCACGCACAGCACACGCAGGGCCGAGCAGCGCTGGCCGGCGCTGTCGAAGGCGGAGCTGACCACGTCGACCACCACCTGTTCGGCCAGCGCCGAGGAGTCGACGATCATGGCGTTGAGGCCGCCAGTCTCGGCGATCAGCGGCAGGGTACGGCCCTGGGCGTCGAGGCGCCCGGCGATATTGCGCTGGAGGATGCCGGCCACTTCGGTGGAGCCGGTGAACATCACGCCACGCACGCGCTCGTCACCCACCAGGCGGGCGCCGACGGTTTCGCCACGGCCCGGCAGCAGCTGCACGGCACCGGCCGGCACACCGGCCTCCAGCAGGATGCGCACGGCCTGGGCAGCGATCAGCGGAGTCTGCTCGGCCGGCTTGGCCAGCACGGTGTTACCGGCGGCCAGTGCCGCAGCCACCTGGCCACTGAAGATCGCCAAGGGGAAGTTCCACGGGCTGATGCACACCACCGGGCCCAGCGGGCGGTGGCTGTCATTGCCGAAGGTACGCGCCTGGGCCGCGTAGTAGCGCAGGAAGTCCACCGCCTCGCGCACTTCGGCGATGGCGTTGGCGAAGGTCTTGCCGGACTCGCGCACCAGCAGGCCCATCAGCTGCTGGATCTCGCTTTCCATCTGGTCGGCGGCGCGCTCCAGCGCGGCGGCGCGCTCGCTTGGCAGGGTCGACTGCCAGATCGGCCCGCTGGCCTGGGCGCAGAGGATCGCGCTCTTCACGTCGGCCTCGCTGGCCTCGTGCACATGGCCGACCAGATCGCGGTGATCGGCCGGGTTGCGCACCGGCTCGGCCGGGCCCGGGTTCGGCGTGTCGCCGCCGAGCATCGGTGCGGCGACGTAGCTGCTGTTGGTCGACGACAGCAGCGCCGAGCTCAGCGAACCCAGACGGTGTTCGTTGGCCAGGTCGATGCCGCCGGAGTTGAGGCGGGCCGCGCCGTACAGGTCACGCGGCAGCGGTATGCGCGAGTGCGGCAGGCCGAGGGTGCCTTCCTGCGCGGCCATGCGCTCGACCTGCTCGACCGGATCGAGCACCAGCTCCTTCAGCGAGATGCTCTGGTCGGCAATGCGGTTGACGAAGCTGGTGTTGGCGCCGTTTTCCAGCAGGCGACGCACCAGGTAGGCCAGCAGGGTTTCATGGCTGCCTACGGGCGCGTAGATGCGGCACGGACGGTTGTACTTGCCGTCCTTGATCGAACCCACCACCTGCTCGTAGAGCGGCTCGCCCATGCCATGCAGGCACTGGAACTCGTACTGGCCCGGGTAGTAGTTCTGCCCGGCGATCTGGTAGATGGCCGACAACGAGTGGGCGTTGTGGGTGGCGAACTGCGGGTAGATGGCTTCCGGCACGGCCAGCAGCTTGCGGGCGCAGGCGATGTAGGAGATGTCGGTGTACGGCTTGCGGGTGTACACCGGGTAGCCTTCCAGGCCCTCGACCTGGGCGCGCTTGATCTCGCTATCCCAGTAGGCGCCCTTCACCAGGCGGATCATCAGGCGGTGGCGGCTGCGCTTGGCCAGGTCGATGACGTAGTCGATCACATACGGGCAGCGCTTCTGGTAGGCCTGGATGACGAAGCCGATACCGTTCCAGCCGGCCAGTTCGGGGGCGAAGCACAGGCGCTCGAGCAGATCGAGGGAGATTTCCAGACGGTCGGCTTCCTCGGCGTCGATGTTGATGCCGATGTCGTACTGCTTGGCCAGCTTGGTCAGGCCCAGCAGGATCGGGTACAGCTCGTCCATCACGCGGTCGTACTGGGCGCGGCTGTAGCGCGGGTGCAGGGCGGAGAGCTTGATCGAGATGCCCGGGCCTTCGTAGATGCCGCGGCCGTGGGAGGCCTTGCCGATGGCGTGGATGGCCTGCTCGTAGGAGGCCAGGTAGCGTTTGGCGTCGTCCTCGGTCAGCGCGGCCTCGCCGAGCATGTCGTAGGAATAGCGGAAGCCCTTGGCTTCGGTGGTGCTGGCATTGGCCAGGGCCTCGCCGATGGTTTCGCCGGTGACGAACTGCTCGCCCATCAGGCGCATGGCCATGTCCACGCCTTTGCGGATCACCGGCTCGCCGCTCTTGCCGATAAGACGGTTGAGCGAGGACGACAGGCCGGCCTCGTTGTGAGTGGAGACCAGCTTGCCGGTGATCAGCAGGCCCCAGCTCGCCGCGTTGACGAACATCGACGGGCTCTGGCCGAGGTGCTGGCTCCAGTTGCCGTTGGCGATCTTGTCGCGGATCAGAGCGTCACGGGTGGCCTTGTCCGGAATGCGCAGCAGCGCCTCGGCCAGGCACATCAGCGCCACACCTTCCTGGGACGACAGCGAGAACTCCTGCAGCAGGCCCTGCACCAGGCCCTGACGGCCGCCGGCGCTCTTCTGGTTGCGCAGCTTCTCGGCGATGCCGAGGGCCATCTTCTGGGTGGCTTCGGCCTGCTCCTGTGGCAGTCGCGCCTGCTCCAGCAGCATCGGCAGCACCTCGGTTTCCGGGCGACGGTAGGCGGAGGTAATGGCGGCACGCAGCACCGACTGCGGCAGGATGCTTTCGGCGAAATCGAGGAACACCTGCAGGCCCTGCTCGCTCAGCGTCTCGATCGACTCTTCGCCAGCGGCCGCAGCCAGGCCGGAATGCTCGGCCGGGGTCAGGCCGCCTTCGACCTGCTCCAGGTAATTGAAGATCGCCTGCTTGATCAACCAGTGCGGGGTGCGGTCGAGTTGCTGAGCAGCTTGCTTGAGGCGTTCGCGGGTGGCGTCGTCAAGCTTCACGCCGAGGGTGGTGGTGGCCATCGGTTTTCCTGTCTGTGTGGGGGCGCGGTTGGCGCGTGCGGCGAAGATTAAACCTGCGAGGGACAAAGGTGCAACCAAGTGCAACCAATCTCCCCGACGAGAGGTACAACCAGTGCAACCCAGGATCCGGCCAAGCCTCCAGACAACCTTAGCCGCGCAACCGCGAAGCGCAGGCCGAGCCGATGAAAGCCCCAGAACGAAAAAGCCCGGCTCATGCCGGGCTTTTTCTTGCCACCGCGTTACTGCGGCTGGGCTTCCCTTTCCTTGACCCGGAACCAGGCCGCGTACAGCGCCGGCAGGAACAGCAGGGTCAGCGCCGTGGCGACGATCAGGCCGCCCATGATGGCCACCGCCATCGGCCCGAAGAACACGCTGCGCGACATCGGGATCATCGCCAGCACCGCCGCCAGGGCGGTCAGCACGATGGGCCGGAAGCGCCGCACGGTGGCTTCGATGATGGCGTGCCAGCGATCCTGGCCACTGGCGATGTCCTGCTCGATCTGATCCACCAGGATCACCGAGTTGCGCATGATCATCCCCGACAGAGCGATGGTACCGAGCATGGCAACGAAGCCGAACGGCTGCTGGAACAGCAGCAGGAACAGGGTCACCCCGATCAGGCCCAGCGGCGCGGTGAGAAACACCATGGCCGTGCGCGACATGCTTTTCAGCTGCAGCATCAGCAGGGTCAGCACCACCAGGATGAACAGCGGGATACCGGCGTTCACCGACTTCTGCCCGCGCGCGGAGTCTTCCACCGTGCCGCCGACTTCCAGCAGGTAGCCGCTGGGCAGCGCGGCGCGAATCGGCTCCAGGGTCGGCAGGATCTGCTTGACCAGGCTGGCCGGCTGCTCGCCGCCGTAGATGTCACCGAGAATGGTCACGGTCGGCAGGCGATCGCGACGCCAGATCACGCCTTCCTCGAAGCCGTATTCCAGGGTGGCGATCTGCGACAGGGCCACACTGCGGCCATTGCTGGTGGGTACCGCCAGGCTCGGCAGCAGCTCCAGCTGCTGGCGCTCACGCACGGTACCGCGCAGGAGGATCTCGATCAGCTCGTTGTCCTCGCGGAACTGGCTGACGCTGGAACCGGTCAGCGAACTGGTGAGGAACTTCGACAGGTCGGCACTGCTGACGCCGAGGGCGCGCGCGCGCTCCTGGTCGATGTTGAGGTAGACCACCTTGCTCGGCTCTTCCCAGTTCAGGTGCACGTTGGACACATGCGGGTTCTCGCGCACCTTGGCCGCCACCTGGCGAGCGATGGCACGCACCTCGTCGATGTGCTCACCGCTGACCCGCAGCTGGATCGGGAAGCCCACGGGCGGGCCGTTCTCCAGGCGCGAAACGCGGGTACGGGCGAACGGGAAGTCCTCGTTCATTACCTCGATCAGCCAGGTACGCAGCTTCTCGCGATCCTCGATGCTCTTGGCCAGGATCACGAACTGGGCGAAGCGGGTCGCGGCCAGCTGCTGATCCAGCGGCAGATAGAAGCGCGGCGAGCCGTTGCCGACGTAGGCCACGTAGTTGTCGATGCCCGGATGATCCTTGAGCTTGGCCTCCAGGCGCTTGACCTGCTCCTCGGTGGCCTTGAGCGACGAACCCTCGGTGAGCTTGATGTCGACCATCAGCTCCAGACGGCCGGAAGCCGGGAAGAACTGCTGCGGCACGAAGCGAAACAGCACGATGGAGGCGACGAACAGGCCGACGGTAACCAGGATCACCGTCTTGCGCCGACGCACGCACCACTCCACCACTTCGCGTACGGTCTGGTAGAAGGTGGTCGAATACGGGTCATGCCCTTGCGGGTTACCGCCATGCTTCTTCGCATGCAGCTTGGCCAGATCCGGCAGCAGGCGGTCGCCCAGGTAGGGCACGAACACCACCGCGGCGACCCAGGACACCAGCAGGGCGATGCACACCACCTGGAAGATCGAGCGGGTGTATTCGCCGGTGCCGGACTGCGCGGTGGCGATCGGCAGGAAGCCGGCGGCGGTGATCAGGGTGCCGGTGAGCATCGGGAAGGCGGTACTGGTCCAGGCGTAGCCGGCCGCGCGGAAACGGTCGTAGCCCTGCTCCATCTTGATCGCCATCATCTCCACGGCAATGATCGCGTCGTCCACCAGCAAGCCCAGCGCCAGCACCAGCGCGCCGAGGGAAATCTTGTGCAGGCCGATGCCGAAGTAGTTCATCAGGGCGAAGGTCATCGCCAGCACCAGCGGAATCGACAGCGCCACCACCAGGCCGGTGCGCAGGCCGAGGGAGAAGAAGCTAACCAGCAGCACGATCACCAGCGCCTCGACCAGCACCTGGACGAACTCGCCCACGCCAGTCTTCACCGCCGCCGGCTGGTCGGACACCTTGTGCAGCTGCATGCCCAGCGGCAGGGTCTGCTGCATGCGGGCGAACTCGTGCTCCAGGGCCTCGCCCAGCACCAGGATGTCGCCGCCGGCCTTCATCGACACGGCGATACCGATGGCATCCTCGCCCATGAAGCGCATGCGCGGCGCCTGGGGGTCGTTGAAGCCGCGATGGACTTCGGCCACGTCGCCGAGGCGGAAAGTGCGGTCACCGACGCGAATGGGGAAGCTGCGGATCTGCTCGACCGTCTGGAAGCGCCCGGATACACGTAGCTGCACGCGGTCGGTAGGGGTCTCGAAGAAGCCCGAGTAGGTGACGGCGTTCTGCTCGTCCAGCGCTTGCTGCACGGCCGCCAGCGGCAGGCCGAGGGTGGCCAGCTTGGTGTTGGACAGCTCGATCCAGATCTTCTCGTCCTGCAGGCCGAGCAGCTCGACCTTGCCCACGTCCTTGACCCGCTGCAGCTGCAGCTGCAGACGGTCGGCGTAGTCCTTCATCACTGCGTAGTCGAAGCCTTCGCCGGTGAGGGCGTAGATATTGCCGAAGGTGGTGCCGAATTCGTCATTGAAGAACGGCCCGCGGATGCCCGGCGGCAGGGTGTGGCGGATGTCGCCGACCTTCTTGCGCACCTGGTACCAGAGATCGGGGATGTTCTTCGAGACGATGTCGTCGCGGGCCATGAAGGTGACCACCGACTCGCCCGGACGCGAATAGGAGTTGATGTACTGGTAGTCACCGGTCTCCATCACCTTCTTTTCGATGCGCTCGGTGATCTGCCGGGAAACTTCCTCGGCGGTGGCGCCCGGCCAGTCGGTGCGGATGACCATGGCCTTGAAGGTGAAGGGCGGGTCTTCGCTCTGGCCCAGCTTGGTGTAGGACAGCGCACCGATCACCGCCAGCACGATCATGAAGTAGCGCACGATGCTGCGGTTGCGCAGCGCCCATTCGGACAGGTTGAAGGACATGGCTTACTCCTTGCCCGCCAGCGTCACCGGACGGTTGTCGCGATCCACCGGGCGCACCTTCTGCCCGTCGAGCAGCACGTGGACACCGGCGGCGACGACCCAGTCGCCCTCCTTCAGGCCTTCCAGGATCGATACGCGCTCCTGGCCGTAGGCGCCGACCCGCACCGGGGTGCGTACCGCCTTGGATTCCTTGGGGTCGATCACCCAGACATAGGGCGCGCCCTTCTCCGCGGTCAGCGCCGACATCGGCACCGACAGCGGCACCACGCCATCAGCCTTGATCGCCACCCGAGCGCTCTGGCCCAGCTCGGCACGTGCACTGTCGCCATTGAAGGCGACGCGGGCGGCGAAGGTGCGCGACTGCGCATCGGCGGCCGGCGACAGCTCGCGGATACGTCCGGCGAACTGCTTGCCCGGCTGCGACCACAGCTCGATGCTGACCTCCTGGCCGATGCGGAAGCGCTCGAAAGCCTGCTCGGGCACGCTGATCAACACTTCGCGTTCGCCATCGGCGGCCAGGGTGAACACCGTCTGGCCGGCGGCGACCACCTGGCCGACTTCCGCCAGGCGACGGGCGATCACGCCATCCTGCGAGGCGCGCAGCACCGAGTAGCCGGCCTGGTTGTTGGCCACGTTGAACTCGGCCTTGATCTGCTTCACTCGCGCCTCGCCGGCACGGTACTGGTTTTCCACGTTGTCGAACTGCGAGCGGCTGATCATCTGGCGCTGCAGCAGGGTCTGGTAGCGATCACGCTCGGCGCGCACCAGCTTGAGGTTGGCCTCGGCCGCCGCCACCTGGGCCCGCGCGGCCTCCAGTTGCAGCTTGACGTCCTCGGGATCGAGCTCGGCCAGCGCCTGATCCTTCTTCACCCGCGCACCGGCATCCACCAGGCGCTTGCTGATCTTGCCGCCAATGCGAAAGGCCAGTTCCGGCTCGAAGCGTGCGCGCACTTCGCCGGGATAGGTGTCCATCGCATCGCTGGCCGGTAGTGGCTGCACCACCATGGCCGGGCGCACCGGGGTTTCGACGGTGTCGCCATTGCCACAGGCGACCAGCAGGGAGATCAGGGTGACGGGCACAGCGAGGGACAGTGCATGGCGGAACATGGGAAATGACCTTTCGCAAAGAAGCTTTGGAATACTTATACTGCCGGGTATAGTAAAAATAGCAAACTCACCAGTCCAGTATTAAAACGCGAAATGTCCGACAAACTGTTACAACCCAGCAGCGGCCCCGGACGCCCCAAGGATCCCGCCAAGCGCGAGGCCATCCTGCAGGCGGCCAAGCAGCTGTTCATGCGCAATGGTTACGACGGCAGCAGCATGGATGCCATCGCCGCCGAGGCCGGCGTGTCCAAGCTTACGGTGTACAGCCACTTCACCGACAAGGAGACACTGTTCGCCTGCGCAGTGGAGTCCAAGTGCGAGGAGCAACTGCCGCCACTGTATTTCGAGCTGCGCAACGACAGCGCCATCGACACGGCCCTGCTGGCCATCGGCCGTGGCTTCAACAGCCTGATCAACAGCGACGAGTCGGTCGCCATGATGCGCCTGATAATGACCCAGGCCGCCCAGAACCCGCAGATGGCGCGACTGTTCTACGACGCCGGCCCGCATCGCATGCTGCAGGCCATGGAACACCTGCTGGAGCAGGCCAACCAGCTGGGCCAGCTGCAGGTGGAGCACCCGCAGCGGGCCGCCGAGCATTTCTTCAGCCTGATCAAGGGCGGCTGCCACTTCCGCCGCCTGATCGGCTGCAGCGAACCCACCAGCGAGCAGGCCGACGACGAGCATGTGCAGGAAGTGGTAGCCCTGTTTATCCGCGCTTATCGCCCCTGACTAATTGCCGCCCATGAAAAAAGGCCAGCACCTCGCGGTGACTGGCCTTTTTCTTTGCGTGCCGACTGTTACAGAGGCTTGCCGCGATTGCCGTGGGCGGCAACGAACTGCTGCACGGTCTGCAGGTCATTGGCCAGCACGGTGCAACGCTCGTCGCGCTGGAACAGGTCGGCCAGGTGCGGCGGCAGCGCCGGCACCGCATCGATGCCGGCCTTCTCCACCGCTTCCGGGAACTTGACCGGATGTGCGGTGCCCAGGGTGACCATGGGGATGGCCAGGCTGCGCCGGCATTCACGGGCAGCACGCACGCCGATGGCGGTGTGCGGGTCGAGCAGCTCGCCGCACTCGGCATACACCTCGGCGATGGTCTCGCAGGTCTGCTCGTCGTTGACCGCCAGGGAGTCGAACAGCTTGCGCGCTTCAGTCCAGCGATCTTCCTCGACGCTGAAACCGCCGCCCTGCTTGAAGGTGTCCATCAGGCCGGCGATGGCTGCACCGTTGCGACCGTGCAGGTCGAACAGCAGGCGCTCGAAGTTGGACGAGACCATGATGTCCATGGACGGCGACAGGGTCGGGTGCAGGGTGTCCTTCACATACTGATTGCCGCTCATGAAGCGGTGCAGGATGTCGTTGCGGTTGGTGGCAACGATCAGCTGGCTGATCGGCAGGCCCATGTTGCGCGCCAGGTAGCCGGCGAAGATGTCGCCGAAGTTACCGGTCGGCACCGAGAACGCGATGGAGCGCGCCGGGCCGCCCAGCTGCAGGGCCGCGTGGAAGTAGTAGACGATCTGGGCCATGATCCGCGCCCAGTTGATCGAGTTGACCGCCACCAGACGAGTGCCCTTGAGGAAGCCCTGGTCGGCGAAGCTGGCCTTGACCATCTCCTGGCAGTCGTCGAAGTTGCCTTCGATGGCGATGTTGTGGATGTTGTCGCCGAGGATGGTGGTCATCTGCCGGCGCTGCACCTCGGACACGCGGTTGTGCGGGTGCATGATGAAGATGTCGACGTTGTCGCAGGCCTTGCAGCCTTCGATCGCAGCCGAGCCGGTGTCACCGGAGGTGGCGCCCATGATCACCACGCGCTCGCCGCGCTTGCTCAGCACGTGGTCGAGCAGGCGACCGAGCAGCTGCAGGGCGAAGTCCTTGAACGCCAGGGTCGGGCCGTGGAACAGCTCCAGCACCCACTCGTTGCCGTTGAGCTGGCGCAGCGGCGCCACGGCGTTGTGGGCGAACACGCCGTAGGTTTCCTCGAGGATCTTCTTGAAGTCGGCATCGGCGATGCTGCCGGCGACGAACGGGCGCATCACGCGGAAGGCCAGCTCGTGGTACGGCAGGCCAGCCCAGGAGGCGATTTCCTCCTGAGTGAAGCGCGGCAGGTTTTCCGGCACGTAGAGGCCGCCATCGCTGGCCAGGCCGGCGAGCAGCACGTCTTCGAAGTTGAGAACCGGGGCCTGGCCGCGGGTACTGATATAACGCATGTCTTCTACCTCAGCCCAGTTGTTCGACGCGGATACGCACCACGCTGCCGACGATGTCGCTCAGCGCTTCCAGCGCGGCGATGGCGTCGTTGACGCGGGATTCCAGCACCCGGTGGGTGACCAGGATCATCGGTACCAGGCCGTCGTGCTCTTCGGCTTCTTTCTGCATGATCGATTCGATGTTGATGCCGCGCGCCGAGAGGATGCTCGCCACCTGGGCCAGCACGCCTGGGTGATCCTTGGCCTGGATGCGCAGGTAGTAGGCGCTCTCGCACTCGCCGATCGGCAGGATCGGGTGGTCGCTCAGGGCGTCCGGCTGGAACGCCAGGTGCGGTACGCGGTTGGTCGGGTCGGTGGTCAGGGCACGCACCACGTCGACCAGGTCGGCGACCACGGAAGAAGCAGTCGGCTCCATGCCGGCGCCGGCACCGTAGAACAGGGTGCTGCCGGCGGCATCGCCATTGACCATCACCGCGTTCATCACGCCGTTGACGTTAGCGATCAGGCGATCGGCCGGGATCAGGGTCGGGTGCACGCGCAACTCGATGCCGGCCTCGGTGCGGCGAGCCACGCCGAGGTGCTTGATGCGGTAGCCCAGAGCTTCGGCGTAGTTCACGTCGGCGCTGGTCAGCTGGCTGATGCCCTCGGTATAGGCCTTGTCGAACTGCAGCGGGATGCCGAAGGCGATGGAGGCAAGGATGGTCAGCTTGTGGGCGGCGTCGATGCCTTCGACGTCGAAGGTCGGGTCGGCTTCGGCATAACCCAGCGCCTGGGCTTCCTTGAGCACGTCGGCGAAGGCACGGCCTTTCTCGCGCATCTCGGTGAGGATGAAGTTGCCGGTGCCGTTGATGATGCCGGCCAGCCAGTTGATGCGGTTGGCGGCCAGGCCCTCGCGGATCGCCTTGATCACCGGGATGCCGCCGGCCACGGCGGCTTCGAAGGCGACGATGACGCCCTTCTCGCGGGCCTTGGCGAAGATCTCGTTGCCGTGCACGGCGATCAGCGCCTTGTTCGCGGTGACCACGTGTTTGCCGTTCTCGATGGCCTTGAGCACCAGCTCGTGGGCCAGGGTGTAGCCACCGATCAGCTCGATGACCACGTCGATTTCCGGGTTGGTCGCGACGTCGAAGATATCGGCGGTAATGGGGGTCGTACCGGTATCGCACTTCGGATTGGGACGACGAGCGGCAATCTGCGCAACTTCGATTCCGCGCCCGGCACGGCGGGCAATCTCCTCAGCGTTGCGCTTGAGTACGTTGAAGGTGCCGCCACCGACGGTCCCCAGGCCACAGATGCCTACTTTTACCGGCTTCACGCTGAACTCCCCATCTTCACTGCGAAAACGGCCGGAGCGATGCCCCGGCCGTGGAAAAGAGCCGCACTTTACGAAGCGGCTGGTACTTGGTCAATCGTTGCGCGGGCCCGGCTTACTTGGCCTCCAGGGCAATCTTGGCCAGTTCCGGCGCCGGCCGGTAGCCCGGAATCATCTGACCATTGGCCAGAATGATCGCCGGAGTGCCATTCACCCCAACCATCTGCCCCAGTTCGTATTGCTTGGCCACCGGGTTTTCGCAGTGGCCGGCCGGCAGTTCCTGACGCGACTTGGCCTTGTTCATTGCCGCCTGGCGATCCTTGGCGCACCACACGCTGACCAGGCCGTTATAGCCATGGGAACCTACGCCCTGGCGCGGGAAGGCCACGTAGCGCACTTCCACACCCTCGCGGTTGAGCTCCGGCACTTCGCTGTGCAGCTTCTGGCAATAGCCACAGTCGGTATCGGTGAACACGGTGATATGGGTCTTGGCCGGCTCTTTGGGCGAGAACACCACCATCTCGCTCAGCGGGATGTCGTTGATGACCTTGGCGATGCCCTTGCTCTCGGCCTGGGCGGTCAGGTTGACCGCATCGTCGCCGCGCATCTGGTAGAGATTGCCCTGCAGGAGGAACTGGCCATCTGCGCTGGCGTAGAGCATGCGCCCGCCCTTGAGGTGCACCTGGAACAGGCCGGACATCGGGCTTTCGGCGATGGCCTCGATCGGCAGGTCGGGTTGCAGCTTGTTCAGCGTGGCACGGATCACCTGGTCGGGATCGGCTGCCAGCACGGTGAAGGACAACAGGCCGCACGCGGCACCAGCGATAAAGCGGGAAAGGTACATGGAGCACTCCTGTAACGATGGCCCAAGCCTACCATAGAAGGCCCGCGCAGCCGATTGCAGACGCCGGGCGGGCATAGACTCGGGACGAATAGACCGTCAGCCGCGCGGATGGTGCCGGGCGTGCAGCTCCTGCAGCCGCGCCTTGGCGATATGGGTGTAGATCTGCGTGGTCGACAGGTCGCTATGGCCCAGCAGCATCTGCACCACGCGCAGGTCGGCACCGTGGTTGAGCAGGTGGGTGGCGAAGGCATGGCGCAGCGTGTGTGGCGACAGCGGCTTGGCGATGGCGGCGGCCCGGGCCTGGTGCTTGATGCGATGCCAGAAGGTCTGGCGGGTCATCTGCTCGCCACGCAGACTGGGGAACAGCACATCACTGGGCTTGCCAGCCAGCAGGAACGGCCGCGCCTCGCGCACATAGCGCTCGATCCAGGCGATGGCCTCCTCGCCCATCGGCACCAGGCGCTCCTTGCTGCCCTTGCCGAACACCCGCAGCACGCCCTGGCGCAGGTTGACCTGCTCCAGGGTCAGGGATACCAGCTCGCTCACCCGCAGGCCGCAGGCGTACAGCACTTCGAGCATGGCGCGGTCGCGCAGGCCGAGCGGATCATCCAGCTCCGGCGCGGCCAACAGCGCCTCGACATCCGCCTCGGAGAGCGACTTGGGCAGCGGCCGCCCGAGTTGCGGCAGCTCGATCTGCAGGGTCGGATCCTCGCCAATCAGCCCCTCACGCAGCAGATAGCGATAGAAGCCGCGCAGGCCGGAGAGAAAGCGCGCCGTGGAGCGCGCCTTGTAGCCCTGCTCCAGGCGCCAGGCCAGGTGATCGAGAATGATCTCGCGCCCGGCACTAGGCAGCTCCAGGTCACGCGCCTGCAACCACTCGTTGTACAGGCCGAGGTCACTGCGGTAGGCATCGCGGGTATGCACCGACAAGCCCTTCTCCAGCCACAGGGCATCGAGGAAACGGTCGATCAGCGGATGGTCGAGAACAGGCATCGGCGGGCTTCGCGGCAATTCGGCCAGTCAGTTTTCCATAGCCGCCCGGCCGACTGCCAGCGGCATGCTCAGCTGCCCGGCGCGGCGGCGAACTCCGCCAGCACCGGCACCGGTTTCTTGTCCTCGCCGATGGCGACGAAACTGAACACCCCGCTGACGGCCTTCTCGCGCCCGTCGTGGTACATGCTCTCGACGTAGATGTTCACCTCGACCTGCAGGCTGGTATTGCCGACCCGGATCACCCGGCCGACCAGCTCGACGATGGAGCCGGCGGGAATCGCATGCTTGAAGTCGATGCGGTCGCTGGACACGGTCACCAGCGGCAGACGACAGAAGCGCGTGGCGGCAATGAACGACACCTCGTCCATCCAGGCCAGCGCGGTACCGCCAAACAGGGTGTTGTGGTGGTTGGTGGTGGGCGGAAACACCGCCTTGGTCACGCGGCTTTCCGACAGCTCGGTGCGCCGCTGGATCTCTTGCTCTCTCGGGGTCATGCCACTACTGCTCGCTTGCTGTGGCTGCCACTGTGCCGCGCCCTGTTGTGCTTGTTGTCACGCGCCGTTCGGCAGAATCGGACTAGGGGGCCCAGCCTTCGGCAGGCCCCAGAAATGAAAAAAGCAGCCCTTGGGCTGCTTTTTTCCTGCAGGTAAACCGTCCGATCAGGACAGTTTTTCCTTGATGCGGGCTGCCTTGCCGGACAGGTCGCGGAGGTAGTACAGCTTGGCTTTGCGCACGTCGCCGCGACGCTTGACGGCCAGGCTGTCAACCAGCGGGCTGTAGGTCTGGAAGGTACGCTCAACGCCAACACCGTTGGAGATCTTGCGAACAGTGAAGGCACTGTTCAGACCACGGTTACGCTTGGCGATAACAACGCCTTCGAAAGCCTGCAGACGGGAACGGTCGCCTTCCTTCACTTTAACCTGAACGACAACGGTGTCGCCCGGGGCAAAGGTCGGGATTTCTTTGTTCATCTGCTCGGCTTCGAGCTGCTGAATGATCTTGTTGGTCATGCTGTGCTCCTAAGGCAAACCGCGGCTTGCCATCGATACGTTAACTATCGTCCCGCTGGCGGATGTATTCCTCCAGCAGCTTTTTTTCTTCTCCAGAAAGCGAGCGGCTATCCAGAAGATCAGCGCGGCGTTCCCAGGTCCGACCAAGGGACTGCTGCAAACGCCAGCGCCGGATGTGTTCGTGGTTGCCACTAAGCAACACCTGGGGAACACATTTACCCGCATACACCTCAGGTCGGGTGTAGTGCGGACAGTCGAGCAGGCCGTCGCTGAACGAGTCCTCCTCGGCCGAATCTGCATGGCCCAATGCACCGGGCAGCAAACGGGTGACCGCATCGATCAGCACCATTGCCGGCAGCTCGCCACCGGACAATACGTAGTCGCCGATCGACCATTCTTCATCGACATGCTCTTCAATGAAGCGCTCGTCGATACCTTCGTAGCGGCCGGCAATGAGGATCAACGCCTCTGCGCCAGCCAGCTCGCGCACCGCCTGCTGATTCAGCTGACGGCCTTGCGGCGACAGGTAGATCACCTTCGCACGCTCCCCGGCGGATGCCTTGGCCGCAGCCAGGGCGCCTTCCAGAGGCTTGATCTTCATCACCATGCCGGGACCGCCACCGAAGGGGCGATCGTCCACCGTCTGGTGACGGTCATCGGTGAAGTCGCGCAGATACTGGCAGTTGAGCTGCAGCATGCCCTGCTTCACCGCACGGCTGGTAATGCCGTACTGACTGATGGCGGCAAACATCTCCGGAAAGATGCTGATCACTTCAACGCGCATGGCACTCGCTCGCACAAGAACCTGACAGCTCAGAAATCGGCATCCCAGTCGACCAGCATCTCGCCAGCCGCCAGATCCACCTTGAGCACGCACTGCGCCGTATACGGCAGCAGACGCTCGCGGTCATCCAGGCTGCCCACGCAGGGCTTGACCACCATCACATCGTTGGCGCCGGTCTCGAACAGGTGATCGATGGCGCCGAACAGCTGTCCGTGCGTATCGATGACCTTGAGGCCGACCAGCTGGTACCAGTAGAACTCGTCTTCGGCGAGAGTCGGCAGCTGAGCCCGAGGCACACAAATGTCGAAACCCGCAAAGGTACGTGCCACTTCGCGGTCATCGAGGCCCTTGAGCTTCGCCACCAGAACCTTGCCTTGCAAGCGTCCGCTGGCCAACTCGACCTGCTTGACCTCGCCGTCGCGCCGGAGCGTCCAGCGGCGGTAATCGAGCAGGTTGTCGATCGGATCGGTGAAGGAATAGATCTTCACCTCGCCACGTATGCCGTGCACCGAAGTGATCTTGCCGAGAACGATCAGATCCTCGGCGGTCGGCGACGTGGTCATGTTACTCAGGCAGCAGCCTTGGCAGCTTCCTTGAGCAGCTGAGCAACGCGCTCAGACGGCTGGGCGCCTTGGCTCAGCCAGTAGGCAGCGCGCTCCTGGTTTACAGAGAGCTTCACTTCAGCACCAGCGGCGACCGGGTTGAAGAAACCGATACGCTCAACAAAGCGACCGTCGCGCGCATTGCGGCTGTTGGTCACGGTCAGGTGGTAGAAGGGGCGCTTCTTGGAGCCGCCACGGGCAAGACGGATGGTTACCATGTGAACATCGTTCCTGTAGTCGGTGCTTGCAAAACTTGAGGCACACTTTGAGGGCCTAGGCCCGAAAGGCCGCATATTCTAAGGATTATGCGGCCGATTGCAAATCTCTTTTTGGAACCACCGGTCGGTACTGGCTACAAGCCCCGGCCAGCCGGCCATCCCGCTCAGAGCTTGGATATTCCGCCACCCGGCATCATGCCGCCAAGACCACGCATCATCTTGGCCATGCCGCCCTTGGCGGTGAATTTTTTCATCATCTTCTGCATCTGCTTGTGCTGCTTGATCAGCCGCCCGACATCCTGCACCTGGGTGCCGGAACCGAGGGCGATGCGGCGCTTGCGCGAGCCACTGATGATGTCCGGATCGCGGCGCTCGGCCGGGGTCATCGAGCAGATGATCGCATCCATCTGCTTGAACTGCTTCTCGGCAGCACCCTGGGCACCGCTCATCTGCGACAGGTTAACCCCACCGATGGACGGCAGCTTGTCCATCAGGCCGCCGAGGCCGCCCATGTTCTTCATCTGCTGCAGCTGGTCGCGGAAGTCTTCGAGATCGAAGCCCTTGCCCTTCTTCAGCTTCTTGGTGAGCTTCTCGGCCTTCTCGCGGTCGAGGGTCTGCTCGGCCTGTTCGATCAGGCTGAGCACGTCACCCATGCCGAGGATGCGCGAAGCAATGCGATCCGGATGGAAGGGCTCGAGCGCATCGCTCTTCTCGCCCATACCGATGAATTTGATCGGCTTGCCGGTAATCTGCCGTACCGACAAGGCGGCACCGCCACGGGCATCGCCATCGACCTTGGTCAGCACCACACCGGTCAGCGGCAGCGCATCACCGAAGGCCTTGGCAGTGTTGGCGGCGTCCTGGCCGGTCATGGCGTCGACCACGAACAGGGTTTCGACCGGCTTGATCGCCGCGTGCACGGCCTGGATCTCCGCCATCATCTCGGCATCGATGGCCAGACGACCGGCGGTATCGACGATGACCACGTCGATGAACTTGAGCTTGGCTTCGGCGATCGCCGCCTGGGCGATGGCCACCGGCTTCTGGCTGATATCCGAGGGGAAGAAGGTCACGCCGATATCGCCGGCCAGGGTTTCCAGCTGTTTGATCGCCGCCGGGCGGTAGACGTCGGCGGAAACCACCATCACCGTCTTCTTCTTGCGCTCCTTCAGGAAGCGCGCCAGCTTGCCGGCAGTGGTGGTCTTACCCGCACCCTGCAGGCCGGCCATCAGCACCACGGCGGGCGGCGCGGCATTCAGCGCCAGGTCTTCGTTGGCCGCGCCCATCAGATCTTCCAGCTCAGCGCGGACGATCTTCACGAACGCCTGGCCCGGGGTCAGGCTCTTCGACACCTCGGTGCCGACCGCACGTTCCTTGACCTTGTTGACGAACTCCTTGACCACCGGCAGGGCGACATCGGCCTCGAGCAGGGCCATGCGCACTTCACGCAGGGTGTCCTTGATGTTGTCCTCGGTCAGCTTGGCCTTGCCGGTGACATGGCGCAGCGTCTGTGACAGGCGGTCGGTTAGGTTTTCGAACATGCGCGTTCCTTTGAGCGGGGGCTTGCGACAAGCGGCGGAGTATAACCAAGAGCCGGCCCCGCCGACACCGCCGGCGGTCTTTCGTGGAATGCTTCTTATATGCCAAACTCACGACCTTTCGGGCCCTGCGTTACAAGGACTTATGCACCCTCTGCTGCCCAGCCTGGTCGCCGCCGCTCTGTATGCCGGTGCCACTACTTACCAAGGCCTGCGTCTGGCCAACCAACAACGCCCCCACAAGCCCCTGCTGGCGCTGCTGGTGCTGATCGCCCTGTTCTTCCACGGCGCCAGCCTGTTCATGCAGCTGCACGCCACGGCCGGCCTGAGCCTCGACTTCTTCAATGCCGCCAGCCTGATCGCCTACGCGGTGATCGCCATCACCCTGCTGGCCTGCGCACGCATCCCGGTGGAGAACCTGCTGCTGGTACTGATGCCGCTGGGCTGCCTGACTGTGCTACTGGCGCAGTTCCTGCCCGCCGGCACGCTGCAGCCGATCAACGAGAAGCCCGGCATCCTCGCCCACATTCTGCTGTCGATCCTGGCCTACGGCGTGCTGACCATCGCCATGTTCCAGTCCCTGCTGCTGTCGCTGCAGGATCACCAGATCAAGCACAAGCACCCGTCCGGGCTGATCCGCAACTTCCCACCGCTGCAGACCATGGAAAGCCTGCTGTTCGGCTTCCTCTGGGCCGGCTGGCTGCTGCTCACCCTGTCGCTGATTTCCGGCTGGCTGTTCGTCGACAATCTGCTGGCCCAGCACCTGGCGCACAAGACCCTGCTCTCCTGCCTGGCCTGGCTGGTGTTCGGCGTCCTGCTGTGGGGCCGCCACCAGCTCGGCTGGCGCGGGCACAAGGCGATTCGCTGGACCCTGGCCGGTTTCCTCCTGCTGATGCTGGCCTACTTCGGCAGCAAGCTGGTTCGCGAATTCATCCTGCATATCTAGCGCCGTGAACCTGCCCTCCTGCGCTTACTGGCTCGCCACCCTGACCCTCTCGGCCGCGGGCCTGGCGCTGCTGCTGGGCCGGCGCCTGCCGCTGCGGCGCACCAGCCGCGCCGCCCGCGCCCTCGGTGCGCCGCTCCATGAACGACGGCAGAAGCCGCGCAGCGACAGCGGCCAGGATGCCCGCCAGCAACGCCAGCAGGCCCTGCTGGCGCTGCTCGAACTGGAGAAGGTGACGGTCGATGACATCATGATCCCGCGCAGCGAGGTCACCGGCATCGACCTCGACGACCCACTGGAGCAGATCGTCGAACTGCTGCGCGGCGTCGGCCACACCCGCCTGCCGGTATTCCGCGGCGACATCAACCAGATCGAAGGCATCGTCCACATGCGCCGCCTGGCCAGCCTGCTGACGCAGAACCGGCTGAGCCACGCGACCCTGCTGGAATGCTGCCAGCCGCCCTACTTCATTCCCGAAGGCACGCCACTGGCCACCCAACTGGTGAACTTCCAGAAGGAGAAGCGCCGCCTCGGCCTGGTGGTCGACGAATACGGCGACGTGCAGGGCATCGTCACCCTGGAGGATCTGCTCGACGAGGTGGTCGGCGACTTCAGCCACGAAGACGGCGAAGCCAATCCGGATATCCATCCACAGGCCGACGGCACGCAGATCATCGATGGCGCGGCGAACATCCGCGAGATCAACAAGAGTCTGGGCTGGCGCCTGCCCAGCGAAGGCCCGAAGACCCTCAACGGGTTGATCACCGAAGCCCTGGAAACCATCCCCGACAGCCCGGTGTGCCTGCGCATCGGCCCCTACCGCCTGGAAATCCTCGAGTCCAGCGAGAGCCGGGTGAAGAGCGTGCGCGCCTGGCAGGCGCCGTTCAGACGGCCACGCTGAGCGCCATCTGGCTGGCCAGGCGCTCGGCCAACCCCTCGGCCCACACCCGGTAACCCAGCGCCGAAGGATGGTAGCCATCGGCGGCCAGGTACTCGGCGGCAAACTCCAGCTCCAGCGCCTGATAATCGGCACCGACACCGGCGCAGACCTGGCGCAGCCGCGCATCCATCAGCCCGGCGCGCAGCCCCAGCAGCTTGCGCAGCAGCCAGGGCAAGGCGCTGAAGTGCTGGATCGGCGGCACCCCGCTGCACACCACCCGCGCACCCTGCCCGCCCAATGCCCTGGCCAGTTCGGCCACGGCCCGAGCCCAGCCCCCCAGCGAACTCAGATGGGTGGTGTCGTTGACACCGAACACCAGCAGGGCCAGATCGGCCGGCTCGGCCAAGGCCGCCGGCAGCAGGCGCTCGCAGGCCTCGCCGGCGGTGATGCCGTTCTCGCCATGAGCACGCCAGGCCACCGGGCGCTGCAGGCGCTGCGACAGGGCCTGGGCCAGCTGGCCGGCCAGCGCCGCTTCCAGCAACTCGACGCCAACCCCGGCCACGGTGGACTCGCCCAGCACCAGCAGGCGCAGCGGCGTACCGGCGAACTCGCCGCCAGCCAGGCCATGAATATCGCCGCCGGCCGGCGGCAAGCGTAGCGCCGTGCGCCGCACCCACAGCGCCTGCGGCAGGGCCAGCGGCAGCAGGGCCAGGGTCAGTCCCCACCAGCCCAGGGCGCGCAGGGTGATCACAGCTCGACGGTCACCGCCTGGGCCGCGCGAGTCGCCTTGGCCCGGGCCGCTTCGATGCTTTCGTCACGCGCCAGGGCCACGCCCATGCGCCGCTGGCCGCTGACCTCCGGCTTGCCGAACAGGCGCAGGGCGGTATCCGGCTCGGCCAGAGCGGCATCGAGATTGCTGAAGCTGACCTGCTGCGACTCGCCTTCGACCAGGATCACCGCCGAGGCGGCCGGGCCGAGCTGGCGGATCGCCGGGATCGGCAGGCCGAGAATGGCTCGTGCATGCAGGGCGAACTCGGACAGATCTTGGGAAATCAGGGTGACCAGGCCGGTGTCATGCGGGCGTGGGGAAATCTCGCAGAACCACACCTGGTCGCCCTTGATGAACAGCTCCACGCCGAACAGGCCGCGCCCGCCCAGGGAGCCGGTCACCGCCAGGGCGATGCGCTCGGCCTCGGCGCGCGCCTTGTCGCTCATCGGCTGCGGCTGCCAGGACTCCTGGTAGTCGCCCTTGACCTGGCGATGACCGACCGGCGCACAGAAGGTGGTGCCACCGGCATGGCGCACGGTGAGCAGGGCGATCTCGTAGTCGAAGTCGATAAAGCCTTCCACGATCACCCGGCCCTTGCCGGCACGCCCGCCAGCCTGGGCGTAATCCCAGGCGGTCTGCAGGTCGGCCATGCTTTTCAGCACCGACTGGCCCTTGCCCGAGGAGCTCATGATCGGCTTGATCAGGCACGGGAAGCCCAGCGCCTGCACCGCCGCCCAGCACTCCTCGAAGGAGTCGGCGAAGCGGTACGGCGAAGTCGGCAGGCCCAGTTCTTCGGCAGCCAGGCGGCGGATACCCTCGCGGTTCATGGTCAGCTTGGCCGCACGCGCGCTGGGGATCACCGTGTAGCCTTCGGCTTCCAGCTCGACCAGGGTATCGGTGGCGATGGCCTCGATCTCCGGCACGATGTAGTGCGGCTTCTCCGCCTCGATCACCGCACGCAGGGCGGCGCCGTCGAGCATACTGATCACGTGGCTGCGATGGGCCACCTGCATGGCCGGGGCATTGGCGTAGCGGTCGACGGCGATCACTTCGCAACCCAGGCGCTGCAGCTCGATCACCACTTCCTTGCCCAGCTCGCCGGAGCCACAGAGCAGAACGCGGGTCGCAGTGGGCGACAAGGGGGTACCGATACGGGGCATGCGGATGTCCTCGGAAAAGGGAGAAAGGGAGTTCAGGGGCGGGCGGGCTGCTGCAGGAACTGCCCGGCGGCGCGGGTACGCTCGGCACAGCGTTCGAGCACCAGGCGGCGCTCGGCGTTGTCCATGCGGCCCCAGCGGGTAATCTCGTCCGCCGTGCGCTGGCAGCCAATGCAGATATCCTGGTCGTCCAGCGCGCAAATGCTCACGCAGGGCGACTTGACCGGGCGTTCGACGTCCATCAGTCGACGTCCTCGACCAGCTCGCGGGCATAGCGCTGGGCGTTGTGTACGTAGTGGGCCGCGCTGCCTTCGAGCATCTTCTTCTGCTGCTCGGTGAGTTCGCGCACCACCTTGCCCGGGCTGCCCATCACCAGGCTGCCGTCGGGAATTTCCTTGCCTTCGGGGATCAGGCTGTTGGCGCCGATGATGCAGTACTTGCCGATCCTGGCGCCGTTGAGAATCACTGCATTGATGCCGATCAGGCTGTAATCGCCCACCGTGCAACCATGCATCATCACGTTGTGACCGACGGTGACGCCCTTGCCGAGGGTCAGCGGGAAGCCCATGTCGGTGTGCATCACCGTGCCGTCCTGCACGTTGCTGTTCTCGCCGATCTGGATCAGCTCATTGTCGCCGCGCAGTACGGCGCCAAACCAGACGCTGGCGCCCTGCTCCAGGCGCACCTTGCCGATCACCGCGGCATTCGGCGCGATCCAGCTGTCGGCATGGGCCTCGACACGGGCAGTGCCCAGACGGTACTTCATCGCGTTTCCTCAGACTCAGACGTTGATGATCCGCACCGACGGCTTGGGCGGCTGCTGCAGATCAATGCCGGCATCGAAGACCAGGTTGACCAGCTCGACGATCATCACCGCCGTCAGCCCCCAGATCTTGTAGCCGTTGTAGTGGTAGCAGGGCACATACCAGCTGTGCCCCTGGTAATCGATGCGATGGGTGACCTCGCGCGGATCCTCGCAGAAGAAGCGCAGCGGCACGGAAAACACCGCAGCGATCTCGTCATCGTTGGGCCGGTACTCGACATAGTCCGGCACCACCCCGACATAGGGCGTGACACGGATACCGAAGCGCGACACCAGCGGGCTGAGCGGGCCGACGATTTCCACCAGGCCGGGCGGCAGGCCCACTTCCTCCTCCGCTTCGCGCAGGGCGGTGAAGGCCAGGTCGGGATCGGTGGCATCGCGCCGACCGCCGGGGAAGGCCACTTCGCCACCATGGGTGGACAGGTCGCTGGCACGCAGGGTCAGCACCAGTTCCGGGTCGTCGCTGCGAGTCAGCGGCACCAGCACGGCGGCTTCCGGCTGGCGCCCGTCGCCGGGCAGAATGCGTGGACTATGGCTGCGCACGCGTTGCAGCAGCTCGTCGAGCATGGGTCGTTCTCGGTCTCTTTTTCTTCCCGGCATCATGGCATGAAAGCCGGCAGGCGCCCAAGCCCCGCACCGACGGGATGGCTTGCCAGATGCGACAGCTGGCCATGGCTTGCCGGCACTGACGGGCGGCGCCAAGATGGGCGAACTTCTGGAGGAATGGACATGAAATTCTGCAGTGCCTGTGGCGGCCCGGTCGAGCAGCGCATCCCCGCGGGCGACAACCGCCCGCGCTACGTCTGCCCGCAGTGCCAGACCATTCACTACCAGAACCCGCGCATCGTCGCCGGCTGCCTGCCGGTATGGGGCGAACAGGTGCTGCTGTGCCGCCGCGCCATCGAGCCACGGCGTGGCTACTGGACGCTGCCGGCCGGTTTCATGGAGAACGGCGAGACCCTGGCCGAGGCCGCCGCCCGCGAAACCGATGAGGAAGCCTGCGCCCGCGTGCGCAACCTGGCGCTATACACCCTGTTCGACCTGCCGCACATCAGCCAGCTGTATGTGTTCTTCCGCGCCGAGCTGGTCGACCTGGGATTCGCCGCCGGCGAGGAGAGCCTGGAGGTGCAGTTGTTCCATGAACACGAGATCCCCTGGGACGAACTGGCCTTCCCCACCGTCGGGCGCACCTTGCGCTGCTACTTCGCCGACCGCCGCGAGCAGGTCTACCCGATCCGCAACGAGGGCCTGGCGCCTCTGCGTCCGCGCTGACGGGCAAGGAGCTATAGTCCTTGCGACAGCTCATCGACCGGTACAGGAGGGGACATGGATACCAGCGCACACAACCTCGGCGGCCTGTTCAAGCAGCTCGGCCTGCCGGCGGAAAAAGCCGACATCGATGCTTTTATCGGCAGCCACCGCCTGTCCGATGGCCTGGCCCTGGCCGAGGCGCCATTCTGGAACCAGGCCCAGGCCAGCTTTCTCAAGCAAGCCCTGAACGACGACTCGGACTGGGCTGAGGCCGCCGACGAGCTGGCCGTGCGCCTGTCGCGCTAGACCGGTAGTTCCAGGCCGGGCAGCGGCAGGGCCAGCAAACAGGCGGCGCGCTGGGGGTCGTCGCCGTCGGTGACCAGCAGCAGGCGACCATCCGCCGCCAGGGCAATGCCCTCGACCTTCCAGCGACCGTTCAGCTCGGCCAGGCGCCGCACCTGCCCGTCGCCTTCCACCAGGCCGATCACGCTGCCCAGGCAGGCGCCATCGCTGTAGCTATCCAGGGTGTCCTCGGCCGCCGCACTGAACAGCCAGCGCCCATCCGCCAGCGGCGTGCCATCGGTCAGGCCCAGGGCCACACCACCCAGCTGGCCCAGTTCGAGCTCCTCGATGGCCCGCGGCGCCGGCGCCGGCTCGCCCTGCAGCCAGGCCTGCCACTGCCGCCAGCAGTAGCGCACCGCGGCGTTCGCGGTCGAACCCTGGTTGCCACGCTGCAACAGCACGAACTCCTCGCCCAGCAGAAAGGCGCCCTCGATATTCAGATCGGCAAAGTGCTGGCGCAGCGGCCGGTACAGCGGCTCCAGGTCGAATAGACGCGGCTCGCCGGCGATCGCCCCGCTCCCCCCCAGAGCCAGCAGCACGGCCGTCTGGCGATTGGCCTTGGAACCCGAACCCAACCCCAGCAGCGCCCCGTCAGGCAGGCCCGGCATGGCCGGCAGCAGGGCCAGCGCCTCCAGGTCGGGCTTATGCGCCTTGCGGGCCGTCTGCTCGTCCGGCAGCTCGCCGGCGAACAGCCGCAGCAACTGGCCGGGCTGGCCATCGGCCAGGGTGAACAGGCCGAGGTGCAGCATGTCGTCGGCCACCACGTACAGCCGTTCGGCCACCCGTACCAGGGCACTGGCGGCGCTCAGATGGGGGGCTTCGGCCTCGGCCAGAAGCAGCTCACGCAGGTGCTGGGGCGACATCATCGAGATCATCCTGATACAAGAGGCGCCTATGAAAGCATGCCCGCCCGGCAGACGGCAGTGGCGACCGATAATAGCCACTGGACACTACCGACAATCCCCCGGCGATTGAACATCGGCAGCGGCATTGGCAGACTCTCGCCCCATCACCACCCGATACCTCGGGCCCCGGAAAATAAGTGCGGAATTTCGTAATGCGCTGGTTGTTCGCCGTTTTTTGCCTGTCCCTCGCCAGTCTCGCCCCTGCCTCCACTGCGCCGATCTCCAGCGGCAAGGCGGTGGACAAGGTGTTGGTGATCAAGTCCGAACGCAAACTGCACCTGATGGGCCGCGGCGAAGTGCTCAAGACCTACCGCGTCTCGCTCGGCAAGGAGCCCAAGGGCGCCAAGCTGCGCGAAGGCGACAGCCGCACCCCGGAAGGCTTCTACTGGATCGACTGGCGCAAGGTCAGCGACCGCTACAACCTGGCCATGCACATCTCCTACCCCAATGCCCGCGATGCTGCCACTGCACGCAAGAAGGGCGTGCCGCCAGGCGGCATGATCATGATCCACGGCACCCCGCTGGATGACGAATACCCCGAGTGGTACTTCAGCACCCTGGACTGGACCGAAGGCTGCATCGCCATGAAGAACGCCGACATGCGCGAGATCTGGAGCCTGGTGAAAGACGGCACGCTGATCGAGATCCGCCCCTGAATACAACCAAGGCGCCTGCGGCGCCTTTTTCATACCTGCACAGCGCTGCAGCCGCACTAGACTGGCGTGACCCTTGCAACTCATCCAGCGCATCAATTACTGTATACAAATACAGTATTTCTATTCAGACGATACAGGAATGAGGTGATGAATGGCCGTCGAAGTGGTGTACCGCAGCAGTCGCGATCCGGAGCGCCTGTTCATGGATAAGGCCGAAGCCGATCGTTACGACAAGATGCTGGAACTGGCCGAAGCGCTGTCCGGCGCCCTGCACAAGGCAGTGCCCTCGCTGAGCGAGGAACAGGTCGAGGAGCTCGGCATCTTCATGGCGAAGAACCGCGACGCCTTTGCCAAGGCGTTCAAGAACCAGCCCGACGCCCTCGCCGAGCTGGACGCCGACTCCAGCGAAGTCTGAGCCAGCAGTGCGGCCTGCCCGGCAGGCCGCATGCCCCGCATGTCCCGTAACAGCACCACGGTAGCGATGCCAGACGCTAGCCCCAGGATTGACCTGTCGGACAGGAAACGTTAGTTTTCCCTGGCCCACCCAGGGCGCCAACGGATCACCCGCATGTCCCACACCCACGCCGCCTACGTCACGCTCACCGACTCGTTCGGCGCTTACGCGTGCCCGGCCCTGTGCTCCGTTGCCCCACCTGTCGACCCGCCCAGCGCCTGCTGCGGCACGCCGCCTCCGCCGCCAGCCAGCTGCTGAGCGGCCACCCGGCCTATTCCTGCTTCGTCGCTGAGCCCAAGGGCTCGCCCGCTGCATGCGGCGATGAAGCCTGCTTCGCCTTCGACAGGATTTACACATGCGTTTCGACAAGAACTTCTGGGGCGCCTGCGCCTCGACCACGCTGTTCGTGCTGCTGTGGAGCAGCGGCGCGATCTTCGCTCGCCTCGGCCTTGACCACTCCTCGGCCCTGGCCTTTCTGATCCTGCGCTTCAGCGTGGCGCTCGGCGCCCTGGCGCTGTTCGGACTATGGAGCAGAACCTGGTTGCCACAACCGGGCACGCGCCTGCGTACCGCCGGCACCGGTCTGCTGCTGATCGCCGGTTACTCCATCGGCTACCTGCTGGCGCTCGACCACGGCATCACCCCCGGCGTGCTGGCCACCCTGCTCGGCGTACAGCCGATCCTCACCCAACTGTTGCTGGAGAGACGCTTTCCGCTGAACCGCCTGCTCGGCCTGGGCATGGCCCTGCTCGGCCTGGTGCTGGTGGTGTGGCAGAGCATCGGCCTGGCGCACTTCTCCACCCTGGGCATGGGCTTCGCCCTGCTCGCCCTGGCTTGTATGACCCTCGGTGCAATCCTGCAGAAAGGCTCGCAGCAGGCACCGCTGCAGACCCTGCCGCTGCAGTACGCGGTGAGCCTGGCGGCTTGCGCTTTGCTGCTGCCGTTCAAGCCGTTCAGCGTGCAGTGGTCGGTCGACTTCCTGATCCCGCTGCTGTGGCTCGGCCTGGTGATCTCGGTGGTGGCGCAACTGCTGCTGTACCGGCTGATCCGCGCCGGCAATCTGGTCAACGTCACCAGCCTGTTCTACCTGGTACCGGGGGTGACGGCGGCGATGGACTACCTGTTCCTCGGCAACCGCATGTCGCTACTCAGCCTGACCGGCATGGCGGCGATTCTGCTCGGCCTGGCCCTGGTGTTTCGCCAACGGCGCTAGCGCTATTTCAGCCAAGTGAAAAAACGCCCGCGGCATCACTGCCGCGGGCGCTAACTTGTTGCGCAATCATGACCGTCGCTCCCGCGCAGGCGGGAGCCCAGGTGCCGTCACACTCTGGATTCCCGCCTGCGCGGGACAGCGCTTGCGCTGAACGCACATTAGGGCGGCCCGAACAGGGCGAGCGCAGCGAGTAATGACGGTGTTTAAAGGTTTACTCCTGCGGCGCCTCCAGGGCCGCCACCAGTGCCTTGAGGAAGCGCGCCGCCTCGCCACCGGTGGCCGCCCGGTGGTCGAAGGTCAGCGACAGCGGCAGCACCGGATGCACCGCCGGCTTGCCGTCCCAGGCCACCACCTCGTCACGGATGCCACCGGCACCGATGATCGCCACCTGCGGCGGCACCACGATGGGGTTGGCATAACGGCCGAACAGGGTGCCGAAGTTGGACAGGGTGATGGTCGCACCCATCATTTCCTGCGGCGGGATCGAGCGCGCCTTCACGTCCGCGCGCAGGCGCGCCATGCCCTCCTTGAGGTCTTCCGCAGTGCGCTCGCCGACATTGCGCAGCACCGGCACGAACAGGCCGTCCGGGGTGTCCACGGCTATCCCCAGGTCGAGCTTGTCGTGCTGGCGGATCGACGGCCCCTTGCCGTCGAACCAGCTGTTGAGCACCGGCTCCACCGTGCAGGCATGGGCGATGGCCTTGGCCAGGCGGATCAACGGGTCGCGCGCACTGCCCCAGCGGTGCAGGTCGGCGTCGCCGTAGATGGTCACCGGCACCACTTCGGCGTGGGACTTGGCCATGTTGATCGCCATGCTGCGGCGTACCCCGCGCAGGCGCTCGCCACCGAACTTGTCACGCGCGGTCTGTGCCGCTGCTTCCACATCGGCGCTGGTGACCAGGCCATCGGCGCCGCTGCCGCTCAGGCCGGCCAGTTCGACACCGAGCTTGCGCGCCAGCTGGCGTACCGCCGGGGTGGCACGCGGCGCCAGGTGTTCGCGGGTGGATGGCGCGGCACCGACGAAGAAGCTGTCCTCCTGCTTGGCATGGCCGCCTTCCAGGCGCCCGACCACGGTGCCGGCGTCTTCCTCGCCTTCGTAGGCCAGCAGCGGCTCGCCGACATGCAGGATGTCGCCCTCGCCGCCGAAGGTCTTGCTCACCACCCCGTCATAGGGCGCCGGGATATCGACTATGGCCTTGGCGGTTTCCACCGACACCAGCAGCTGGTCGGTCTTCACCGTGTCGCCGGCCTTGACGTGCCACTCGACGATCTCGGCTTCCTGCAGGCCTTCGCCCAGGTCGGGCAATTTGAAGTATTTCATTGTTGTTCTCCGATTCTGCTTGCGTAGGGCGGGTGCAACCCGCGGCTCAACACGCGGGCGTTGCCCGCCCTACGGAAATGTCAGGCGTAGTTGAGGGTGCTGTCGCAGGCCGCGAGGATGTCCTCGACGCCGGGGATATACAGCTGCTCCAGGCGGTACAGGGGCGGCGGGATATCCGGTGCGGCGACCCGCTGGATCGGCGCCTGCAGGTCGAGCAAGGCGCGCTCGTACAGGCTGGCGGCGATCTCCGCGCCAACCCCGCAGGACTTCGGCGCCTCGTGCACGATCACGCAGCGCCCGGTCTTGCGTACCGAGGCCTCGAGGGTGTCGAGATCCAGCGGCTTGACGCAGGCGACGTCGATCACCTCGGCGGACACCCCCTGCTCAGCCAGGCGGTCGGCCGCCTGCAGGGTCTCGTGCACGCTGGCGCCCCAGCTGATCAGGGTGATGTCACTGCCTTCGCGCAGGGTGAAGCAGCTGTCCAGCGGCAGGCGCTTGCCATCGTCGACCAGCGGCTGCGGGTTCATCCGGTACAGCCGGGTCGGCTCGAGGAAGATCACCGGATCGGGATCATCGATGGCCGCCAGCAGCAGGCCATAGGCGCGCGCCGGCGAGGACGGGATGACCACGCGCAGCCCCGGCACATGGGCGAACAGCGCCTCGGTGCTTTCGCTGTGGTGCTCCGGCGCGCGGATGCCGGCGCCCATCGGGCTGCGCAGCACCAGCGGGCAGCTCAGGCGCCCGCGGGTGCGGTTGCGCAGGCGGGCGGCGTGGGTCACCAGGTGCTCCATGGCGGCGAAGACGAAGCCGAGGAACTGGATTTCCATCACCGGTTTCAGGCCTTGCGCGGCCATGCCCACCGACAGGCCGGTGATCATGGTCTCGGCCAGCGGCGTGTCGATCACCCGCTTGAAGCCGAAGGTGTCGCGCAGCCCGGCAGTAGCGCGGAACACCCCGCCGTTGACGCCGACGTCCTCGCCGAGCACCACCACGTTGGCGTCCTCGCTCATGGCCCGGTGCAGAGCCAGGTTGACCGCATCGAGCAGGGCGTACTTCTTCACTTCACTCATGGCGAGCACCTCCCTCGCGGCGCGCCGCCCGCTCCAGCAGCATCTCGCGCTGCTCGGCCAGGGCCGCCGGCCACTGCGCATAGACGTGGTCGAGCACCGACTCCACCGGTTGGGTGCCGGCGCTCTCGAAGTTGTCCACCGCCTGCTGCACCAGGGCCTGGCATTCGCCGACCAGGGTCTGCTCGCGGCCTTCGTCCCACACGCCCTGGCTGGCCAGATAGGTCTGCAGGCGCTTGATCGGCTCCTCTTCCCAGGCCTTCTTCACCTCCTCGGCGCTGCGGTAGCGGGTGGCGTCGTCGGCGGTGGTGTGGTCGCCGAGGCGATAGCTGATGCATTCCAGCAGCACCGGGCCCTTGCCCTGGCGCGCGCGCTCCAGCGCCACCTGCATGCGGTCGTAGACGGCGAGGATGTCGTTGCCGTCCACCTGCTCGCCGTGGAAGCCGGCGCCTAGTGCCTTCTGCGCCAGGCTCGGCGCGCCGCTCTGGATGCGCCGCGGAGTGGAGATGGCCCACTGGTTGTTGTTGATCACGAAGACCACCGGCAGCTGCCAGGTGCCGGCCACGTTGAGCGCTTCGAGGAAGTCGCCCTTGCTGGTGGCGCCGTCGCCGCAGGTGGTCACCGCAACACGGTGTTCGCCACGGATCTTGAACGCCGTGGCCACGCCGCAGGCATGCAGGGACTGGGTGGCGATCGGCACGCACAGCGGGAAGTCCTGCTGCACGGCCGGGTCGACGTAGACGCTGCCGCGCTCGTCGCCGCCCCAGTAGAGGAGGATTTCCTCCATGCGCACGCCGCGCATCAGCTGCACGCCGGTGTCGCGGTAGTAGGGCACCAGCACATCCTCAGCTTTCATCAGGCTGCCGATGGCCACGCCAATGGCTTCCTGGCCGAGAGTGGGGGCGTAGGTGCCGATGCGCCCGGTGCGCTGCAGGGCCACCGCCTTGAGGTCGAACAGGCGGGTCAGCACCATTTGCCGGTACAGGCGGGTCAGCAGGTTGAAGTCGTCGGCCCAGGCTGGGAGCTCGCCGGTGAGGCGGCCGTCGGGCGCTAGATAGCGGGTGTACGGGAGGTCGATCTTGTTATGGGTCATGGCAAGCATTCCTGTCACACACCGGGTAGGTGTGATGGAAGTACCCCGCGGCTTGTGGCTGCGGGACTGGGTCGACCGGGTGCGAGGTTCGCACTCGGTCTGCCGGCAGCACCGCCCCGGGTAAGGGCTTAGCTGCCGTAAAGCAGGCGTTCGGCCAGCGCATCGGCGACGCGCGCCGGTGAACGTTTGTCAGCCTGCGCGTGGGCATATATCTCGGTCAAGCGCATTCCGATCTTCGCCAGGTGCGCAGTGATCGCCGTGAGGGGTTGCTCACGGTGCTTGAGCGCGACGTAGATCAGCCCGCCGGAATTGATCACGTAATCCGGCGCATAGAGGATGCCGCGCTGCTCCAGCTCGTCGGCAATTTCGGCGCTGGCCAACTGGTTGTTGGCCGCCCCGGCCACCGCCGCGCAGTGCAGTTCGCCGACCGTCTGCGCGTTGAGCACGCCACCCAGGCCGCAGGGTGCAAGGATGTCGCAGGGGGTGCCGAGCAGCGCCTCGCTGCTGACCGGCTGGGCACCGAGCTGCTCGACCGCCAGCTGCACACGGCCGGGGTCGAGGTCGCTGACGAACAGTTCCACCCCGGCGGCGGCCAGTTGCTCGGCCAGGGCATAGCCGACATTGCCCAGGCCCTGCACAGCCACGCGCAAGCCGTCGAGGTCGTCGCTGCCGAGGCGCGCCAGGGCGGTGGCGCGGATGCCGGCATAGACGCCCATGGCCGTGTGCGGTGAGGGGTCGCCGGCGGCTGTGGTGCTGGTGACGTGGCGGGTGTGCTGGGCGATGCAGTCCATGTCGGCGCTGGAGGTGCCGCTGTCCACTGCGGTGATGTAGGCGCCGTTCAGCGACTCGATCATGCGGCCGAAGGCCTCGAACAGCGCGCCGCGGTTGTCGACATGCGCCGGGCGGATCAGCACCGCCTTGCCGCCGCCCTGCTCCAGACCGGCCAGCGCGGCCTTGTAGCTCATGCCCTGGGCCAGGCGGATGGCGTCGCGCACAGCGCTGTCGGTATCGGGATAGGCCAGGTAGCGGCAGCCACCCAGCGCCGGGCCGAAGCGGCTGTTATGGATGGCGATGATGGCCTTGAGGCCGGTGGCGGGATCCTGCGCCAGGTGCAGGGCTTCGAGCCGGGCGTTTTCCATCATGGCGAACATGCGGACTTCCTCGCTGGCTTTAAGGGCCAGTATAGGTCGCCCGCTGCGGCTGGCTGGGTTGACTGGGTATAAGCCCGGCCCAGCTGATAACCGCCGCCGGAGGTTGCCCCTCGCCCGGACTAGCCGGCCAGGAGCATGGGCCTCAGCGCCCCTGCACCTTCCACCAGGCACAGAACTCTTCCAGCGCCGTCCACACGCTGACCTGCGGGTCGTAGTCCAGGTACTGGCGGGCGCGGCTGATATCCAGGGAGAAGTCGCGCGCCATCACTGCCACGCCGAGGCGGAACAGACCCGGCTCGGGGCGCCCGGGCAGCAGCTTGCAGATGCTCTCGTTGAGGGTCGCCGCCGCATAGGCCAGGCCATAGGGCATGTGCTTGCTCACCGGCGGCAGGTCGAACTGGCGCAGCACGAAGTTGACCACGTCCCATAGCGGCACTGGCGCGCCATTGCTGATGTTGTACACCTTGCCCAGCGCCGGCCCGGCCGCCAGCAGGCTGCTGAACAGGGCGTCGTTGAGGTTCTGCATGCTGGTGAAGTCGACCTTGTTCAGACCGTTGCCGATCACCATCAGGCGGCCCTTGCGCTGCATCTCGATCAGCCGCGGGAAGATGCTGGTATCGCCGGCGCCGGTGACGAAACGCGGGCGCAGGGCGATCACTTCCAGGCCGAACTCCTGGGCCTCGAAGACCTTCTGCTCGGCGAGAAACTTGGTCGAGCCGTAGTAGTCGACGAACTTCTTCGGCACCTGCTCTTCCTTGAGGCCGACATGCGACTGGCCGTCGAAGTACACCGACGGCGAGGACAGGTGCACCAGGCGCCGCACCTTCTGCCCCAGGCAGCCCTCGATGACGTTCTGGGTCAGCACCACGTTGCCGTTGTGGAAGTGCTCGCGGGTGCCCCAGGTGCCGACCGCGCCGGCGCAATGCACCACCATCTCCACGTCGCGGCATAGCTGGTGCACCAGATTGGTGTCGGACAGGTCGCCCTGGACGAATTCCGCACCACGTTTGGTCAGGTGTACCACCGCCTCCGGACGGCGGCCGTTGATGCGCACCGACAGGCCCTGCTCCAGGGCGAAACGGGCGAAACGCCCGCCGATGAAACCGCTCGCCCCTGTTACCAGAATCTTCATCCACCCGCTCCCCGCGTTCTTGTTGTGCCTGCGAGCCTAGCAGCCAGCGCGGCAGCCGGGTGTTGCCCAGGCGGCCAGAATGGCGGCTTTGCAGACCAGGTGATCACTTTTTTTGACACTCGTTAATTACTTTGCACGCTTCTTGCAAAATATTTGACGCTTCCAACCTTTTGTCACCCATCTACCCGCGGAGTCGCAGGACATGCCGTTGCGCTTAAAGCTTGCGATCAGTTTCCTGCTGATCGGTCTAATTCCAGTGTTGGCGATGGCCTTCACGGTCTACCTGCAGGCCAGCCAGGCCCTCCGGGAGCAGACCCTGAACGCCCTGGAGGCCGTAGCGAATATCAAACAACGCCAGCTGCAGGACAACTGGCAGTCGCGGCACAACCAGCTCGCCACCCTGGCCAGCAACCTCGGCACCAGCTACGCCGGCCTCGACGGCACCGCCCTGGTGAGTACCGCCAACTACGACCGGCCGATCTTTGAGAACTTCATCAAGACCTTCGGCTACCGCGAGCTCAAGCTGGTCGACCGTGACGGCAAGGTGCTGTTCAGCCTGCAGCGCGGCGCCGACTACCAGCAGAACCTCGGCGACCCGGCCTGGCGCAACACGCCCCTGGGCCGCCTGGTACGCGCCGGACTGGACAGCGGCGAGGCGCAGATCAGCGACCTGATCGCCGGCGACGGCAAACAGGAACCCAGCCAGTTGCTGGCCGCCCCGGTGATCAGCGACAACCAGCTGCAGGTGCTGCTGGTGCTGGAACTGCCGCTGAACGCGCTGAACAGCGTGATGCAGACTCGCCAGGGCCTGGGCGAGGCCGGCGAGACCTACCTGGTCGGCGCCGACGGCCGCTTGCGCTCGGACTCGGTACGTTTCGCCGACCACCAGGTGCAACGCGGCAGCAGCACTGCCACGGCGTTGCCGGGACGCGCCATCGAGCAGGCCCTGGCCGGCCAGCAGGGCCGCCTGGCCGAAGCCGGGCTGGATGGCCAACCGGTGCTCAAGGCCTTCGTCCCGGTACAGCTGGACGGTCTGCAGTGGGCCCTGATCGCCGAGATGGATCAGGATCAGGCCTTCGCCCCGGTGCGCAAGCTGATGTGGCAGGTGCTGCTGCTCGCCGCCCTGACCATGATCGGCGTGGCACTCGCCACCTGGCGCATCAGCCGCAGCGTGATGCGCCCGCTGGGCGGCGAACCGAGCAACATGGCCGCCCTGGCCCGGCGCCTGGCCGCTGGCGAGCTACGCCTGAGCGGCGACGGCACCGACCACAGCGGGCTGATGCAGGCCCTGCACGAGATGGCGCGGGCCTGGCGTGACGTGGTCGAGCGCCTGCGCCAGGCCAGCCAGGCGGTGGGCGATGCCAGTGGTGACATCCTCGGTGCGGCCGGGCAGACCAGCAGCCGCCTCGACCAGCAGCAGGAAGCCCTGGAGATGGTGGTCAGCGCCGTCGACCAGATGTCCGCCACCGTGCAGGAGATCGCCGCCAACGCCAGCCAGAGCGCCGACGGCAGCGCCGCTGCGCGCCAGGCCTTTGCCGCCATGCAGGACACCCTGCAGCGCATGATCGGCCGCCAGGATCAGTTGCTCGCCGGCCTGCGCCAGGCCGACCAGGTGGTACAGACCCTGGCCGGCGACAGCCAGCAGATCGGCTCGGTACTGGGGGTGATCCGCGCCATCGCCGAGCAGACCAACCTGCTCGCCCTCAACGCCGCCATCGAGGCGGCGCGCGCCGGCGAGCAGGGCCGCGGCTTCGCCGTGGTGGCCGACGAGGTACGCAACCTGGCCCTGCGCACGCGCAATGCCACCGAGGAAATCGTCGCCATAGTCGGCGCCCTCGGCGAATCCTCCAGCGAGGCCCAGGGCAGCATGCAGGGCGCCACCGAGCAGGCCCGCGCCCTGGAAGACGAGACCCAGGCAGTGCTCGGCTCCCTCGGCCATCTCGACGATTCACTGCAGGGCGTGCATGCCCTGGCCTTCCAGATCGCCGCGGCGGCCGAGCAGCAGGCGGCCACCACCCAGGAGGTCAACCAGCACATGCACCTGCTCAGCGACATGACCGGCGAGAACCGCCAGACCGCCGCGCACACCCGCGACTGCGGCGAGCACCTGCGCCGGGTGGCCGGCAGCCAGGAACAGCTGGTGGCGCAGTTCCAGCTATAGGCTAGGACTCCCCTCTCCCCTTGGGAGAGGGGCCGGGGGTGAGGGTTTCCCAGGCTGCTCCGAGCAGCCTATAGCCCCCTCACCCCAACCCTCTCCCGGAGGGAGAGGGGGCTAGCGTCCCGCGCAGCTTGCACGTCACACCAGCCACTCGCCCACGCCGCGTTCCAGATGGCGGGTCAGGCTGGCCAGCAGCTCGCCGCCATTGCGCCAGTGGTGCCAGTACAGCGGCACGTCCAGCGGCCGCCCCGGCAGCAGCTCGACCAGCTCGCCACGGGCCAGCTGCTGGCTCACCTGCAGTTCCGGCACCATGCCCCAGCCAAGACCGGCGCAGGTCAGGCGCACGAAGCCCTCGGACGACGGACACAGGTGATGGGCGAAGCCACCGCTGACGCCGAGCCCGGCGAGGAAGCGATGCTGCAGCTGGTCGTCGGCACCGAAGACGATCGACGGCACCCGCGCCAGCGTCTCGCCATCGACACCGCCAGCGAAGTGGCGGGCGAGAAATGCCGGGCTGGCCAACGCCCGGTAGCGCATCGCCCCCAGCGGCAGGGCGCGGGCGCCGGCCACCGGGCGCTCGGCGGCGCACACGCAACCGGCCACCTCGCCGGCGCGCATGCGCTTGAGGCCGACATCCTGGTCATCCACCACCAGATCCAGCAGCAAGCGCTGCTCGGCGCAGAAGTCGCCCACCAGCGGCGCCCACCAGGTCGCCAGGCTGTCGGCGTTGAGGGCGATGCGTAGGCGCTCCGCACTGCCGCCTTCGTCCAGCGCCGGCACCTGGCCCTGCAGGTCGCGTTCGAGCAGGCGCACCTGCTGTACATGGTTGAGCAGGCGCCGGCCGATCTCGGTAGGCGCCGGCGGCGTGGCGCGCAGCAACACCGGCTGGCCGACCCGCGCCTCGAGCAGCTTGATCCGCTGCGACACCGCCGACTGCGACAGACCGAGCAGCTGCGCGGCGCGCTCGAAGCCGCCCTGCTCCACCACGGCGGCCAGGGCGGCCAGCAGCTTGTAGTCAAACATAAGATTTCCTAATGGGAGATCAGCATGATTTGTTTTTCTTATAAACCCTGGCAGCCCAGACTGGCCAGCATCGTCACCCATCAAGGACTCCGCCATGACCGGCGAAACCGATCTGAGCAAGCTACTCGCCAGCCTGTCGCCGCAGCTCAACCCTGGCGAATTTGTGTTCTGCTGCGTGGCAGATGCCAACAACCTCCCTGCCAGCGAGATCATCGGCAGCTTCCGCGAGGCCGAAGGCACCACCCTGATCCTGCCACGCGCCACAGCCGAGGAGCTGGGCCTGGCCTTCGACTACATCGCCGCCTGGATCACCCTGCAGGTGCACTCCTCGCTGGCTGCCGTCGGCCTCACCGCCGCCTTCGCCACCACCCTGGGCAAAGCCGCGATCAGCTGCAATGTGATCGCCGGCTACCACCACGACCACCTGTTCGTCGCCCAGGCCGATGCCGAGCGTGCCATGGCCGTGCTGCGCCAGCTGGCCCAAGGGGAGGCCTGAGCCATGTGGCAGAGCTATGTGAACGGCCTGCTGGTAGCCGCCGGGCTGATCATCGCCATCGGCGCGCAGAACGTCTTCGTCCTGGCGCAGAGCCTGCGTCGCGAGCATCACCTGCCGGTCGCCGCGCTGTGCGTGCTGTGCGATGCGCTGCTGGTCGCCGCCGGGGTGTTCGGCCTGGCCGCCCTGCTGGCGCAGAGCCCGCTGCTGCTGAGCATCGCCCGCTGGGGCGGCGGCGCCTTCCTACTCTGGTACGGCAGCCTGGCGCTGCGCCGCGCCCTGCACCCGCAAGCCCTGCAGCAGGATCGCGATAGCGGCCCACGCTCGCGCCGCGCGGTACTGCTGGCGGCCCTGGCGGTGACCCTGCTCAATCCGCACGTGTACCTGGATACCGTGCTGCTGATCGGCTCGCTCGGCGCCCAGCAACCGGTACCCGGCGCCTATGCCCTGGGCGCGGCCAGCGCCTCGCTGATCTGGTTCTTCAGCCTGGCCCTCGGAGCCGCCTGGCTGGCCCCCTGGCTGGCGCGCCCGGCCACCTGGCGCCTGCTCGACCTGTCCGTGGCGGCGATGATGTTCGCCGTGGCCTGGCAACTGCTGGTGCACGCGCCACAGCTGTAATCGCGGCGGCTAGGGCGCTATCCTGCAACCCTCGTCGCCAGCCAGGAAGCCGCGCGTGGATTCGAGCGTATTTGCCGTGGTGATGGCCGCCGCGCTGCTGCATGCCGGCTGGAACGCCCTGCTGAAGATCGGCCTGGATCGCTACCTCACCGCCTCGCTGATCCAGATCGGCGCCGGCCTGCTGACCCTCCCGGCACTACCCCTGGTCAGCCTGCCGGTGGCCGGCGCCTGGCCCTGGATCGCCCTCTCCGCCCTGCTCCACATCGGCTACAACCTGTTCCTCGCACGCGCCTACCAGCATGGCGACCTCGGCCATGTCTACCCGCTGGCGCGCGGCAGCTCACCCCTGATAGTCGCCGGACTGGCGCTGCTGGTCGGCGATACCCTGGGTCTGGCGCAGTGGCCTGGACTGCTGGTGCTGGTGGGCGGTATCTGGCTGATGGCCTGGCGCGGCGGCCACACCAGCGCGCCGCTCAACCGTCCCCTGCTGGGCAATGCCCTGGCTACCGCCGCCTGCATCGCCGGCTACACCCTGGCCGATGCCATGGGCGCGCGCAGCAACCAGGATGCCCTCGGCTATGCGCTGTGGCTGTTCGCTGTCAACGGCGCGGTGGCGGCGCTGCTGATCACCCAGCGCCGCGGCCCGCGTATCTTTCTGCAGCTGGGCCCGCACTGGCGCAGCGGCCTGGCCGGTGGCGGCATGTCGATGCTGGCCTACAGCCTGGTGATCTGGGCCATGACCCAGGCGCCCATTGCCCTGGTCTCGGCCCTGCGCGAAAGCAGCGTGCTGTTCGCCCTGCTGATCGGTTACCTGTTCCTGCGCGAACCCATGCCCAGCGCACGCCTGCTGGCCTGCTGCGTGATCGCCGGCGGCGTGGCGCTGCTCAAGCTGGGCTGATGTTCCTGGCACCTCCAGCGCCGCCCACGGTCACAAGCCACTGAGCCGGCAAAGCCCCTGGAATCGGCTTTTCCACACAGTTGCTGCGTGGTTAAGGGCTAGCTCGGATGCTATGATCCCGGGCTCGCGGCACATTAAAGAGTACAAACTCGTCGCCGCCCGTATTCCGGCCGCCCCGTGAACGGCCTCGCGCTAGTCGCACATATCCCGACCTGATGAAGGAGATAGACCATGGCTTTCGAATTGCCGCCGCTGCCGTACGAGAAAAACGCCCTCGAGCCGCACCTGTCCGCCGAGACCCTGGAGTTCCACCACGGCAAACACCACAACGCCTACGTGGTGAACCTGAACAACCTGGTGCCGGGCACCGAGTTCGAAGGCAAGAGCCTGGAAGAAATCATCAAGACTTCCTCCGGCGGCGTGTTCAACAACGCGGCGCAGATCTGGAACCACACCTTCTACTGGAACTGCCTGAGCCCGAACGGCGGCGGCCAACCGACTGGCGCCCTGGCTGATGCCATCAACGCCACCTTCGGTTCCTTCGACAAGTTCAAGGAAGAGTTCAGCAAGACCTCCATCGGCACCTTCGGCTCCGGCTGGGGCTGGCTGGTGAAGAAGGCCGACGGTTCCCTGGCCCTGGCCAGCACCATTGGCGCCGGCTGCCCGCTGACCAGCGGCGACACCCCGCTGCTGACCTGCGACGTGTGGGAACACGCCTACTACATCGACTACCGCAACCTGCGTCCGAAGTACGTCGAGGCATTCTGGAACCTGGTCAACTGGGACTTCGTGGCGAAGAACTTCGCTGCCTAAGTCGCAACCAGCTCCACGGAAAACCCGGTCCAGGCCGGGTTTTCTGCTTTCTGCACCAGCACTTTTGCCGCGACCGATTCCAGGCATTCGAGCCGGCTTATATATAGTCGCCTGTCGTAGCCACAGGGCCCTGCGCAAGAGCACAGCTCCTTTGCGACAGACCAGCCAGGCCTGCGCCGCTCCAGGGTCAGTCGACGAACTCGCCACAGGACGCTTTCAGCAAGAGGTTGCACGACGAACAGGCACGTGCAAACTGTCTCAGCTATGAAACAGGTAGCACACTGACACAAGGCAAAAAAACCGCTTTATGACGTAATGGCCCTTTGACGGCTCACGCGCATTTGCCAATACTCACAGCGATTACAAGCCTCCGGCGGCGAACAAGGAATACCCATTTGAAGCTGGAACTGAAAAACAGCCTGTCGCTCAAGCTGCTTCGTGTTGTCCTGTTGTCGGCACTCGTGGTTGGGGTAGTGCTGAGCTGTGGGCAGATCGTCTTCGACATCTACAAGACCCGCCAGGCAGTGGCCAGCGACGCACAACGCATTCTCGGCATGTTCCGCGACCCCTCGACGCAGGCGGTCTACAGCCTCGATCGCGAGATGGGCATGCAGGTCATCGAAGGCCTGTTCCAGCACGAAGCGGTGCGCTACGCCGCCATCGGCCATCCCAACGAACCCATGCTTGCCGAGCGTTCGCGCGAGCTGAACAGCTCCGCCACCCGCTGGATCACCGACCCCATCCTCGGCAAGGAACAGACCTTCACCACCCAGCTGGTGGGCAAGGGGCCGTACAGCGAGTACTACGGCGACCTCAGCATCACCCTCGACACCGCCACCTACGGCGAAAACTTCATCACCACCTCGGTGATCATCTTCGTCTCCGGCGTACTGCGTGCCATGGCCATGGGCCTGGTGCTGTACCTGGTCTACCACTGGCTGCTGACCAAGCCGCTGTCGAAGATCATCGAGCACCTGACCAATATCAATCCGGATCGCCCCAGCGAGCACAAGCTGCCGATGCTGCGCGGCAACGAGAAGAACGAGCTGGGCCTGTGGATCAACACGGCCAACGAGCTATTGGCCTCGATCGAGCGCAACACCCATTTACGCCGCGAGGCGGAGAACAGCCTGCTGCGCATGTCGCAGTACGACTTCCTCACCGGCCTGCCCAACCGCCAGCAACTGCAGCAGCAGCTCGACCAGATCCTCGAGGACGCTGGGCGCCTGCAGCGCCGCGTGGCCGTACTGTGCGTCGGCCTGGACGACTTCAAGGGCATCAACGAACAGTTCAGCTACCAGACCGGTGACCAGCTGCTGCTGGCCCTGTCCGACCGCCTGCGCAGCCACAGCGGCCGCCTCGGCGCCCTGGCCCGCCTGGGGGGCGACCAGTTCGCCCTGGTGCAGGCCGATATCGAACAGCCTTACGAAGCGGCCGAGCTGGCGCAGAGCATCCTCGACGACCTGGAGGCGCCCTTCGCTCTCGAACAGCAGGAAGTGCGCCTGCGCGCCACCATCGGCATCACCCTGTTCCCGGAAGACGGCGACAGCACCGAGAAGCTGCTGCAGAAAGCCGAACAGACCATGACCCTGGCCAAGAGCCGCTCGCGCAACCGCTACCAGTTCTACATCGCCAGCGTCGACAGCGAGATGCGCCGCCGCCGCGAGCTGGAGAAGGATCTGCGCGAAGCCCTCGCCCGCGGCGAGCTGCACCTGGTCTACCAACCGCAGATCGACTACCGCGACCACCGCGTGGTCGGCGTCGAGGCCCTGCTGCGCTGGCAGCACCCGCAGCACGGTTTCGTGCCGCCGGATCTGTTCATCCCGCTGGCCGAGCAGAACGGCACCATCATCGCCATCGGCGAATGGGTGCTCGACCAGTCCTGCCGCCAGTTGCGCGAATGGCACGACCAGGGCTTCACCGAGATGCGCATGGCGGTCAACCTGTCCACCGTGCAGCTGCACCACGCCGAACTGCCGCGCATGGTCAGCAACCTTCTACAGGTTTACCGCCTGCCGGCACGCAGCCTGGAGCTGGAAGTCACCGAAACCGGCCTGATGGAAGACATCACCACCGCCGCCCAGCACCTGCTCAGCCTGCGCCGTGCCGGTGCGCTGATCGCCATCGACGACTTCGGTACCGGCTACTCCTCGCTGAGCTACCTGAAGAGCCTGCCGCTGGACAAGATCAAGATCGACCGCAGCTTCGTCCAGGACGTGCTGGAGGACGAGGACGACGCCACCATCGTGCGTGCCATCATCCAGCTGGCCAAGAGCCTGGGCATGCAGGTGATCGCCGAAGGGGTGGAAACGGTCGAGCAGGAGTCCTACATCATCGCCCAGGGCTGCAACGAGGGTCAGGGCTACCTGTACAGCAAGCCGATCCCGGCCCGCGAAGTCACCCTCTACCTCAAGCAGGCCCGCCGCCTGAGCAATGCCGGCAACCCCGCCACGCTCTGAGCCAAAGCCACACCAACAATGCCCGCCCTGTGCGGGCATTGTTGTTTCTGGGCAAGTACCTGCCCAGCAACGCACCTGCTCTGCGTGCGGTGTAGATAATGATCGTAGAGACTCTTGCATCGCAGTGACGGCGGAGAGCGCCGCTCCCGCTGTTAGCCCAACAGCTCACTACGTTTGACAGGGCCATCGGCAGCAACGCGGGTTGCACCCGCCCTACTCCGCCGTCGTGCAGCAGGCACTTCCTGCAGAAACAAAAAGGCCGGGACAAGCCCGGCCTTTTCTGTGCATCCGTTTCGTCAGGAGGCCCGTCGCAGCAGGAACACCCCCGCCACCCCGCAGATCAGTGCCGGCACCAGCACCGCCAGCAGCGGCGAGAAGCCGAACACCAGGCTCGACGGGCCGAGCAGATCCTGGGCAATGCGGAACACGAAGCCCACCAGCACGCCGGTGAACACGCGCTGACCGAGGGTCACCGAGCGCAGCGGGCCGAAGATGAAGGAGATCGCCATCAACACCAGCGCGGCGGTCACCAGCGGCTGCAGCAGCTTGGTCCAGAACGCCAGCCAGTAGTTGCCGTTGTTCAGGCCCTGCTCGGACAGGTAGCGGATATAGCGCCACAGCCCGGAAATCGACAGCGCCTCGGGCTCCATCACCACGGTGCCGAGCAGTTGCGGGTTGAGCTCGACATCCCAGCGCTCGCTGGGCGACTCCACCACTTCGGTGCTCTTGTCATGGAACTGAGTGGTCTTGACCTCTTCCAGCAGCCAGTGGTCACCCTGGAACAGGGCGCGGCGGGCGAAGCTGGCGGAGAGCATGTGGCGCTGATCGTCGAACTGGTAGCGGGTCACGCCGAACAGCTTGCCATTGGGCTGCACCGCGTTGATATGCACGAACTCCTGGCCCTGACGGTGCCACAAGCCGCGTTTGGAGCTCTGCGCCTCGCCGCCGCCCTGAGCCATGGAACGCTGCGCCTGGGCCAGGTTCTCGCTCCAGGGTGCCAGGTATTCGCCGATCAGTACGCCGACCAGCATCAGCACCAGCATCGGCTTCATCACTGCCCAGACGATGCGCCCGACCGATACCCCGGCGGCGCGCATGATGGTCAGCTCGCTGTTGCTGGCCAGGCTGCCGAGGCCGATCAGGCAGCCGATCAGCGCCGCCATCGGCAGCATCTCGTAGACCCGCCGCGGCAGGGTCAGCAGCACATAGATCAGCGCTTCCTGGGTGCCGTAGCTATCGCTCAGGTCGCCCAGTTCGTCGATGAAGGCAAACAGCAGAGCCAGGCCGACGATGATGCCGAGCACCGAGAGAATGGCGAAGAACACACTGGTGCCGATGTAGCGATCAAGCCTGACCATGAGCCATCTCCTTAACAGCGCGGCGACTGGCCAGCTTGAGTTGCAGGGGTTGCCAGAGGAACAGCCCCAGTCCGATCAGCAGGAACAGGCCGTGCACCCACCACAGGCCCAGCTCCATGGGAATCTTGCCCTTGTCCAGCTGGCCACGGGCACCGATCAGCAGCGACAGGTAGGCCATGTACAGCAGGATCGCCGGCAGCAGCTTGAGGAAACGGCCCTGGCGCGGGTTGACCCGGGCCAGCGGCACCGCCAGCAGGGTGACCACGAACACCAGCAGCGGAATCGACAGACGCCATTGCAGCTCGGCCTGGTGGCGCGGATCGTCGCTGCCGATCAGCTCGCGGGTCGGAATCGCCTCGCGCTCGCCGATCTCGGTGCTGACTTCCGGCTTGGGCAGCAGCACGCCATAGGTGTCGTACTTGATCGCGCGGTAATCGGCCTGGCCCGGATTGCCATCGTAGCGATAGCCGTTTTCCAGGATCAGGTAGCGACTGCCATCGGCCTGGATTTCCTGGCGCCCCTTCTCGGCCACCAGTACGGCGATGCCCGGGGCCTTCTTGTCCTTGGCATCGCTGCCGGTGCGCAGACGCTTCTCGGAGATGAACACGCCGGACAGCTGGCCGCGGTCTTCCGACAGGGATTCGGTGTAGGTCACTCGCGAACCGTCGCGCATGGCCTGGAAGCGGCCGGGCACCAGGGTGTCGAATTCGGTCAGGGCATCCTGCTCGTTGAGGATGCGCATCTGCCCGGCCACCCCTTGCGGCGCCAGCCCCAGGCTCAGCCAGGCGGTCAGCACGGCGACCAGCGCGGCCGGCGCCAGGGTGTAGGCCAGCAGGCGCTTGTGGCTCATGCCGGTGGCGGCCAGCACAGTCATTTCGCTGTCCAGGTACAGGCGCCCGTAGGCCAGCAGGATGCCGAGGAACAGGCCCAGCGGCAGGATCAGCTCGAGGAAGCCGGGCAGGCGGTAACCCATGATCATGAACAGCACGCCCGGGTCGAGCAGTCCTTGCGCGGCCTGGGACAGGTACTTGATGAAGCGCCCGCTCATGATGATCACCAGCAGCACGGCGCTGACCGCGCTGAGGGTCGTCAGCAGTTCACGGGACAGATAACGGAAGACAATCAAACCAGACGCTCCAGGGTTGTCAGGCTCAGGCGGCTACGCTCAAACTAGCCGCACAGTTGCCGGCCCGCCACGCGGGCAGGCCCTTGAAAAAATAGCCGGCATTATCCTGCAAACCCGGCCCTTTGTCTTGGGGACAGCTCACCATGGAATTCCTCGTCAAAAGCGTTCGTGCGGAAACCCTGAAGACCGCCACCCTGGTGGTTGCCATCGGCGAAGGCCGCAAACTGGGCGTTGCTGCCAAGCTCGTGGACGACGCCAGCGGCGGTGCCATCAGCACCCTGCTCAAGCGCGGCGACATCGCCGGCAAGTCCGGTCAGACCCTGCTGCTGCACAGTCTGCCGGGCCTCAAGGCCGAGCGCGTGCTGCTGGTCGGCAGCGGCAAGGGCGAGCTGTCTGACCGCCAGTACCGCAAATTGGTTGCATCGGTGCATGGCGTACTCAAGGGCCTGGGCGGCAGCGATGCCGTACTGGCGCTGGACGAGCTCAAGGTCAAGGGCCGCGATGCCTACGGCAAGGCACGCCTGCTGGTGGAAACCCTGGCCGACGGCGGCTATGTGTTCGACCAGTTCAAGAGCAAGAAGGCCGAGCCCAAGGCACTGAAGAAGATCACCCTGCTGGTCGACAAGGCCGCCCAGGCCGACACCGAGCGCGGCAGCCTGCATGCCCAGGCCATCGCCAGCGGCATGGCCTTCACCAAGGATCTCGGCAACCTGCCGCCGAACCTCTGCCACCCCAGCCACCTGGCCGAACAGGCCAAGGCCCTGGCCAAGGCGCACAAGAACCTCAAGGTCGACATTCTCGACGAGAAGAAACTCAAGGAGCTCGGCGCCGGCGCCTTCCTCGCCGTGGCCCAGGGCAGCGAGCAGCCGCCGCGGATGATCGTGCTGCACTACACCGGTGGCAAGAAGGACGAGCAACCCTTCGCCCTGGTCGGCAAGGGCATCACCTTCGATACCGGTGGCATCAGCATCAAGCCGGCCGCCGGCATGGACGAGATGAAGTACGACATGTGCGGCGCCGCCAGCGTGCTCGGCACCCTGCGTGCCGTGCTCGAGCTGCAGCTGCCGATCAACCTGGTGTGCCTGCTGGCCTGCGCCGAGAACATGCCCAGCGGCCGCGCCACCCGTCCGGGTGACATCGTCACCACCATGAGCGGGCAGACCGTGGAAATCCTCAACACCGACGCCGAAGGCCGTCTGGTGCTGTGCGATACCCTGACCTATGCCGAGCGCTTCAAGCCGCAGGCGGTGATCGACATCGCCACCCTCACCGGCGCCTGCGTGGTCGCCCTGGGCGCCAACGTCTCCGGACTGATGGGCAACAATGACGCGCTGGTGAAGCAGATCCTCAAGGCTGGCGAGCACGCCGACGACCGCGCCTGGCAGCTGCCGCTGTACGACGAGTACCAGGAACAGCTGGACAGCCCGTTCGCCGACATCGCCAACATCGGTGGGCCGAAGGCCGGCACCATCACCGCAGGCTGCTTCCTGTCGCGCTTCGCCAAGAGCTACCACTGGGCGCACCTGGATATCGCCGGTACCGCCTGGATCAGCGGCGGCAAGGACAAAGGCGCCACCGGCCGTCCGGTACCGCTGCTGACCCAATACCTGCTGGATCGGGTCAAGTGAAGGTCGAGTTCTACGTCCTTTCCTCCGCCACCCCGGAAGGCCGCCTGCGCGCGGCCTGCCAGCTGGCCAGCAAGGCCTGGAAGGCCGGCCTGCCGGTATTCCTGCGCGGCAGCGACGCCGCGCAATGCGCCGAGCTGGATCAGTTGCTGTGGCAGTTCCGCGCGGAATCCTTCATCCCGCACAACCTGCACGAGGAAGAACCGCAGGCGCCGATAGTCATCGGCCTGGATCAGCTTCCGGCGCAGAGTGGTGGCGTACTGCTCAACCTGCACCCGCAGCTGTCGCCGCACCTGGCGCAGTTCAGCCGGGTGATCGAGATCGTCAACCAGGAGCCGCAGTTGCTGGCCCTGTGCCGGGAAAATTTCCGCCAGTACCGCCAGTTGGGCCACGATCCGCAACGGGTCGAGCTCTGACCACAACGCACGTTGGCGTCGCCAGGCCCGGCCGCAGCGGGTAAAATCTGCGCCTTCAGCCATTAGCCACCCTGTTCGGCCCCCATGCGGTGCCGCACACAGGTTCAGAAGCCGCCATGGATATCCCCAAGCCGCCGAAGCCCGCCCATCTGCTGGATGACCTCGAAGCCATCCGCGAGCTGCTGGAAAAAGACCAGCTCGAGCCGCCGCTGCTGACCGACAGCCTGGACGACGACCTGCAGATCCCGCTGCTGTCGGACATCATCGAGCCCGGCCCGGCCCTGGCCAGCACCGCAGTGCCGACCCCGCCGCCGGTTGTCCCGCCGACGGTGCAGGCGGTGGTCAGCCGCCCACAGCCCAGCGTCCCCAGCCCTGCAGCCCCGGCACCTGCCCACTCCGCGCCCGCCCCGGCAGTGGCGGTTGCCGCCCCGACTGCCGCCAACAGCATCGGCCAGGCCGTGCAGCGCAGCCTCAGCACGCCCAGTGCCGCCGAACTGAACCGCCTGGACAGCGAACTGCGCGCCGCCGCACAGCTGATCCTGCAGGACGTGATCGACGACTTCGTGCCGCAGATCGAAGCCGAGCTCAAGCGCCGCCTCGACGCCCGCCTGGATCGTCTGATCAAGCCGCCGCGGGCCTGAGCCGCCCGCCCGCACCGCCAATCCGTCGTACCGCCGCCGGCCTTACCCCCGGCGCGCCATCCCCGTTATACTTGCCGGCTTTCCCGATCAGTTGCCAATACGGTCCCGCCGCACCCATGGACAAGACCTACCAGCCCCACGCCATCGAAACCGCCCTGTACGAGAACTGGGAGGCGAACAACTATTTCGCCCCGCAAGGTTCCGGTGAGCCCTACACCATCATGATCCCGCCGCCGAACGTCACCGGCAGCCTGCACATGGGCCACGGCTTCAACAACTCGATCATGGACTGCCTGATCCGCTTCCGCCGCATGCAGGGCCGCAACACCCTGTGGCAGCCGGGCACCGACCATGCGGGCATCGCCACGCAGATGGTGGTCGAGCGCCAGCTGGCCGCCGATGGCATCGGTCGCCATGACCTGGGTCGCGAGAAGTTCCTGGAGAAGGTCTGGGAGTGGAAGGAACAGTCCGGCGGCACCATCACCCGGCAGATCCGTCGCCTGGGCAGCTCGGTAGACTGGTCGCGCGAGCGCTTCACCATGGACGAGGGCCTGTCCGAAGCCGTTAAAGAGGCCTTCGTGCGCCTGCACCAGGACGGCCTGATCTACCGCGGCAAGCGCCTGGTCAACTGGGACACCAAATTCCACACCGCCATCTCCGACCTCGAAGTGGAAAACCACGACGAGAAGGGTCATCTGTGGAACCTGCGTTATCCGCTGGCCGACGGCAACAAGACCGCCGACGGCAAGGATTACCTGATCGTCGCCACCACCCGCCCGGAAACCATGCTCGGCGACAGCGCCGTGGCCGTGCACCCGGAAGACGAGCGCTACAAGGCCCTGATCGGCACCTTCGTCGAGCTGCCGCTGGTGGGCCGCCGTATCCCGATCATTGCCGACGACTACTGCGACCCCGAGTTCGGCACCGGCTGCGTGAAGATCACCCCGGCCCACGACTTCAACGACTATGAAGTCGGCAAGCGCCACAACCTGCCGCTGCTCAACATCTTCGACAAGAACGCCGCCGTGCTGGCCAAGGCCCAGGTGTTCAACATCGACGGCAGCGTCAACGCCGAGATCGACGGCAGCCTGCCGGCCGAGTACGCCGGCCTCGACCGCTTCGTCGCCCGCAAGCAGATCGTCGCCGCCTTCGAGGCCGCCGGCCTGCTGCAAAGCATCGACGACCACGCGCTGAAAGTGCCGAAGGGCGACCGCTCCGGCACCGTCATCGAGCCGTGGCTGACCGACCAGTGGTACGTCTCCACCAAGCCGCTGGCCGAGAAGGCCATCGCCGTGGTCGAGAGCGGCGAAATCCAGTTCGTGCCCAAGCAGTACGAGAACATGTACTTCAGCTGGATGCGCGACATCCAGGACTGGTGCATCAGCCGCCAGCTCTGGTGGGGCCATCGCATCCCGGCCTGGTACGACGACGCCGGCAACGTCTACGTTGGCCGCGACGAGGCGGAAGTACGCGCCAAGCACAACCTCGGCGACGCCAATCTGCGCCAGGACGAAGACGTGCTGGACACCTGGTTCAGCTCCGGCCTGTGGACCTTCTCCACCCTCGGCTGGCCGCAGCAGACCGACTTCCTCAAGACCTTCCACCCCACGGATGTTCTTGTAACGGGCTTCGATATCATCTTCTTCTGGGTCGCCCGGATGATCATGCTGTCCACCCACCTGACCGGGCAGATTCCGTTCAAGACCGTGTACGTGCACGGTCTGGTGCGCGACGGCCAGGGCCAGAAGATGTCCAAGTCCAAGGGCAACGTGCTCGACCCGCTGGACATTGTCGACGGCATCGATCTGGAAGCCCTAGTGGCCAAGCGCACCAGCGGCATGATGCAGCCCAAGCTGGCCGAGAAGATCGCCAAGCAGACCCGCGCCGAGTTCCCCGAAGGCATCGCCGCCTACGGCACCGACGCCCTGCGCTTCACCAACCTGGCGCTGGCCTCCACCGGTCGTGACATCAAGTTCGACATGGGCCGCGTCGAGGGTTACCGCAACTTCTGCAACAAGCTGTGGAACGCCGCCAACTTCGTCATCGAAAACACCGACAACCAGGACACCGGCGTCAATGGCGAAGCGGTCGAGCTGTCGCCGGTGGATCGCTGGATCATCTCCGCCCTGCAGCGCTGCGAGCAGGACGTGACCCGCCACCTCGACGCCTTCCGCTTCGACATGGCCGCCCAGGCCCTGTACGAGTTCATCTGGGACGAGTACTGCGCCTGGTACCTGGAGCTGGTCAAGCCGGTGCTGTGGGACGAAAACGCGCCGGTCGAGCGCCAGCGCGGCACCCGCCGCACCCTGGTGCGCGTGCTGGAAGTGATCCTGCGCCTGGCCCACCCGTTCATGCCCTTCATCACCGAAGAAATCTGGCAGCGCATCAAGGGCCAGGCCGGCAAGGACGGCGCCACCATCATGCTGCAGCCCTGGCCGGTGGCCGTTGATGCCCGCATCGACGCCGCCGCCGAAGGCGACATCGAATGGGTCAAGCAGCTGATGCTCGGCGTACGACAGATCCGTGGCGAGATGAAAATCTCCATGGCCAAACGCATCGACATCATCGTGCAGAACGCCGCGGCCTCCGACCTGCGCCGCCTGGCCGACTTCGAGCCGCTGCTCAGCAAGCTGGCCAAGCTGGAGTCGGTACGCGTGCTGGAAGCCTCCGAAGAAGCGCCGATGTCCGCCACCGCCCTGGTCGGCGAGATGCAGGTACTGGTGCCGATGGCCGGTCTGATCGACAAGGACGCCGAACTGGCGCGCCTGGACAAGGAAATCCAGCGCCTGCAGGGCGAAGTCCAGCGCGTCGGCGGCAAGCTGAGCAACGAAGGCTTCGTTGCCAAGGCCCCGGCCGAAGTGCTCGACAAGGAGCGCGCCAAGCTGGCCGAAGCCGAGCAGGCACTGGCCAAGCTGGTCGAGCAGCGCGAGAAGATCGCCAACCTGTAAGACGAAAGGGCCCGCCGATGCGGGCCTTTCTCTATCGGAGGTTTTGCCGTGCCGCTGACCCTGCGCTTCGAATCGGAGCTCCCCGCCAGCCGCGAGCAGGTCTGGAGCTGGATCACCGATGTGCAGCAGCTGCGTGCAGAGATGCGCCCCTGGCTGTGGATGAGCGCGCCGCGCGGCGTGCGCAACCTGCAGGACGTGCAGTGGCTGCCGGGCGAAGCGCTGTTCAGCAGCTGGCTATGGCTGTTCGGCTGCCTGCCCATCGGCATCTCACGCCTGACCCTGCTCGAACTCAGAACGGGCGAAGGCTTCGTCGAACAATCGCCGATGACCGGCATGCGTCTATGGCGCCATCAGCGCGATCTCGAAGCGACCCGCCAGGGCACGCGGGTCATCGATCGGTTGACGGTCGATTCCTGGCTACCGCAGGTGCTGGTAAAGGCCTTTCTTCAACTGTTCTTCGCCAGCCGCCACCGCGCCCTGCGCCGGCGTGCCGGAGCATCGCGGTGATACGTCACAGCGTGCACATAGCGGCACACGCCGCGGAACAATAACGACTGTTTGTGGAAGTGTTCATGTACCTACTGATGGCTCTGATCTTCGTCGCCGGCTACCTGTGTATCGCCTTCGAGCACCCGCTGAGGATCGACAAGGCCGCCTCGGCCATTCTCACCGCTGTGCTGTGCTGGACGGTACTGGTGCTGGGCGCCGAGAGCATCCTGCCCAACCTGGCTAGCCCGGACGAACATGCCATTACCGGTGAGCTGCGCCATCACCTCGGCGAGATCGCCGAGATTCTGTTCTTCCTGATGGGCGCAATGACCATAGTCGAGTTGATCGACGCCCATGACGGCTTCCGGGTGATCACCGAGCGCATCCGCACCAACCAACGCGTAACCCTGCTGTGGTTGATCGGCTTCATTACCTTCTTCCTCTCCGCCGTACTGGACAACCTGACCACCACCATTGTCATGGTCTCACTGCTGCGCAAGCTGATCGACGAGCGCCACGAGCGTTGGTTCTACGCCGGTATCGTGGTGATCGCCGCCAACGCCGGCGGCGCCTGGTCGCCGATTGGCGACGTCACCACCACCATGCTGTGGATCGGCAACCAGATCAGCGCCGATGGCATCGTCGGCCAACTGATCCTGCCCAGCCTGGTGTGCCTGCTGGTACCCCTGGCGGTCCTCAGTCTGACGATGAAAGGCGAGTTCCAGCGCCCGGCAACCAGCGCCGACGACGAGGATCACCGCGAGCCCACTACACCATTTGAACGCAACCTGGTGTTTGCCCTCGGTCTCGGCTCGCTGCTGTTCGTCCCGGTGTTCAAGACCGTCACCCACCTGCCGCCGTACATGGGCATCCTGCTCGGCCTGGGCGTGCTGTGGGTGGTCACCGAACTACTGCACCGTGGCAAGAATGCCGAGGACCGCCACCCGCTGTCGGTGGTCGGCGTGCTGCGCAAGATCGACACCACCAGCGTACTGTTCTTCCTCGGCATCCTGCTGGCCGTCTCCAGCCTGGCCACCGCCGGCCACCTGACCCAGGTCGCCAGCGCCCTGAAGGACAACCTGGGCAACGTCTACGCCATCAACATCGCCATCGGCCTGCTGTCCTCGGTGGTCGACAACGTGCCGCTGGTGGCCGGGGCGATGAAAATGTACCCGCTGGTGAGCGCCGAAGCCCTGGCCGCGGCAGGCAGCGACAGTGGCTGGCTCGGCCAGTTCGTCGTCGACGGTACCTTCTGGGAACTGCTGGCCTACTGCGCCGGTACCGGCGGCAGCTGCCTGATCATCGGCTCGGCGGCCGGGGTGGCGGCCATGGGCATGGAGCGCATCAACTTCCTCTGGTACCTCAAGCACATCAGCCTGCTGGCCCTGCTCGGCTACCTGGCCGGCGCCGCCACCTATATCGGCCTGGCCAGCCTGTAATCATCCGCCTGGAGTTGCCCATGGACGCGAGCAAGACCAAGACCAGTTTCTACCGCCGCCTGTACGTGGCCTGGCTGATCGACAGCGCCACGGCCAACAACGTGCCGGCGCTGATGGCCGCCACCGGCATGCCTCGGCGCACCGCCCAGGACACCCTGCTGGCCCTGGGCGAGCTGGATATCGACTGCGTCTTCGTCCAGCAGGACGGCGAGCGCAACAACGCCGGGCATTACGAGATCCGTGACTGGGGCGCCATCGACCGGCAGTGGATCGCCGCCAACCTGGTACGGATCAAGACCCTGCTCGGCTACCCCTGAGCCCGCTGGCGCCAGGAGACGGTGATGCGCCAATACGCCCGCCTGCTGCTGATCGGCCTGTTCCTCGGCGTGCTGTTTGCCGTGTTCCAGCTGTCCGGCCTGCGCCAGCACTTCAGCCTTGAATTCCTCCAGCACCTGCTGCTGGCCCACCGGCTCGGCGGGCTGCTGCTGTTCATCCTGCTGTTCGCCCTGGGCAACCTGATCCAGCTGCCGGGCTGGATCTTCCTGGCCGCCGCCGTGCTGGCCTTCGGCAAGACCTGGGGCGGCCTGGCGACCTACCTGGCTGCCTGCCTGTCGTGCCTGACCACTTTCGGCCTGATCCGCTGGATGGGCGGCAACGCCCTGCGCCAGCTGGACAATCGCCTGGCCCGACACATCCTCAGTCGCCTGGACGCCCACCCGCTGGGCAGCGTCATCCTGTTGCGCCTGCTGTTCCAGACCGTACCGCCGCTGAACTACGCCCTCGCCCTGTCCGGGGTGCGCTGGCGCCACTACCTGCTCGGCACCCTGCTCGGCCTGCCGCTGCCGATTACCCTCTACTGCCTGCTCTTCGACTACCTCGGCAAAACCCTGCAGATTGGCTGAAGCGGATCCGGTGCAAAGCGGGCATCTGCCAGTCGAAAACAAACCGCAGAAAAGTTGTACAAGGCACTTGTCTTGTACAAACCATGCCCTATGATTGCCTAAAGCTGTACAAGAAATAGATCTTGTACAAGAAACGCTGCAGGCCGTCCCATGCACACTGTCGCCCCCCACAAGCCCAGACTCGCCATCAGCGCCTGCCTGCTCGGTGCCGAGGTGCGCTACAACGGCGGACACAAGGCCTCACGCCTGTGCCGCGAGACCCTGGCCGAGCACTTCGAGTTCGTCCCCCTGTGTCCGGAAGTGGCCATCGGCCTGGGCGTGCCGCGCGAACCAATCCGTCTGGTGGGCGATCCACAGGCGCCGCGAGCAGTGGCCACCCGCGACCACCAGCGCGATGTCAGCCAGGCCCTGACTGACTACGGCACGCAGATGGCCGGTGAACTGGACGACATCTGCGGCTACATCTTCATGCAGCAATCGCCGTCCTGCGGGCTGCAGCGGGTCAAGGTCTACCAGGCCAACGGCACGCCCGCCGCCAGCACAGGCCGCGGTCTGTACAGCGCGGCCTTCTGCCGCCTGCGCCCGGATCTGCCGGTGGAAGAAGACGGCCGCCTCAACGACCCGGTGCTGCGCGAGAATTTCCTCACCCGCGTCTACGCCTATGCCGAATGGCAACGCCTGCTCGCCAGCGGGCTGAGCCGCCGCGCCATCACCGACTTCCACGCGCGCTACAAGTACCAGCTGATGGCCCACAACCCGCTGCAGTACCAGGCCCTCGGCCGCCTGCTCGGCGAGCTGGGCCGGCACGATCCGGCCGAGCTGGGGCCACGCTATTTCAGCCAGTTGATGACCGCCCTGCAGAAGTGCGCCACCCGTGGCACCCACAGCAACGTGCTGCAGCACCTGTGCGGCTACCTCAAGCAGGCCTTGAGCGGCGCCGAGAAGGCGGAACTGCAGCAACTGATCGAGCAATACCGCCGCGGCATCGTGCCGCTGGTGGTGCCGCTGACCCTGCTCAAGCACCACTTTCGCCAGCATCCCCACCACTATGTGGCGCAACAGGCCTACCTGCAGCCGCACCCGGAAAACCTCAGTTTGCGGAATGCCCTGTGATGGACGAACTGGACGACTACCAGGCCGCCCTCGCCCAGGGTTACCTGCCGATCCGCGAAGTGGCGCGCAGCACCGGGGTCAACCCGGTGACCCTGCGCGCCTGGGAGCGCCGCTACGGTCTGGTCGTACCACACCGCACGGCCAAGGGTCATCGCCTGTACTCCGCGGACAACGTGGCGCGCATCCAGGCCATCCTCACCTGGCTGGCGCGCGGCGTGGCGGTCGGCCAGGTGCGCGAGCTGCTGGAACAGCACGCTCCGGCCGATCCGGTGGCCGGCGACCTCTGGCAGACCCTGCGCCTGGGGCTGACCCACAGCATCGCCGGCCAGGCCACGCGCCAGCTGGACGAGCAGTTCAACCGGGCCCTGGCCCTCTATCCGCCGCATACCCTGTGTCAGCAGTTGCTGCTGCCGCTGTTCGCCGAGCTGGAACAGCGCTGGCAGAACGAGCCCTTCGGCGCTCAGCTGGAGCGGGTGTTCTTCCACTCCTGGCTGCGCAGCAAGCTAGGCGCCCGGCTGTACCACGACAATCGCCAGCAGAACGGCGCCCCGCTGCTGCTGCTCAACCTCAGCGACCTGCCGCTGGAGCCACGCCTGTGGCTGTGCGCCTGGCTGGCCAGCTGCGCCGGCTGCCCGGTGGAAGTGCTCGACTGGCCGCCGCCGCTGACCGAGCTGCCCCTGGCCCTGGATAACCTCGCGCCGCGCGCCGTGCTGCTGTATTCCAGCCAGGCCCTCGACGCCGGCCAGCTGCGCCGCGAGCTGCCACGCCTGCTCGGCAGCTGCACCGTGCCGCTGCTGCTGGTCGGTGCGGTGACGCAGATCCACGCCGAACAGCTGCACGACATCCCCGGCCTGCACCTGGCCGCCGACCCACTCGCCGCCGAAGAACTCCTGCGCCAGCAGGCGCTGTTGTAGAGGAACACCCATGCGCCAACTGATCTGGTTCCGTACTGACCTGCGGGTACAGGACAACACCGCCCTCGCCGCCGCCATGGCCGCCGGGCCGACCCTCGCCGTCTACCTGCTCAGCCCGCCGCAGTGGCTGGCGCACGACGACGCGCCGTGCAAGGTCGACTTCTGGCTGCGCAACCTGGTCGAGCTGCGCCAGCGCCTGGCCGCCCTCAACGTGCCGCTGCTGATCCGCCTGGAACCGTACTGGCGCGATGCACCGCAGGTGATCGCCGAACTGTGCCTGCAGCACGCCATCGACTGCGTGCACCTGAACGAGGAATACGGCATCCACGAAAGCCGCCGCGACCGCGCCGTGGCCGCCAGCCTGAAACCGCTCGGCATTAGCATGCGCAGCCATCTGGATCAGCTGTTCTTCGCCCCGGGCAGCGTGCTGACCCAGTCCGGCACTTACTTCCAGGTCTACAGCCAGTTCCGCAAGGTCTGCTACCAGCGCCTGCACACGAGCCTGCCTGGCCTGGTGCCACTGCCCGTGGCACAGGCGCCACTGGGCATCGCCAGCGACGCAGTCCCCGTGGCAGTAGACGGCTTCGCCCCCCCCAGCGCCAGCCTGCGCCAGCTCTGGCCAGCCGGCGAAGCGGCGGCCCAGGAACGCCTGGCGCTGTTCGCCGCGGAGCGCCTGAGCGATTACCAGGACTCGCGCGACTACCCGGCCATCCCCGGCACCAGCCAGCAGTCGGCCTACCTGGCCGCCGGGGTGATCTCGCCGCGCCAGTGCCTGCATGCAGCGCTGCGCGGCAACCAGGGCGAGTTCGACAGCGGCAACCCCGGCGCCGTCAGCTGGATCAACGAGCTGCTCTGGCGCGAGTTCTACAAGCACATCCTGGTCGGCTATCCGCGCGTCTCGCGCCACCGTGCCTTCCGCCTGGAAACCGAGGCGTTGCCCTGGCGCGATGCGCCGGATGACCTGGCCGCCTGGCAACAGGGGCGCACCGGCATCCCGCTGGTCGACGCGGCCATGCGCCAGCTGCTGGCCACCGGCTGGATGCACAACCGCCTGCGCATGGTGGTGGCGATGTTCCTGACCAAGAACCTGCTGATCGACTGGCGCGCAGGCGAACGTTTCTTCATGCGCCACCTGATCGACGGCGACCTGGCCGCCAACAACGGCGGCTGGCAGTGGAGCGCCTCCACCGGCACCGACGCGGCGCCCTACTTCCGCATCTTCAACCCGATCAGCCAGTCGCAGAAATTCGACCCGGACGGCCGCTTCATCCGCACCTGGGTGCCGGAACTGGCCGCCCTCAACAAGCGCGATATCCACGATCCGTCGGCCATGGGCGGGCTGTTCGGCGTCGCCGACTACCCACGCCCGATCGTCGACCTGGGCCACTCGCGCGAGCGCGTGCTGCAGGCCTTCAAGAGCCTGCAGCCGCTGGAGTCCAGCCATGTCTGACTACCTGCGCCGGTTCGCCGAACGCTTCGCCGGCCTGCATGCCGGCAACCTCGACCTGCTGCGCGAGCTGTACAGCGACGATGTGCTGTTTCGCGACCCGCTCCACGAGGTGCGTGGCCTGCCGGCCCTGCGTGGCTACTTCGGCGAGCTGTACGGCAACATCCAGCAGCTGCACTTCGAGTTCCACGGCTTTGATCAGGTCAGCGATGGTGAAGGCTACCTGCGCTGGAGCATGAGCTACCGCCACCCGCGCCTGCGCGGCGGCGCGCTGATCCGCGTCGATGGCTGCTCGCACCTGTTGTGGTGGGACAAGGTCTACCAGCACCGCGACTACTTCGATGCCGGCGCCCTGCTCTACGAGCATGTGCCGCTGCTCGGCCGGGTGATCGCCTGGCTGAAGGGGCGCCTGACATGAAGCGCATCTGGCTCACCGGCGCCAGCAGCGGCATCGGCGCGGCTCTGGCGGATGTTCTGCTGCTGCAGGGCCATCACCTGGCTGTCAGCGCACGCAATGCCGGCGCCCTGCACGCCCTGGCCGAGCGCTTTCCGCAGCAGGTGCTGCTGGCTCCCGGCGACCTGACGGACGCCGAGCAGGTGCAGGCCATCGGCGAGCGCATCGCCCGGCACTGGGGCGCACTGGACATGGCCATCCTCAATGCCGGCACCTGCGAGTACATCGAGGCCCGGCAGTTCGAGGCGGCGCTGGTCGAGCGGGTGATGAACAGCAACCTGCTTGCCACCAGCCACTGCATCGAGGCCGCCCTGCCGCTGCTGCGCAAGGGCGTGCAACCCCACCTGGTCGGAGTCGGCAGTTCGGTCACCTACCTGCCGCTGCCGCGTGCCGGTGCCTATGGCGCGTCCAAGGCGGCCCTGCGCTACCTGCTGGAATCCCTGCGTCTCGACCTGGCCAGCGAAGGCATCGCCGTCACCCTGGTCAGCCCGGGCTTCGTCGACACCCCGCTGACGCAGAAGAACGACTTCCCCATGCCGCTGCGCTGGCCGGTGGACAAGGCCGCCCGGCATATCGCCGAGCGCCTGGCGCGACGCCCCTACGAGATCGCCTTCCCCGGCCTGTTCATCGCCACCCTGAAACTGCTCGGCCACCTGCCCAAGGGCCTGCAACTGGCCCTGGGCAAACGCCTGGCACGCACGGAATCCCCATCATGAAAATCGCCATAGTCGGCAGCGGCATCGCCGGCCTGACCAGCGCCTACCTGCTCAACCGCCAGCACGATATCCAGGTGTTCGAGGCCGGCGACTGGATAGGCGGCCATACCCATACCGTGGACGTCGAAGTACAAGGCCGAAGCTATGCGATAGATACCGGCTTTATCGTATTCAACGACTGGACCTACCCCAACTTCATCCGCCTGCTCGACCAGCTCGGGGTGGCCTCGCAGCCCACCGAAATGAGCTTCTCGGTGCACGACCCGGCCAGCGGCGCCGAGTACAACGGCAACAACCTCAACAGCCTGTTCGCCCAGCGCCGCAACCTGCTCTCGCCACGCTTCTGGGGCATGCTGCGCGACATCCTGCGCTTCAATCGCGAAGCCCAGTTCGACCTGGCCGAGCAGCACATCGCCGCCGACCTGACGCTCGGCCAGTACCTGCAGCAGCGCGGCTATGGCCAGCGCTTCATCAACCATTACATCGTGCCGATGGGCGCGGCGATCTGGTCGATGTCGCTGGCCGACATGCTCGGCTTCCCGCTGCAGTTCTTCGTGCGTTTCTTCAAGAATCACGGCCTGCTCTCGGTCAGCAACCGCCCGCAGTGGCATGTGGTCAGCGGCGGCTCGCGCAGCTATGTGGCGCCCCTGTGCGCCGGCTTCGCCGAGAAGATCCGCCTGAACTGCCCGGTGCAGCGGGTCGAGCGCGACGCCGACGGGGTGACGGTGCACAGCACCGCCGGCAGCGAGCGCTTCGACGCCATCGTGTTCGCCTGCCACAGCGACCAGGCCCTGGCCCTGCTGGCCGAGCCGAGTGCGGCCGAGCGCGAGATCCTGGGTGCGCTACGCTACGCCGACAACGAGGTGGTGCTGCACACCGACACCCGCCTGTTGCCCGACCGCCCGCTGGCCTGGGCCAGCTGGAACTACCGCCTCGGCGGGCCGAGTGACCAGCCTGCGGCCGTCACCTACAACATGAACATCCTGCAGGGCATCGAGAGCGACAGCACCTTCTGCGTCAGCCTCAACCAGACCGCCGCCATCGACCCGGCCAAGATCCTCGGCCGCTACCGCTACGCCCACCCGCAATACAGCCTGGCCGGGCTCGCAGCGCAGGCGCGCTGGAGCGAGATCAGCGGCGTGCAGCACAGCCACTTCTGCGGCGCGTACTGGGCCAACGGCTTCCATGAAGACGGTGTGGTCAGCGCCCTGCGCGTCGCCGAAGCCTTCGGGGAGCGCCTGTGAACAGCGCCCTGTACAGCGGCTGGGTCGGTCACCGGCGCTTCCTGCCGCGCGGCCATGCCTTCCGCTATCGCATGGGCATGCTGTGGCTCGACCTCGACGAACAGGATGCCGTACTGGCCCTCTCGCCGCTGGCCGGGCGCTCGCGCTGGGCTGCTTTCGCCTTCCGCGAGACGGACTTCCTGCCGCAGCTCACCAGAAGCGGCGTGCGCCTGATCGATGCCGTGCGCCAACGGGTCGGCGCCGCCCTCGGCCACACCCCGCAAGGCCGCATCTGCCTGCTGGCGCAGCCACGCAGCTGGGGCCTGGCGTTCAACCCGGCCAGCTTCTTCTACTGCTTCGAGGCCGACGGCCGGCTGGCGGCGATCCTCTGCGAAGTCAGCAACACACCCTGGCGCGAGCGCTACCACTACGTGCTGCCGGCCAATCCCAGCGGCGAGTCGCGCCAGCGGGTGGCCAAGAGTTTCCATGTCTCGCCATTCCTGCCGCGCGAGCTGGAATACCGCATGCGCTTCTCCAACCCCGGCGAGCGCCTGCACATCCACATGGAGGACTGGCAGGGTGAAACCAAGCTGTTCGCCGCCAGCCTCGGCCTCCAACGCCACACCCTCGACCGCGCCAGCCTGCACCGCTACCTGCTGAGTTTCCCCTGGATGACCGGCAAGACCCTGCTCGGCATCTACTGGCAGGCCCTGCGCCTGCTGCTCAAGCGCATCCCGATCTTTTCCCATCAAGCGGCGACCGGCGAGTACCGCGTCGCCCATCTGGAGCCCCGCCATGAAAAGCCCTGACCTGACCTCTGCAAAATCCAGCGTGCGCGCCGGCAGCGGCCTGGGTGCCAGCCTGCTGCGCAGCGCCGTGCTGCGCCAGCTCGGCCAGCTGCGCCATGGCCAGCTGGCGATCATCGAGAATGGCGAGCGCCTGCTGTTCGGCCAGGCCGGTTCGCCGCTGCATGCGGAAATCCAGGTGCTCGACCCGGCGGTGTGGGGCCTGGTCGCCGGCAATGGTTCGATCGGCTCCGGCGAGGCCTATATCCACGGCTACTGGAGCACCCCGGACCTGACCGCGGTGATCCGCGTGTTCGTCAGCAACCTCGACGTCCTGGATGCCATGGAAGGTGGCCTGGCGCGCCTCGGCCGTCCGTTGATCCAGGGCCTGCACTGGCTCAATCGCAACACGCGCAAGGGCTCGCAGAGGAACATCGCCGCCCACTACGACCTCGGCAACCAGCTGTTCGAGCAGTTCCTCGACCCGACCATGATGTATTCGGCCGCCATGTTCGAAAGCACCGACGACAGCCTGGAACAGGCGCAGCTGAACAAGCTCGAGCGCATCTGCCAGAAGCTCGACCTGCAACCCAGCGACCACCTGCTGGAAATCGGCACCGGCTGGGGCAACATGGCCATCTACGCAGCCGTGCACTATGGCTGCAAGGTCACCACCACCACCCTGTCGAAAGAACAGTTCGCCTATACCCAGCGGCGCATCGAGGAACAGGGCCTGCAGGAGCGCATCACCCTGCTGCTCAAGGACTACCGCGACCTCGACGGCCAGTACGACAAGCTGGTGTCGATCGAGATGATCGAGGCGGTCGGCCACCGCTTCCTGCCCACCTACTTCCGCCAGTGCGCGCGCCTGCTCAAGGACGACGGGCTGATGCTGCTGCAATCCATCACCATCCGCGACCAGCGCTACGAACAGGCGAAAAACGCGGTGGACTTCATCCAGCGCTACATCTTCCCCGGCGGCGCCCTGCCCTCGGTACACAAGATGCTGGAAGTGATCACGCGCGACAGCGACCTCAACCTGCACCATATGGAAGACTTCGGCCTGCACTACGCACGCACCCTGCGCCTATGGCACGACGGCCTGCGCCGCGCCCGCCACCACCTGGAACAGCTCGGCTACGACGACTACTTCTACCGCCTGTGGGAGTTCTACCTGTGCTACTGCGAGGGCGGGTTCCTCGAGCGCACCATCGGCACCGCGCAACTGCTGCTGGCCAAGCCCAAGGCGCGCCCGGCACCGCTGCTGGGGCGTTTCAAAGCCTGAGCCTGAGTGTTTCGTAGGGTGGATGACACTTCTTGCATCCACCTTGGCGCCGCGCGCTGGATCGATGGGGCGCGATCCACCCTACAGCTTCGAAATCCGCACACTAACGGCCCGCCCCATGCCCCTGACAGCTCCGCGTTCGCTTCTCCTCAATGCCCTGCTGTTCCAGCTCGGCTGGTTCGCCTGCGTGTTCGGCGCCCAGCGCCCCTGGCTGCTGCTGATCGCTCTGGGCTGCCTGGCCGCGCACTTTGTCTGGGTCACTGCCTGGCGCGCCGAGTGGCGCCTGCTGGCCGGCGTGACGCTGTTCGGCAGTGTGCTGGACAGCAGCCTGCAGCAGCTCGGCGTCTTCGACTTTGCCGGCAGCAGCCCGCTGCTGCCACTGTGGCTGGCCATGCTATGGGCCCTGTTCGCCACCACCCTGAGCCACAGTCTGGCCTGGACGGCACGCCCCTGGTGGCTGGGCGCCGTGCTCGGTGGCTTGTCCGGGCCCCTTTCCTACTATGCCGGCGCCCGCCTGGCCGGGGTCGGGCTGCCGCTGGGCAGCGGCGCCACCCTGACCCTGCTCGCCGCCGTCTGGGCCGCCGTGCTGCCGCTGTGTCACCACCTGCGCGCCAGGCTCTGACGCCATCAGCGCTTCGTTCAGCTGTCGTTCAGCCTGGGTTCAGCCAGCGTTCAGCGGCCAGCCCGTAGCCTGTCCCCATCGAAACTTCCGTTGAGGACAGCCCCATGAAACGCTTCCCGATCCTGCTGCTCTGCGCCGCCATGAGTTCCGCCGTATTGCTCAGCGGCTGCGCCTCCAACCTGAACGGCAGCACTTACTCGCGGGCCGACGCCCGCGCCGTGCAGACGGTACGCATGGGCACAGTCGAGTCGCTGCGCCCGGTACAGATCGAAGGTACCCGCACGCCGATCGGCGCCATCGCCGGTGCCGCGGTCGGCGGCATCGCCGGCAGCGGTATCGGCGGCGGTCGCGGCAGCAGCATCGCCACCGTGCTCGGCGGCGTGGCCGGCGGCATGGCTGGGGCGGCGGCCGAGGAAGGCCTGACCCGCAGCCAGGGCGTGGAGATCGTGGTGCGCGAAGACAGCGGTGCGCTGCGTGCCTATGTCCAGGCCGTCGAGCCGAACCAGCTGTTCGCCGTCGGCGACCGCGTGCGCATCACCACGGTCAACGGCGCCAGCCGCGTCGTGCGCTGAGGAGGCCCCATGAAAGCCCTATGCCTAGCAGCGGCGCTGCTGGCCTGCACCAGTGCCGGCGCCGCCGAACAGGACTACTGGTACCTGCAGAGCAGTGTCTACACCACCCACTGGTCGCACGACCCGCAGCACAACAACCACCAGGAGCTTATCGGCCTGGAATACAACAAGGCCTCCGGCGAGCTGTACGGTGCGGCGACCTTCCGCAACTCCTTCCGCCAGCGCACCCAGTATGTGTATGCCGGCAAGCGCTTCGAGGCCGAGAGCTTGCCGGTCTACCTGAAGCTGACGGCTGGCGCCATCCAGGGCTATCGCGGCGAATACCGCGACAAGATCCCGCTGAACCGCTACGGCGTGGCCCCGGCGATCATCCCCTCGCTCGGTGCCCATATCGGCAACCTGGGCGCCGAGGCGGCGTTCTTCGGCAATGCCGGGGCGATGGTCAACCTGGGCCTGCGCATCTGAGCCAGGTAGTCAATCGAGCACGGGCGACGGCGCCGGTCGCCCCGCCTGCACAGCGATGGATGGCTGCCGTACACTGCGCGGCCATGAGCCAGATCCCCCTCACCCAACTTCCCGCCGAGCCCGCCGTCAGTTGCAGCAACTGCGCGGCCTGCTGCTGCCAGCTGGAAGTCATGCTGATCACCGACACCGGCGTGCCACCGCGCTTCATCGACACCGATGAGTGGGGTGGCGAAGTGATGCGCCGCCTGGATGACGGCTGGTGCGCGGCGCTGGATCGCGACAGCATGCGCTGCACCATCTACGAGGTGCGCCCGCTGATCTGCCGCGAGTTCGAGATGGGCTCGCCCGAGTGCGTGGAAGAACGCCACGGCATGCCCGCCATCTATCGCTGAGGCACCGCCATCTCGCCCACCGCCTGCTCGACGGCCTGGCGCACGGCCGGTGATGCCCGCCGCGAAAGGAACACCCAGAACGCACGATCGCGGGTCAGCACCAGGCTGTGGTAATCGGCCGGGTTCAACCCGGCCTGTTCGACGGCATAAGCGAGACCAGCATCGGTACCGCAAACGGCATCCAGGCGCTCGCTATTGAGCATGTTCAGACCACTGCTGTAGTTGTTCAGCTCATGCAGCACTTGCAGCTGCGGGCGGTAGCGCTGCAGTTCGAAACAGCCACCGCGCAGGCGCCCCAGGCGCAGGCCCTGCAAGACTCCGGGCAGCGGGCCGGTCAGCGGCTGGCGCGACAGCAGGATGGAGCTGCCGTACATGATAGGCCCCAGGCGGTCGGCCGCGCGCATCAGCGGCGCGGTCTCGAAGCCGATGGTGAGGTCGGCCCCGCCGTGCTCCAGCAGCAGTGCGATACGGGCAAAGGAGGTCAGTTCGATGTGCGCCGGGTAACCGGCGCGTGCAGCCAGCTCCTTGATCTTGTCCACATGCAGACCAACGATCTGCCCGGCGTCATTGCGGTAACTGAACGGCACCACATCGAACAGCACGGCACGCAGCTCCTGTGCCGCAAACAGCGGCGGGCAGGCAAGGCCCAGCAGCAGGGCTACGACAGGCAAGAGGTGTTTGTGCTTCATTCGACTGAGTCCATGACCAGCTGGCTCATTCCTCGAGGCTAGCGCAGTCGGCAGCCATGCAGGCACAAAAAACCGGGCGCATGGCCCGGTTTTCAGACGCACCTGGACTCAGAGGCTCATGCGGTAATGCAGGGTGTAGGCCTCGACCCCATCGTTGGGCTGCTTGATCCCGGCATTCGAGTAGTGCAGCACGCGCACGCCGATTTCCTGACCGGAGAAACGCAGGCCGGCGCCGAGGCGATCCTCGAACTGGAAGGACGAGCCCAGGTCGTTGTCCTCCAGATCGGTGTCGGCAAACAGCGCCACGCCAATGCCGCCCTCGATATAGGGTTTCACCGTGTCGCCGGCGAACTCGTAGACCAATACCGGGGAGAAGGAAATGCTGTGGTTGCTGGAGGTTTCATCGCCGTCCCAGAAGGTGTAGCCGGCGTCCCAGTAGCCGGTCAGGCGGCCCACATCGCTTTGCATCCAGCTCTGCTCCCAGTCCCATTGCGCGCCCAGGCGCAGCACGGTGGTGGACTCGCTGGACTGGCCAACGGCGGCAGTAAGGTCGACGGCCTGAGCGGACCAGCTAGCCAGGCCGAGGGCTGCAAATGCAGCCAGGGAAAGAATCTTGTTCATTGGCACTTCCCATATTCGTAAGTGGATTTCAACGAAACCGTACCAACGAGTATAGAAGTAATGGCTATGAGTAAAGCCGTCAGATCGATATTTCGGGCTCGACCAGCGCCTGCACCGCCAGCGCCTCCCCCCACAGCACCGGCAGCACCCGCTGCAGCTGTAGAGCGTCGCCGCTCGACCACAAGCGCGTCGGCTGCGCCTCGCCCGCCGGTGCGCGCAGGCCACGCTGATCCAGCAGGCTCTGCAGTTGGCGCGCCACCGCGGCACCGGTATCCACCAGGCTCACCGAGGCCGGCAGCAGCTCGCGCAGCAGCGGGCGAATAAAGGGGTAGTGGGTGCAGCCGAGGATCAGGGTGTCGCAGCCCTCGGCCAGCAGCGGTGCGACCCAGCCTTGCAGCAGTTCGCGGGTGCGCGGGCCGTCGAGGTCGCCGGCCTCGATCTGTTCCACCAGCCCCGGGCACGGCTGGGTGATGACCCGCACATCGCTGGCGAAGCGATCGAGCAAGGCGGCGAACTTGGCGCTCTTCAACGTGCCGGTGGTGGCCAGCACGCCGACCACGCCGCTGCGGGTAGCCGCTGCAGCCGGCTTGACCGCCGGCTCCATGCCGACGATGGGCAGCTCGGGGTAACGCTGGCGCAGCTCGGCCACGGCCGCCGCGGTGGCGGTATTGCAGGCCAGCACCAGAGCCTTGGCGCCCTGCTGCAGGAGAAACTCGGCAATCGTCTGGCTACGCGCACGGATGAACTCGGGACTCTTCTCGCCATAGGGCACATGGCCGCTGTCGGCGACGTAGAGCAGCGACTCGTCGGGCAGGCGCGCGCGAATCTCGCGCAGCACCGAGAGGCCGCCCACGCCGGAATCGAACACGCCCACCGGCGCGCTGCTCATGGCTGACCTCCGCACACGCTGCAGCCCGGATCGCGGCGCACGCGCAGTTCGCGAAAGCGCGAGCCGAGGGCGTCGATCAGCAGCAGGCGGCCCACCAGCGGCTCGCCGAAACCGGCCAGCAGCTTGAGCGCCTCCAGCGCCTGCAGGCTGCCCACCAGGCCCACCAGCGGGCCCGCTACCCCGGCCTCGCTGCAGGTCAGCTCGGCTTCGCTGCCGTGGCCGTACAGGCAGTGGTAGCAGGGGCTGTCGGCACGGCGCGGGTCGAACACCGCGAGCTGGCCTTCCAGGCGGATCGCCGCGCCACTCACCAGCGGCTTGCCGGCGGCCACACAGGCGGCGTTGACCGCCTCGCGGGTGGTGAAGTTGTCGCTGCAGTCCAGCACCAGATCCACCGCCGCCACGGCCACGGCCAGCGAGTCGGCATCCAGCGCCGCGCGCTGTGGCACCAGCTCGATCTGCGCATTGATGGCCGACAGGCGCGCCATGGCCGAGTCGACCTTGGCCACGCCGACCTGACTGGCGTCGTGGATGATCTGCCGCTGCAGGTTGCTCAGGTCGACCGTATCGAAGTCGGCCAGGTGCAGCTCGCCAACCCCGGCCGCAGCCAGGTACAGCGCCACCGGCGAGCCCAGGCCGCCAAGGCCGACGATCAGCACGCGGCTGCTTTTCAGGCGCAACTGGCCGGCGATATCGATCTGCGGCAGGAGGATCTGCCGGCTGTAGCGCAGCAGTTCGTCGTCTGTCAGTTCCAGGTTCATTGCGGCCACTGCCCCAGGGAAATGCGCTCATGCCCGCCCAGGTCGCGGCGGCTCTCCACCTGGCGGAAACCGGCGGCGCCCAGCAGGCCGCGCACTGCCTCGGCCTGATCATAGCCGTGCTCCAGCAGCAGCCAGCCGCCGGGTTCCAGGTGCGCCGGCGCCGCGGTGATTATCTGGCGAATGTCGTCCAGCCCGTCGGCACCGGACACCAGCGCACTGGCCGGCTCGAAGCGCACGTCGCCCTCGCCCAGGTGGCGGTCGCTGGCGGCGATATAGGGCGGGTTGCTGACGATCAGACTGAAGCGCTCGTCCACCAGCACGGCAAACCAGCTGCTCAGACGGAATTCGACATTGTTCAACTTGAGGCGCTGGCGATTGCGCTCGGCCAGGGCCACCGCCTCGGCCACCCGATCCACTCCGCTGACCCGCCAGCCGCCGCGCTCACTGGCCAGGGCCAGGGCAATGGCACCGCTGCCGGTACCGAGGTCGAGCACCCGCAACGGCGTGGCCGGCAGCAGGGCCAGAGCGGTTTCCACCAGCAGTTCGGTGTCCGGGCGGGGAATCAGGGTATGCGGCGCCACTTCCAGATCGAGCGTCCAGAAGCCCTGCTGACCGAGGATATAGGCCACCGGCTCGCCCGCCCGTCGGCGCGCCAGATGGGCAGCGAAGGCGGCCTGCTGCGCGGTGCTCGGCTCCTGTTCCGGCCAGGTACGCAGGTAGCTGCGCGACTTGCCCAGGGCGGCGGCCAGCAGCAGCTCGGCGTCCAGGCGGGCGCTGGGCGAGTCAGGCAGATCGGCGCTGTCGAGCAGGGATTGAATGGTGGCCATGCACAAGATCCTATGCCTTCAACGCCCTCTCCCGCAGGAGAGAGATGCAAATCAGTCGCCCAGGGCGGCCAACTGGTCGGCCTGGTATTCCTGCAACAGCGGCTCGATCACCGCGTCCACGCCGCCAGCCAGCACATCGTCGAGGGCGTAGAGGGTCAGGTTGACGCGGTGGTCGGTGACTCGCCCCTGGGGGAAGTTGTAGGTGCGAATGCGTTCGGAACGGTCGCCGGAGCCGACCAGCAGCTTGCGCGTGTCGGAAATTTCCTTGTGCGCGGCGGCGTCCTGCTTGTCCTGCAGCTTGGCCGCCAGCCAGGCCATGGCCTTGGCGCGGTTCTTGTGCTGCGAGCGCTCTTCCTGGCATTCGACCACCATGCCGGTGGGCAAGTGGGTAATGCGGATGGCCGAGTCGGTCTTGTTCACATGCTGGCCGCCGGCGCCGGAGGAGCGGTAGGTGTCGATGCGCAGGTCGGCCGGGTTGATCTCGATGGCCTGCTGCTCGTCCGGCTCGGGCAATACCGCCACGGTGCAGGCCGAGGTGTGGATGCGGCCCTGGGACTCGGTTTCCGGCACGCGCTGCACACGGTGGGCGCCGGACTCGAACTTGAGCTTGGCGTAGACATTGTCGCCTTCCACCCGCGAGATCACTTCCTTATAGCCACCATGCTCGCCGGGGTTCTCGGAGAGGATCTCGACCCGCCAGCCCTGCTTCTCGGCATAGCGCGAATACATGCGGAACAGGTCGCCGGAGAAGATCGCCGCCTCGTCGCCGCCGGTACCGGCGCGGATCTCCAGGAACACGTTGCGCCCGTCGTTGGGATCCTTGGGCAGCAGCATGCGCTGCAGGCGGTCTTCCAGTTCGGCCAGCACGGTCTTGGCCTGGGCCACTTCCTCTTCGGCCATCTCGCGCAGATCCGGGTCGTTGTCCTTGAGCAGCGCCTGGGCGCCCTCCAGATCGGCCTGCACCTTGCGGAACTCGCGCAGCGCCAGGATCACCGGCTCGACCTCGGCATACTCCTTGGAATAGGCGCGGAACTGGTTCTGGTTGCTGATCACCTCGGCATCGCCGAGCAGCGCGGTGAGCTCGTCGAAGCGGTCGTTGAGGGTATCGAGCTTGTTCAGCAGGGAGGCTTTCATGATTTGCTCGGGCCCTCGTCGAGGGCAAACAGTTCCTGGGCCACGGCCAGCGCTTCGAAGCGGCCGTCGGCGGAGATTTTCTTCAGCTGCACGCTGGGTGCGTGCAGCAGCTTGTTGGTCAGGCCGCGGGCCAGCTGGGCCAATACGTCTTCGGCGGAACTGCCGGCGGCCAGCAGGCGCTGGGCCTTGGCCAGCTCCTCGTCGCGCAGGCGCTCGGCCTGCTGGCGATAGGCCTTGAGCACATCCACCGCAGCCAGCGCGCGCAGGCGCTGCATGAAGTCGTCGGCGCCGGCGGACACCAGCTCCTCGGCGGCCTGGGCTGCACCCTGGCGGCTCTTGAGGTTTTCCTCGATGACCTCGTGAAGGTCGTCGACGGTATACAGGTAGACGTCATCCAGCTCGCCGACTTCCGGCTCGATGTCGCGCGGCACGGCGATGTCGACCATGAAGATCGGCTTGTGCTTGCGCTGCTTCAGCGCCCGCTCGACCGCGCCCTTGCCGAGAATCGGCAGCTGGCTGGCGGTAGAGCTGATAACGATGTCGCTGTTGACCAGTTCCTGGGGAATATCGGCCAGCAGCACGGCATGCGCGCCGAACTGCTCGGCCAGCTGGCTGGCGCGCTCGAGGGTACGGTTGGCCACCACGATGCGCTTGATGCCCTGGTCGTGCAGGTGGCGGGCGACCAGGCTGATGGTCTCGCCGGCACCGATCAGCAGGGCCTGGCTGCGGTGCAGGTTGGCGAAGATCTGCTTGGCCAGGCTGACCGCAGCAAAGGCCACCGACACCGGGTTCTCGCCAATGGCAGTGTCGGTACGCACGGTCTTGGCGGTGCTGAAGGTGGCCTGGAACAGGCGGCCCAGCAGCGGGCCGACGGTGCCGGCCTCGCGCGCCACGGCATAGGCCGATTTCATCTGGCCGAGAATCTGCGGCTCGCCGAGCACCATGGAGTCGAGCCCGGAAGCCACGCGCATCATGTGACGCACGGCCGAATCGTCCTGGTGCACATAGGCACAGGCGCGCAGGTCATCGATATTCAGGCGGTGGTAGTCGGCCAGCCAGCGCAGCACATCGTCGGCGGCCAGCTCGTCCTGCTCCAGGTACAGCTCGCTGCGGTTGCAGGTCGAGAGGATCGCCGCCTCCCGGCTGGGCGTGCTGCGGCACAGCAACTGCAAGGCCTCGACCAGTTGCTCGGGGGTAAAGGCCACGCGCTCGCGGACGTCCACCGAGGCGGTCTTGTGGTTGATACCGAGGGCGAGAAAAGCCATGCAGGGTCGCTAAAGGAAACGGGATAACGGGCAATTGTCCTACGTCACCGGGGCGAGAACAACTGTCGCCGACTATTGTCCTTGTAGGAATGGCCCGGCCCCATTGGGCTTGCCAGAGTGCTTGTGTCATGATGACCGCACCGCAGGTTAGTCGCATTTTCCCTCATGAATAAATCCTTCGCGTTGCTGACCGCCCTTCTGTTCATTGGCGGCTGCCAGACACTGGCCCCCTCTGCGCCGGACGGCACCCCGCCGGTTGAAGACAGCGCCGCCGCCCAGGCTCCGGCCAAACCCAAGGTCTATGCCTCGTTCAGCGAGGAGACCCTGTACAGCCTGCTGGCCGCCGAGCTGGCCGGGCAGCGCAACCGCTTCGACATTGCCCTCGGCAACTATGTACAGCAGGCCAATGCCACCCAGGATCCCGCCGTCGCCGAGCGCGCCTTCCGCATCGCCGAGTACCTCGGCGCGGAGCAGGCGGCCCTCGACACCGCCCTGATCTGGTCGAAGAACGCCCCCGACAGCCTCGACGCGCAGCGCGCCGCCGCCGTGCAGCTGGCCCGCGCCGGGCGCTACGACGAATCCATGAGTTATATGGAGAAGGTGCTGCAGAAACAGGGCGACACCCACTTCGACTTCCTCGCCCTGTCCGCCGCGGAAACCGACCCGGATACCCGCGCCGGCCTGCTGCAGAGCTTCGACCGCCTGCTGGTAAAATACCCGGAGAACGGCCAGCTGCTGTTCGGCAAGGCCCTGCTGCTGCACCAGGATGGCCGCCCGCAGGAAGCCCTGGAGCTGCTCGAAGCGCACCAGGCGAGCGAGCAGGAAGTGCCACCGCTGCTACTGCGCGCGCGTCTGCTGCAAGGCCTGGAGCGCGGCGAGGAAGCCCTGCCGCTGCTGAAGAAAGGCATCGAGCAGCACCCCGACGACAAGCGTCTGCGCCTGGCCTACGCCCGCCAGCTGGTCGAACTGGAGCGCCTGGACGAGGCCAAGAGCGAGTTCGCCGGCCTGCTCCAGCAGTACCCGGATGACGATGACCTGCGTTTCTCCCTGGCCCTGGTCTGCCTGGAAGACCAGGACTGGGACGAAGCCTCGGTGTATCTGGAGGAGCTGGTGGCGCGCAACAGCCATGTCGACGCCGCCCATTTCAACCTCGGCCACATCTACGAACAGCGCAAGGATCCGGAAAGCGCGCTGATCGAATACGCCCTGGTCGGCCCCGGCAACGACTACCTGGCAGCCCAGCAGCGGCAGACCGACATCCTCCTCGACAGCAACCGTGCCGAGCAGGCCGCCAGTCGCCTGAACAAGGCCCGGGAAAACCAGCCGGACTACGCCATCCAGCTCTACCTGTTGGAGTCCGAGGCCCTGGCCAAGCGCCAGCGCCTGGAGCAGTCCTGGCAGGTCATCGAGCAGGGGCTGCAGCAGTTCCCCAACGACACCAACCTGCTCTACACCCGCGCCATGCTCGCCGAGAAACGCGACGACCTGCCCGGCCTGGAGCGCGACCTGCGCAACATCATCGCCCGCGAGCCGGACAACGCCACCGCGCTCAACGCCCTCGGCTACACCCTGGCCGACCGCACCACCCGCTACGCCGAGGCCCGCGAGCTGATCGCCAAGGCCCACCAGCTCAACCCGGACGACCCGGCGACCCTGGACAGCCTGGGCTGGGTCAATTACCGCCTGGGCAACCTCGACGAGGCCGAGCGCTACCTGCGCCAGGCCCTGGACAAGTTCCCCGACCACGAAGTCGCCGCCCACCTGGGCGAAGTGCTGTGGGCCCAGGGCAAGCAGCGCGAGGCCCGCAAGGTGTGGGCCAGTGCCCTCGACGCCCAGCCCGACAGCCCCATCCTGCGCGACACCCTGTTGCGCCTGACCGGTTCCGAGAAGCTCTGATTCATGTTGCGCCACCTGATCGTTTTCAGCCTGCTCACCCTGCTCGCCGGCTGCACCGGCCTCACCAGTCGCGAAGCCATCGAAGGCCAGGGCGACGCGCAACTGTGGAAGGCGCACAAGGCGCAGATCGCCAGCCTCGACGGCTGGCAGATCAGCGGCAAGGTCGGTATCCGTGCTCCCAAGGACTCCGGTAGCGGCACCCTGTTCTGGCTGCAGCGCCAGGATTACTACGACATTCGCCTGTCCGGCCCGCTGGGCCGTGGCGCCGCCCGCCTGACCGGCCGCGAGGGCAAGATCCTGCTGGAAGTGGCCAACCAGGGCCGCTACGAAGCCGAGTCCCCCGAGGCCCTGCTGGAAGAGAAACTCGGCTGGCGCCTGCCGGTGTCCCATCTGCAGTGGTGGGTGCGCGGCCTGCCAGCCCCGGGCAGCCGCAGCACCGTGACCCTCGACGGCAACAGCCAGCTGGCGCGCCTGCGCCAGGACAACTGGGACGTGGAATACCTCAGCTACGTCGAGCAGAACGGCTACAGCCTGCCGGAGCGCATCAAGCTGCACGGCGAGAACCTCGACGTGACCCTGGTGATCAAGGACTGGCAGCCACGCCAGCTCGGCCAGTAATCGCCCCGCCCCCATCCGCAGGTGCGCGCCACTCCGCCCCTGCCAACGCGTCGCGAGCCGCGCTCGCCCCACCCAGCGCCGCAGAAGCCATGACCACCCCAGCCATTCCCGACCACGCCGAACTGATCCTGCCCGCGCCGGCCAAGCTCAACCTGATGCTGCATATCCTCGGCCGCCGCGCCGACGGTTATCACGAGCTGCAGACCCTGTTCCAGTTCCTCGACCACGGCGACCTGCTGGGCTTCTCGCTGCGTAACGACGGCGTCATCCAGCTGCGCACCGAGGTTCCCGGCGTCCCCCACGACAGCAACCTGATCGTGCGCGCCGCACGCCAGCTGCAGCAGCAGTCCGGCACTGCCCTGGGCGCCGATATCTGGCTGGACAAGCGCCTGCCCATGGGCGGCGGCATCGGCGGTGGCAGCTCGGATGCGGCCACCACCCTGCTCGGCCTCAACCATCTGTGGCAGCTGGACTGGGACGAGGAACGCCTGGCCGGCCTCGGCCTCGGCCTGGGTGCCGACGTGCCGGTATTCGTGCGCGGCCGCGCGGCGTTTGCCGAAGGCGTGGGCGAGCGCCTGATCCCGGTCGAGCTGGCGGAGCCCTGGTTCCTGGTGGCCATTCCACCGGTCAGCGTGAGCACCGCGGAAGTTTTTGCCGATCCCGAGTTGACACGTAATACAGCGGCCATTACAGTTCGCAGCCTTCCCGAGGGGGGCGGTCATAACGACTGCCAACTGGTTGTCGAGAAGCGCTACCCAGAAGTGCGTAACGCCCTGAAATTGCTGAACAAATTTGTTCATGCAAAGATGACCGGAACCGGAGCTTGTGTGTTTGGGAGCTTCCCAAATAAAGGCGATGCTGATAAAGTCTCGCGCCAACTTCCGGCCACTCTGCCAAGTTTCGTCGCTCGCGGCTGCAATCGGTCTCCGTTGCACCAACAGCTCGAAAGCAGGTCAAGGAAGTGAATGCCTAGCATTCGGTTATACGATACAGGGGCGTCGCCAAGCGGTAAGGCAGCAGGTTTTGATCCTGCCATGCGTTGGTTCGAATCCAGCCGCCCCTGCCATAACCTCCCAGAGGTTGCATAACCAGCTCTGCGTTCAACTTACTCTACAGGGGCGTCGCCAAGCGGTAAGGCAGCAGGTTTTGATCCTGCCATGCGTTGGTTCGAATCCAGCCGCCCCTGCCATACACTCGAAAGCTGTTCAGAAAGCCGAGCTTTTTGAACAGCTTTTTAATTCATCGGGCCCACTCCCAGGCAGGTACTGCGCGTGTCCAAGATGATGGTCTTCACGGGGAATGCTAACCCCGACCTGGCGCGCCGTATCGTGCGTCAGCTGCACATCCCCCTCGGCGATGCCTCCGTAGGCAAATTCTCCGACGGCGAAATCAGCGCTGAAATCAATGAAAACGTTCGTGGCAAGGACGTCTTCATCATTCAGCCGACCTGTGCACCGACTAACGACAACCTGATGGAACTGGTGGTGATGGCTGACGCCTTCCGCCGCTCCTCGGCTTCGCGTATCACCGCAGTCATCCCCTACTTCGGCTATGCCCGCCAGGATCGCCGTCCGCGTTCCGCCCGCGTGGCCATCAGCGCCAAGGTAGTGGCCGACATGCTGACCGTGGTCGGTATCGACCGCGTGCTCACCGTTGACCTGCACGCCGACCAGATCCAGGGCTTCTTCGACATCCCGGTAGACAACATCTACGGTTCGCCAGTGCTGGTGGACGATATCGAAGACCAGCGTTTCGACAACCTGATGATCGTCTCCCCGGACATCGGCGGCGTAGTGCGTGCACGCGCCGTGGCCAAGTCCCTGGGCGTCGATCTGGCGATCATCGACAAGCGTCGCGAGAAAGCCAACCACTCCGAAGTGATGCACATCATCGGTGACGTGGAAGGCCGCACCTGCGTACTGGTCGACGACATGGTCGATACCGCCGGCACCCTCTGCCACGCCGCCAAGGCGCTGAAAGAGCACGGCGCGTCCAAGGTCTACGCCTACGCCACCCACCCGGTGCTGTCGGGCCGCGCCATCGAGAACATCGAGAACTCCGTGCTGGACGCCCTGGTGGTGACCAACACCATCCCGCTGTCTGCCGCGGCGCAAGCCTGCCCGCGCATCCGCCAGCTGGACATGGCTGCTGTTGTCGCTGAAGCGGTACGCCGCATCAGCAATGAAGAATCGATCAGCGCGATGTTCCGCTAACCGCGAACACGCCCTGAGCGACAAGTGCCCCGCCGTGTGCGGGGCTTTTTGCCCTACCGTCCGCACGCTGGTCGCAAGCGCTTCGGACGGTTTGGTTTATTTGGAGAAGTGTAATGACTAATTTTGCCCTGAATGCCGAAGTGCGTTCCGACCTGGGGAAAGGTGCGAGCCGCCGCCTGCGTCGTAACGAGAACCTGGTTCCGGCCGTAATCTACGGCGGCGAGAAACCGGCTCAATCCATCAGCCTGCTGGCCAAAGACCTGGCCAAGCTGCTGGAAAACGAAGCTGCCTTCAGCCACGTGCTGACCCTGAACATTGCCAGCGGCGCCGAAAGCGTTGTGATCAAGGCTCTGCAGCGTCACCCGGCCAAAGGCTACGTGCTGCACGCTGACTTCGTTCGCGTCGTTGCCGGCCAGAAACTGAACGCCCACGTTCCCCTGCACTTCATCAACGAAGCCAGCTCCGTTGGCGTGAAGCAGCAAGGTGGCGAAGTTTCCCACACCATCTCCGAAGTCGAAGTTTCCTGCCAGCCGCAAGACCTGCCGGAATTCATCGAAGTCGACCTGGCTAAAGTGGAAGTCGGTCAGATCGTTCACCTGTCCGACCTGGCCCTGCCGAAAGGCGTCGAGCTGGTGGCCCTGGCCCACGGCAACGACCTGGCTGTTGCCAACATCCACGCCTCCCGCGTGAAGGAAGACAGCGCCGAGTAATATTCTCGCCGCTCTTCCACAATAAGGGCTCCTGACGTGACTGCCATTCAACTGATCGTCGGCCTGGGTAATCCAGGCCCTGAGTACGACCAGACCCGGCATAACGCAGGAGCCCTTTTTGTTGAGCGCCTGGCCGAACGCGAACGCGCCAGCCTGAGCCTCGACAAAAAGTATTTTGGCCTGGTGGGTAAATTCAGCCATCAGGGCCGCGATGTTCGTCTGCTCATCCCCACCACCTACATGAACCGCAGCGGCCAGGCCGTGGCGGCATTGGCGAATTTCTTCCGGATCAGTCCGGACGCCATTCTGGTGGCCCACGACGAACTCGACATGCCACCCGGCGTCGCCAAGCTCAAACAGGGCGGCGGGCACGGTGGGCACAACGGGCTGCGCGACATCATTGCCCAGCTCGGCAATCAGAACAGCTTCCACCGCCTGCGCCTCGGCATTGGCCACCCCGGCCACGCCAGCCTGGTTTCCGGCTTCGTCCTCGGCCGCGCCCCGCGCAGCGAGCAGGAGCTGCTGGACAAGAGCGTCGACTTCGCCCTGGGCGTAGTGCCCGAGATGCTCGCCGGCGACTGGACAAAGGCCATGCAGAAACTGCACAGCCAGAAAGCCTGACCCCTTTTCACCGAAATTCATCTCCGCGAGGGATACACCATGGGATTCAACTGCGGCATCGTCGGCCTGCCCAACGTCGGCAAGTCCACCCTGTTCAACGCCCTCACCAAATCCGGTATCGCGGCAGAGAACTTCCCCTTCTGCACCATCGAGCCGAACAGCGGCATCGTGCCGATGCCCGACCCTCGCCTGGCGGCACTGGCGGCCATCGTCAATCCCGAGCGCATCCTGCCGACCACCATGGAGTTCGTCGACATCGCCGGCCTGGTCGAAGGCGCCTCCAAGGGTGAAGGCCTGGGCAACAAGTTCCTCGCCAACATCCGCGAGACCGACGCCATCGCCCACGTCGTGCGCTGCTTCGAAGACGACAACGTGATCCACGTGTCCAACAGCGTCGACCCCAAGCGCGACATCGAGATCATCGAGCTGGAACTGATCTTCGCCGACCTCGACAGCTGCGAGAAGCAACTGCAGAAGGTCAGCCGCAACGCCAAGGGCGGTGACAAGGATGCCGTGGCGCAGAAAGGCCTGCTGGAGAAGCTGATCCCCCACTTCACCGAAGGCAAGCCGGCGCGCACCCTGCTGAAGACCCTCGGTGACGACGAGAAGCAACTGGTACGCAGCTTCCACCTGCTCACCAGCAAGCCGGTGATGTACATCGCCAACGTCGCCGAAGACGGCTTCGACAACAACCCGCTGCTCGACGTGGTCAAGGCCATCGCCGCCGAAGAAGGCGCCGTGGTGGTGCCGGTGTGCAACAAGATCGAGGCGGAAATCGCCGAGCTCGACGACGGCGAAGAGAAGGACATGTTCCTCGAATCCCTCGGCCTCGAAGAGCCGGGCCTGAACCGCGTGATCCGCGCCGGTTACGAACTGCTCAACCTGCAGACCTACTTCACCGCCGGGGTGAAAGAAGTGCGCGCCTGGACCGTCAAGGTCGGCGCCACCGCTCCGCAGGCCGCTGGCGTGATCCACACCGACTTCGAGAAAGGTTTCATCCGCGCCGAAGTGGTGGCCTACAACGACTTCATCCAATTCAAGGGCGAAGGCGGTGCCAAGGAAGCCGGCAAATGGCGCCTGGAAGGCAAGGAATACATCGTCAAGGACGGCGACGTGATGCACTTCCGCTTCAACGTCTAACGCAGCACCCGCAAGACCCGAACCCCTTGAGGCCCGCGCCTCAAGGGGTTTTCTTTTACCCGCTGCAACCTCGCCAGACACCCACGACAGGGGGCCAGCGCACGCCCGGCTTCAGGAGAACTCCAGGGCCTCGTCCGCCACCGGCTGACGCAACAGCAGATCGCGATCCTGCTTGAAGTCGTTGAATACCCGCCACGGCGTCTGCCGCCCCTGCCGGGGCAGGATTTCCGCGCCGCGCTGCACATAGCCGGAGCGCATGCTGTCCATCACGCTCCCCTCCTCCATCTGCCCCGCCGGCGCCCGCGGGATCACCACCTCATGGCCGCGGGCCTGCATGTGGTTGAGCAGGCGGCACAGATAGCGCGAAGCCAGGTCGGACTTCAGCGTCCAGGGCGCGTTGGTGTAGCCGAAGATCCAGCCGATGTTGGGCATGTCCTGCGCCAGCACACCCTTGTAGGTCATCCGCGAATGGGTGGCCTGGCGCTCGCCATCGATCTGCAGCTCGGTGCCGCCCAGTGCCTCCAGGCGCAGCCCGGTGGCGGCGATGATGATGTCCGCCTCCAGCAGCACCCCGGACTTCAGCAGCACGCCGCGCTCGCTGAAGCTCTCGATATGGTCGGTCACCACCGAAGCCTGGCCCGTACGCAGCACACGGAACAGATCACCATCGGGCACCGCACAGAGGCGCTCGTCCCAGGGCATGTAGCTGGGGGTGAAATGGCGCATGTCGACCGCATCACCGAGCTGCTTGCGCACCCCGGCCAGCAGCCAGCGCCGCACCAGCTGCGGCCAGCGCCGCGAAGCCTGGTAGATGGCACGCTGCAGCCAGATATTGCGCCGCCGCGCCAAGCCGAAGACCCAGCGCTCGGGCAACACGCGCTTGAGCAAGCCAGACAACTTGTCCTCACCGGGCACCGTCAGCACATAGCTGGGCGAGCGCTGCAGCATGGTGACATGGGCAGCCTCGGCGGCCATGGCCGGCACCAGGGTCACGGCGGTCGCGCCACTGCCGATGATCAGCACCCGCTTGCCTGCGTAGTCGAGCCCCTCGGGCCATTGCTGTGGATGGATGAAGGTGCCCTGGAAGCGCTCCAGGCCCGGGAAGTCGGGCAAGTAGCCGGCGTCATAGCTGTAGTAGCCGGTGCAGGGAATCAGAAAGCGGCAGGTGTAGCTCAGCTCAGCGCCGCTGGCCTCATCGACCCCGTGCAGCGTCCACAGGCGCTGCTGGCTGCACCAGCAGGCGCGGGTGGTGCGGATGCCGAAATGGATCTTGTCGTCGACCCCATACTCGCGCGCGGTGTCAGCGATGTACTGGCGGATGGCCGGGCCGTCTGCCAGGGTCTGCAGGCTGTTCCAGGGGCGGAAGCCATAGCCGAAGGTGAACATGTCGGCATCCGAACGGATACCGGGATAACGAAACAGATCCCAGGTTCCCCCAATGGCCTGGCGCCGCTCGATCACGGCATAACCAAGGCCCGGCGATTCACGCGTCAGGTGGCTGGCCATGCCGATGCCGGAAAGCCCGGCGCCGATGATCAGTACGTCGTAATGCTGGCTCACTGCGTTGCTCCCGCTCTTGTTGTGCCTCCAGTATGCAAGCAGAGCGGCGTACAAGGATTGACAGGAGCCGGCCGCGATTGACCGCAGTTACTCCGCAGCGGCATCGCCCGCAGGAGCGCTATGGCTGCGCCGGTACTGCCCCGGCGTCATCCCGCTCCAGCGCTTGAAGGCGCGCTGGAACGCGCTCTGCTCGGAGAAACCGAGCAGGTAGGCGATATCCACCAGACCGAGGTTGGGGTCGCGCGCATAGCCGATGGCCAGCGAGCGGCGCAGGTCGTCGACGAAACTGCGAAAGCTCAGCCCACGCTGGGCCAGATGCTCCTTGAACTGGGCCTCGCTCATGCCGCTGGCCTTGGCTGCCACCTGAATGCGCGGTTCGCCCTGGCTGAACGACTCCAGCACGCTACGCCGAGCGATGGCCAGCCAGGCCGGTTCCAGAGCATCGCCGAGCTGCTTGAGGAGCTGCTCGCAGACATCGTTCATGATCCGCCGCAGCTTGCTGTCGGCCAGCGGCAGCTGCAGGTGCAGGTAGCTCGCATCGAAGGCGACCGTGGTCTCTGGCGCGCCGAACTTCAGCGGGCAGCGGAACAGTGCCTGGTATTCGCTGATGTCGTCCGGCCGCGCATGGCGGAAGGCCACCCAGTTCGGATTGATGTCCGGCCGGTTGCCGAACCAGCGGGCCAGGGTCAGCCAGGTGGCCAGGTTCAGCTCGTCCTGGATGCGCCCCAGCTGCCGGTCGCCGGGCAGGCTGCTGCGCCAATGGCGGATGCACTCCTGGCCACGGATCTCCACCACATGGTGCCCGGCATCGATGGCCAGTACCGAATAGCGGGCCGCCTGCTGCATCAGCTCCAGGCCGTTGGAGCAGGCCATCAGGGCAAAGCCGTAGGAGCCCAGATGACCCGGGCGCACGCCCTGGCCCATCTTCAGCCCCAGGCAGGGTTCATTCAGCTCGCTGGCGGTCAGCTCGCACAGGCGGTCGAAGCTGGCAAAGGGAATCCGCCCGTTCTGGTCGCTCAGCGAATCCGCGGCGATCCCGGCCCGCTGGAGCAGATCCTCGATCGGCCGCCCCTGCTGGGTCACATAGTCGGTGAGCAAGCGCAGGAAATGCACCGCGACGCTGAAATGCTCAGTACCGAGCGACTCGGGGTTGTTCGTTGCCACTGCCGCACACCTCATCCGTGGCCCGCAGGCCAAGGGTCACAAGTGATCGAATTCGGTCAATACCGGCCGCCCGGCCGCCCTTTAGATTCGCTACCGATGCCAGCGCAAGCGCTGCCCGGCCGGGGCCGTCATGGCCCTCCAGTCTGACAAGGTTGCCGCGGCGATCCAAGTATCGCCCGCTCGCCTCGCCCTGCAGAACGTAACGCCGGCTTGCCGCGCCGCGCTCGGCATCACCCCAAGTCCAGAACAACAAGGAGTCGCCCCATGAGCGCCAACCAGTTCCTCCAGCGCCTGCCTGCCGCCCTCAACGAAGAGGCCGTCGCCGGCATCAGCTGCACCATCCAGTTCAACGTCGCCGAGCCGGCCTACGCCACCATCGGCGAAGGCGCCTGCGCCGTGCAGAACGGCAGCGCCGACGACGCCAACGTCACCCTGACCATCGCCGACGATGACCTGATCGCCCTGCTGCAGGGCGAGCTCGACGGCATGACCGCCTTCATGAGCGGCAAGCTGCAGGTCGAAGGCGACCTGATGCTGGCCCAGCAGATCAGCGGCTTCTTCGACGCCTCCCGCCTGGCCTGATCGCCCCACGGCGCTCCGCGTGCCGGGGCGCCAGAGCACAACAAGACCGGAGGTCATATGAGCAGAATTTTTGGTGCCGTCGCCCAGAACGGCTATGTGGTACGCGACATCCATGCCGCCATGGAGCACTGGATCAATGTGCTGGGCGTGGGCCCGTGGTTCTACGTCGAGCGGGTCAAGACCGACTATTTCCGCTACCGCGGCGAGGACTCGCCGCTGGAGATGAGCGTGGCGATCGCCAACTCCGGCGACCTGCAGATCGAACTGATCCAGCAGCACAACGATGCGCCGTCGATGTACAAGGACTTCCTCGACTCCGGCCGCGAGGGCCTGCAGCACGTGGCCTACTGGACCAAGGATTACCAGACCATCTACGACAACGCCCTGGCGCTTGGCCTCAAGGTCGGCCACGAAGGCCAGATCGGCGGCGACAAGGGGCGTTTCTCCTACTTCGAGACCGAGCTGCACCCCGGCTCGGTGGTCGAGCTGTCGGACATCAGCGGGCCCAAGGGCATGTTCTTCGAGTTCGTCAGAAAGTCCGCGCAGAACTGGGACGGCAGCAACCCCATCCGCAAGATCTGACCCGTCCACCTTTAGCGCTTCCCGTCTGCCGGCCGCGCCCGGGCGGGACAGCAGGAGATATTGAAATGCGTGCAATTGTCTCGAGTGCCAACGGCCCCGTCGTCCAGGATGTGCCCATGCCCAAACCCGGCCCCGGTCAGGTGTTGGTGCGGGTCAGGGCCTGTTCGCTGAACCGCGCCGACCTGCTGATCATGCAGGGGCTCGCCCACGGCTTTGCCGGCGGCGCCAATACGCCGATGGGCCTGGAGTGGGCCGGCGAGGTTGCCGAGGTCGGTACCGGCGTGACCAAGTGGCAGGTCGGCGACCGGGTGATGGGCGCCGGTTTCGCCGCCTTTGCCGAATACACCCTGGGCTTCGACTGGATGATCTACGCGATCCCCGCCGGGGTTTCCTACGAGCAGGCCGCCACCCTGCCGGTGGCCCTGCAGACCATGCACGATGCGATCAGCAGCAATGGCCAGCTGGTCGCGGGCCAGTCGGTGCTGATCCAGGGCGCCAGCTCGGCGGTCGGCCTGATGGGCATGCAGGTGGCCAAGTTCCTCGGCGCCGGCCTGGTCATCGGCACCTCCACCTCGGCCCAGCGCCGCGAGCGCCTGAGCGAGTTCGGCGCGGATCTCGCCATCGACACCAAGGCTGCGGACTGGGTCGCGCAGGTGAGCAAGGCGACCAAGGGCAAGGGCGTCGATCTGCTGATCGACTTCGTCGCCGGCTCGCTGATCAATGGCAGCCTGCAGGCCACCCGCATTGGCGGGCGCATGGTCAACATCGGACGACTGGACGGCAACAGCGGCGAATTCGACTTCGATCTGCACAACATGCGCCGCATCACCTACATCGGCGCCTCCTTCCGCTCGCGCACGCCGCAGGAGCTGATGGCGGTGATCGAACGCACCGCCAGCGTGCTCGGCCCAGCGGTGGCGGACGGCGTGCTGAAGCTGCCGATCGACAAGCTCTACCAGCTCGACGAAGCTGCTGAGGCGCTGGCGCGCATGGCGCGCAACGAACACTTCGGCAAGATCGTGCTCGAAGTCTGATCGCCCGCGGCTGGCAATCCAGCCAGCCGCCGGCCCGCCCCGGAGAGACAGAGCCTGCAATGAGCATCCGTATTCACCACCTCAACTGCGGCACCATGTGCCCGCTGTGCCAGCGCCTGATGAACAGCCGCAGCGGCAGCTGGCGCGAGCCCGGCAAGCTGGTCTGCCACTGCCTGCTGATCGAGACGCCGACCGCCCTGCTGCTGGTCGATAGCGGCATCGGCACCCAGGACATCGCCAACCCGCGCGAACGCCTCGGCGGCATCATGCCGCCGCTGTTCCGCCCGCAACTGCGCCTGGAGGAAACCGCGCTGCACCAGGTGCGCGCCCTGGGCTTTGATCCGCGGGACGTGCGGCACATCCTGCCCACCCACCTCGACGGCGACCACGCCGGCGGGCTGGCCGACTTTCCCGAGGCCGCCGTGCATGTGCTGCTGGCCGAGCTGCGCCAGCTCACCCACGGCAGCCGCAAGGACAAGCTGCGCTTTCGCCCGGCGCAGTTCACCCACCAGCCGTACTGGGTCGTGCACGAAGAGCCGGCGGGTGAAGACTGGTTCGGCTTCAACGCCATCCGCGCCCTCCCCGAGCTGGCGCTGGATGTACTGCTGATCCCGCTGCACGGGCATACCCGCGGCCACGTCGGCGTGGCGGTGCGCGACGGCGACAAGTGGCTGCTGCACTGCGGCGACGCCTATTACCACCACAGCCAGATGAGCGCCCAACCCGAGGTGCCGGCCGGCCTGGCGCTGTTCCAGCGGGTGATTGCCGAGATGCCCCAGGCCCGGGTGCAGAGCCTCGCCCGCCTGCAGCAACTGGCGCTCGAGCACGCCGGCCAGGTCGAGCTGTTCTGCGCCCACGACCCGCACGAACTGGCGCGCTATACCGCGCCCTAGTGCCTGCCTGGCGGAGCCGGGCCTTCGGTCAATCGGCCGTTGCTTGTGTCAATACGCCAGGCCGCGCCAGCGGCAAGATCGCAGCAGACCCGGCAGAGCGGCCAGCCGCCCTGCCGCCGACTTCCCCATACAACAACACAGCGGGGGCCGCCGATGAGTGCCACCTTTATCGTTCTTGCGCTGATCATCATCGTGGTGGGCAGTTACCTGCGCGCCCGGCTTGCCTGAACCGACAGGCTAGGGAGCGCTAGTCTCGGCCCGGTCGCCACGCAGGTGCTGGCGATAACGGTTCGGCGTGGTGCCGGCCCAGTCGCGGAACGCCTTGACGAAGTTCGAGGCGTCATTGAAACCGGCACGCTGGGCAACTATCGCAATCGGCAACGCCGTGCCCTGCAGCAGCTCGGCCGCGGTCTCGAAGCGCACTTCACGCAGCAGCTGGCGGTAGTTGCAGTCCAGCTGATCGAGATGACGGTTCAGGGTACGGCTGGACAGGTTCAGACGCCGCGCGATGTCCTCTACCGACGGCGGATTTTCCAGCTCCCGGCGCAGATGGATGCGCACCTGCTCAGGCAGCGACAGCGGAATCCGGTTGCGGCTGGCCACCTCGTCGCAACGTGCCAGCGCCAGCTTGAACAGGGTCGGACAGGCTCCCGGCAGGCGCCGGTCGAGCAGCGGGCGCGGGATCAAAATCTGGCTATACGGCTGGCTGAATTTAACCTTTTCTCCGAATAGCTGGCGATAGGGCTGCAGATCCTCGGGCGCGGGGTAATCGAACTCGATTTCCAGGCCCAGTTCCTCCAGCGGGGTTTCCAGGGTCAGCGCGGTCTGGTTGGCGATGGCGGTCAGCCAGGACTCCTGATTGAAGCAGTAGCGCTCGCCCAGCGGCACCAGCTTCGAGGCGATGATGGCGACGTACCCCGGCTTCTCCACCAGGCGCATGTCGAAGGCGCTGCCGAGCAGTTTCTGGTACTTCAGGGTGACCGCATGGGCCTCCCGCAAAGTCGGCGCACAGGCATAGGCGACGCCGAGTTCAGCCAGATGGGAAAGGCGGATGCGGGTGCCGAACAACAGGCCCAGGCGCGGGTTGCCGGTGATCGCCAGCGCCCGCGCAATCATCATCGCGAGCTGCTGGTAACTGAGCAGCGTATCCGGGTGGCTGAAGTGTTCCTGGCGCAGACCGGTGCCTTCCAGCAGTTGCTCGGCCTTCAGCCCCAGCTCCAGAAAGATATCCAGCAGCAGCGCGGGAAGAGGCACTGGCACCAGCGGCATGGTCAGGGAAATGAACGAGGAACTGGCCGATTCGATGCGCATGCGGGGCCTCCAAAACATGGCTGAATTCAACCATTAGATTGGCCATTGAGCAACACCAGCGCCCGCCCTCGGCTTTTAGCATCGTGGCATAACAACAACGCCGAGTACTGCCATGTACCCACTCAATCTGCCCCGCCTCCGCGGCCGACTCCCCCACCCCGACCGGGAGGGCGCAGCATGCCGATAGGCTACACACTCAAACCCAACGGCGCGCTGGATCGGCTCTACCGCTGGCTGTCCAAGATCAGCTCGAAATACGGTGGCGGCCAGGACATGCTGCCGCCCGCCGAGGCCATGGCCGGCTACCTCAAGGCCCAGCGCCTGGCCTATGCGGCTGTCGAGCATGTCGGCAAGCAGCTCAAGGTCGGCATGACCGAGCAGCAGGCCGCCGACCTGCTGGAGGGCTACCTGCGCCAGCACGGCACCGAGCGCTACCTGCACCGCGCCTTCGCCTGGTTCGGCAGCCACTCGCGCTTCGACGAGTACGCCGGCTACGCCGACTACCACCCCAGCGAGCGCCAACTGCGCGCCGAGGACGTGGCCATTCTCGATGTGTCGCCGGTGGTCGATGGCTACATCGGCGATGTCGGCTATGCCCTGTGCCTGACCCCCAACCCGCAACTGGACAAGGCCAAGGCCTTTCTCCTGCAGCTGCGCGCCGACATTCCCGGGCTGTTCGCCAGCCCCATGACGGCCGCCGAAATCTGGGCCGAGATCGACCGGCGCATCCACGCCGCCGGCTACGACAACATCCACAGCAAGTACCCGCATTGCGTGCTGGGCCACCGGGTCTTCCGGGTCAAGCCGAAGAAGGGCAAACACCTGCGGGTCGGCAACCGCTCCTTCGGCTGGTTCTCCCTGGAAACCAACCTGGCCTTCCTCAAGATGGGCCTGTCGGCGGCGCTCACTCCCGAGCACATCGGCAACAAGCTCGGCCTGTGGGCGATCGAGCCGCATATCGGCTGGGACGGCGGTGGCTGCAAGTTCGAGGAAGTGCTGGTGGTCGAGCCCACGCGCTGCTACTGGCTGGACGAGCAGGTGCCGCACGTGATCGAAGCGCGGAGCAAACGCCATGAAGGTTAACTACCTGCTCGGCGCCGTGCTGGCGGCCAGCCTCGCCGGTGCCTGGCTGCTCAGCACGCCGCCCGCCTACATCGAACTGGCGCCAGCCTACTCCATGGGTGAGGTGTCCGGCGAACTGCGCGCGGTGCAGGCGCCTGACGATCTCGCCCTCGACACCCGCGCCCCCGAGGTGCCCGGCCACGACGACATCCTGCTGCGCGAAGACCTCGGCCAGGCCTTCATCAGCGCACGCGACGGCTGGTTCTGGCGTATGGATCTGCGCAGCGGCCACGCCGAGCGCTTCGCCCAGACTCCGCTGGTGCCATCCGGTGCGCGCTTCGTGCCGGGCGACCGCGACCGCATCCTGTTCTGCAACTCGCACCTGTATGGCTTCAACCCGCCCGCCGAGGCAGCCGTTGGCATCTACGAACTCAACCTCGTGACCCGCGCCATTCGTCCAGTGGCCCTGCGCGTGCCGCTGCCTCCGCCGGTCAACCCGGCCGCCGAGCTGGGCAGCGTACAGCCGCTCGGTACGGGGGCAGTCGCGGTGAGCGAGTTGAACGCCAGCAACAGCCGTCCGATCGCCTTCTGCAACGACCTGGACATCAGCCAGGACGGCCAACGGGTGTACATGTCCGAACCCTACGCAGCCCCCGGCGCCGGCATGGGCGAAGCCGCCTTCGAAGAGGCGGTCAGCCTGGCCAACCATGGCCGCCTGTGGCTGTTCGACCTGCAGCGCGGCAGCGCCCAGCTGGTGGCGCAGGATCTGCACTTCATCGACGGCATCCTGGTCGACCGTGGCAGCGAGGATGCCAACGGCATCGAGCGCTCGCTGGTGATCAGCGAAACACCCAAGTTCCGCCTGCTCAGGCTGACCGTCGCCGGCGCCCAGGCCGGCCACAGCGAAGTGCTGCAGGAAGCGCTGCCGGGCATGCCGGACGGCCTCCAGCGCGACGCCCAGGGCCGCCTGTACGTGGCCTTCTACGCCCCGCGCTCGGCGCTGATCACCTGGCTGCACGCCAACCCCTGGCTGAAGCCGCTGATCCTGCGTCTGCCGCGCAGCCTGTTCGCCGAGCAGCGGCAGAGCGGCTTCGCCGTGTTCGATGCCAGCGGCCGCCACCCGTTGTACTGGTGGATGCACGACGGGCGCGCCATCCGCGGCATCTCCAAGGTGCTGCCGGAGCGCGACGGCATCTACCTGGCGAGTTTCGCCCGCAGCAACCAGGGCGTTCACCGGATCGACTACCCACCGCCGCTGGCGGACTGAGTCGAGTCTTTTCCACAACAAAAACAACAGTGGAGTCAAAGCCATGCGCAACATCAAACCCCTGGCGCTCGCCATCTGTGCGGCGACCAGTACGCCGGCGCTCGCCGTCAGCTTTCAATTCGGCGAACTGGAAGGCCAGTTCGACACCTCGCTGTCGATCGGTGCCAGCTGGTCGACGCAAAGCGCCAAGCAGGATCTGATCGGCGCCAACAACGGCGGCAAGGCGGCCTCGGTACTCAGCGACGACGGCCGGCAGAACTTCGACAAAGGCGAGACCTTCTCGAAGATCTTCAAGGGCCTGCACGACCTGGAGCTGCGCTACGGCGACAGCGGCGCCTTCGTGCGCGGCAAGTACTGGTACGACTTCGAGCTCAAGGACGAGAGCCGCCCTTGGAAGGACATCAGCGACAGCAACCGCAAGGCCGGCGCCCAGTCCTCGGGCGCCCAGCTGCTCGACGCCTTCCTCTACCACAACTACGAGATCGCCGGACAACCGGGCTCCGTGCGCCTCGGCAAGCAGGTGGTGAGCTGGGGCGAAAGCACCTTCATCGGCGGCGGCATCAACAGCATCAACCCGATCGATGCGGCGGCCTTCCGCCGCCCCGGGGCCGAGATCAAGGAAGGCCTGATTCCGGTCAACATGTTCTATGTCTCGCAGAGCCTGAGCGAGGATCTGTCGCTGGAGGCCTTCTACCAGCTGGACTGGGAACAGACGATTGCCGACAACTGCGGCACCTTCTTCGGCGCGGACGCCGTTGCCGATGGCTGCGATGAGAACATCGTCGGGCCGAACATCTCCGACAACGCCCTGGCCCATGCCGCCCTCGATCCCTTCGGCGTCCAGCTGTCCAGCGAAGGTATCGTCATCCCGCGGGTCAGCGACAACGATCCGCGCAACTCCGGGCAGTGGGGCGCCGCGCTGCGCTGGTACTCCACGCCACTGGATACCGAGTTCGGCGGCTACTTCATCAACTACCACAGCCGCACTCCGTACTTCAGCCTGGTCAGCGGGCCGAACATCGCCGACCTCAACTTCGCCAACGGCGTCTGCTCCAGCCTCGGCATTCCGGCGGCGGCCTGCGGCGGGATCATCGCCTCGCCCACCGGGCAGTCGCTGGTCAGCGCCTATCGCCTGGGCACCAGCAAGTTCTACTACGACTACCCGGAAGACATCCGCCTCTACGGCCTGAGCTTCTCCACCACCCTGGCCACCGGCACCGCCCTGGCCGGCGAGCTGAGCTACCGACCCAACGCGCCCCTGCAGATCAACGGCGCCGACATGGTCACCGGGCTGCTCGGCTCGGCCGCGGTGTCGCCGGTGTATGCGGCCTTCACCCCGGGCAACAACCAGGCGATTCCCGGCTACCAGCGCAAAGAGGTGAGCCAGTTCCAGGTGTCGGCCACTCAATTCTTCGACCGCGTAATGGGAGCCGAGCGCCTGACCCTGGTCGGCGAAGCCGCCGTGGTGCGCGTCGGCGGGCTGGAGGGCCATGGCGGCCTGCGCTACGGCCGCGATGCGGTCTACGGCACCGGCGCCCTGAGCGACAACAGCCTGTGCCGCACCAGCACCAACACCACCCGCCCGGAGGAGTGCAACAACAACGGTTTCACCACGAGCACCTCGTGGGGCTACCGCGTGCGTGCGATGTGGGATTACCGCAACGTCTTCGCCGGCATCAGCCTCAAGCCGAACCTGGCCTGGTCGCATGACGTGGAAGGTTACGGCCCCAGCTCCACCCCGTTCAACGAAGGCGCCAAGGCCCTCAGCGTCGGCCTGGATGCCGAGTACGACAAGACCTACAGCGCCAGCCTCTCCTACACCAACTTCTTCGATGGCGATTACAACACTCAGGTCGATCGCGATTTCCTCGCCCTGAGCTTCGGCGTGAACTTCTAACGGTGACAGACATGAATAACTACAAGCATCTGATCAGCAGCTCTGCCTTGCTGGCTTCCCTGTGGGTCGGCAGCACCCTGGCCGCCGTCAGCGCGCAGCAGGCGGCCACCCTCGGCCAGCAACTCACCCCGGTCGGCGCCGAGCAGGCCGGCAATGCCGCCGGCACCATTCCCGCCTGGAACGGCGGCCTGGCGAAGGACGCCGGCACCCTGGACGGTAGCGGTTTCATGAGCGATCCCTACGCTGGCGACAAGCCGCTCTTCACCATCACCGCGGCCAACGCCGAGCAGTACCGCGAGCACCTCAGCGACGGCCAGCTGGCCCTGCTCAAGCGCTACCCCTCGAGCTTCCGCATGCCGGTGTACCCGAGCCACCGCAGCAGCACCTTCCCCGACACCTGGCTGCAGAAAACCCGCGACAACGCCACCCAGGTAACCCTCGCCGGCGACGGCAACACCCTGCAGAACTACCGCATGGGCGTGCCCTTCCCGCTTGCCCAGAACGGCCTGGAGGCGGTCTGGAACCATATGGCGCGCTACCTGGGCTCGACTCTGCACCGCAACATCATCACTGCGGCGCCGCAGGCCAGCGGGCAGTACACCGCCAGCCTGCTCGACCAGGACATCGCCATGCAGTGGGCGGTCAGCGACCTTGGCCAGGCGAAGAACGACAACGTGCTGTTCTACTACAAGTGGCGCACCGTCTCGCCGGCCCGCCTGGCCGGTGACGTGCTGCTGGTTCACGAGACCCTCGACCAGGTCAAGGAGCCACGTCTGGCCTGGGTCTACAACGCCGGGCAGCGCCGCGTGCGCCGCGCCCCGCAGGTGTCCTATGACGGCCCGTCGACCACCAGCGACGGCCAGCACACCTCCGACAACTTCATGATGTACAACGGCGCGCCGGATCGTTACGAGTGGAAGCTGCTTGGCAAGAGCGAGCTGTATGTGCCGTACAACGCCTACCGCTTGGACGACCCCAAGCTCAAGTACGACGACATCATCAAGCCGGGCCACCTCAACCCCGACTACACCCGCTACGAACTGCACCGCGTGTGGGTCGTGGAAGCCAACCTCAAGCCCGGCAAACGCCATATCTACGCCAAGCGCCGCCTGTACCTCGACGAGGACAGCTGGCAGGCCCTGGTGGTCGACCACTACGACAACCGCGGGCAGATCTGGCGGGTCGCCGAAGGCCATCTGCAGCAGGTGTACCAGCAGCAGATCCCGATGATCCTGGTGGAGACCTGCTACGACCTGCTCAATGGCCGCTACTTCGTCTCCGGCCTGCGCAACGAAATCAGCAACGCACCGCAGTACGGCATCCCGATGTCGTCCACCGACTTCACCCCGGCGGCCCTGCGCCGCGCCGGGGTGCGCTAGGCCAACCGCACGCTACTGACCCAGGGCGGGAAACCCTCTGGACTTTCGGGCCGCCCGCCGGCGGCCCCTTTTTATTCAACGGGGCGCCAGCGCGCCCCACCTCGTGGAGATTGACCATGGCCGTTAGCCTGCCCCTGCCCACCGACGACGAGCTGTCCGAGGCCACCCGCAAGACCCTCGCCGGCCTGCCGCCGGCCAACGTGTTCCGCATGATGGCCAACGCCCCGAGCAGCCTGCCGGGCTTCATCCAGCTCGCCGCCTCGATCCTGCTGCAAAGCCAGTTCGACGCCCGCAAGCGCGAGATCGCCATTCTGCGCGTGGCCCAGGTCACCGGCTCGCACTACGAGTGGGCCCAGCATGTGCTGATCGCCCGTCGCGTCGGCGTGAGCCAGGAGGAAATCGACCGAATCGGCACTGCCGGCCCGGTTCAGGGCCTGGACGAGGAAGGCCTGCTGCTCTGCCGGGTGGCCGAGGAAATCAGCCGTGACGTACGCCTGAGCGACGAGGCCCTGGCGGCCATCCAGTCGCGCTACGGGGTACGCCAGGCCAGCGAGCTGATCCTCTGCTGCAGCTACTTCAACATGCTCAGCCGCTTCCTCGAGTCGACCCGGGTCGAACTGGATGCCGACCTCGAAGGCCTGCACGCCGCCAGTGGCCTGAGCCTTTCCCGCTGATGAAAAAGCCCACCCGCCAGGCGGGTGGGCCTCAGGAGTCCTGCATGGATATCAACCGCTTCATAAGTCTGCTGGTGATTGCCGGCTACCTCGTCGTCAATCTCACCATGCAGGTCGACTTCTTCGCCGGCCACGACATCTTCGCCAAGTACCAGGTGGCCACCTCCGCCGAACAGGCCCTGCAGATTGCCCGCGAGGCCTACTATGCGAAGACCGCCTTCCTGCTCATTCTGCTAATCCTGTTGGCCCTGCGCGTGCCCTTCGGCCTGGGCTTCGGCGTGTCCTTCCTGGCCTATGCCCTGATCATGCTGGCGTTCTTCGGCCTGGGTCGCTCGACCGCCATCTACCTGCTCGCCGCCGGCCTGCTGCTTGGCAGCTACATGCTGAGCCACTGGCGGGGCTCCAGCCCTGCGACCTGAAGCCCCGCCACTCCCTCAGCCGGCCCGCCGCGCCTTCCAGCGGCGGATCAGCAGCTTCTCCAGCTCGACGGCGAAGAACACCAGCACCCCGACGCCCAGCGCCAGCAGCCAGCTGCTGAACGGCAGCGCCACGGTATGGAAGGCCGTCTGCATGAAGGGCACATAGATCACCAGGCACTGCAGCAGGATCAGCGCCAGGGTCACGGTGAGCAGCGCGCCGTTGCGCAGTAGCGCGGCGTTCAGCGAGAACTGCTCCTGCAGGCGACAGTTGAACAGGTAGGCCCACTGCGCGGTGACCAGGGTGTGCAGGATCATGGTGCGGATATGGTCGGTGTCCTGGCCGCCGGCGACCATCCACGCCTCCAGCAGGAAGGCCGCCGCCGTCAGCAGTCCGCCGACGAACAACACCCGCCACACGGCAAAACCGTTGAGGATCGACTCGCCGGCCTGGCGCGGCGCGCGGCGCATCATCCCCGGCTCGCCGGGCTCGAAGGCCAGGGCAAAGGACAGGGTGGTCGAGGTGGCCATGTTCATCCACAGGATCTGCAGCGGCGACAGCGGCACCACCGCCCCGGCCAGGATCGCCATGACGATCAGCAGGCCCTGGGCCATGTTGGTCGGCAGGATAAACAGCACGGTCTTCTTCAGGTTGTCGTAAACCCGCCGCCCCTCGCGCACGGCGCCGGCGATGGTGGAGAAGTTGTCATCGGTGAGCACCATGTCGGCGGCTTCCTTGGTCACCTCGGTGCCCTTGATGCCCATGGCGATGCCAACGTCGGCCTGCTTCAGCGCCGGCGCGTCGTTGACCCCGTCGCCGGTCATGCCCACCACCTGGCCGTTGGCCTGTAGCGCGCGCACCAGGCGCAATTTGTGTTCCGGGCTGGTACGGGCGAACACCGCATACTGCATGGCCAGCGTCCTCAGCGCGGCATCGTCGGTGGCCTCCAGCTCCTGACCGGTCATGGCACGCAGGTCGCTCCCCATGCCCAGCATGCGGGCGATGGCCACGGCGGTGTCCGGGTGGTCGCCGGTGATCATCTTCACCTGGATGCCGGCCTGCCGGCACAGGGCAATGGCCTCGATCGCCTCGGGCCGCGGCGGATCCATCAAGCCGGCGACACCAAGGAAGATCATGCCGTCCTGCAAGTCCTCATGGTCGATCTCACCGCCAGCGCCAGGCACCGGCTTGTAGGCCGCCGCCAGCATACGCAAGCCCTGGCTGGCGATATGACCCATCTCGCGCTCCCAGTAGGCACGATCCAGCGGCTCGACGCTGTGCGCCCCCAGCTGCTGCTGGCACAGGCCCAGCAGCACATCCGGAGCGCCTTTCAGGTAGATCAGGCTGTCGCCGGCCACATCGCAACGGCGCGCCATGTACTTGTAGGCGGAGTCGAAGGGAATCTTGCCCATCCGCCGCACGTCCACCTCAGGCAAGCAGGCCTTGCGTGCCAGCACCTTGAGCGCGCCCTCGGTAGGCCCGCCGACCACACGCCAGCGCCCCTCGTCATTGCGTTGCAGGCTGCTGTCGTTGCAGATGTCGACGGCGCGGATAAAGGCCGCCAGGTTGGTGTGGCCCGCCCAGTCCAGCGCCTCGGTGGCGCCGGCCAGGGTGATGCGGCCGACCGGCTCGTAGCTCTGCCCTTCGACGCCATACAGGGTGCTGGCGGTCAGCACGCTCTTGGCAGTCATCTCGTTCATGGTCAGGGTGCCGGTCTTGTCCGAGCAGATCACGCTCATGGCGCCCAGGGTTTCCACGGTCGGCAGCTTGCGGATGATCGCCTTGTTGCGCGCCATGCGCTGCACGCCGAGCGACAGGATGATCGAGACGATCGCCGGCAGCCCCTCGGGCACCGCGGCCACGGCCAGGCTGATCAGCGACAGCAGCAGCTCGCCGAACGGGTAGTCGTGCCAGAAGAAGCCGATGACGAACAGCACTGCCATCATGCCGACGATCAGCTGGAAGATGCGCTTGCCGAGCTGGGCGATCTGCCGCAGCAGCGGGGTTTCGCTCTCGTCCACGCTGGCGATCAGGCAGTTGATCTTGCCCAGCTCGGTGGCCGCGCCGGTCTCGATCACCACGCCCTTGGCGTTGCCGGCGCTGACACTGGTGCCGGAGAAACCGAGGTTACTGCGGTCGGCCAGCAATGCCTCCTGCTCCAGAGCCTCGACCTGCTTGGCCACGGTGAGCGACTCGCCGGTGAGCATGGACTCCTCGACCTGCAGGTGATGCACCTCGAACAGGCGTACATCGGCGGGAATCTTGTCACCGGGGCGCAGCACCACGATGTCGCCGGGCACCAGCTCGCTGGCGTCGATCTTCAGCTTCTGCCCGTTGCGCACCACCAGGGCGGTGCTGCTGAGCATGCCGCGCAGGGCCGCCAGGGATTTCTCCGCCTTGTTCTCCTGGAAGAAGCCGATGGCGGCGTTGATCAGCGCCACGGCGAGGATCACCAGGGTGTCGGTCCAGTGCCCCATCAGCGCCGTGGCCACGGCGGCGGCCAGCAGGATGTAGATCAGCACATCGTTGAAGTGCCGGGCGAAGCGCAGCCAGAGCGGGTCTACGGCCTTGGCCGGCAAGGCGTTGGGGCCGATGCGCAGCAGCCGCGCCCTGGCTTCCTCGGGGGCCAGGCCGGTGACGCTGGTCTGCAGGTCAGCCATGGCCTGGGTGCTGCTCTTGCGGTACCACGGGCTGGTGCTGGCGTTCGGCACGCGCAGCTCTTGGGGTTGTAGCGATCCCATATCGTCCTCCCGATCCTGTCCTGAAGTGAAGCGGCGCAGGGCTGCCTGATGCCGGCCCCGGCCAGTGGAGAGTTATCCTCTGTCTCCACTTTCCGCCTTCACGCCTGAACAGTTGCTGTCTGAGGGCAACCTTTCCTCCCCTGGCAGCAACCGGGTTTGATCCAGATCAAGGGCTTGCCATCCTGGGCAGGCCGATCCTGCCCCTCCCCCTGCCATGGCCAGAGCCAAGCGCACCGCCCGCAATCCCACAGCCTGACGTAAGCGGTTGATAGCGTGCAGAATTTTTCTGCCGCCAGGCTTGACAGCCATGCCCGACACACGAATAATGCGCGCCTCAAACGGCTACGTAGCTCAGTTGGTTAGAGCACGGCATTCATAATGCTGGGGTCCGGGGTTCAAGTCCCTGCGTAGCCACCATACAAAACAAAGGCTTACCTTCGGGTAGGCCTTTGTTGTTTCTGGGGTAGTGGTCAGCCCTTGCGTGGAACCAGCAGCCCGGCCAGGCCTCCGACCGCAGCAGAGCCAATGGCGACTAGGCCATCGGGAACCCACTTGTCAGCCAGCCCTAGCCAGATGATGCCGACCATGGATAGCAGCGCAATCGCGACGAGAGAATAGATTGCGTAACGACTCGTCCAACGATCACTGGCCGGCGTGCTCTTGCGGACTTCATCGATCAGCATGACCTTCTGCTCGGGACTCAGGCTTGAATCCCTGAGTACAAACTCGATCAGCCCATAGAAGTTTGCAGACAGGCCCGGAGACGAGTCGTCGCCGGCCTCATCGATACCTTTCTCCTCAGACGCCCTCGCCATTATCTCCTCCTTGATTCGCAGCAACCCGCTGTCAGCATAGTTTCAACAAGGGGGGGCAGATAACTCGCTGCTCGCAACACCTTCCTCTTCCCTGGCCTGGGTACCTGTCGTCGCCCGGGCGCTGGGCAATCGCTCCAGGCTCTCATCGGTAAAAACAAAAAAGGCGGATCTCGCGATCCGCCTTTGGCATTACCTGGGTACCCGTTACGGCGAGATGATTACGTCGCCAGTGCCGAAGGCGTAGGTAATGGTGTAAGGCCCGCCGCTCGGACTGCCCGACATGGTGTAGATGCAGGACGTGCTGCCACTCACGCTGGCCACATAGCAGCCATCGCCGGTGCAGCTACCGGCTGCGGCAGGCGTGTTGCTCTTCATGATGGCGTTCCACATATTGGCGCACTCGCTGGCGGTCGGCGTGCTGCCGGCTGTTGCGGACGGACTGTTGACCGGCCAGCCGTTGGAGTTGACCGCGATGACGGAGCCGTCGAGGGTGACAGTGCTGCCGCCGGTCGGAGCTCCATTGGCCAGCCAGCCGGCGCGCACCAGGCTGGTGGCCGAGGTCAGTGCGCCACCGATACCGCGGTTGACCGAATCGTAGGATTGGCTGGTCAGGTTGAGAAACTTGGGAAGCGCGATGGCCGCCAGAATCCCCAGGATCACAATCACGACAATCAGCTCAATCAGCGTGAAGCCGCGCTGCTGCTTGCTGGAACTACCGAACATAACTCTCCCCCTTGTTTAATACTGCGAGTCGCGCCTGCTCTGGTTATTGTGTGCGGCACGTTGCTGCAGAGTAGCGAAGCCCCGTGCGCCCTGCCATCACAAGAAACTGGCGCCAGACTTCCGGCCGACTAGGTTCGTACCTGGGGCCGCCCGGCCAGCAGCAGGCCGCTGACGATCAGCGCCCCGCCCACCCAGTGGTAGGACTGCAGCCCTTCGCCGAGCAGCAACCAACCGAGAATCGCGGTGAACACCGGCATCAGGTAATTGCTCATCGCCGTGCGTGCCGCGCCGAGCTCGCGCAGGCCGATATTCCACAACTGGTAGGCGATCACCGAGGCGAACAGCGCGGTGTAGCCAATGGCTGCCAGGTTGCCGGGGCTGGCTGCGAAGCGCGCGCCGTGCCACAGCTCCCACAGGTAGAACGGTGTCAGCATCAGCACGCCGAGCAGCACCAGGGCACCGAGCAGGGTAAAGGGCGGCAGCTGGAAATAGCGGTTCCAGCGCCGTAGCAGCAGGGAATACAGGGCCCAGTCCAGGGTCGCCAGCAGCATCAGCAGATCGCCCTGGGCGAAGGACAGGCTGCGCAGCACCTGCCAGTTGCCCTGGGCGATCAGCCACAGCAGCCCCAGCAGTGCCACTCCCAGCCCGCCCCAGGCTCGTCGTGCCGGCCACTCGCCAAGCAGCAGGCCGGCACCGATGAAGGTGGCCAGCGGCAGGCAGGTACTGACCAGGCTGAGATTGATCGCCGCCGTGGTCAGCGCCGCCGTATACAGCAGACAGTTGTACAGGGTGATGGCCAGCAGCGCCGCCAGCCACAGACGCCAGCCGGCGGCGCGCAGCACCTGGCGATGACGCCAGAGCGACGGCCCGGTCAGCGGCAGCAGGATCAGCAGTGCCACGGCCCAGCGCCAGAAGGCCAGCGACAGCGGCGGGATGGCGCCAGTGAAGGCGCGGGCAACCAGCGAATTGCCAGCCCAGATCAAACTGGCCAGGGCCAGGCCGAGCCAGGCGAAGCGTTGCGCGCGCGGCACCTCAGGACTGGCCGAGCGGGCGCAGGCGGTACTGCGGCGGCAGCTGTTCGAGGCCGCTGACGGTGACGTTGAGGTTCTTCCAGCGGCCGTCCTTGATGCCGTAGATGCAGCCGTGCACGGCGATTTCCTGGCCGCGGTGCCAGGCGTTCTGCACGATGCTGGTGTGGCTGACGTTGGCCACCTGGTGGATCACGTTGAGCTCGCAGAGACGGTCGACCTTGTCCTCTTCATTGTCGAACTGGGCGAAGTAGTCGCGCTGCTCGTAGTAGAGGTCGCGGATCGAGCGCAGCCAGCCGTCGATCAGGCCGAACTGGCGATCCTGCATGGCCGCGCGTACGCCGCCGCAGCCGTAGTGGCCGGTGACCAGGATGTGTTTGACCTTGAGTACGTCGACCGCGTACTGGATCACCGACAGGCAGTTGAGGTCGGTGTGCAGCACCACGTTGGCGACGTTGCGGTGGACGAAGATATCGCCCGGCAGCAGGCCGACGATCTCGTTGGCCGGCACCCGCGCATCGGAACAGCCGATCCACAGGAACTCGGGAGTCTGCTGCTTGGCCAGCTTGGCGAAGAACTCCGGATCTTTCTGGTTGACCGCCTCGGCCCAGCGCGCGTTGTTGTCGAACAGATGCTGCAGGTCGCTCATGGCTTAATCCTCCGGGTTCGCGCCGCACCATACGGAGGCGCTCCGGCTTTGACAAGCCGCCGACCCGGGCGGTCACCGCTTCAGTCGAGCAGGGTGCAGGCCATCACCAGGGCATCCTCGCGCCCGCCCGGTGCGGGGTAGTAATCGCGGCGCCGGCCGATCTCGTTGAAGCCGTAGCGTTCGTACAGGCGGTAGGCCGACTGGTTGCTGGCACGCACCTCGAGGAAGCACTCGCCGGCGTTCAGCTGCATGGCCCGGCGCATCAGGTGCTCGAGCAGCTGCAGGCCGTAGCCCTTGCCCTGGCTCTGCGGGCGCACGGTGATATTGAGCAGGTGCGCCTCGTCGATGATCACCTGGATCACCCCGTGGCCGACCTGCTCGTCGCCGTCGAACATCAGCCAGCAGTCGTAGGACTTCAGCCCGTCCTCGAAGATGCCGCGGGTCCAGGGATGGCTGAAGGCGGCATTCTCGATCTGCAGTACGCGGTCGAGATCCGCCTGGATCATCGGGCGGAAAGTGATAGCAGAACTCATACGGACGATTTCCAGCGTTGCATCACCCGGCGCATGGCCTGCCACAGGGGCGCCTTGCGCTGCGGCTCGTCCATCAGCAGTTCCAGTCCCGGCAGGGCCCAGGCCGCCCCCAGGCCATCGACATTCAGTTCGCGGTTGTAGCTGTCGGCATCGCCTTCGCCGGCGAAACGCACGGCCGGCAGGCCGATCAGCCACAGGCAGGTGCAGGGCTGGCTTTCCAGCTGGCCGGCCAGCACACCCTGCACGTAATCGCGCGCCGCCTCCGGGCCCTGGTCGAGGTTGCCGCGGCTGAGCAGCGGCCAGCGGATCGGCGAGCCGTCACCGACCTGCTGCGGACTGTCCGGCAGGCCGGCGGCGCGCAGCAGATCCTTGAGCAGCAGATAGGCCGGGTCGCGACTCTGGAAGGGTTCGCCGGTGGGCAACTCGACCAGCAGGGCGCAGTCACCGGCGCGCAGCAGCTGCAGGGCGAAACGCGGCGGCGCCACGGGTACGGCGCGGGCCGGCGCCGCTGCTTCTTCTGCGACAGGAGTCGGCTCTGCCTTGATCACCGGCTTGGGCATCTGCACCGTCGGGCGCGGCACCTCGATACTCGGCCGCGGCGCTTCTTCGCGCACGGCGGCCGGCACCGCAGCCGCTACCGGCGGCGCAGCTGGTGCTGCGGGCTCCGGCTCGGGCAGTGGCTGCAGCAATGCGGCCCGCGAGGGCGCGGCAAACGGCAGCTCCACGCGCGGCAGCCAGCTGGCCACCTGCATGGCGGTCAGATAGGCGCGGCGACGGACTTCTTCGATCAAGGCTGGGGTTCCGCGAAAAGGACGGTGACGGGCTGGCCAGCCCGCATGACAGGTCGGGAATTGTGGCCTGAATCAGCCGGCGGGAAAAGGCCGACCGGCGTTTCGACACCCGGTCGGCCAGCCTCGCACCTTTGCAGTACAATTCCGCGCTTTATAAGAAAGCAGCCAGCAGAACGGATGCCCCGATGATCGACCCCAAGCGCGTACTGCGCGCCCTTGCCGAGCACTGGACGCTGCTCGAACCGCTGTGCGAGCGCTTCGATACCGGCACCCTGAGCCTGGTGGAACTGCGTAATCAGCTCGGCGCCCAGCTGCCCGACGGCAGCCCCGCCGATATCACCGCCCTGCTCGACCAGTGGATCCGCCTGGACATCCTGGTGCCGGTGGCCAAGAGCCCCAACCGCTTCGAGCTGAACGCGCAGATCCATGACTTCCTCGCCTACCTGCGGCGTGAGCACCGCCTCGGTCTGTGCCTGGAGATCGAAGCCTACCTGCGCCACCTGGAGCGCCTGGCCGGCTATATCCAGGACGCCTTCGAAGTGCGTGACGGCAACGACCTGGCGCGCCAGCTACGCCTGCTCGATATGCGCGTACGCGATGTGCTGAAGAAGCTGGCCAACGACGAGCAGGCCCTGGTCGGCGTGGCCGAACGGGCCAAGACCAGCGATCGGCAGATTCCCCTGCGCCAGCGCTACGCCGAGGTACTGGCGACCTGGGACGAATACGTCGAACCGATGATCCAGCTGGTCTCCGCCGACGGCGCTTTCGAGCAGGGCGTACGCCGCGTCGAACAAGTGCTGCTGCGCCTGCTCGGCGAACAGCAGCGCCTCGGCCAACTGGTCGACGACGACCTGCTGCTGCGCACCCACGCACGCATCCTGGAAATGCAGACCGTCGCCCAGCTGACTCTGCGCAAGGCCCGCGAGCTGCTGCTGCCACTGCGTGAGGAAGCGCGCCGGCACAACGCCGTGACCCGTGGCGCCGCCCTGGCCCTGTCGGTAATCCGCAAGAAGGGCCTGGACGCCCTGCCGCAAGCCTCGATGCCGCTGTTCAGCCGGCCGCAGAGTACCTTCCTCGGCACCGCCAGCCAGGTGGAGAGCTACGTCTACGCCCTGGCCCGTTTCCAGCCCAAGCCCAACCAGTTCCCACGGGCCAGTGGCGCGCGCAAGGGCGCAGCGCCCAGGGCACCGCGCACCGCCCGCGAGATGATCGAGCGTTGCGAGCAGGCCCTGCCGCTGCCGGATCTGATGGTCTGGCTGCTGGAACAGGAACCGGAAGGCGCCACCGACGAGCTGCTCTACTGGTTCTCGCGGCTGTCGCGCGATGCGCGCTTCCAGCGCGAGCGTCTGGAACGCCGCGACTACCTCACCCGCGAGCACCAGGTCAGCCTGAGCTCCTATGCGCTGGTAGGCCGCCCCAATGCCTGAGTCCTGCGCCATTTACCTCCCTCTCCCCCAGGGAGAGAGCCGGGGTGCGGGCCTGTCGCCCACCTCGAAGCCCCTCACCTCCAGCCCCTCTTCCACCGTGAGAGGGGAGTCGCACCTGCGAGTGACCGCATGAATATCGACCTGAAAGAACTGACCCAGCTGGCGCCGATCTTCCGCGAGCTGTTCAAGGGCTACCACATCAGCCGCAGCCATCCGGAGCTGTACACCCAGCTATCTGCCCAGCAGGACGCCTACCGCGCGCTGTTCAAGTCGCTCGGCTACGAGCTGGTGTGCGACAGCCGCGGTTTCTACTACTTCGTGCCGGAGCAGATGGGCGCCCAGGTCAACAAGACTGCCCAGCGCCTGGCGCTGTTCACCTTCATCCTGGTCGAGCACCTCGCCGACCAGGGCCGCGACCCGCTGGCCGTACTCGACGGCGGCAGCCTGGGGCGCGACGAACTGCCGGCGCTGCTGGACAAGTACAAGGATCTGTTCCTCCAGGCCGAGGTCATCAGCCAGGAAGAGCTGGAAGAGAAGGTCATGCGCCGCCTGAGCCAGCTCGGCTTCGCCAGCGAGGAAAACGGCGTGTACCGCTTCCTCGCGCCCATGCACCGCTTCCTCGATGTATGCCTGGCGGTGCAGCAGGATCGCGACCTGGCCGCCAGCCTGCACAGCAACCTGCCGCTGCCGACACCAGAGCTGCTGGTGGATGAAGCCGAGGACGAGATCGTACGCATCGAGCCGCGCACCGAGACCGCGGAAGAGTCCGAGGAAGACGCCCTGGCCCGCGCCATGGCCGAAGAACGTGAAGCCCAGGAGATCGACGCATGAGCCAGGAACGCTACGGCATCCGCCGCTTCGCCCTGCTGAACACCGCCGGCTACAGCCTCGGTATTTTCCCGCTGGAAAATCCGCTGTCGGTGTACGGCGCCAACAACCTGGGCAAGTCGGCGTCGATCAACGCGCTGCAGTTCCCGATCCTCGCGCGCATGTCCGACATGAGCTTCGGCAAGTACAGCCTGGAGCAGTCGCGCAAGTTCTACTTCGCCTCCGACACCAGCTACATCCTGGTGGAAGTCGCCCTGCCCCACGGCCCGCACGTGATCGGCGTGGCCGGCCGCGGCCCGGGCGGCGGCTTCGGCCACCAGTTCTTCGCCTATCAGGGCGAACTGGATCTGCAGCACTACCAGCAGGGCGGCACCTGCCTGCGCCAGCGCGAGCTGTTCAACAACCTCGGCCAGGCCGGCATCGTTGCCTACGAACTGAAGCCCGAGGAGCTGCGCCGCCTGCTGGTTGGCGGGCATACCAGCATTCCGCTGGATCTGACTCTGATCCCGCTGCGCTCCACCAGTGAGCAGAGCCTGAAGACCTTCCGCGCCCTGTTCATCAACCTGCTGCATATGCGCGAGATCACCGCAGCCAAGCTCAAGCAGCTGTTCCTCGATGCCTTCGAGCACAGCCTGCGCTCCGGCAGCGTCGACTACATCGCCGCCACCGAAGAGGCCTTCCGCGACGTACGGCGCATGGAGCAGGACTACCAGGCCCTGGTCGCCGCCGGCCCACTGGTCGAGGCACTGTCCTCCGGTGTGGCCCAGCGCGAACTGCTGCGCGGCAAGCTGCATCGCCTGTCGCCGCTGCTGGATAACCTGCTCGGCGCCTGGCAGGACTACTCCGGCGCACGCAAGGAAGAGCTGGTGATCCAGGCCGAGCACTACCGCCGCGAGCAGGACGGGCTGCAGCACGAACAGCGCGGCGGCACCGCCGAGCTGATGCGCCTGGAACGCGAGATCAGCGAGATCCAGCGCTGGCTGGGCGAACTGAGCGTGCTGAAGAACCGCTTCGCCCTGGTCGACAGCGCCAAGGTGCTGGAAGAGCAGCTGCTCGCCGCCAAGGACGCCCACGACGAGCTGGCCGGCGCCCTGGCCCAGTCGCGGCAGTTCTCCGCCGAGGATCTCGACGAGCGCCTGCGCGACCTGGAGAAACGCCTGAAGTCGGTCAAGCAGCAGCTCGACCACGCCGACAACAACAGCTACTCGCGCCTGCGCGAGGAGTTCAGCCAGGCCGACGTCGACCGCCTGATGCGCCTGTTCAACGGCCAGCTGTTCAGCCTGCCGCTGGGCGAGAAAGGCATCCAGGCCGAGGGCGACAACTGGGTCAAGGCCGTCGAGGGCGTGCTGGATCGCTTCAAGGGCGATCACTTCGAAGTGCCCGGCCTGTCCATCGATCTCTCGCATATTGAGCCGCCGGCCCTGCAGGCCCTGGCCGACCGCGCCGCCCTGCGCGACCAGAAGGATCGCCTGGAACGCGAGCTCAAGCAGCTCAAGACCCAGCAGGCAGTGGCCAACGACCGTGCGGCGAGCAAGGCCCAGGCCGAGCAGTTGTACCAGGCCGTGCTGGATGCGCAGAAGGCCCTGGAAGACTTCCGCAAGAGCCAGACCCTCTCCGTCGAGGAACCGGCCAAGCTGGAGCAACTGGCCGAGGCCGAAGCCGCCCAGGACGAACTCAAGCGCGCCGCCGACGCCTTTGCCGAGCGGGTGCAGCAGCTGTCCGCCAAGCTGCAGCTGGTCGGCCGCCAACTGGCCGACCTGGAAGCCAAGGAGCGCACCCTCGAGGATGCCCTGCGCCGCCGCCAGCTGCTGCCGGCCGACCTGCCGTTCGGCACGCCGTTCATGGATCCGGTCGACGACAGCCTGGAGAACCTGCTGCCGCTGCTGAGCGACTACCAGGACAGCTGGCAGGCGCTGCAGCGCATCGACGGGCAGATCGAGGCGCTGTATGCCCAGGTACGCCTCAAGGGCGTGGCCAAGTTCGACAGCGAGGATGACCCGGAGCGCCGCCTGCATCTGCTGGTCAATGCCTATGCGCACCGCCAGGACGAAGCACTGACCCTGGCCAAGGCGCGCCGCGCGGCGGTCACCGACATCGCCCGTACCCTGCGCAATATCCGCAGCGACTACGACAACCTGGAACACCAGCTGGCGCTGTTCAACCGCGAGATCAACAAGCGCCAGGTGTCCAACCTGGAGAGCTTCCGCATCGTCCTGGCGCCCAACCGCGACGCGCTCAAGCACATCGACCAGATCATCCACAGCGCCGGCCAGTACGAGGAAGGCGAGACCCTGTCGGTGTTCGACCTTACCCAGAGCGCCGAACAGGACGCGAAGAACGAGGAGGCCAAGGACTACCTGTCGCGCCTGGTGGCTGCCAACGGCAACCAGCTGGGCCTCAAGGATCTGTTCGAACTGGCCTTCGAGATCACCAAGGTCGGCGGTCAGCCGGTGATGCACACCGACATCGATGGCGCAGCGTCCAACGGCACCACCATGACCATCAAGGCGCTGACCAACATGTACCTGCTGCTGCACCTGATGGATCGCGAGCAGGCCGGCAAGGTACGCCTGCCCTACTACCTCGACGAGGCGGCGGACATCGACGAGCGCAACCAGCAGGCGCTGATCGAGACCAGCCTGCAGCTGGGCTTCGTGCCGATCCTGGCGTCGGTGAAGCCGCAGGTCTCGGCCCACGTGGCCATCGACTTGGAAGGCGGCAGCGGCCCCAACGGCATCTACATCGACGAGGCCGACTGGAAGTACATCAAGCGCCGCGAGAGCAGCAAGGTCGCTGAGGAACAGGCCGAACCGGCCTGATTCCTTCGCGCAAATGAAAAGGGCCGCTCATGCGGCCCTTTTTCTTGAGGGGTGGATCAATCGTCGCGGTGATCCTTGAGGATCTGGCCAGTGGCGGCATCCAGTTCGACATCCCACTGCACGCCCTGGGCATCGCGCACTTCGACCTGGTACACATAGCGGCCGTATTCCTCTTCCAGCTCGGTCTCCTCGACCTTGCCGCCGGGGTGCTTGGCCAGCGCCGCTTCGTTGAGTTTCTCGAAGCTCTGGATGGTACCGGCGTCGCGCAGTTTCAGCGCCTCATCCGGGCCCAGGTCGCGGGCCTGGGCGATTCCAGCGGTAGCGGTCAGAGCGGTAATGGCGAAAAGGGCAGTCAGCTTGTTCATCGGTGTTCTCCACTTGGGTATTGGCTTTCGACAGGGAACACGATAGCCAAGCCGACTTAACTCAAGCTGAATGAGCCCTTACTTATCCAGAACGATCTTCGGCGCCCACTTCAACCACTCCTCGTTGACCTCCTCGTTGAGCGCGAAGGTCTGCCCCGGCTTGGCCGGCCCGCCCATGGTCGGGTTGTCCGGGGTGGCAAAGGCGATCCCCCCTTCCAGCAGGGCCTCCAGCGATTCGGTACGTACCTTCACACCCTTGAACAGGCCGGCATCCACGCCGATACCGCTGGCATTCCAGAAGCGGCTGCCGCTGCGTACCAGAGGGGCGTAGCGCGGCTCGATCAGCACATGGATCAGCACCCGGTCGGAGGTCGGCCCCAGCTCGAAATCGGTGACCTTGCCCACCGGCACCTCGCGGTAGCTGACCACCACCCCCGGCTTGATCGAACCACGGCGAGCGGTACTCAGCACCAGACTCAGGCCATCCGCGTGGGCGGCCACGGTCGGCGCCTGCGCCCGTGCCTCGAAGAAGGTCTTGCGCGCTCCGGGCTTGGCAGCCGGCTGCACCTCCAGGTACTGGCCGCTGACCAGGGTCTCCAGGTTGGCCGTACGCACCAGGCCCAGCTCCGGCTTGACCACCCAGAACTGGCTGCCGACGCTGGCAATGCGCTGTACTGCCTTGGTGATACGGGCATTGAGCAGCACCGCCTGCAGGTCGTCGGTCAGCTCCACCGACTCAACCTTGCCCACCTCCAGCCCCTTGTAGCGGATCAGGGTACCGGGATTGAGGCCGTCGCCCGAGGCCACCTTGATCTGCAGGACAGCACCGGTCTGCAAGGCCTCGTCGCGGTCGTTATGCAGGGTGAAGCGCTGGATCTTGTGGCTCACCGGCGCCTTCATGTCCGTGGTTTCAAAAGTCACACCACCGGCCAGCAAGGTCTGCAGCGACTCACTCTTGACCTCGATGCCGGAAGAAATGCCGCCCTTCAGGGTGATACCGCTGGAGTTCCAGAAACGCGTGGAACTGTTCACCAGGTTGGCGTAGATCGGTTCGATATGCGCTCCCAGCACCACACGCTTGCGGTCACGAGAGAACTGGAAACTCTGGATAGTGCCGACCTTGACCTGGCGGTAGAGAATCGGGCTGCCGACCTCCAGCGAGCCGAGCGTATCGGCAAACAACACCAGGTGCAGACCAGGCGCTCCCACATCGAGGGGCGGAGCCTTGGCCCGGGCCACAAAGTCACGCACTGCCGGCCTGCCCTTCTCGCCCGGCTGGACGGCGATGTAGTTACCCTTGACCAGCGCTTCCAGCCCGGTAATCCCGGCCAGCGAGATGGATGGTTTGACCATCCAGAACTCGGCGCCATCGGTCAGGTAGTCCTCGGCCTTGGGATCCAGCATCAGATCAACCGAGGCGGAGGTCAGGTCTTCACCGACCTTGATCGTCTTCACGGTACCGACCTGGATGCCCTTATACATCACCGGGGTACGCCCCGCCTCAATGCCCTCGAAGTCCTGCAGTTGCAGGGTGACCTTGATACCAGCCTGGGCCGCCTCGAAGTCCTCGTACAAACGGAAAGGCAAAGTCGGATCGGTCGGCGGGCTGTCTTTGCGATTTTCCGGGGTGGCGAAGGCAATACCGCCGGCAACGATGCTCGACAACGACTCGGTACGGACTTTCACCCCCGACAGACCGGCGTCGATGGACACTCCGCTGGCATTCCAGAAACGCGTGTGCTTGCGCACCAGGCTGGCAAACTCGGGCTGGATGAAGACCTTGATCTCCACTGTGCTCTGGTCTTCCGCCAGAACATAACTCTTCACCCGGCCGACCTGGATCTGCTTGTAGAACACCGGGCTATCGCGGTTCAGCGAGCCCAGGCGATCGGCCTTGAGCGTCAGGTGCAGGCCGGGGATAGTGTCGGCGAGCGGCGGGGCTTCGGTCAGGGCCACGAACTTGCGCGTCGGCTCGCCATCACCGGGGCTGGCGGTGATGTAGTTGCCAGACACCAGCGTCTCCAGACCCGTGATCCCGGCTAGAGAGACGCTAGGCTTGACCAACCAGAACCGGGTATTGCTACGCAGGTGCTGCTCGACCCGTTTGTCCATTTCGATGGAAACGCGTACGCCACGCTCCTTGCCCTGGTCATCCAGCTCCATGTTGACCACTTTGCCGATCGACATGCCCTTGTAGATCACTTCGGTCTTGCCGACCTGGATTCCGTCGCCACTCGGGAAGAACACCTGGATCTCGATCCCAGCCTGGTCATAGGCACGCCAGGCGAGCCAGCCACCGATCACCAGTGCAATCAACGGCAGAATCCAGATGGCAGACCAGTTGGTAGTGCGACGGGTTTTGGCTGATTTCAGCTCGGTCATGATCGAGACCAGACTCCATTCCAAGTACATGGCAGTGTGGACGACTGAGATCCCCACACCCATCAAGGCAGGCTTTTCTATAACGCGTCAGCTTACCGAGTGGCAACAGTAGCAACAACGCGTGACAGGTGCCGCCACCTCAGCGCCAATATTTTCTGTTGCGCAAAAGCCAAACCCCCAACCCGATTGCTCGGATTGGGGGTTTGGGGATAGGAGCTTGACGATGACCTACTCTCACATGGGGAAGCCCCACACTACCATCGGCGATGCGTCGTTTCACTACTGAGTTCGGGATGGGATCAGGTGGTTCCAACGCTCTATGGTCGTCAAGCAATTCGGTTGGGGACTCGGTGTTTAGTCGCTTCCCCTAATTGGGTATGTGATGTCGTGGTATTGCGTGTTCTGGCAAATTTTCGGTCTGTTTGTCGACTTCACCGTCTAACAGCCAAATTGTTTGGGTGTTATATGGTCAAGCCTCACGGGCAATTAGTATTGGTTAGCTCAACGCCTCACAGCGCTTACACACCCAACCTATCAACGTCGTAGTCTTCGACGGCCCTTCAGGGAGCTCAAGGCTCCAGTGAGATCTCATCTTGAGGCAAGTTTCCCGCTTAGATGCTTTCAGCGGTTATCTTTTCCGAACATAGCTACCCGGCAATGCCACTGGCGTGACAACCGGAACACCAGAGGTTCGTCCAACCCGGTCCTCTCGTACTAAGGTCAGCCCCTCTCAAATCTCAAACGTCCACGGCAGATAGGGACCGAACTGTCTCACGACGTTCTAAACCCAGCTCGCGTACCACTTTAAATGGCGAACAGCCATACCCTTGGGACCGGCTTCAGCCCCAGGATGTGATGAGCCGACATCGAGGTGCCAAACACCGCCGTCGATATGAACTCTTGGGCGGTATCAGCCTGTTATCCCCGGAGTACCTTTTATCCGTTGAGCGATGGCCCTTCCATACAGAACCACCGGATCACTAAGACCTACTTTCGTACCTGCTCGACGTGTCTGTCTCGCAGTCAAGCGCGCTTTTGCCTTTATACTCTACGACCGATTTCCGACCGGTCTGAGCGCACCTTCGTACTCCTCCGTTACTCTTTGGGAGGAGACCGCCCCAGTCAAACTGCCCACCATACACTGTCCTCGACCCGGATAACGGGCCAGAGTTAGAACCTCAAGCATGCCAGGGTGGTATTTCAAGGATGGCTCCACGCGAACTGGCGTCCACGCTTCAAAGCCTCCCACCTATCCTACACAAGCAGGCTCAAAGTCCAGTGCAAAGCTACAGTAAAGGTTCACGGGGTCTTTCCGTCTAGCCGCGGATACACTGCATCTTCACAGCGATTTCAATTTCACTGAGTCTCGGGTGGAGACAGCGCCGCCATCGTTACGCCATTCGTGCAGGTCGGAACTTACCCGACAAGGAATTTCGCTACCTTAGGACCGTTATAGTTACGGCCGCCGTTTACCGGGGCTTCGATCAAGAGCTTCGCTTGCGCTAACCCCATCAATTAACCTTCCGGCACCGGGCAGGCGTCACACCCTATACGTCCACTTTCGTGTTTGCAGAGTGCTGTGTTTTTAATAAACAGTCGCAGCGGCCTGGTATCTTCGACCGGCATGAGCTTACGGAGCAAGTCCTTCACCCTCACCGGCGCACCTTCTCCCGAAGTTACGGTGCCATTTTGCCTAGTTCCTTCACCCGAGTTCTCTCAAGCGCCTTGGTATTCTCTACCCAACCACCTGTGTCGGTTTGGGGTACGGTTCCTAGTTACCTGAAGCTTAGAGGCTTTTCCTGGAAGCATGGCATCAACCACTTCATGTTCTAAAAGAACACTCGTCATCAGCTCTCGGCATTAAGACCCCGGATTTACCTAAGATCTCTGCCTACCACCTTAAACACGGACAACCAACGCCGTGCTGGCCTAGCCTTCTCCGTCCCCCCATCGCAGTAACTAGAAGTACAGGAATATTAACCTGTTTCCCATCGACTACGCATTTCTGCCTCGCCTTAGGGACCGACTAACCCTGCGTCGATTAACGTTGCGCAGGAACCCTTGGTCTTTCGGCGTGCGAGTTTTTCACTCGCATTGTCGTTACTCATGTCAGCATTCGCACTTCTGATACCTCCAGCAAGCTTCTCAACTCACCTTCACAGGCTTACAGAACGCTCCTCTACCGCATCACTTACGTGATACCCGTAGCTTCGGTGTATGGTTTGAGCCCCGTTACATCTTCCGCGCAGGCCGACTCGACTAGTGAGCTATTACGCTTTCTTTAAAGGGTGGCTGCTTCTAAGCCAACCTCCTAGCTGTCTAAGCCTTCCCACATCGTTTCCCACTTAACCATAACTTTGGGACCTTAGCTGACGGTCTGGGTTGTTTCCCTTTTCACGACGGACGTTAGCACCCGCCGTGTGTCTCCCATGCTCGGCACTTGTAGGTATTCGGAGTTTGCATCGGTTTGGTAAGTCGGGATGACCCCCTAGCCGAAACAGTGCTCTACCCCCTACAGTGATACATGAGGCGCTACCTAAATAGCTTTCGAGGAGAACCAGCTATCTCCGAGCTTGATTAGCCTTTCACTCCGATCCACAGGTCATCCGCTAACTTTTCAACGGTAGTCGGTTCGGTCCTCCAGTCAGTGTTACCTAACCTTCAACCTGCCCATGGATAGATCGCCCGGTTTCGGGTCTATACCCAGCGACTAAACGCCCTATTAAGACTCGCTTTC